>QHUM01000017.1 GCA_003222135.1 Gemmatimonadota bacterium | reverse complement strand
ATCTCGGCGTCGACCTTGCGTCCCGGCTCGAGCAGCCGCTGCAACACCTGCGTCGCATTCAAGTCGGGCAGCGTGTAGTCGAGTACGATGAGCGACGGCCGCACCCTGCCGATCTCGAGCAGCGCGTCCACCCCGTTCGTCGCCTCGACCACTTCCACGTCCAGATCCGAGTTCTCGATCGTCAGCAGCATGGCCCGCAGGTACCCCGGATCGTCGTCCACCACCACCACGAACTGCGTACCGTTGCCGTTCTCGAGCTCCGGGGGCACCGACATCTCGTGCGCCTTCAGAAACGCCGTCAAGTCGTCCGCCTCGACCCGGCGCCGGCCCGTCGGGGTCTTGTGCCCCTTGAGCAAGCCCTGGTCGATCCAGTTCGCCACGGTTGCGGGGGTGACCTGACACACCCGCGCGACCCGCTGCGTACCCCAATACCGCTTAGTTCCCGGTGAACTCACAGAACCCAAAAAACCACCAAAATGACTAAAGCGCAAGGGGTTTTGTTGGATGGACGCAACAGCTTCGGTAGGCGCTACGTAAGCTGCTGTACTACAATATCTTAAGAACTACGTCGAAACGACTGCGGACCCCTTCCTTGGGCGTCAAAGTTGGCTTGTCGACTTCGAGTGTGGTGTTCGCTCAACATCGGAAAACCATTGCTATCGTCGGGCGTCGGCCCAGCGATTAGTTGCATCCAGCACCGCCAGCACCGCGCTGCGCTCGGCGCTCTCCCGAATCTCGGCCGTTCCCGTCAACAACTGCGCCTCGCGGCCCCCCAACCCGTGCACCGCGACGAGCACGAACTTGCGGTCGAACGCGTCGATGATCTGGGCACCCTCGAGCGCGACCGAGTTGTCGGCGAGCAGCTCGTCCAGACAGAGCGACGCCGCCCGCGCTGCCGCCTCCACGCGGTTGCGCATCGTGTCGGTCCCCTGCTCCTCCGCCGTCGCGTCCTTCCCCTCGTACGACAGCTTCACCCGCACCAGCACACGCTGCGGTCGCTCGGAGGGCCGCACCTCGAGCCCCTGAAACACGACGACGCGCCGCTTGGCGCGGCTCCGGACGGCCTCCTCCTGGAGCTGCTCGATCGGCCGCACGTCGGCGGTCTGGGCGACGCTGATCTTGCGGTGGTCGATCTTCAAGCCGAGCTGCGCCATCAGCGCCGACTCGATGTTTCGCACCACCTGCTTCGGCTGGGTATCGGCCATGGTGAGGACATGGACCTCGCTCACCTCGCCGAGCGGCGTGACCACGACCCGCGCGGACAACACCCCGGTGAGGCTGGCGATCAGGTTCTCGGCGCGCTTCACCCCCCACGGATCGGGCATCTGCGCCGCGCCCATCAGTGGCAGCGGCTCCCGCTCGGGCGAACCGTCAGGTGTTTCTACCGTCTTAGGATCCACGCGTCACCGCTCTCCCATCGCGACCTGGTTACGTCCCGCGGCCTTGGCCCGATACAGCGCCCGGTCGGCCGCCACCAGCACGTCCTCCGCCGCGGGGCCGCGCCCCGGGGCGAACTCGGCCACCCCGATGCTCACCGTCACCAGCCCGGCGGGATAGCCCACCCGCCGGCCCATCCCTTCCACGCCCGACCGTACTTTTTCCGCCACCCCCACCGCCCCCTCCGCCCCCGTGTGCACCAGCACCATCACGAACTCGTCCCCGCCGTAGCGCGCCGCCAGGTCGGTGTGGCGCATATGCGACCCACACTCGAGCGCTGCCCGCCGCAGTATCTCGTTACCCGCCTCGTGGCCGAACTGGTCGTTCACCTGCTTAAAGTTGTCCAGGTCCACGAACAGCACGGCGAACGGCTCGCCGGTCCGGTCGCTGCGCGCCACCTCGCTCGACAGCCGGTCCCGCAGCACCCGGAACGTGGCGAGCCCCGTCAGGGCGTCCTCGGCCGCCTGAAGCTGCGCTTGCGTCGCCTGCTTGTCGAGGTAGGGCGGGCACGACTTGAGGGTCGTACGCCCCAACGCCGCCGCCTCCGCGAACGCCTCGCACGTGCCGTAGCCACAGGCGCCGCAGTCCCACGGGCGGCCGTTGGGCGCGAGTCCGATCTGCCCCAGGATTGCCTCCACCTGCTCGGCACCGGCCCGACCCTCGGGGACCGGCACCAGGAACGATTCCCCCACCCGCACGCCCTGCGCGACCGCATCGTCCACCACCGGCTGGAGCGAGCGCGTGGGCTCGGTCGCCCCCACGATCTCCCGCCGCCGGAACAGCTCGTCCCGAGGACCGAGCAGCGGGTGGTCGAGACACCCCTCGCACGGCAGGATATCCACGAAGCCCAGCTCGATACGGTCCACGGCCACCGCCCGCGCGATCCCCTCGAGCGCGCCCAGCCCCCGCACCTTGCGGAACCGCTTGCTCGCGTGGCTCTCCTCCCGCAGCAGCTCGAGCGGCAGACCCCCCGCGGTGCTCAAATGCCGGCGCCGCTCCTCCGGGAGACGGCTGAAGTACGGCTCCTGCTGATCGATCCGTACCTTGCGCTGCTCCAGCAGCGCCGTCAGGTCGTCGAGCGTGATGGCCGCATCCACGTCCGGCCCTCCCTCCGTGATGCACACTCCCGCATATGCCACCTGCGTCCCCGCGCCGTACATCCGCTTCAGGTAGCGCGCTTCGGCCGCGATGGGCGTCGCCACCGGCGCCAGATAGGGGATCAGCTCCGGGTACTGCGCCCGCACCGTCTGCACGATCACGGGGCAGGTGCTGCGGATCATCGTCCCCCAGCCGTCGTCGTTCCATAGGTCCAGGTACTCCCGCGCCACCAGCTCGTCTCCCAGCACGCCGCGGTGCACGGTGCGGAAGCCCGCCGCGTAGCAGGCGTTCACGACCTGCTCCGGAGTCGCCGGATAGAAGTAGGCGGCCGACTCCACGCTGAGGATGAGCGCGGCGCGGCCGCCGATCGCGAGCTCCAAGGCTCGCGCTACGTCGCCGGTGGCGACGATGGCGTCGTGAGGACACGCAGGCAGGCACAACCCGCAGCGCGTACACGCCTCATCCACGATTCGGACTTCTGGACCCTGGACCGCCACGGCGTCGGCGGGACACACCCGCACGCACGCCATGCAGGCCACGCACTGATCCGGGTCGATCCTAAAGTCCACAGGAATCCGGGCCGGGGCGCTGCGGCACCTCAAAGAAAGCCATTCTAGGGCGACGTAACATGTGATTCACATCACAGTCTGTCAATGGCCGAGCTATTGCAACAGCTTGTCAAACAGCGAGTTAGACCAGCTGATATTCCTTCAGCTTGCGATACAGGGTACGCTCGCCAATTCCCAACACTTCGGCCGCCTTGCGGCGGTTGCCCTTGGTCTGGCGAAGCGCCGCCTCGATGGCGGCACGTTCCACGTCTGCCATTGTCATGCCAGGGCGGTACACCACGTCACCCTCGGGCGCCGGCTCCGCTTCGAGCGGCGCCGCAACAGGCGCGACGCTAGAGCCCGGGCCGACTTCGATGACCTCGACCCGCTGGGGCACGCGGTCGTCCAGGCGCCGCCGCAGCTCTTCCACCTGTAGCTTGAGCTCGACAAGTGACCGAAAGATGAACTCCAGCTCCTGGCCCGGGACGTCCCGCATGGCCCCAACCACCCGGACCGGGAGGCCGCGCGAGCCGCCCCGCTCCCGGATGTCGCGCGGGATGTCGCTGGCCCGGATCTCGCCCTCGGGCGCGAGCACCACCATCGACTCGACCAGGTTGCGGAGCTGGCGCACGTTGCCGGGCCAGTCGGCGTCCACCAGGATCTGGAGCGCCTCGGGCGTGATCCCGCGGAAGTTGCGCTCGTGCAGGGCGGCGAACTCGGCGATGAAGCGCCGCACCAGGAGCGGGATGTCGGTCTTACGCTCCCGCAGGGGTGCGAGCGTGATGTGCAGCACGTTCAAGCGATAGAACAGGTCGTCGCGGAACCGGCCGAGCGCCACTTCTTCCTTGAGGGACTTGTTGGTGGCGGCGAGGACCCGCACGTCCACTTTGATCGCCTGTGTGCCGCCCACCCGGAAGAAGCTCCGGTCCTCGAGCACGCGCAACAGCTTGACCTGCGTGGCCGGAGCCATCTCGCCCACCTCATCCAGGAAGATCGTCCCGCCCTCGGCGAGCTCGAAGCGGCCCAGCCGGCGCTCGGCGGCACCCGTAAAGGCGCCCTTCTCGTGTCCGAACAGCTCGCTTTCGAGCAGTGTGTCGGGAATGGCGGCGCAGTTGACCGCGATGAAGGGCCTGGCGCGCCGGGGCGACAGGTCGTGGATCGCGCGTGCCACAAGCTCCTTACCCGTCCCCGACTCCCCCTCGATCAGCACCGTGGCGCTCACGGGCGCCATCTGCTCGATCTTCACCAGCACTTCCTGGATGGCCGGGGACTCGCCCAGGATGCCGGTGCGCGCCTGGAGGCGGCGGCGCTCGATCAGCCGCCGCACCGTGGCGGTCACCTCCGCCGGGTCGGCGGGTTTCTCGAGAAAGGCGGTGAGCCCCAGCTCGCGAGCCAGGGCTTTGGGGTCGGCCTCCGTCTGCTCGACCAGGCCGAGCGTGGAGATCGAGCGGTCGTGCGCGATCCGCAGCAGTTGGGCCGCGGACGACTCGTGCAGCGCGCCGGTCAACACGATGCAGTCGGGGGTCGCTGCGCCGGTGCCCACCGCCCGGCGCACGTCGTCGAACGACGAGGCAAGCGTCGTCTGGAAGCCGGCGGTCTCAAGATGGGCATTGATCCGGACCGCGTGCTCCAGGTCGTCGGTGGTGATCAAGACGCGATCGGCCATCAGTGGGTGACCCGTTCGCCGCTCACCAATTCCACAGCGTGATCTAAGAATCCTTCCAAGACCTTCAACCCGTCGTGGACGCCGCCGGTCGAGCCGGGGAGGTTCACGATCAGCGTCCTGCCGCGCGTGCCCGCGATCCCGCGTGAGAGCCAGGCGCGCGGAAACCCGGGTGCGGCGCTCGCCCGCAGCGCTTCGGCGATCCCCGGAGCCGCGCGCTCGAGCACCGCGCGCGTCGCCTCAGGCGTCACGTCCCGGTCGGTGAGCCCCGTGCCGCCGGTCGTGAGGATCACGTCGACCTCCCCCGAGTCGGCCCAGCGCGCCAGCTTGCCGGCGATGCGGTCGGGCTGGTCCGGGACGACGCTGCGCACGGCCACCTCGTAGCCCCGGGCCCCGGCCCACGCGAGAATCGCGTCGCCGGAGGTGTCGGCCCGCTGTCCCGCGGCCCCCAGATCGCTGATGGTCAGAATCGCGATGCGCATCGCCTCTATCGTCCAGTTCTTCCCACCGACCCGTCTACCCGTCTATCCGCCTATCCGTCTAGTCTTTCGCGGCACGAACGGCAGCGGCACCACCTCCGCCGGGGCCCGCTTCCCTCGCACGTCGATCTCGAACCGCTCGCCAGGCTTGGCGTGCTCGACCGGAAGGTACGTCATCCCGATGGCCCAGTTGGCGGTGGGCGTGACGGTACCGCTGCGGACGGCGTCCACACAAGTCCCGTCCAGGTACACGCCGTAGCCGTGACGGGCGACCACGCGCGGCTCCGTCAGCTTGAAGCCGACCAGCCGGCGCTTCACCCCTTCCAGCTTCTGTCGCTTGAGCGCCGCGAGCCCTGTGAAGTCGGCGCCCTTGTCGAGCTTCACGATCCAGGCAAGGCCCGCCTCGAAGGGCGTAACGGTGTCGTCGATGTCGTTGCCGTACAGCGGGTACCCCGCCTCGAGCCGCAGCGTGTCCCGCGCGCCGAGCCCGCACGGCTCCGCGCGGCCCGCGCCGGCGAGCGCGTGCCACAGTTGCTCGAGATCCCGGGCGCGGCAGTACAGCTCGAACCCGTCCTCGCCGGTGTAGCCGGTGCGCGAGATGAAGCACTGCGCCCCGGCCACCTTGCCCTCGGTGAAGTGATAGTACGGAATCATGCCGACGCCCACCGGCGTGAGCGAGGCGAGCAGCTGCTCCGCCTGGGGGCCCTGGATGGCGAGCAGCCCCGTCTCATCTGAAACGTCCCGCAGCCGCACGTTCGCGCCGCGCTTCTGATCGACGACGTGCTTCCAGTCCCGCGCGATGTTCGCCGCGTTCACGACCATCATCACGCGGTCTTCGAAGCGATAGACCAGGCAATCGTCGACGAAGGTGCCCTGGGGAGTGAGAATCGCTGAATACTGCGCCTGCCCGGTCGCGAGCGCGCCGACGTCGTTACACGTGACGCGTTGTACGAAGGCGTTGCGGTCCGGCCCGGTGACCTCGAACTCGCCCATGTGGGAGACGTCGAACACGCCGGCCGTCTCGCGCACGGCGCGATGCTCCGCCGCGATCCCGCGCGGGTACGCCACGGGCATCTCGTAGCCGCCGAACGGCACCATCTTGGCGCCGAGGCTCACGTGGATATCGTAGAGTGGCGTCCGCTTGGGGGCCGGGTCGGTCACTTTGGTCTCCGATGATCCCCGGGGCATGGCCCCGGGGTTGGTCTACCCTAGCCCAGCAACGTCGCCAGCAGCGCCTTCTGCACGTGCAGGCGGTTTTCGGCCTCGTCCCACACGCGCGACTGGGGGCCCTCGATCACCTCGGTCGCGACCTCCTCACCGCGATGCGCGGGGAGGCAGTGCAGGAAAATCGCCGTGGGGTGCGCCAGGCGCATCAGGTCGACATCGACCGTGTAGCCCCGGAACGCGTTGCGCCGCGACTCGGCCTCGCCCTCCTGCCCCATCGAGGCCCACACGTCGGTGTTCACCACGTGCGCGCCCTCGACCGCCTCCTCCGGCACCTCGGTCACCTCGATGCAGGCGCCCGCCTGCTTCGCCCGATCGAAGATGCCGCGATTCGGCTCGTACCCCTCGGGGCACGCGAGCCACAGCTCGAAGCCGAGCACCTGGGCCGCCTCGATCCAGCTGTTCGCCATGTTGTTGCCGTCGCCCACCCAGGCGACCCGCTTCCCCTCCCAGCCCCCTAGGGCTTCCTGCACGGTGAGGAGATCGGCGAGCACCTGGCAGGGGTGCGACAGGTCGGTAAGGCCGTTGATGACCGGGACAGTGGCGTGCCGGGCGAGCTGCTCCACTTCGCCGTGGTCGAAGGTGCGGATCATGATGCCGTTCACGTAACGCGACAGGACCCGCGCCGTGTCGGGGATCGGCTCACCCCGGCCGATCTGGATGTCCCGGGACGAGAGGAACAGCGCCTGCCCGCCCAGCTGGTACATCCCTACTTCAAAGGAGACCCGGGTCCGGGTGCTCGACTTGGCGAAGATCATGGCCAGGGTCTTCCCGGCGAGCGGCGTCTCCCGGTAGGCCCCGGTCTTCATGCGGTGGGCGAGGTCGAACAGACGCACCACGTCGTCGCGGCTCAGGTCGGTGACGGCGAGAAAGTCGCGCTTGGCCATGGATTTTCCTCATTCTACCTAGAGGATGTAGCGGCGCAAGTCTTCGTCATCGACGATGCGGGCGAGCCGGTCGCGCACTTTCTGGCCGTCGAACACGATGTGCTTCTCGGGAAAATCGGGGAGGCTGAACAGCACTTCGTCGAGCAGGGTGGTCATCACCGTGTGGAGGCGGCGCGCGCCGATGTTCTCCATGCGCTCGTTCGCCTTGGCGGCGATGCGCGCGATCTCTTTGATGCCGTCGAGGGTGAACTCGAGCGTCGCGCCCTCGGCCGCGCACAGCGCCGCGTACTGCTTGGTGAGCGCGTTCTCGGGCTCCGTCATGATACGGACGAAGTCCTCCTCGGTGAGCGGCTGCAACTCGACGCGGATCGGGAAGCGGCCCTGCAGCTCCGGGATCAGATCGGAGGGCTTGGAGACGTGAAACGCGCCCGCGGCGATGAACAGGATGTGGTCGGTACGGACGTAGCCGTAGCGGGTCTGCACCGTGGACCCCTCGACGATCGGGAGCAAGTCGCGCTGCACCCCCTCGCGCGAGACGTCGGGCCCGACGGTGCCGCGCTCGCCCGCGATCTTGTCGAGCTCATCGATGAAGATCACGCCGTGGTTCTCGACGCGGTCGAGCGCCTCGTTCACCACGTCGTCCATGTCGACGAGCTTCTTGAGCTCCTCGTCGACGAGGATGCGGCGTGCCTCGTGCAGGTGCACGGTACGGCGCTTTTTCTTCTTCGGCATCATCTCCTGCAGCCACTCCGTGAAGTTGACGTCCGGGCCCTCCATCCCCTGCGGCGGCTGCATCATCTCGAGCATGGGGAAGCCCTGCTGCTGGACCTCGATCTCGACCTCACGCTCCTCCAGCTTCCCCTCTTTGAGCTGCTGGCGCAGCTTCTCGCGGCTGCGGCGCCGCCGCTCTTGCGCCTCGGTGTCGGCCTCGGCGGGCTTGGAGGTGACATCCCCCTTGGAAGAGACCACGAACAGAGGACGACTCTCCCCGGCCTCCCGGCCGCCGTCTCCCGGCCGGGAGGCGGGAGGCGGCAGGGGAGCGGGCGGGGTGGGCGGTAGCAGCAGGTCTAGCAGCCGCTCCTCGGCCCGCGCCTCCGCCTCGGGGTAGACCTCATCCTCGCGCTCGGTGCGGACCATGTTGATGGCCACGTCCACCAGCTCGCGCACCATCGACTCGACGTCCCGCCCGACGTAACCCACTTCGGTGAACTTCGAGGCTTCGACCTTGAGGAAGGGAGCGCCCGCGAGCCGCGCCAGGCGGCGCGCGATCTCGGTCTTCCCCACGCCGGTGGGCCCGATCATGATGATGTTGTTCGGCATGATCTCGTCCCGGATGTCCTCCGGGGTCTGGGCGCGCCGCCAGCGGTTGCGCACCGCGATGGCGACCGCCCGCTTCGCGACCTCCTGTCCCACGATATAGCGGTCCAGCTCCGCCACGATCTTCCGGGGCGGCAGCTCTTCCAGCCAGGGGAGCTGTTCCTCCGCCGGCGCCTGGGCAGGCGGTGGCGCCTCGTCTCCCGGCGTGCGCGTGGGCTCGGCCATTAGAGCTCCAGAATGGTGATGTGCGTGTTGGTGTACACGCAGATCTCGGCGGCGATCTCGAGCGACCGCTGCACGATGTCCTTCGCGGCGAGGCCCGACGACTTGGCAAGGGCCCGGGCCGCGGCGAGCGCGTAGTTGCCGCCCGAGCCGATCGCCAGGATCCCGTCGTCCGGCTCGATCAGCTCGCCCGACCCCGAAATCACGTACCCGTGCTCCTTGTCCGCCACCACCAGCAGCGCTTCGAGGCGCCGCAGCACGCGGTCGGAGCGCCAGTCCTTGGCGAGCTCGACGGCGGCCCGCGGCAGGTTGCCCGGGTAGCGCTCGAGCTTCTCCTCGAACTTCTCGAACAGCGTGAACGCGTCCGCGGATGCACCCGCGAAGCCGGCGAGGATCTTCCCCCCCTTCAACGCCCGCACCTTGTTGGCGTTCGCCTTCATGACCGTGTCGCCGAGCGTGACCTGGCCGTCGCCGCCCAGGGCGACGTGCCCGTCGCGCCGGACGCACAGAATCGTCGTGCTGCGGATGCCGCTCATCGCTGTGATCGTGTCCTCACGCCCGCGGGTGGGCCTGGTGGTACACCTGCTTGAGACGCTGCACCGACGTATGAGTATACACCTGCGTGGTGCTGAGCGAGGCGTGACCCAACAGCTCCTGGACGGCCCGCAAGTCGGCGCCGGCGTCGAGCAGATGCGTAGCGAACGAGTGGCGCAGCGAGTGTACATGCAGGTTTCCAGCCGCCCCAGACCCCCCCGGGCCCCGTCCCACGAGCCCTCCGAGCAGCCGCTTGATCGCGAGCTGCACGCTGCGCGGCGTGAGCCGCTTCCCCCGCCCGCTCACGAACACCGCGCGTCGCTCCTGGCCGGTTGCCGCGAGCACCGCGTCCCGCAATCGGTAGTAGCGCCGCAGGGCGCGACCGGCATGTCGCCCGACGGGGACGATCCGCTCCTTCCTCCCCTTGCCCCGGACCTTGAGCTGATCGGAGACGAGATCCACGTCCTGCTCGTTCGAGCCGGCGAGCTCGCCCAGCCGGATCCCCGTCGAGTAGAACAGCTCGAGCATCGCCAGATCCCGCGCCTCCCGGAAGCCGCCCGCCGCCGCCCGTCGCTCCGCCTCGTGGAACAAGAGATCGATCTCGACCCGGTCGAGATAGACCGGGAGCTTGCGCTCGAGCTTGGGGGTGCGCGCCGCCTTCGCGGGGTTCACCTCCACCCCGTGCGTCGCGTTGAGGAACCGATAGAACGTGCGCAGCGCCGACAGGGCGCGGGCCGCGGAGCGCTTGGCAAGGCCGCGCTGCTGCTGCGCGCCGAGCCACGCCCGGATCGCCTGCCGATCCACGCCTGCCCAGCTCCA
This sequence comes from Gemmatimonadota bacterium, assembly GCA_003222135.1. Lineage (GTDB taxonomy): Bacteria > Gemmatimonadota > Gemmatimonadetes > Gemmatimonadales > GWC2-71-9 > 20CM-4-69-16. The sequence continues at coordinate 6,402 of QHUM01000017.1, read as the reverse complement.
GCGGCCGCCGTAGTAGCGGCCGCAAAACGCGACGAAGTCGGCGAGATCACGACCGTACGCCTTCACGGTGTGGGGCGAGTCGTTGCGCTCTTTGGACAGGAACGCGAGGAACGACGCGATCTCGGGGACGGCGCTCACGCTCGCACCGGGACGGCAAGGCGCGTGGCGAACACGTCGATGTCCGCCAGCGCCCGCTCGGCGAGCAGCGCTTTCTTCCGCTGTTTGTCCTTCACCGGCCGCTCCAGCGGCTCGAGCAGGCCGAAGTTGGCGTTCATCGGCTGAAAGTGCTCCGGGTCGGCCGAGTGCACGTAGCGATACAGCGCGCCGAGCATCGTGGTGGGTGGCGGGAGCAGCGGGTCTTCCCCCACGAGCAGCCGCGCGAGGTTGATCCCGGCGAGTATCCCGGTCGCCGCGGACTCGGTGTACCCCTCCACTCCCGTGAGCTGCCCGGCGAACAGGAGCAGGGGGTCGTCTTTGGCGGAGAGGTAGGCCGTGAGCGCGCGCGGCGAATTGACGTACGCATTGCGGTGGATGCTCCCGAAGCGCAGGAACTCCGCCGCGCCGAGCCCAGGGATCATCCGGAACACGCGCTGCTGGTCGGGGATCTTGAGGCGTGTCTGGAATCCCACGAGGTTCCACATCTGGCCGGCGCGATCTTCCTGCCGCAGCTGCACGACGGCGAACGGATCCTTCGATACACCCCGGGGATCCACCAGTCCCACCGGCTTCATCGGCCCGAAGCGCAGCACGTCGCGGCCGCGCGCGGCCATCTCCTCGACCGGGAGGCAACCTTCGAAGTAAGGAGTCCGGTCGAACGCGTGATGCGGCTGATACTGATCACCAGTGCGGAGCGCCATGACGAACGCGTCGTATTGCTCCTCGGTGAAGGGCGCGTTCAGGTAGTCGTCGCCGCCCCCCTTGCCGTAGCGCGAAGCGCGAAACAGCGGCGCGTGATCGAGCGAGTCTGCAGCGACGATCGGCGCGATCGCGTCGAAGAACGCGAGCGACGCCGCGTCCAACCGCCGGCCAATCGCGGCCGCGAGCGCGTCCGAGGTGAGCGGCCCCGTCGCCACGATCCCGGGGGACGGGAGCTCGGTCGCCTCCTGGCGCACCACCGTGATGTTGGGGTGTCGGGTGACGCGGTCGTGCACGCCTTGTGCGAACGCCACGCGGTCGACGGCCAGCGCCGCGCCGCCCGGGACGCGCGCCGCGTCCGCGGCCTCGAGCACGACGCTGCCGAGACGCCGCAGCTCGGCCTTGAGCAGGCCGTGCGCGTTGCCGAGCTCCACAGATTTGAAGGAGTTGCTGCAGACCAGCTCGGCGAGCCGGTCCGTCTGGTGCGCCGCCGTCATGCGGACGGGACGCATCTCGTAGAGCGCGACCCTCACCCCGCGCGCCGCCAGACCCCAGGCGGCCTCGCTTCCCGCGAGCCCGCCGCCCACGACGGTGGCGCTGTCGCCCGCCCTCAGGTCGCGACCGGCTCCGCCGGGGTGACCTCCTCCAGCGTGATCTCGTGTCCGCACTTGAGGCACTTGCGCGTCGCTCCCGTGGCCTTGGTCTGCTTTTCCTCCATCCCGAGGAAGCCGCAACTCGGGCAGGCGACCGGGACCGGGCGGTTCCACGTCGAGTAGTCGCAGTCCGGGTAGCGCAGGCACCCGAAGAAGTTGCGTCCCTTGCGGGTGCGCCGCTCGGCCAGGTCGCCGGTGCCGCACTTCGGGCACTTCACGCCGAGCGGCACAGGGCGGGTGTGCTTGCACTTGGGGTAACGGGTGCACGCGAGGAACTCGCCGTAGCGCCCCGTCTTGATGACCATCGGCGCCCCGCACTCCTGGCACTTCTCGTCCGACGGCCGGTCGGGCACCTTGTTCTTGGCGAGCGGCCGGCTGAAGCGGCACTCGGGGTACTTGGCGCACGCGATGTACGGCCCGAAGCGGCCGCTCTTCACGATGAGCGGGCCGCCGCAGTTCGGGCATTTTTCCTTAGGCAGCTCCGACAGGTCGTGCACGTCGTGAATCAGCCGGTCGATATCGACCGCCGCGAGCGCCCGCGAGAACGGTCCCCAGAAGTCTTCGAGCACCCGCTGCCAGCGGAGGTCGCCCTCCTCCACCTTGTCCAGCTCCGTCTCCATCTGTGCCGTGAATCCCACCTCGAACACGTCCGGGAAGCACTGCTTCAGCACGCGCCACACGATCTCGCCCTGTGGCGTGGGCTGGAAGCGCCGGTCTTTGGCGGTGGCGTACCAGCGGTTCTTCAAGGTCGAGATGATCGCCGCATAGGTGGACGGCCGCCCGATCCCCAGGCGCTCCAGCTCCTTCACGAGGCTCGCCTCGCTGAATCGCGGTGGCGGCTCGGTGAAGTGCTGGTTCGGGGTGATCTGCTTCACCGTGACCACGTCGCCCTCGACCAGCGGCGGGATCGGTGGCAGATCCTCCAGGGTCTTGCCCTCCTCGGGCTCGTGCGCCTCGTGGTAGAGCTTGTGGTAGCCGTCGAACAGCACGCGGGACCCGGTCGCCCGGAACACGAAGCGGCCGAGGTCGAAATCGACCTTGGTCGTCTCGAACACGGCGGGGTTCATCTGCGACGCCACGAACCGCCGCCAGATCAGCTGATACAGCTTGAACTGCCTGGCGTCGAGGTGCTGCTTCAGGTCGTCGGGGCGGCGCAGCACGTCGGTCGGGCGGATCGCCTCGTGAGCGTCCTGCACCCGGGACTGGCCCTTGCCGCTCTTGTGGACGTTAGGCGTGGCGGGCAGGTAGCGCTTGTCGAACTCGCGCGCGATGAAGTCCCGCGCCTGCTCCACGGCCGAGTCGGCGACGCGAATCGAGTCGGTGCGCATGTAGGTGATCAGGCCCACGGGGCCCTCCGCCCCGATCTCGATCCCCTCGTACAGCTGCTGCGCCAGACGCATCGTGACCGCGGCCGAGTAGCCCAGCTGCTTCGCCGCTTCCTGCTGCAGCGTGCTGGTGCGGAACGGCGGGGGCGCCGGGCGGCGCCGCTCGCCCTTCTCGACCGTCGTGACCTTGAAGGGGAGCTTGAGCGCGTCCACGACGATCGCCTGCGCCGTCGCCTCGTCTTTGATCTCGGGCTTGTGCCCGTCCAGCTTGTGCAGCCGTGCCTGGAACCCCTGGCCGTCCTTTTCGAGGTCGGCCTCGATGGTCCAGTACTCCTGCGGCACGAACTTGCGGATCTCCTCCTCTCGCTCGCAGATCAGCCGCAAGGCCACCGTCTGCACCCGGCCCGCCGAGAGACCCGTCTTGATGCTCTTCCAGAGGAGCGGCGACGTCTTGTACCCGACCAGTCGGTCCAGCACCCGGCGCGCCTGCTGCGCATCCACCTTATTCTGGTCGATGTCGAGCGGGTTGGCGAGCGCCTGTTTGATCGCATCCTTGGTGATTTCGTGGAACAGCACGCGCTGCACCTTGCCGCCGTTGCCCAGGCTCTCGGCCACGTGCCAAGCGATCGCCTCGCCTTCCCGATCGGGGTCGGTGGCGATCAGCACCCGGCTCGACGCCTTGGCGGCCTTCTTGATCTCGGCGAGGGTCTTCGCCTTTTCCTTGATGGGGACGTATTCGGGGGTGAAGTCGTTGTCGACGTCCACGCCGAGCTTGCGCTGCGGCAGGTCGCGCACGTGCCCCACGGTCGCCTTGACGGTGTAACCCGCGCCCAAGTACTTGCCGATTGTCTTGGCTTTGGTGGGCGATTCCACGATCACGAGCGCGCGCTTACCGCGCGCCTTCGCGCCGCCCTCCGGCTCCCCGCCCTGCGGCTCCGCGGCCTGCGGCTCCGCCACGGGGTCGACCGCGGCGGCCTTGCGGCGGCGACTCTTCGGTTTCGCTTGCTTCACGTCTTTTTTCACGTCACTCTTCTTAGCAGCCACGCGTCAACCCTTCGTCAAACGGCACGAGAGCGCATCTTTACCATCCCGCCGTAGTTTGCGCAAGCCTGACGACCTCGCGCGCGACGTCTTCCGCCGTCTTACGCTCGGTGTCGAGCTGCGTGTGCGCCTTGAGATAGAACGGCTCGCGGTCCTTGAGCATCTGGCGCATGCGAGCCACGGGATCCTCTCCTACTAACAACGGACGGGTTCCCTCCTCGGAGGCGGCGCGTTGCGCGGCCGTCTCGGGGCGCGCGCGCAGGTACACGACGAGCGCGCGGGGGTGCGCGGTTTCGATCGCACCGGGCTGCGCCGCCCAGCCGCCGCCCGGCGCGATCACGGCCGGCTCCGTGGCGAGCGCGGCGTCCATTTCCTTGCGCTCCATCTCGCGGAACGCAGCCTCGCCCTTCTCGGCGAAGATCAGCGTGATGGCCTTGCCCTCGCGCCGCGCCAGGATGAGATCGATGTCGACGAACCCGGCGCGCAGCTGCTCCGCCACGAGGCGACCGATAGTGGTCTTACCCGATCCCGCGAGGCCCACCAGCACGATGTGCTTCTTCACGATGCCGCACCTTTGGGGGTGCGGGCGCGCACCTGGGCCATATACCCCGCGAAGTTCCGCTTCATCTCGCTCAGCGCGTCCCCGCCGAACTTCTCGAGCAGCGCCCGCGCCAGCACGAGCGCGACCATCGCTTCGGCGATGACCCCCATCGCCGGCACCGCGGTGACATCCGAGCGCTCGGACTGCGCCTGGGCGGCCGCTCCGGTCTTCAGGTCCACCGTCTTGAGCGGCGCCATCAATGTCGAGATCGGCTTCATCGCCACGCGCAGCACCAGCGGCTCGCCGGTGGTCATGCCGCCCTCCGTGCCTCCCGCCCGGTTGGTGGCGCGCGCCAGCCCGGGCAGAATCTCGTCGTGCACCTCCGAGCCCTTGCGGCGCGCCGCCTCGAAGCCGAGCCCCAGCTCGACGCCCTTCACGGCGGGGATCGACATCAGCGCCTGCGCCAGCCGCCCGTCGAGCTTCCGGTCCCAGGACACGTGCGAGCCTAGGCCCACCGGCGCGCCCAGCGCGACCACCTCCACCACACCGCCCAGCGTGTCGCCGGCCGCCTTGGCGGCGTCGATCCGCGCGATCATCTCCCGTTCGGCCTCGGGATCGAGACAGCGCACGGGGCTCGCGTCGGCGGCGGCGTTCACGGGCGAGGGTAGGGGCACGGCATGCCGTGCCCCTACGCCGCCCAATTCGACCACGTGCGAGCCGACCTCGATCCCGAATTGCTCCAGCAGCAGCTTGCAGACGGCGCCGCAGGCGACCCGCGCCACGGTCTCCCGCGCACTCGCCCGCTCGAGGATGTCGCGCGCGTCCTGACGATCGTACTTCAGGCTGCCGGCCAGGTCGGCGTGCCCGGGCCGGGGCCGGGTGACCTGGCGCCGCCGCTCGGCGCCCCCCCCGCCCCCGGCAGAGGCGTCCGCTTCCGGCGCCATCACGTCCTGCCAGTGCTCCCAATCGCGGTTCCACACCAGCATCGCGATGGGCGAGCCGAGCGTCTCTCCCGCCCGCACGCCGGCGAGCCACTCGATCTGGTCCGATTCGATCTTCATCCGGGCGCCGCGGCCGTAGCCGCCCATGCGCCGCTTCAGCTCGACGTTCACGCGCTCGGCGGACACGGGCAGCCCGGCGGGCATCCCCTCGAGGATCCCCACCAGGCCGCGGCCGTGCGATTCGCCTGCCGTCGTGAACCGAAATGTCACCGTGCCCTCGAGCCTTCCATAATAACACGCGAGCCCGACTCGAGGTCGGGCTCTCGTATCCGCCGCGGTCGCGCCCACCGCTGCATTGCCTTACCGCACCGGCGGCGACGGGAGCGGGTTCGTGAAGGCCGGCAGGCTCACCATCACCAGACCGCGCGCCGTGATGCCGAACAGCAACTGGTTGCCGGACGCGTCCTTGGCCACCCGCAGCGGCCCGATGATCGGGTCGCGGATCGAGATCGTGCCGACCTGGAAGCCGAAGTACGTGTCGAACACGTCGATGTTGGCGTCGAACCGCGCCACGAACAGCAAGCGGTCGTTCGGACTCCCCGAGCCGCCGCACGCTGGCGTCGTGGGCGGGCAGGAGCCCGACGGCGCGAAGCTGTGGTTGTAGTTCATGTCCATCCCGGTCGCGAGCCCGGAGTCGGGCGAGGTGCCTTTGAGCCGCAGCCCTTCGTCTAGATAGTAGACCGAGTCGGCGCGAGCCGCGTTGGTCAGACCGTTGAAGTTGGTCGCGATCGAGCGGATCTTGGTCGCCGTGTTGCTGATGAAGTCGTTGACGGCGACCGCGGGCGACATCCCGAAATCCACGTCAACCTGGCCGGAGTCACGGATGGTACCAAGGGCGCCGCTGGTCGAGCACGACACAAACGTGCTGGCGCCGTGGAACAGTCGACCCGTCGTGCGATAGGACATGACCCGAGCGAAGTTTGCCGTCACCCGGCCGCCCTCACCGAAGAAGCCGTGGGTGAAGTTCCCGGAGTTGCGGGCGAAGG
>QHUM01000052.1 GCA_003222135.1 Gemmatimonadota bacterium | reverse complement strand
GACGTGTATTGGCTGGAGCAGTTCCGCCCGCCGGCCTCCGGCGACTCGGCCCAAGAGGCGGCGCTGCTGGCGCCCTTCTTCGAGCGGATGAAGCGGTTCGGGCTCGAAGGGAAGACGCTGCTCTATGCGAAGGCCGGCAACGATTTCCGGTTGGTGGGCTGCGAGTGGCCCGACGTGGAACGCGTGCTGAAGCGGGCCGACCTGTTGCTGAACTTCCACTACGCCATCGACGCCCGCGTGCTCGGCTGCGCCCGGCGCACGGCGCTCGTCGACATCGACCCGGGGCTGCTGCAGTTCTGGATCAGCACGGGTCAACTCACCGTGGCGCCCCACGACTGCTACCTGACCACCGGCGAAACCGTGGGGACGCCGTCGGCCCGCTTCTCCGACTGCGGCCTGCAGTGGCACCGCATCCGGCCTCCCGTCTGCCTCGACCTCTGGCCCTTCACGTACGATCCCCACGCTGAGGCGTTCACGACCGTGTCGAGTTGGTCCACCACCGATTGGCTCAAGGTGACGGAAAACGGCCAGACCGTGCTGCGCGAGAACACGAAGCGGGTCGCGTTCCTCGAGTTCGCGGAGCTGCCGCGGCACACGCGCCAGCCGCTCGAGCTGGCGCTCTACACTGACGATCGCGATGCTGCCGACCTGACGCGTCTCACGGGAAACGGCTGGCGGGTGCGCCACTCGACCGAAGTGGCCGGCAGCCCCGACGCCTACCGCTCGTACGTGCAGCGCTCGCGCGGCGAGTTCAGCTGCGCCAAAGCGTCCTGCATGCAGTTCCACAACGCCTGGGTGAGCGACCGCACGCTCTGCTACCTGGCGAGCGGCAAGCCGGTCGTCGTGCAGCACACCGGCCCGAGCTCCTATCTCCCGAACGGCGCAGGCATGTTCCGCTTCACCTCGCTCGACGAAGCGGCCGCCGCACTCGAGCAGGTCAATCGCGACTACGAGCGCCACTGCCACGCGGCGCGGGGTCTCGCTGAAACACACTTCGATTCGAGGCGCGTCCTGGAGACCGTTTTGAACGTCACGTTGAGCCCCCCCACACCGCATCCCCCGAGCGATGCGATCAAAGTCCTTGAACGCGAGGTACGGTCATGACTCCCCGACCCGGCCGCCTGTTGTGGCTCGTCGCGCTGCTCGCGGGGGCGTGGCTTCGTCCCCTGGTCGCGCAAGTCGGCACGACGACCGACATCATCGTCGGCAGGGTCACGGGGCCCGACAGCCAGCCCCTGGCCGGTGCCAACGTCGAGGCCATCTCGCTCGAGACCCAGGTGTCGCGCCAGCGCACGACCGACGCGCGCGGGCGCTTCACGATCGTCTTCCCCGATGGCGGGGGACAGTATGAGGTCGTCGTGCGATTCATCGGCATGGCACCCGTCCGGGTCACCGTGGCTCGGCAGGCCGACGAGGACCGCCTGGTGGCCAACGTCCAGATGGGCCTCAACGCCGTTTCCCTCGAGCCGATCACCGTCACTGCACGCTCCCGCCCCTCGGAGCGCGCGGGGCCGGGGGCCACCGAGCGCAGCCTCAGCCCGGACCAGCTGGTCCGTCTGCCGGTTGACCCGTCCGATCTGAACGCCGTGGCGACGCTCACGCCCGGCGTGGTCGGCATCGGTGCTAACGACTCAACGGCGACGGCGTTCTCCGTCGCCGGCCAGCGGCCCACCGCCAATAGCGTGACCCTCGACGGCGCGTCCTTCGGCACGGGGAGCGTGCCGCAAGATGCCGTCCGATCCACGCGCGTCGTCACGAGCAGCTACGACGTGGCGCGCGGCCAGTTTTCCGGCGGCGTGGTCGCATCCACCACGCGCGGCGGCACGAACGTGCCACAGGGGTCCTACACCTATACCGTGCGCGATCGCGACGTCGCGTGGGGTGAGGCCACGTCATCGCCCTTCGGCCAAGGCTCCACGCAACAGGTGCTCAGCGGGGGGATGGGCGGGCCGATCATTCGCAACAAGCTCTTCATTTTTGGCGCCCTGCAGGGACGCTGGCGCGGCCAGGCGCTTCCGTCACTCACCAGCGCCGACGCCGCCACGTTGCTACAACTCGGCGTGAGCCCTGACTCCGCCGCGCGGTTCCTCAATCTGGCGCGCTCGAGCGGCGCGCCACTGACGATCGCCGGTCTCTCGCAAGACCGGAGCGGCGACAACACTCTCGCCCTGCTCCGCCTCGACTGGCGTGTGTCGGATGCTCACACACTCACGCTCCGGCTCGATGGCCGCTGGGACTCCCAGGAACCCACTCGCGTCAGCACACTGGCTTTGCCCGCGACGGGGGGGACGCGCTCCGAACACGCCGGTGGCGTGATGGCCTCGCTGACCTCGTACTTCGGCGGAAACGTCATCAACGAGCTGCGCGGCTACCTCTCGGCCACACGGCGGGACATGCGACCCTACCTTGCGATCCCGGCGGCGCTCGTGGTGGTCACCTCCGATCTTCCCGGCGGTGCGCAGGGGGTCCAAACCCTGGCGTTTGGGGGCAACGATGGCCTCCCGTTGCGCACGGACAATCGCAGCGTCGAGGCCGCCGAGGAGCTGTCGTGGTTGCCGGGCGGCACGGCGCACCGGGTGAAGCTCGGCGCCTTCCTCAACGGCACGCGGGTCGCAGAGAATCAGAACGCCAACCAGTTCGGGACGTTCGTGTTCCCCTCGCTCGCCGCGCTGGCCGCCGACAGCGCCTCCGTGTTCTTGCGTACTCTCGCACCGCTCGCACGGGCAGGCACGGCGTGGAACAGCGCGCTCTACGCCGGTGACACGTGGCGTCTGAGCACTGGATTGCAGCTCACCTACGGCCTGCGGCTCGAGCACGCGCGCTTCAGCGGTGCTCCGGGGTACAACCGCGCCGTCGATTCGCTGTTCGCGGTCCGGACCGACCGGATCCCGACGGAGTTCCACGTCTCACCACGGCTCGGCTTCACGTGGACCATCGGAACGGAGCCCGGGCGCACGCACACCGACTTCCTCCGGGGCGGGGTCGGTGACTTCCGGGGCCTCACGCCGACGTTCCTGTACAGCGCGGCCCTCGGAGCGCCCGGTCTGGCGACCGCTCAAACGGGGCTGGTCTGCGTGGGTTCGGCGGTCCCGACCCCGGCGTGGTCGCAATATGCGCGAGATCCGGCCACAATCCCGACCCAATGCCTGGACAGCACGAGTGCGGTGGCGATCACGCCGCAGCCCGATGCGACAGTGTTCGAACCCAACTTCGCCGCGCCGCGCGCCTGGCGGGGATCGCTCGGGTGGCTCCGCCGTTGGTCTCGACGCCGCGTTTCACTCTGCCAGATGAAGCCCGCCGCCCGGTCTACGTGCCCATTGACTCGATCGTGCCGACGATGGGGGCGCTCAGCGATGCAGCGTCGCGGCTCCATCCCGCGTTCGGCCAGGTGCTCGCCATGGGCTCAGAGCTCCAGTCGGACACGAAGCAGCTCATCCTGGGGTTCATCGGAGTGACCCACGCCGGCGCGGTGGTCCGGCTGTCGTACGCACTGACGCGCGCCCGTGACCAGTCCTCTTACTCGTGCTGCTCCGTTACGCGCGCGTTCGCGGCGCCTACCACGGCGGCCGATCCCAACGTGCCCGAGTGGGCGACCAGCGACCTCGAGCGTCGGCACTCGTTCCTCGGCACCGTTACCTACCCCATCACCCGGGGCCTCGAGCTCAGCGCTATCGGGCACCTCACATCGGGGGCACCGTATACCCCGCTCGTCGGAAGCGATATCAATGGCGACGGCGCGCGCAACGACCGCGCGTTCATTTTGGACCCCGCGACGACCCCGGACACCGCGGTCGCCCGTAGCATGCGCACACTCTTGGGCGCGGCGCCTTCCCGGGCGCGCCGCTGCCTCGAGCATCAGCTCGGGCGCATCGCTACCCGCAACTCGTGCACCGGTCCGTGGCAGCCAACGTTCGACCTGCAACTCAACTGGCGGCCGGCGTGGTTCGGCGCGGACCGGCGGCTTACTGTCTCGCTGCTTACCTTCAATCTGCTTGGCGGCTTGGACGAGTGGCTGCACGGCGCTGCCAACCTGCATGGCTGGGGATACTCCACCACACCCGACCCCGTCCTCTTGAACGTGCACGGCTTCGACCCAGCCACGGCTCGCTACCTGTACACCGTCAACGGCCGGTTCGGCACGACCGTCAGCGCCACCGGCGGTGTTTCCGTGCCATTCCAGATCGCTTTCCAAGCGCACGTGGCCCTCGGCCCCGGCCGGACACGCGAGCGCCTGCGCGCCGCCCGCCGGGGGGTCACGACGCAGGGCCCCGACAGCGTCCCGGCGCCCGAGGTCGCCTCCGACGCAGCACCGACTTTCACTAACCCCGTCGCTGCGATCCTGGGCCTACGGGACTCGCTGCACCTCTCCGCCGAGCAGGTTGCTCTGCTGCAGGTTATCTCCGATTCGCTGGACATCGAGAACCGCGCCGCGTCGGACTCCCTGCAGACAGAGGCGCAGAGGCTGAGCGATCGCCTGCCACCCGCGGAGGTGCGCGCTCGGCTGGAGCCGAAGGTGGCCGCGGAACGCGCGAATATCCACCGGGCGCTCGAGCGCGCCCGGAGCGTGCTCGCGCCTGCACAGTGGGCCAAACTCCCTGACCCGCTCAAGTCATCGGGAGGGCGCTGATACCTCGGCGACTAAACGGCTCACGTCCTCCACACGTCTCAGGTGCACGTGCGCGACTCGCCGGCCCCGCGCCAGCAACGCCCGGATGTCGCCCCGCGCCTGGGCGCGCTTCAACCGCCCGAACGTGATGCCCAGCTCGGGCACGGCGGCGTCTGCGGCATCGTCGACCGTGAGCACGAGAAACAGGCCGGTGTTGGGGCCGCCCTTGTGGAGCTGTCCGGTGGAATGGAGGTAGCGGGGGCCGAACCCGAGGGTCGTGGCGCAGCCGAGGGCGCGCCCCCAGGCCGCGCGGACCGCCTGGAGCTTGGCCGTGACGTCGGCAGTGGGCGGTAAGTAGGCAAGGATCGCGAGGTAGTCGCCCGGGCGGGCACTCCGGCGCAGGACCTCAGGAGTCACGGTGGGTAGGGGCGCAGCATGCTGCGCCCCTGCAGGGCCGGCGTCTCCCCCCGCCAGCTCGGCCCGCGCCAGCCGCTTGGCCTCTTCGACGTCGGGCTGATCGAATGCGTCGACGCCGAGCCGCTCACACAGCTCCCGCGTTGCGTACTGCCACTGCAGGAATTCAGCGCCCAAGTCGAGCGGGTCGCTCGAGAATTCGGCGAACACCTCCGCATCAGGTCGGCGCTCGCTCACGGGGTCGTCGACGACGGGCACCACACCGCGGCCGTTCTTGCCCGTGCTCTCGGCCACGAGCTGCTCGATCCAGTCCGCGAGCCGCGCGACGCGGGGAGGCGGCCGCAGGACGAGCTTGTCGCGCCCCGCCTGCGCCGCCGCCGCGAGCCGCGCGCCCATTGCCCCGGCGCGATCGCGGTGTACGGCCTGTGCCCGCTCGAGCAGCGCCCGCCCATCCACGCCGATCAGGGCCGCGGGAAGCATCCCGACGACGGTGAGCGCCGCGTAGCGGCCGCCCACGTCCACCGGGTGCGGGAACACGCCCCGGAACCCCCGTTCGCGGGCCAGTGTCTCGAGCGCCGTGCCGGGCTCGGTGATCGCGACGAACTGCTCCGGTCGCGCCCGGGCGGCGAAGTAATGGTAGAAGGCGAGCGTCTCGACGGTCGTCCCCGACTTGCTGCTGATGACGAAGACGGTGTGCCCGATCCCGGCGCGCTCGATCGCGAGCACGGCCGCCGGATCGGTGCTGTCGAGGGCGGTGAGGGAAGCCGCGCCGAAGCTCGCCGCCAGCACCTGGGGCGCGAGACTCGAGCCACCCATCCCGCACACGACGACGTGCGTGAGTCCCTCGCGTCGCACTCGGGCGGCGAAGCGCGTCAGCTCATCCCACTGCGCCAACGAGGCGCGCGGCGCGTCGATCCAGCCCAGGTGGCTCATGGAGAGGCAAAAACATAACCAACCCTCGCCACCCGTGAGGCGGGCGCTTAGGTTAGCCCATGAGGCTGCCCGTGGCTCCCCCGACCGCAACTGCCCGCCTCTGGCTCGCCGCCGCCCTGTCCGTTGTGGCGGTGATCGGCGGCGCCTACCTGCTCGAATCCCACGGCTACAGCTGGGCGGCGGCCGCGCTGGTCGCGGCCGGCGTGGCAGCCGGCGCCGCCCGCTTTCTCGCGTCGAGCCGCGCCGATCGCCGTTACGCCAAGGTGCTGGAGAACGAGGTCGCCACCCAGACTCGGTCCCTGGTCGACTCCCTCACCGCCACGGCCGACGCTGAGCGCCGTTTGCGACTGGTGATGGACGCGGTACCGGACGCGATCGCGGTGCTGGATCGTGACGGCCGCGTGATCGATCTCAACGAATCCGCCAAACGGCTGCTGGCCGCGTCCCCGGACGCGGGGACGGGCCGCAACGTGTTCGCGTCGCTCGAGCCCGATGCCGCGGCGACCGTCCGGGAGCGGCTCTCAGCGGCGTTCCGCGGAGAGGTGCAGCGGTTCGAAGTGCCGGGCCGACGGGAGGACAACTCCAAGAACCTCTGCGCCATGCTGTACGCACCGGTGCGCGAGCGCGGAGAGGTCACGCGGGTGCTCGCCCTCGCCCGGGACATCACCGATCAGAAGCACACCGAGCACCAGCTGCAGCAGGCCGAGAAGCTCAGCGCCATGGGCCAGCTCGTCAGCGGCGTGGCACACGAGATCAACAACCCGGCGGCGATCATCTCGGGATTCGCGCAAACCTTGCTGCTCGACGTGGTGAAGCCCGAGCAGCGCGAGATGCTGCAGATGATTTACGACGAGGCGTCCCGCATCGGCCGCATCACGGCGAACCTGCTGGCGTTCGCCCGAGCGGGAGGCTCACAGCGGACGCTCGTGGACCTGAACGACATCGTGCGTCGCACCTTCGCCCTCCGCTCGTATCACCTCACGACTCTCAACATCGCGGTGTCGCTCGAGCTCTCACCCGCGGAGCCCAAGTTCTGGGCAGATCCCTCCGAGCTGCAGCAGATGCTCCTCAACCTGCTCATCAACGCCGAGCAGGCGCTGGTCTCGGTGGAGACGGCGCGGACGATCGTCGTGCGGACGGTGGCGAGCGAGGACGAAGTGCGACTCGAGGTCGCCGACTCGGGCCCGGGAATCGCGCCCGAAATCAGGGCCAAGATCTTCGACCCGTTCTTCACCACCAAGCCGGAGGGCGTCGGGACGGGACTCGGTCTGTCGATCTGCTACGGCATCGCGCGCGAGCACGGCGGTCGCATCTCGGTCGACTCCCCTCCGGGGCGCGGCGCGACGTTCGTGGTCGCCCTGCCGCGCGACCCGCGCCGGGAAGGCCGCCCGCTCCCCGAGGCGCCCGCGCCGGCGCCCCCGGCCACGGGCACCGTCACGGTACTGATCGTCGACGACGAGACCGCGCTGCGCAACGCGCTGCTCAAGTTCCTCGGCCGCCGCGGCATCCAGGGTGAGGGAGTCGCCGACGGCGGCGACGCATTGCGGGCGCTCCGGGAGCGCGATTTCGACGTCATCATCTCGGACGTCCGGATGCCCGGCATGAGCGGGCGCGAGTTCCTGGAGCGCCTGGGACGCGAGCGCCCGGCGCTCGTCGCGCGACTGATCTTCAGCACGGGCGATACGTTCGCACCGGAAACGGCGGCGCTGATCAAGGAAGCCGGGCGCCCGACGGTGACGAAGCCGTTCGACTTCGCGGAGCTCGAGCGGGTGATCCGCCAGGTCGCGGCCGACGCCGCGCGGCGGCGCCCTATGGCTTCGGCGTGAGCAGCAGCTCGAGTCCCGAGACGCCGAGCTCGCCGCCCGGCCCCGTCGGAGCGAGGGTGACATGCACGGGCTGGGCCGAGGCGCCCAGCGCCGCGAGCACGCCGGCGTCCACCGTCAGATCGTACACGCCCGGCTTGACGCCCAGCACATAGAAATCGCCATCGGAAAACGTGGTGAAGCGGCGTCGCTCGCCCGTGCGCCGATCGGTCAAGACGAGGGAGATGCCGCCCAATCCCAGAGGCCCCGGCGGCGTCGCCCGCCGCACGCGCCCCTCGATGACCCCCGCCCGCACGAGCGGGATATCCAACGTGCGAAAGCGATTGGGCCCCGGCTCGACGCTCGTGGCGCCGAACTCCGGCACGAGCAACGGCGAGTCGATCGAGAGCGAGTCGACGGTCACCAGCACCGGCTCGAACGGCACCAGATCCCACACGCGGAACCAGCCGCTCGAATCTGAGGACGCGTTATTCGTGCCCACGAAGACGCGCACGCCCGGCACAATCGTCTCCCCCGGATCCCAGCGGCCGTTGCCGTTCTCATCGCGGAACACACGCCCCGTGAGCCCCGCGCGCTCGAGCGAGGGACCGGGCGCGTAGGTCAGGCGCCCGTCCGATCGGTTCCACAGGACCGACCCCTGCACGAACTGCGAGGCGGTGGGTGCCCCCCCGACCGTCGGCGCGCTCACCAGAGTCAGGGTGCGTACCGCCGGAAGGTAGCTCGACAGCGACAGCGTGAAGGTCGCGCCGGGCGTGCCCTGCAGTCGGCCGACGCCGACCTCCAGCCGCACGCCGGACCACAGGGATCGGGCGGCGAACAACTGGGCGGCCTGGAGCGCGCCGTCCAGTTGCTGCTCGACGTGCGCGCGCAGCCACACCGACCCGAGCAGGCGGCCGAGCGCCGGTCGCGGGAGCGCGAAGACGTCGAGCCCCGCGAAGGGACGGATCGCAGCGACGCCATCGGCAGGCGCGTCGCGCTGCAGCCGCACGAACGGCGCCACCCGCACATCCGCGGCCTGGACCGACGCGTCGAACCGCGCGGTCGTGACGGCGCCGCTGGTCGTGCGGCTCCCGACGACCATGCCGTTGAGGAAGAAGAAGCCGGACGTCGGGATCGGCCGTACGAAGCCGCTCACGAGCCAGGTGGACTGCAGCCCGCCCCCGAAGAGCACCGGGGCGGCGTCGCGCGCGTACGCCGTGTAGCCCGCGGCGAGCCGCAGGTTGAGCGAGGGCTCGAACTGTACGCCGGCGGCCGCCGAGGCGCCGCCCACGGCTTCGAGGCTCACCGCCCAGGCGTTGCTCGGGTTCAGGACCGTCGACACGTAGGGATGCGTGCGGTTCGGGACGCCGTCGCGCCAGAACTGCTCCACGCCCGCCCGCACCGTCCAGCGGTCGGTGACGCCATAATGGAGATCGAGGTTACCGGTCGCGCGGCAGGTCGGCGTCGTGCACTGCCCGGCCGAGAGCCCGTACTCGAATTGGCGCGCCGGCAAGAGCTCGCTCAGCACGTGGTACGTGGTGTTGAACTGCCGGATCTCGCCCAGCGGTCCGTACGCCACGAAGTCCAGGGGGTTCTGGCCGTAGCGCAGCGGCAGCGCGACCGCGAACCGGCCCCGGGAGTCGGCCGAGTCGAGAGCGACCAGATCGCCGCTCCGGTACGCTTCGATCGTCCAGCCGGGATCGAGCTGGCCGTCGTAGCGCACCGCGCCCAGCAGCGAGGGCCGCAGGTACGGCGCGTTGGTCACGAACAGACCTCGCTCGGATCGCAGGCGAGGACCGGTCGTGAATCCGTCACCCAGTCGCAGCTGCTTGAGCCACCGCTCGTCGCGCCACACGCCGGTCCACGACGCCGCGCCTTGTGCGTGGCCCGCACCGGTGGGCCCGACGCTCTGGACGCCGAGCTCGAGCGAGCCGCCGAACGCATCCGCCCCGAGCGCAGCCGAGTAGGCGCCGCCGCCGAGCGGCTGTTCGCCCGCCGCGAGAAAGGAGTAGTCGAGCACCAGCCCGTCCCAACGCGGCCGCTCGAGCCCGAACGCGCGCTCGGGTTGCAAGCCGCGCGCCCGCTGCAGGAACGCCTCCCGCGCCGTCTCGCGCCGGAGCCGCGTGCCGAGCGGCAGCTTGTCTGCCTCCATGAACGTGACGGTAAGCTCCGCCCAGTCCACGACGATCTGGGAGTCGAACAGCGCACCCAGACGGGCCGCTCCGATGTACAGCTCGTTGTCCTTGAACACACGATAGACAGGCTCGATCGGCACGCGTCGCCCGCCGAGGCTCATGGTGTCGTCGTGCACGTCGATGAGCAGACCCAGGCCGCCGGGGTTCAGCGTCGCTTCGAGCCGGCCGTCGAGCGAGAGCCGGTACCCAGCCTCGCCCAGCTGGAGCAGAGCGGTCACGGGCACCAGCGCCTCGCCGCCGACGCGATACGCCGAGACGGTGCGACTGGCGAGGCGGCCGATCTGCAGCTCCACCAACACGGCTTCCGGCTCCGAGTCCGGCGCCACGCCGTCCGCCCGGAAGGCGGCCGCTCCCTGGGCGGCCCCGCGTCGGCCGATGCCCGAGAGCGCTACCAGCAGCGCAATGGCTCCGACCCAGCATCTCACGGCAGGCGGACCAGAATCGAGTCGCGCACGGCGGGGGCCTTGAGCACCACCGCCGGGTCCAGATCCTCACGGTCGGTCACGAGCTCGTAGCGCAGCCAGTAGGAACCGGGAGCGAGGCCGGCGACGGACAGGGCGTAGCGCGGCTCCATCACGAAGTACACGGCGATCGGGGCGCTCAGCGTGCTCCGCACTTTGCCGGTCGAATCCACCAACGCGGCGCGGACCGTGCCGACATACGCGGCGGTTTCCCGCCGCTGCAAGCGGCTCCACACGGCCACCGAGTCGCGGACCAGCCGCGCGCGCAGCTTCGAGAGCGTGACTCCGGTCGCGAGCGGTCCTTTACGGTACGCCAGCCCGATGTTCGTATTCACCACGAGGTTGAGCTGCACGCGTACGGCGGTCGTTTCGGCCACGCCCGCGACGGGAACCTTGCCGCCACGCGCCGAGATGATCAGCCGCGCCCAGTACTCGCCGTCGGGGAGTCCAGCGGGCGGAGTCGCCAGCAGCCGCACGGTCTGCCGCTGGAGCGGCGCGATCGTGAGACGGCGTGGGAAGGCCTGGACCCAGGCCGCCGCAGACGGTAGCGTCGAGTCGGGTTGGTCCACGGTCCGCAGGGCGAACCGGCCCAGCGAATCGGACACGGGATAGCCGAACGCGGTCCAGATCGTGATCTCGGCCGGGTCGGGGTTGGGGTTGTAGAGCGTCACGGTGCCGCTGCGGCGGGCGTGATCGATGTAGATCGCGTGCGGCGCGACGAGCACCCCCTGACCGGCGAGCGGCACTGCGGCGCGGAGCGCCAGTATGAGCGAGACGAGCGGCGCGCGGGGCATCAGAAGAACACCACGGTGAGGGTGATGGTCCCGGTATAGTTGCCGGCGCGCTGACCCGCGCTCGGGTTCGCGGTGCCGCCCAGGAACACGGAGGCTCGGTTGCCGACGAACGTCGCCAGATACGACGTGCGAGGATCGAAGGCCACCTGGCTGCCGATCGACTGCGATGCCGAAAAGCCTGCGTCATTGCCGCCGAACACGAGCGGCAGCGTCGCGCCCGCCGGTCCCGTCATGACAGCCGGGAGGAGGAACGTGAGCGATGCCGTGCCCCCGGGATGTGCTTTCAAATCGAACTGCCCGCTGTTCAAAGGATCGGTCCGTAATACGGAGCTCGGCACGCCGGGAAACACGGTGCCGAACACGAGCGGGCGGACCCCGGTCACACTCGTCTGCTGCGCGACGACGGGCACGGCCAACGCCATAACGAGCCAGCAGATCGTCAGAGAGGTGCGCATGGCCTCGAGTCCCGGTGCCGTTAGTAACCGCGCCGGCAGAGGGTTCACATCACACCCCTGCCGGCGCGTCACAACTCGACCCCCAGAATCCGGACGGTCAGTAGGTCACCGTCATCGTGACCGTGCCGGTGTAGCTACCGGCCACCTGCGTCACGGTCGGCGCTACGGTACCGCCGACGAACACGAACAGGGCACCCGTCCCACTCAGCGTGGCGGGCGTCAACGCCGCGGACGGCGCGAAATTGTTACCACCCGCCGCATTGCTCTGGTTCCAGCTGGCGTCCCAGGTGACTGGGAGCTGGTTCAGCCCGGACGTCAGGTTCGTGGGGACCGCGAACGAGAGGTTCACGCCAGCACCCGCTGCGCCGGTGACCGAGAAGCGGCCGGCACTGGCACTTCCAAGCGTGACCGGCTTGTTGACGCCAGGAAAGACGAGCCCGAAGTCAAGGTCATTGGTCTTCAGGACGACTACTGGCTGCTGCACTGCCGCCGTCACGTTCACGGTCGCGTTGTTCTGGGCCTGCCCGGTAACGGCGCCTGCCGCCACCAGAGCCAGGACCAGGACGGCAACCTTCGTAGCTGTATACATTTGGCTTCCCTCTCCCTATGGAGGCACAGTGTCGTGTTGCGTTACCGCAACACCAGAGGGCAAGAGCTATGCCCACCGCATGGTTTTTGGCCGACTGTCGAGTTTCCATACAGACAGATGGCCCGAAGGAAGGCCAATGTAGGGACGGTGTTTGGAAGCGCAATGGCTGGAGACCGTCAAGTAATCAGACACTCGGGCCGGCACGGGGCAGCCACATCAGTGCCAGTAAGTGCTGTTATAACAATATGTTAGTTGACAGGCCGATCAGGCACACACCCTGCTTTAACGCGTGGTCGAAAGCCGAACCCTGACCACCGAGGAGCCGGACATGCCGCACCGCAGCCGATTCACCATTCTGAAGGTCGCCCTACTGACTGCCCTGGTCGCCGGAGTCGGTTTGGCGGCGCCCAAAGCCGCGAGCAGCCAGTCACGTGGCACTTTGCAAGTCACGGCTACGGTGGTACAGACGCAGAGTGGTTTCGCCGGGCTCCAGGCCGCTCAGCAAGCTCTCATCGGGTTCGCGACGACCGGCCAGCCGGTGGTAAGTGATGTCACGACAGTGGCGCAGGTGCAGGTGGTGCAGGACGTACAGACGCCGGGCGAGGTTGTAGTCCAGATCGACTATCTAAAGAACTAACGCAACCCGAGCCGTTGCTTCAGCTCGGTCGGCAGCAGTGGAACGACATGCTTGATCGGGACGGACAGCGCGAACCCCGGGGCCTGGGGTAGCCCAGCCCGGTGAATTGCGATCACCGCTCCGTTGGCGTTGAAGAGCGGACTTCCCGATGAGCCGCCGATCGTCATTCCGTCGAATTGAATCACGTCCTCCGTCGCCCGCGAAATGATCCCCGCCGTCATCGAAGTCCGGACCACCGCCGAACGGAGACGCGCAAAGCCGGAGCCCGCCGGATAGCCGATCAGCGCCGCGGGCTCGCCCTGGCGCGCCCGGGTGCCGGTCCAGTCCACGGCGCTCAGGTAGGGCCCCTGGTAGCCGCGCACCTTGAGCACCGCGATATCGCGCTGCTGCGACGTGGCGACGACATCAGCCAGTCGAGCCTGGGCCTGGTCCGCCATCGTCACCCAGATCGTGTCGGCCCGCGGGCGTTGCGAGTCAGTGACCACGTGCCAGTTCGTGAGCAGGTACCCGTCGCCCGTGATTGCGAACGCGGTGCCGCTGTAGTAGTCGTGGCCGAAGCTCACGGTGACGAGGCCCACGGCCCCCTGACTCTGCTGCGCGATGGTCGCGAAGTCGCTGCCGCGGATGGCGCGCAGCTTTGCGTCGAGACCTTGGGTCTGCTGCTCGGCCGCCGTGACCGCCCGTCGCAGGCTGTCGATCGTGGCCGGCGACGGCGCCCGCCGCTCGGTGGCGGCGAGCTCGTCCCGCAGCCGCTGCACCTCGGCCTGTGCGGCGAGCCGGCGCTCCTCGCCGGCCGCGAGCTGCGACGAGAGCGCCGCCTGCGCGCGGGCCAGTGTCGCCCGCAGATCGGCGGTGCTGGCCTCCGCTGCCTGAAGCTTCACCCGCAGGCTCTCCACCAGCGCCGCCGGCGCCGCCGCGACCCGCGCGGCGGCGAGCTCCTGGCGCAGTCGCTCGGTCTCCGCCCTGGTGGAATCGCCGGCTGTCCGCCGCTCCCGTTCCGTCTCCTGGACTTCTCCGGAAACCAGCCAGTACACGCCATACACGCCGGCCCCGAAAAACAGAACCAGCAGCGCCACCCAGGCCGCCAGTCGGCGCTTCGCCTTCGCGATGGCTGCGCCGATCATGGCGCGGAGTGTCTTTGGACCCACATGCGATCGCCGGGGAGCCCCGGGCAGCTGGGGCGCCGTGCCGATCCCTTCGACGATCAGCACCGGGCCTCCCTTCCCCAGCATGATCCGATCGCCCAGGCGGATCGGGACGGGTTCGATAACGGGCTCGTCGTTGACGAACGTGCCGTTGGTGCTCCCCACGTCGCGGATCACGAGGCCGCCCGTGGAACCAACGGTCAGCTCGGCGTGGACGCGCGACACGATCGTATCGGTAGGGCCGACGGGCTGGACTTCGCACTCGCGCCCCCGCCCCAGGCGAATGCGGACGCCGCGCGCCTCGTAGCGACGGCCTGTCAGAGCCGCAAGCAATGTCACGCCGTAGGCACGCGCTTCCGGCGGGGTGTGGCGCTCCGGAGGCGACGCCCCGAGCCCCGGCCGCTCGGGAACGGTGGCCTCGAGGACATCGGCCACGGCGGCGACCGAAAATCGCGGCCCGCTCTCCCCGAGGCCGATCACGTCCCCGGCCTTGAGCCGCGCATCACCCTCGAGGCGATGTCCGTTCAGGAAGGTGCCGTTGCGGCTCCCGAGATCCTTGAGCTGCCAGCCGGTAGGCCCGTGACGCAGCTCGGCGTGCAACGCCGACACCACCTCGACGTGCGCCCCCGCCAGGACGACGGTGCAATCGGGGCTCCGGCCCAACCGGGCGACGTCTCCGCGAACCTCGGTCGCGCTGCGGGTCCCGAGCTCGATCAGCTTGAGGTACGCCACCGGGCGATAGTAGAGAGGCGTCCCGCCCGCGTCAACGCGGCCGGCCGTGCGCCGTCAGCCCAGCCGCGCGGGCTGCGCGCTCCTGCGCCGGTCGGGGAGCACGCGACGCTGGGCCCCCGACCGGCGCACCGCGCGGCGGCGCTCCACTCCGGCGCGCCGGTTGGTGGCGGCGCGGCGCTCGACGTCCACGACCACGCTGGCCCGCCGGCGTTCCGGTCCGAAGCGGCGGTCGACACCGGCCCGGCGGTCGTCGAGCTGGCGGCGGTCGGAGTCGGTGCGGCGGTCGGGGAGCGGTTCGTAGCCCACGGGGTGGCTGCCAGGGTCGGAATCCGGCCTAACGTACCTGCCCCCGATCGGGTCGGCTAGGCCGGGCCCAGATACCCTCGGCGGGAAGCCGCCGGGCGCATGACACGTGGCGCCGCACGCCACCGGTTTAGATTCACGCGGCATGACGCAGACGACGCCGCCCACCGACCTGCTGGACAGCCTGGTCCGCGCCCTCGAGCCCGTCTTCCGACTGGACGACCTCGTGGCGCTGTCGGCCGAGCGTGCACTGTATCGCGCGTGGGATCGGCTCTTGAAGCGCCCCATCGCGCTGCGGGCCCACCTCGTCCCCGACGGGCCTGGGCGCGCGTGGTTCTTGCGCGAGAACGAAACCCTCGCGGCGCTCGACCACCCGACGATCCGGCACGTCTACGCCGCCGGCGTCGCCGGCGGCTTCGCCTATCGCACGACCAACTGGGTCGACGGGGAGAGCCTGGCCGACGCGCTGCGCCGAGGGCCCCGCCCCATCCCCACTGCGCACGGGCTGGTGCGCGATCTGCTCGGCGCCGTCGAGCACGCACATGCGCGGGGCGTCATCATGCGCCGCATCGTGCCGACGACGCTGATGGTCGAGATCTCCAGCCGCCCGGTGATCACCGATCTCCGCTACGCCGACTGGTGTCTCGCCCTCGTGCCGGCGGAGGAGCGCGGCGCCGGGGGAGCGTTCGTGGCCCCCGAGGTGCGGGCCGGGGGCACGGGGGAGCCCGCCAGCGACGTCTACACGGTGGCGGCGATCGTCTACTACGCTCTCACGGGGCAGGAGCCCGATCCCGATTCCGCGAACCTCGTCCCGGCGCGGCGCCTGCGGCCCACCGTCCCCGCGGTGCTGGACCGCGTGCTGCTGCGCGCCCTCCAGGCGCGGCCCGGGGACCGCTATTTCACGGCGACCGAGATGCTGGAGGATTTCGTGAGCGACGCCGGCGTCTTCCACGAGCCGGCCGCGGCGCCCCAGGTGGCCGAGGCGGGGTTCGAGCGCCGCCTGCGCCGCGCGCTGGGCGACGACTACGAGCTGCTCGAGGAACTCGGCGCGGGCGGCTTCGGGCGGGTATTCCGGGCGCGCGACTTGGGGCTCGAGCGCGAGGTCGCCATCAAGGTGCTGCACCCCTCGCTCACCGCCGACCTGGGGGTGGTCGAGCGATTCCGGCGCGAGGCGCAGCTCGCCGCGAAGCTGCGACACCCCAACGTCGTCAGTATCTACGACATCATGGGGCGCGCCGGCCTGCAGTGGTATACCATGGAGCTCGTCCCAGGCGCGAACCTGGCGCAGCTCGTGCAGCGCCAAGGACCGGTCACCCTCGAGCGAGCCGTACGACTGCTCGACGAGGCCCTGTCGGCGCTCGAGCAAGCGCATGCCCAGGGGCTGGTCCACCGTGACCTGAAGCCCGAGAACATGCTGATCGAGCCCGACGGCCGGCTGCGCATCACGGACTTCGGACTGGCGCTGGCGCTGCGCGGCGATCGCTTCGGCGGCGCCACCTCGCGCAGCGGGACCCCCCAATTCGCCGCCCCCGAGCAGCTCCTGGGGGAACGCGTGGACCAGCGGACCGACCTGTACTCACTCGGCGCCGTGGCGTACTTCGCGCTGCTCGGCCGGCCCCCGTTCGACGGGGCCACACCCGAGGCGATCCTCGCGCGTCAGACCACCGACGACCTTCCTCCCCTGCACGCCTCGCGGGGCGACGTGCCGCGGGAGTTCGAAGAGGTGCTGCGCCGGGCCATGACGGGGGACCCGGCGGCCCGCTATGCGAGCGCCCAGCAGTTCCGTCAGGCCGTCCGCAAGTCCCAGGGGTTCCTGCGCCGGCTGGTCGTGTTCCTGCGGGGCGACTGACCCGTGTTTGACAAGCGCGGGCTAGCCGTACAAGATCCGAGAGAGCGGCAAGTAGCGTATCTCGAGGACCCCAACAGGAGACGACCCATGCGCCTTAACGTCGGCTTCGCATCGGCGATCATCGCGTCGGCCTGCGGCGGCGGCTCCAGCCCCACGAGCTATGGGGGCGCCAACCCACCACCGCCCCCGCCACCCCCACCCTCCGCACCCAGTGCGACCGTGAGCATGACCGACAACGGCGGCCTCACCCCCTACGCTTTCTCCCCGGCAACTCTGAGCGTCAAGGTCGGCACCAGGGTGATTTGGACCAACAACGGGAAAGCCTCCCACACGTCAACCAGCGACGCGACGCCGGCGGTTTGGACCAGCGGAACCGTCGCCCCGGCCGGAACCACGACCTGTGCGCCGAATGATCCGTATTGCACGCCGGGGACTACGCCGCCCGGGACCTTCGAGCAGACGTTCACCACCGCGGGCACCTACCAGTACCACTGCGCGTTTCACCAGGCGCAGGGAATGACGGGGACGATCACGGTCACCCCGTAGGGCTAGCGCCAGCGGAAGATCTGCAGGGCGATGACGAAGCTCACGGCGCCCCAGCCCGCGACGATCGCGAGCGGGGCGCCGAGCCGCATCAGGCCGGTCCCGTCGATCATCACGGCGCGGAGCGCGTCATTCAACGCGGTGAGCGGCAGGGCCTTCACGAATGGCTGCATCGCATCTGGGAAGCGCGCGTAGGAGAAAAACGTCCCGGAGAGAATCCACATCGGCAGCATCACCAGGTTCATCAGTCCCGACACGGCCTCGATGGTGCGCGCCCGGCTCGCGACCAGCATGCCCAGCCCGGCGAACGACAGGGCGCCGAGCACCGTGATCAGCGCGAGGGCGACGTACGACCCCCGCACCCCCACACCGAACATCAGCCAGCCGAAGCCGACGAGCGCGGCGATCTCGAGGAAGAGAAACAGGAGCCGTGACAGGATGAACGACAGCAGGTAGTGCCCGCGGCGCATCGGCGTCGCCATGAGCCGCTTCAGCAGCTTCTTGGTGCGCGCCTGCACGACCGAGAAGCCGATGCCCCAGAGACCGCTCCCCATGAGATTCATGCCGAGCAGCCCGGGAATGAGGAAGTCGATGTAGCGCGCGCCCGGCTCGGTGATCCGTTCGTCCCGCACCGGGGCGGCGTCGGCCCGGCCGCGGGCCCGTTGCAGCGCCGCGTCCGCCTCGAGGCGCGCCAGGCGACTCTCGGTACGCGTCGAATCGTACCGGTAGACCAGCGGAGTGCCGGGCACGACCAGCAGCGCGATGCGTCCGGTCCGCAGCTCGACCCGCGCCTCGCTCGAGTCGAGCACGGCGGCGGCGAGCCCCGGCGCGCGATCGAGCGCGCTGGCGATGGCGCTGTCACCCGGCGCGCGCAGCACGCCCACCTTGAGCTCACCGGGCCCGCGGTTACGGAACGCGATGCCGAGCGCGAACGCCAGCACCAGCGGAAACCCGAACACCCAGAAGATCGCCTCCGGCTCACGATAGAACTCCCGCATTCGCGCCAGCGTGAGCTGGACGAGCGGGTGATCAATCATCGCGCAGCTGCCGACCGGTGAGCGACACGAACACGTCCTCGAGCGTGGCGTTGTGGGTGGCGAGCAGCGACAGCTCGGCGCCGCGGCGCTCCAGCAGCCCGAGCAACGCCGGCACGGCCCGGTGCACCGCCGCGACCGTGAGGGCGGTCCGATCCGCGCCCGGGCGTACCGCTTGGACCCCCGGCAGCGCCGCGAGCTCTTCCGGCGTGGGTCCCCGGCCCACCCCGTCCGCGAGGGCGAACTCGACCACGTGCTGCGCGCCGAGCGACGCAATCAGCTCGCGCGGCGTCCCCAGGGCGATCACCTTGCCGTGGTCCATGATCGCCACGTGATCGCACAGTCGCTCCGCCTCTTCCATGTAATGCGTGGTGAGGAGTACGGTACCGCCTGTGGCGCGGAACCGCCCGATCACCTCCCACAGCTGGCGGCGTGATTGCGGGTCGAGCCCGGTGGTCGGCTCGTCGAGGAACAAGAGCTCGGGCCGGCTCACCAGCGCGCACGCGACGGCGAGCCGCTGCTTCTGGCCGCCCGACAGCTTCCCGACCCACGCTGTGCGCTTTTCGCCGAGCTCCACCAACCCCAGCACCTCGTCCACGGTGTGCGACTGGCGGTAGAAGCTGCGGAACAGCCGCACCGTCTCCTCGACCGTCAGCTTGTCGGCGAGCTGGGTGTCCTGGAGCTGGATGCCAAGACGCTCGCGCAGCGCGCGGTCGCCGGCGCCGCCACCCCAGCGCATCCCCAGCACCGCGACCTCCCCCGCATCGGGCACCGTGAGCCCCTCGAGGATCTCGATCGTCGTGGTCTTGCCGGCGCCGTTGGGTCCGAGCAGGCCGAAGCATTCGCCGGCCTCGACGCGCAAATCGAGTCCGGCCACGGCCACGACGTCGACGTAGCGCTTGACGAGGCTGGTGCAACGGATGGCGGCCACGCTCAGTGAGACTCGCCTGGCGCCTGCTTCGGGTCGGGTGTCATCGCCTGCTTCAGCGTTACGTCGAGCTGCATCCGCAGGCTGGTCAACCCGTCATTGAGCCCGCGAATCTTCATGAAGATCCCCCCGCCTCGCCCCGCCATCACCGACATCGCGCCCGCCACGTCTCCGAGCGTCCCGATATTCGCCGTGAGCGCGCGCTGGCGCATCTGCGACAGCTCACGGGCGATGGTCTCGCACAGGTTGTCGATGAACGTGGCCTTGGCCGCGCGGTTCCCCTCGAGCTCGGCGACGAGTTTGGCGACGTGCTCCACGGTCCGCTGAAATTGCAGGATGTCCTCCACGCGGCGTTGCTGCTCGGCACTCAGCTTCGAAGCCATGAGACCCTCAGTCTTGAGGTGCGATCGCTTCCGTCAGCACGCGCCCATCGAGCGGCTCGGCAGGAGAGAGACCGAGCAGCCGGGCGAGCGTCGGTGCGATGTCCACGCTGGCCACGCGCTCCGTGTAGACGCCTCCGCGCAGCGCGCGGCCCCAGAGAATGAGCGGCACGTGCGCGTCGATATCGCTCGGCTGGCCGTGCACCGCAATCGCGGGAAGGTTGGCATACACCCAGATCGAGTAGGGCTTGAGCGTCGCGACGAGCTCCACGCCCGCGTCGAGCGGCACCTGGTGCACCCAGCGGCGCACCACCGCGACCGTGGTGTCACGGGTCGCCAAATCGGCGGGCCGGTCGACCCGCGCCACCCCCGGTACGGCCCGCAGCCGCGCCGCCACGTTCGCCACCACGCTGTCCACGTTCACCCCCTGTGCCGCGAGCTCGGCACGGCGCAGGAGGAGCACCATGCCGCTCTCGAAGGCGAGCCAGGCGCCGCCACCGCCCCGCTGGTCGAGCTGCGCGTTCACCGTGGCGATCATGCTGTCCACGTTGACCCGCTGCGCGTCTCGGTGCCCTTCCGCACGCGACCGCTCGGGAAACGGCGTGATGCCGTGGTCGGAGGTAAGCACGATCAGCACTCCCCCGGAGCCGTAGCGCACGAACAGCTGCTGCAGGAACAGTCCGAGGGAGCGGTCGAGCCGCACCACCTGATCGTGGATCTCCCGCGAATCGGGGCCGTACGTGTGGCCCACGTAATCGGTGGTGGACAAGCTCACCGCGAGGAGGTCGACCGCCCCCCGGCTCCCCAGGCCGAGGGCCCGCACACCCTCGAGCGCGAACGCGAGCGTCAGCGAGTCCATCGACGGAACGGCGAGGTACTCGAGCGCGGCGCGCGCGCTGTCGAGGGACAGCCGGTGCGGGAACGTGAAGTCCTTGCCGGCGTTCTCGTACGGCTCGCTGTCGGCCTCGGCGTACGAGTGGGCGGGCAGGAGCAGATTCCACGTCGCACCGGCCGCCTTGAAGGGAATCCGCCGGCCGTTGAAGACGCGGACCCACTCGGGGAGCGAGTCGGCGTAATAGCGGCTCGTGGTGAAATAGCCCCCGACGTACCAATAGACCTGCTCCTTGGCCCGGCCGATCGGCAGGATCGCCCCGCGGTCCTTGCCCGAGACCGAGAGGGCGCGAGCGCCAGGCTCGGCCGCCTTGAGCCAGTCGAAGAACGCGGTCCCGCGAAACCGGAGCGGCGACGCCCCCGGCCCGGTGACCCCGACGAGCGGCGCCGCCGAGTCCTGTACGCCCGCCGTGTTGCGGACGATGCCGGTGTGCGCGGGCCAGCGTCCGGAGAGGATCGTGGAGTGTCCGGGCGCCGTCTCCGTGATCGCGTGATCCTGGTACGCGTCCGTAAAGACGGCCCCTCGCTTGAGGAGCAGCGCCAACCCGCCGCTGAGCTGCGTCCGGTAGCGGTCGAGATAGTCCGCCCGCAATTGGTCGACGGTGATGACCACCACGAGCCGGGGCTTGGGCGCCGGGAGGGGGGAGCCGATGCCCGACAGGGCGAGGAGCCACAAGAGCGGAGCGTTCATGTCCACCAAAATAACTCCGCTCAGGCCGCCTCGGCGGCCGGAACCGGCTCGCCGCGTGGCACCCGGCTCGCCATCAGCAACGCGAGCGCGATGATCACGGCGCAGGCGAAGAACGGCACGGTCGGCCCCAGGTGCTGGTACGCGAGACCCGCCCAGATGGGCCCCGCTACGCTGGCCACGCCACGCAGCGCCTGCTGGACGCCCATCATCAGACCGAATTCGTGCGTACCGGCCCGATGGCTCACCAGGGCGGAGTTGGCCGGGAACAGGAGCGCTGTGCCGAGCGGCAGGAGGACCTGGATCAACAGGAACATCGGGACCGACGGCGCCAGCGGCAGCAACGCGTAGCCGAGCGCGTATAGCGTCGCCCCGAGCCGCATCGTGCGTACCTCGCCGAGGCGATCGTTCACCGGCCCGACCACGAAGGCGCGCATCAGGACGCCGACACCGCCGAACACCGTGAAGAACCACCAGATGTTCGTGGGGCCGATACCGAAACGCCACGCGAGATAGATGGTGAAGACCGCCGGTGCGGAGTTGTACGCGAGCATCGCGACGGCGTAGATCCAGATGAGGTGGGCGGCGGGACGACTCGGATGACGGATCACCTCCCAGAGCGCATCGCGCACGGGACGCGGCTCGGGGGCCAGTACCTGATGCCCGCTCGCCGTCGTCACGTGCGGCGAGAAGACGCGCGACTCCGGCAGCCATTTCCACGCGAAGATGAGATTCGCGGTACACAGCGCCGCCGCCACGAGTCCGGGCGCCGACTCGCCGGCGCGCGCGGCGAACGATCCCACCACGGGCCCGATCACCACGCCCAGGCTCGTGGCGGCCGACAGCCAGCCCAGCGCCTTGGCCCGGTCGTGCGGCACCATCGTGTCGGCCACGTACGCCTGGGCCACGCCGGTCGTTCCCCCGCCCAGCCCCTGGACGAAGCGCGACACGAAGAGCAACCACAGTGACCCGGCGAGTCCGAAGATCAGGTACGCCAGGGCCGACGCGGCAAGGCCCGCGAGCAGCGCCGGGCGCCGACCGTAGCGATCGGACACCCGCCCCCAAACGGGGGATGCCACCAGCTGCGCAACCGGAAATGAAGCGGTCAGGAAACCGATCGTCGTCGGGCTGGCGTGGAGATGGAGCGCGTAGAGCGCGAGCAGGGGCAGGACCAGGGTGAGGCCGATCATGTCCACAAACGCCACCGCCATCAGGATCGCCATCCGCGTCATCGTCTGGCTCCAAGCCCGAGAACCACCGCGCTCACGACCATGAGGATCACGCCGAACGCCGCCGCCACGCCCAGCTCCGAGACGCGCAGGCTCGACATGATCTCGATGGAGATCGGGCGGTTGTCGTATGTGTAGAGCACGATGGACGTCACGAAGTCGCCGAGCGCGGCCACGAACGCGAGGCTCGCGCCCGCCGTGAGCGCGGGCTTTAGGAGTGGCAGCGTCACCCGCCGGAACACGCCCCACCGGCCGGCGCCGAGACTCGCGGCGGCTTCCTCGAGCGCCGGATCGAGCTGTCGGTACGCCGCCAGCACGGCCCGCCCCGTCACTGGCAGGCTGCGCACCAGGTAGGCGAGGGGCAGCAGCACCACGGTTCCCACAAGGATCCACCGTAACGTGAGCGGGCTGTACACGCTGAACGTGGCGGCCAGCGCGACCGCGAAGACCGTGCCCGGAATGGCCCAGGGGAGCGCGATGAGCGATTCGATCGGGCCACGGAGCTGGGCGGGTCGCCGCCGGCCGACGAGCGCTCCGGCGGCGAGCGCCAAAGCCACCGCCGCGAGAGTGCTCAGCCCCGCCATCCACAGGGAGTTCACCAACGGCCGCAGTCGCTCCGGCTCGCCGAACAGTCGCTGGTAGTTCACGAGACTCAGCACCGGCGGCACGGCTTCGGTCGTCCAGCTGCCGTAGGGGACGAGCGACACGACGGCGAGCGTGAGATGCGGCAGCAGCAGCAGGACGGTGAGCAGCCACCCGGCCGCGGTGGCGAGTCGACGCACGCTCGGGCGGCGGATCGCGCGGCGGCGGCGCGCGGTGCCCTTGCCCAGCGCGGTGAGCACGTCGTCGCCTTCGGTGCGGCGCAGCACAGCGAGGCCCGCCACCGCCACCAGGGCCAGCGCCACGGTCTCGACCATGGCGAGCGACAGCTCGCCGTTCAGCTTGGTCGCCACGATCTGCGTCGTCATGACGCGGAAACCGCCGCCGAATACGTACGGCGCGCTGAAGGAGCCGAGGGCCGTCATGAAGACGAGCAGCGCGGCGCCGGCGAGCCCGGGCCGCAACAGAGGAAGCGTCACACGGGAGAGGGTCTCCCAGCGTCCCGCGCCCAGCGCCTGCGCCGCCTCGATCAGCGACTCATCGAGCTGCGCGAGACCCGCTCGCGTGAACAGATAGAAGTACACGTACATCGAGTAGGCGTGCACCAGCAGAATCGCGCTCGCCCCCTGGAGCCGCCACGGCGCCCGCTCGAGTCCCAAGACCGCCTGTACCGCCCGCGCCGCGAACCCGGACTCCCCATACAGGAAGAGGAATGCGATCACTCCCACGAACGGCGGCAGCACCGCCGGCAGCGCGATGAGCGAGCCCAGCGTCTTCCGGCCGGGGAACTCGAGCCACTCGAAGAGGAAGGCGAGGGGAACGCCCACGGCCGCAGCAAGGGCGACGCTCGCCAGCGAGATCCACACGCTCGCCCACAACGCGCCCCACTCCCCCGGACGCGAAACGAACGCACCGACCGCGTCGCTCTTGGCGGCCTCCGCCACGACGACGAGCATCGGGTACAGCGCGAGCCAGGCGAGGAGTAGCGCGAGCGCCGCCCGCGGCGCGAGCGCGCGACTCGGCGGACTCACTCGCGCCCCTCCGCGAACGTCATGACCGTTCCCGCCTGGAGATACACGCGGTCGCCCATGCGCGCGGCGGCCGGATCGCCCAACACCTCGAGCCGGTCGCCGTGCTCGGTCTCGACCTGGTAGAACGCCGCGGCGCCGGTGTAGCGCCGCTCGCGGACGAGGCCGGGGAGTCCGCCGTCCGCGAAGCGCAGCTGCTCGGGCCGGACCACCAGCACCCGCCCGTCGCTCCCGCCCAACGCGCGGGCCGTCGCACCCCGCAGCACGTTCGCCCGACCGACGAAGGTGGCCACGAAGAGGGACGCGGGGCGCTCGTACAGGTCGTCGGGCGTCCCCACCTGGTCGAGCCGGCCCCGGCTGAGCACGGCCACGCGATCGCCCAAGTCGAACGCCTCCTCCTGCTCGTGGGTCACGAACAGGGTCGTGATCCCCACCCGCTTGATCAGCGCGTGGAGCTCACGCCGCGTGCGCTCGCGGAGACTCGGGTCGAGGTTGGAAAGCGGCTCGTCGAGCAACAGCACCCGCGGCTCGGGGGCGAGGGCGCGCGCCAGGGCGACCCGCTGCTGCTGCCCGCCCGACAGTTCGTGCGGCTTGCGCCGCTCGAACCCGGCGAGGTCGACCAGTTCCAGCGACGCCGCGATCTTGCGGTCGCGGCCCTCCCGGTCGAGCCGGTCCAGCCCGAAGCCCACGTTATCGCCGACGTCCAGGTGCGGGAACAGCGCGTAGTGCTGGAACACCATCCCGCAGCGCCGCCGCGCGGGCGGCAGCGCCGTCACGTCCTCGCCCTCGATCGCGAGGCGTCCCGCGTCCGGGAGCTCGAACCCGGCGAGCAGGCGCAGCACGGTCGTCTTGCCGCTCCCCGACGGCCCGAGCAGCGCCACGATCTCACCGCGCGCGATCTCGAGCGACACGGGGCCGATCGTCACCGTGTGCGACCACTGCTTCCGCACGCCGTCGAGCGACACAAAGGCCGTCACGGGCCCTTCCCCTTTGCCCCGTCCCCTTTCCCCCGAACGTGCTCGTCCCAGTAGCGCATCCAGTCCGGGCCCCGTTCTGCGAGCACATCCCAGTCCACGTCGGCGACCTTCATCGCCTGCCGGACCGCGCGCGCCCAGGGCGGCAGTGAGTCCACGGGGAGGTCGAGCCGCGCGGGGAGGCGGTACGCCTCGCGCGTGGCGAGCAGTTGGGCCTCCACACTGCCCACGTACTCGACGAACGCCTGTGCCAGCGCGCGGTGGCGGGCGCCCCGCACGACGCCGATTGCGTCCTCGATCACCGGCGTGCCGCTCCTCGGGAAGACGTAGCCGAGCCGCAACCCGTCGCGGCGGTTCAACAGAATGTCCGGCAGATCCCAGATCGTGACGAGTCCTTCTTGCCGCACGATCTTCTGGTCGAGCAGCGGGCCGTTCAGCACGTATTCCTTGGTCTGCGCATCCAAGCGCCGCAGCCAGCGAAAGCCGGCGGCGGTATCGCCCGTCTGCTTCATGGCGCGCTCGATGATCATTCCCCACACGGCGCGCATCGTGCCCGAGGCCAGCGGGTCGCGGATCAGGATCTTTCCCTTCCAGCGGGGATCGAGCAGGTCGTCCCAGTCGTGCGGCGCCTGTTCGGGCTGCACCGCCTGCTCCGCGTACACGATGACCGCCGGCGTCTCGTACGCGGCGAAGTAGCGATCCCCCGGGCCGCGCCCGTGCGGCCCGATGGCAGTGCTCCAGCCCGGCCGGAACGGCTCGAGCAGGGAGTCGTGGGCCGCGCGCGCGAAGATGGTCGCCGGTCCGCCGAACCATACGTCCCCCTGCGGGTTCGCGCGCTCGGAGCGAAGCCGGTCGTAGACTTCCTGCGAGCCCATGTCGAGCCAGCGCACATCGACGTCGGGGTGGAGCAGCTCGAAGCGGCGCTCGAGCAGGGTGAGAAGATCGCGACCGTGGGGGCTGTAAACCACTAACGGCGTTCTGCCATCGCTGTGGCAGCCCAGGATCAGCCCGAGCAGCGCCACTGTGACGAGCCATTGCGGATTGCGGATTGCGGATTGCGGAATGGAAGAGGAAGGTCCGATCGCTGATGCCAAGCGCCGAGCGCGATGCTCGCGCGGGCCAATCCGCAATCCGCAATCCGCATTCCGCATTTTACTTCTTGCCGAGCGCCAACAGGTTCGCGAACAGCCGATACGCGCCGGGGACGCCCGCGGGGAGTTGCCGGAAGAAGCTCAACCCGGTGTACACGTACGTGCCTTTTCCGACGGGCGCCACGAGCAGGCCGCCCTGGAGCGGTGGGCCACCCGCATCGTGCGTCTCGAGGAGCGGCGTGTACGCGGCATCCCAGTCGTGCGCAAAGTAGAGTCCCCGCTCCTGCACCCAGCCCTGCCAGTCCTCCGGGGCGATTTCGTTGGGCACATGGAAGACGGGGCTGGCGGGGTCGAGCGGCGTGACGGGTGCCGTCTCGTCCGTCACACGATCGTGCGGCCGGGCGATGCCAAGCCGGTACGGCGCGAAGCCGCCGCTGACGAACGGATATTGCTGGTACTGCACGATCACGAGACCCCCCGCGCGGGTGTAATCGAGCAGCCGGCCATTGCTCGCCACCAGCGCGGGGTCGGTTTCGTAGGCGCGGCTGCCGATCACGATCGCGTCGTAGTGCGACAGGTCGCCGCGCGCGAGCGTGTCCGGGCCGAGCAGCTCGATCGGCACGCCCACCGCCTGCAGCGCCTCGGGAACGCGGTCCGAGGCTCCCCGCACGTAGCCGACGCGGGCGAGCGCGGGAAGCGCAATCCGCGCCACACGGATCTCCGCGGTCGATCGATGCACGACCGCGCGCGGCCGGATGTGCGGGTAATCGATGACCGCGAGCGCGCCCTCGCTCTTGCGGCCGGCGGCGACGGCGGCGGCGTGCAACGCCAACATGCCCGGACGCGGATTGGGCGGCGGCGCCAGTGAGATGGTGAGGCTCTTGGCCTCATCCTCTCGCTGAAAGGCCAGCTCGGTGGGCGCCGGTCCGGTCCACCCCGCCGGGGGCGTGACGACGACATGGGCGGTGGCGGATCCGGCGCTCCGGTTGGTAACGGTGATCGTAAAATGGCCCGCGGCACCGCTCGACGGCCGGCCATCGATCGGCCACACGACCAAGTCGGGCGTCACGGCCACGTCGAACGCCTGGGTGACGAAGATCGGACGTCGCACCTCGCCGATCTCCTGGTCGCGGTAGCGATAGACCACTTCGCGGCGCAGCGTGACGGGCGCGCCGGCGATCGTCAAGCGGAATGTGACGTCGACGGGGGGTGGCTCGAAGGGTAGCCCGCGCCAGGCGGCGGGGACCCCGGTCCAATCGTACAGCGCGCCGGCGAGCGGCCGCCGCAGGAAATAGGGTTGCGAGCGGGGTGCGTCGGGCGCCACGCCGAGCGCGAAGCGGCGCGTCGCGACGCTGCCGGGAGCGACGGAGGAGGTCGTGGGGTCGAGGCGCTCGACGGTCCAGCCCGTCGGCCCGCTCACCTCCACGCCGTCGAGCGTGACCGCCGCGTCCCCCCCGTTCCAGATGCTCGTCTCCACCTGCAGCCGCTCGCCCGGGGTGACGATGCCATCGTCCGTGGTACCGTCGACCGCGACGCCGGCGGCGGCGGCGAGGGCACCGCGCAGCATGTCCTGCTGCTCGCCGTCGCCGTCGCCGAGCTCTCGCAGCGCCCGCGCGAGCAGCGGCACGATGGCGCCCGGATGAGAGGGGTTGAGCAAGGCCCGGGCCGAGTCGAGCAGCATCGCGTAGTGGGCCGCGCCGGGGAACACCGTATCGATTCCGGCGAAGACGCCGCTACCTCCCCCATCCCCCGCCGCCCGTCCCCGGTCCCGCCACTCGACAAACGCCAGCCGAGCGAGGCTTGGCCCGGGCCGCTCGAGCTGCCCCTGGTCCTGCGAGCGGTGCTGGCTGCGGCCGGCCATCGCAATCTGGTGATACGACCGACCCTCCACGGGGTCGAGCAGCCCCGCGTCGAGACGGAGCGTGGCGGCTGCGGTATCGACGTAGAGGGAACGGTACAACTTTACCGGCCCCCAGCTCGAGTCGCGCAGTATCTCGAACGCCTGACGCGCCAGGACGCCGGCGAGCTGGTGGTGGCCGTGGCCGTCGCTCGGCGTGCCCGAGAACACGGACACGATGATCTGGGGTCGAAACCGCCGCACTACGTCGAGCACGTCCCGCAGCAGCGAGTCGCGTGGCCAGAAGCGCAGGGTCTCATCGATCGTCTTCGAGTAGCCGAAGTCGTACGCGCGTGCGAAGAACTGGCGGGCGCCGTCGATCCGCCGGGCGGCGAGCAGCTCCTCCGAGCGAATGACGCCGAGCTCGGGGCCGAGCTCGGGGCCGACCAGGTTCTGCCCCCCTTCGCCCCGGGTGAGCGACAGGTACGCCACCTGAGCACCGAGCCCCCGGGCGAACAGGGCGACGAGATCCGAGTATTCGTCGTCGGGGTGGGCCCCGATCATCAGGATGCGCTTGTTGGCGCCGAGCTGCTTCAAGGCGCCGGCCAGCGCCGCAACGCCACCGGTACCGGGCGGGGCGAACTGCCCCGCCGCCGAACCGGCGGCGCCGATGACCAGGGCGAGGCTAGCCGCGAGCGTGCGCCGCACTAAGGCGAAAGATAAACGACGCCACCCTTCATCACGAAGCGCACACGCTGGAGCTCGGTGATGTCCTTGAGCGGGTCGGCGGAGACGGCGACCAGATCCGCGTACATCCCGGGGGCGACCGCGCCCAGCTCCGGCTGGCCCAGCAGCTCGGCGGCCAACGACGTGCCCGATTTGATGGCCGCGAGCGGGCTCATGCCGTATTGCACGTAGTATTCGAATTCCTTCGCCTGATTGAGCTCGGTCCAGGGAAACCCGCCCACGTCCGTGCCCAGCACGATCTTGACGCCTTGCTTGAGGGCGCGGGCCATCGCCTGGCGCTGGTGCTCAACCATCGGGCCCCACGGCCCGCCGCGCGGCCCCGCGACGTAGCGCCCCACGGTGACCGTCGGCACCCAGTAGACGCCGCGCGCCGCGAGCACGTCCGCGAGCGAGTCCGTCATGCCATCGCCGTGCTCGATCGTGTTGACGCCGGCGCGCAGCGCGGCGGCGATGCCGTCCGAGCCGATGGCGTGCGCGGCGACTTTCCTGCCCAGCCGGTGGGCCTCGTCGACGATCGCCTTCGCCTCTTCGTCGGTGAAGTTCACCCAGCTGTGCAGCACGCTGTCAGCCGTGAAGTAGTAACGCCGATCGGAGTAGTATTTGATCCAGTCGGCGCCGTGCGCCACCTGCTCGCGCACCGCCCGGCGGGCGCCGTCCACGCCGTCGACGGGCTCGACGCCGTGCGGCAGCTCGAGCTCCCAGTTGGACGACACGATCGGGTACATCCCGGTCGGGGCCATGGCGCGCGTGGACGCGAAGATGCGCGGTCCCGGGATCTCCCCGTTGTTGATAGCCCGCTTGATGTCCACGTCGGCGTACATCGCGCCTTCGGTCTCCAAATCGCGCAGCGCCGTGAAGCCGTGCTCCAGCGCGAGGCGCGCGTTGCGCGCCCCGAGGATGGCGCGGTACGCGATCGACTGGTACAAGAGCTGCTGGTCGTACGACTCCGCCGTGGGATCGCCCTGGAGCAGCAGATGGGTGTGCGTGTCGATGAAGCCCGGGAGCACGGTGAACTGCGAGAGGTCGATCACCCGGGCGCCGCGCGCCTGTCCCTGCACCGGCGCGAGCGGTCCGACTGCCCTGATGCGCTCGCCCTCGACGACGATGCCGACGTTGCTTTGCGCCGCGTCGGAACGCCCGTCGATGAGTCGTCCCGCTTTGATGAGGACCGGGGCCGGCACGGGGGCGGCCCTCGGCGCTTGCGCCGGCAGCGGCGTGGTGAGCGCCACCGTCAATGTCAGACCGAGCGGCGTGCGCACGGGCATCTCCTGATGAAGGCGAGGCGAATCTCCCCCTAACCCGGGTGCTGTCAAGCCGCTTAAGTTAGGTTGGGAGGCAGCCATGACCACCGTCACGACCCCACCACGCAGCGTCAGCGCCGACGAGGCACGCGAGGTCGCCGAAGCGGCGCGCGAGCAGCACTGGGTCGCGCCCAGCTTCGTACGCGACCTGTTCCTCGGGCGTCTCCGCATGGCGTTGATCGATCCGTACCCCGAGCAGGACCCCGAGGAAGTTCGGCGCGCGCAGCCGTTCCTGGAGCAGCTGGAGCGATTCCTGCGGGACCAGGTCGACTCCGACAAGATCGACCGCGAGGGCGAGATCCCCGACGCGGTAATCGAGGGGCTGCGGGCGCTCGGCGCGTTCGGCATCAAGATCCCGCGCGAGTACGGCGGGCTCGGCCTGTCGCAACTGTCGTATATGAAGGCGATCGAGCTCGTGTCGTCGGTCGACGGCTCGGTGACGGCACTGCTCTCCGCGCACCAGTCGATCGGCGTGCCGCAGCCGCTCAAGATGTTCGGCTCCGACGCCCAGAAGAAGAAATACTTTCCGCGCCTCGCCAAGGGGGCGATCTCGGCGTTCGCGCTCACCGAGCCGGGCGTGGGGTCGGACCCGGCGGCGATGGAGACGCTGGCCGTGCCGAGTCCGGACGGGCAGGCGTGGATCTTGAACGGCGAGAAGCTGTGGTGCACCAACGGGACCAAGGCCGAGCTGATGGTGGTGATGGCGCGGACGCCGTCCAAGGTCGTGAACGGCAAGGAAAAGCGGCAGATCACCGCGTTCATCATCGAGGCCGACTGGCCCGGCGTCGCCGTGGTGCACCGCTGCCACTTCATGGGCCTCAAGGCGATTTACAACGGGGTCATCCGCTTCACCAACGTCCGCGTCCCCAACGACAACGTCCTGTGGGGCGAGGGCAAGGGGCTGAAACTCGCGCTCACCACGCTGAACACCGGTCGCCTCACGCTCCCCATCTCGTCGGTGGCGGCCGGCAAGCGCTGCCTCGAGATCTCCCGGCAGTGGGCCAACGAGCGCGTCCAATGGGGTCGGGCCATCGGGAAACACGACGCGATCGCGCAGAAGATCGGGGCCATGGCCGCGAACACATTCGCGATGGAAGCGGTGGCGGAGCTGTGCGGCGCGATGGCGGACCGCGGCAGCTACGACATCCGGCTCGAAGCGGCGATTGCGAAGCTGTACAACTCCGAGGCCGGCTGGCGGATCATCGACGAGACGGTGCAGATCCGCGGCGGCCGCGGCTACGAGACCGCGGACTCGCTGCGGGCGCGGGGCGAGAAGCCCGTGCCGGTCGAGCGCATCATGCGCGACTTCCGCATCAACCTGATCTTCGAGGGATCAAGCGAGATCATGCATCTGTTCATCGCCCGCGAGGCGGTGGACAAGCACCTGCAGGTGGCGGGGGACGTGGTGATGCCGGGGAAGACGCTCGGCGAACGCCTGCGCGGGCTGATGCGCGCAGCCCTGTTCTACGGCTGGTGGTACCCGTCGCGCTGGCTCGGCTGGAGCTTCTGGCCGAAGTACACCTCGTTCGGGTCGCTGGCGGCGCACGTGCGCTACGTCGAGCGCACGGCCCGGCGGCTGGCGCGCGGCGTGTTCCACGCCATGGTCCGCTTCGGCCCACAGCTGGAATACCGCCAGGCGGTACTGTTCCGCCTCGTCGACGTGGGGGCCGAGCTGTTCGCGATGGCCGCGACCTGCGCGCGCGCCCAGTGGCTGCTGCAGCGCGACAGCGCAGCCGGCAGACGGGCGGTGGCGCTGGCGGACTTGTTCTGTCGCCAAGCGCGCGGGCGCATCGAGGTCAAGTTCAAGCGCCTGTGGCGCAACACGGACGTGGCGGCGTATCGGGTGGCGCAGGACGTGCTGCGCGGCGAGCATCGGTGGTTGGAAGAGGGGATGGTGGAGATCGAGTAAGGCAACGCCTAAGCGGCTTGGTGCGCGATCATGATCGACCGCAGCCGCTCCGGCGTGTCGCCCGTCATGTCGCCGTATGGCGCGGGATGCCCTTTGGGCTCGACCACCACGCTCGGGCAGACGAGGTCGTACTGGCGCGCCCGGATGCGGTCGGCGGCCGCTTGGGTGCCGACCGGCGTGGCGATGACGACCTGCTTGGCGCCCAGCTGCTCGGCCGCCTTGGCCGCCGCAAGCACCCTCCAGGGATAGATCACCTGGCCGTCCACGATGACCGCGATTTTGCCCGCGAGCGCCTTCACGGGCCGCTGCGTGCGATACAGGATGAGATCCTGCGAGACCCGGGCGCGGGATTCCTCGATCGCGCTCGAGAGCTTGTCGATCAGCGCCCCGCTCGGCTGGAAGTCCGGATCCATTTCGGACGGCACGGCCTCGGCGATCGCCCCGATGGGCGCGAGGTTCGAGCCGAGCTTGATGAAGGCGGCGACCAGCACGTCGAATTGCGCGCCCATTGCCTTCGCTGCGCTGGCGGCGATCTCCACTCCCTCGGGCGTGACGCCGAGTAGCATACACCCGATGTAGCCCCGGGCCGCGAGCTGCTGGCCGAGTAGCGCGCCCGCCGCCGAGCGGGTCGGGTAGAGACTGGCCGGTTTGGACGACGCGGGGTGGGTCATGGCTTCGCCAAGATAAAGCCCTAGTTATCTTTCGCCAGCCAATTCCCAGGATGCGGGCGTGCCCAAGGACACCCTCACCGTCGTCGACAACCGCACCGCCAAACAGTACGAGATTCCCATCCAGGACGGCGCGATTCGCGCGGTCGACCTGCGACAGCTCAAGACGTCGCCCGACGACGCCGGGCTCATGACCTACGATCCGGGATTCCTCAATACCGCCGCGTGCCGCAGCGCCATCAGCTACATCGACGGGGACAAGGGCATCCTGCGCTATCGGGGCTATCCGATCGAGCAGCTCGCCGAACGCAGCAGCTTCCTGGAAACGGCGTACCTGCTGCTCCAGGGGGAGCTGCCGTCCGCGGCGGAGCTCGATTCGTGGGTGTTCAACGTCACCCACCACACGATCGTCCATGAGAGCATCAAGAAGTTCATCGACGGCTTCCACCACGATGCCCATCCGATGGGGATGTTCGTGAGCACGGTGGCGGCGCTGTCGACGTTCTATCCCGAGGCCAAGCAGATCCAGGACGAGACGTCGCGGCGCAACCAGATCTTCCGGTTGATCGCCAAGGCGCCGACGCTCGCGGCGTTCGCCCACCGCCACTCCGTGGGGATGCCCTACACATATCCGGACAACGACTTGAGCTACGCGGGCAACTTTCTCAACATGATGTTCAAAGCCACGGAGGTGAAGTACACGCCGAACCGGACGCTGGAGCACGCGCTCGATGTGCTGTTCATCCTGCACGCCGATCACGAGCAAAACTGCTCCACCAGCGCCATGCGGGGCGTTGGCTCGTCGCACGCCGACCCCTATTCGGCGATGGCGGCGGCCGCGGCGGCGCTGTACGGCCCGCTGCACGGCGGCGCCAATGAGGAAGTGCTGCGCATGCTGCGGGAGATCGGCTCGAAGGACCGCATCACGGCGTACATCGAGCGGGTGAAGCGGGGCGAGTTCCGCCTGATGGGGTTCGGGCACCGCATCTACAAGAACTACGATCCGCGCGCGAAGATCATCAAGCGCGTGGCGGACGAAGTATTTGCCGTGACGGGGAAGAACCCGCTGATCGATATCGCGCTCGAGCTGGAGCGCATCGCGCTGCAGGACGACTACTTCGTCAGCCGCAAGCTCTACCCGAACGTGGACTTCTACTCGGGCATCATCTACGAGGCGATGAAATTCCCGATCGACATGTTTCCGGTGCTGTTCGCGATCGGGCGCACGCCGGGGTGGCTCGCCCAGTGGCAGGAGATGCTGCTCGACAAGGAGCAGCGCATCGCCCGGCCGCGCCAAATCTACTTCGGGCCGTCGAAGCGGGACTACGTTCCGATACAGAAACGAAGCTAGAGACGCCGTTCGATTAACGGCGGCGGCGCCCCCCTACCCGAGCCCTCACCGATCTCGCCGGGCGAACGACCTCGGTCCCGCGGAGTTTTGGTTGCAGCGGCGGAACCGACGGCTCGAACCCCGGGATGATCTCCCGCGGGAACGTGCGGCCGATCAGCTTCTCGATGTCTCCCATCAAGAGCCATTCGTCGGGTGAGATGAGGGTGAGCGCGAGCCCCTGTGCCCCGGCCCGTGCGGTGCGGCCCACGCGGTGCACGTACACTTCGGGATCGTTCGGGACGTCGAAGTTCACCACCATGCGAATCCCGTCCACGTCGATGCCGCGCGCGGCGATGTCGGTCGCGACGAGCACGTCGGCCGCCCCGCTCCGGAACGCGTCCAGCGTCCGGGTGCGGTGACTCTGGGCCTTATCGCCGTGGATCGCATGGGCG
Source organism: Gemmatimonadota bacterium (assembly GCA_003222135.1). Lineage (GTDB taxonomy): Bacteria > Gemmatimonadota > Gemmatimonadetes > Gemmatimonadales > GWC2-71-9 > 20CM-4-69-16. Next base: position 82,958 of record QHUM01000052.1, on the reverse strand, counting down.
GGGATCCCGTCCTTGCGGAGGAAGGTCACGAGTTTGTCCGCGCCGTACTTCGTGCGCGTGAAGACCAGGGTCTGACCGGCGGGCTTGGCGCGCAGGATCTTCGCCAGCACGCCGCGCTTCTGCACCTTGTCCACGGCGACGATCACGTGCTCGATCCCCTGGGCCGGTGTGGCGCGCCGGCCGATCTCGACCGACGCGTGGCCGTCGAGCGCCCGGCGCGCCAGGGCGTCGACCTCGGGCGAGACGGTAGCCGAGAAGAGCATCGTCTGGCGCTTCTCGGGCAGCGCCGAGAGGATGCGGCGCACATCGGGCGCGAACCCCATGTCGAGCATGCGGTCGGCCTCGTCGAGCACCAGCACCTCGAGGCGGGAGAAATCCACGTGCCCCCGCTCCATATGATCGAGCAGCCGGCCGGGCGTCGCGACGACGATGTCGGCGCCGTGCTTCAGCGCCTTGGTCTGGGGCTCCATCCCGACCCCGCCGTACACGGCGGCCGCCGTCACGCCGCGCACATGGCGCCCGTAGACGCGCGCGCTCTGCAGTACCTGCTCGGCGAGCTCGCGGGTGGGCACGAGGATCAGCGCCCGCAGCACGTGTTGCGTACCGGCGTTCGCGAGCCGCTGCAGAATGGGGAGCATGAAGGCAGCGGTCTTGCCGGTGCCGGTCTGCGCCGAGCCGATGAGATCGCGGCCGGCGAGCGCGAGGGGAATCGCTTCCTGCTGGATGGGGGTGGGCTGCTCGTAGCCTTCCTCGGCTACCGCACGCAGCAGCTCGGGCGTGAGCCCGAGGGATGTAAATGGCATTGCTGAAATCTCTTCCTTTCCGGAAGTACACACACGCACGCCGCCAGCGGCCTATGCCGCTGCGCTGCAGCGTCACTCTCGTTTTGAACCTGGGGAATGAGACCGGGCGTGTGTACAGCGCCGGAACCCGCTCCTGAGCGGGACCGTCCTTCGGAAGGATGCCAGCTCTTGGCTCGAAAGAAGCGTAACTACGTCACGCGGAGGCGTCAAGTGAGGGCGTTCCACGAGGGCGTCGAGCAAGGGCGTAACCCGTTCCCACGCCTCCGCGTGACGCCATCGTGCTACGCCTGCGTGTTACGCCTCCGCTTGACGTCTCTTGTTCTCCAGTTGACAAAATCACGCCCCCCTGCGATGTTCCGGCGCGCGATACGAACCAGAGACCGTTGCGAGGACCTGGGCTAGCGCCCTGGTCCTCGTCGCATTTCTGGCGGACTCCCGCGCGGAAGAGAGGCCGGATGGAAGTGACGCTGGGCGACAACGACCGACTGGACTATGTCCTGAAGAAGTTCCGCCGTCAGATCACCAGAGCCGGACTATTCCAAGATATGAAGCGCAAGCGGTTCTACGAGAGTCCGAGCGCTCAACGGCGGCGGAAGGATAAGGCTGCGGCACGCCGCAAGGTGAAGTCCGCGCGCCGCCGCGAACACCATTAGATCAGGAGTACAGCAGATGGCACGCATCACCGGTATCGTGAAGTGGTTCAACGACGCGAAGGGATTCGGCTTCATCACCCCCGAGAACGGCGAGAAGGACTGCTTCGTTCACCACACCGCGATCCAAGCGGACGGATTCAAGACGCTGGCCGAGGGCCAGCGCGTTGAGTTCGATGTCGTCCAGGGCCAGAAGGGTCCGGCGGCGCAGAACGTCGTCAAGCTCTAAGTCCAGGGCGGTTCCGCTAAAACGAACGGCGCCATCCAACAGGACGGCGCCGTTTGCGTTGCGGCCCTGATCGGGAGGGGCGCGCTACCGCAGCACGATCCGCATCGCCCGCGTCTCCAGGTCCAAGTCCCAGAAGACGATCCGATTGCGCACGAAGTCCTCGCAGTCCGCGACCATGATCGTGTCAGGTGACGAGTCGAGGAACTCGAGCAGCCGCATCCGCATGTCGAGATAGGAGCGACCCTCACGGGTCGCCGCCACCCGCATTCCCACTTCGTCTTCCAGGCGGCGGGCCACGAACCCCTGCGCCACCTCGAGCAGCCGCCCGACGATCAGGTGCTCGAGGGCTCCGCCCTCGGGCTTGGCGAGCTGGCGCGCCAGGAGGCGCGCCTTTCTCGGCTCGCACAGCTCGAACAACAGCTTCCACACAGCCGGGTCCGGCCGGCGGCGGGCTGCCGGCTCGGCCGAGCGCTCGACCCGGGCGCAGGTGGGCAGGTCGTTGCGATGCAGCCGGAGGAACCGGGCCATCGGGGCGTACAGATCGATCCGCCCGGGCGCGGGAGGCCGCCGGCGACCGGCCACGAGGTCCACGATATAGTCCTCCGACACCTGTACCGCGTCAGCCAGCTCGCGTGGCGTGCGCTTCAGCTCGCGCAACCGGCGGCGCACGAGCTGACCGACCTTGACGGGGTGCTTCAGCGGTAAGGCTGCAGGCATCAGGGCTCCTCTCGGGGGTGGCCACGACACGTGAAACGCCCGCGGGGTGCATCGGCGGCGAGCACACCGCGGGCAACGTGCCTAAATATCGCTAAAATCGAGCGTTAATGGTACCCCCATGATGCTGTTTCCAGGCCAGCGCGGCCGAGCCCAGCACGATAATCAAGGCAAAACTGAACCATTGCAGGGCATAGGAGAGGTGGGGGCCATCGGACAGCCCCGGGGGGGGGATCCGGACGAGAGGCCGGGGGAGGGTGGTGGAGGGGGGGAGGAGCTGCATGACGAACGGCAGCAAGGGGTACGGGAGCGAGTCGCGCAGCTGGATCGGGTCGACGTCCCCCCGGGCGCGCGGCGCGGCCATTCCGATCCCCGCGACGTCCGCCGTGTCGGACTCGCGATACGCGCGCTGGTCGATGTGGTAGGCGTCGGGCGAGGGTGCCCAGCCCCGGTCCACCAGCACCGCGCTGCCGTCCGCCAGCTTGAGCGGCGTGACCAGGGCGACGCCGGGCACGCCGTCGTAGGCGCGGGGGCGCCACAGCCGCTCGTGAGCGTAGTCATACACGCCGCGGGCATGGAGGCGGCGCTCTCGGACTGTGTCGACCGCGAGCGTGCCGGTCACTTCGAGCGGCGGTCGCGCCCGCGCCACGCGGCTCGCGGCATTGCGCTCGCGGCGCTGGCGCAACCGGTCGAGCTGCCAGAAGCCGAGCCGCGCGCACAGCGCGGCGACGGCCAGCGCGGCGAGCAAGCCTGCGAGGTCGCGCCCGCCGAACCTCACGGAACGCGCTCGAGCAATGCCAGCTTGGCGGCGCGCGGCAAACGCTTCAGCGCGGCCTCCCGGCGTTGGGCCGCGGACCGGCTGGGCTGCCGCTCCTCGTAGACGAGCCGTACCGGGCGGCGGGCGCGGGTATACGCGCTGGCCGTCCCCTCCGTGTGACGCCGGAGGCGCCGCGGCAGATCGTTGGTGATGCCGGTGTACAGCGAGCCGTCGCGACAACGGAGCATGTACACGATCCACACTATTCCAGCTTGGCCACGAGGGTTATCTGGGCGATTCCCTTGAGCGCGCGCGACACCGGGCACCCGCTCTTCGCCTCCTCGGCAGCCTTCTGGAACCCCGCTTGATCGAGCCCCGGCACCTTGCCTCGCACCTTCAGCTCCATCTTGGTGATGGTCGGGGTCCCGTTCACCATTTCGAGCGTGCAGGCCGCGTCCGTCTGAATCCGCGCCGCAGGCTTGCCCGCCTTCTCGAGTCCGGCCGAGAGCGCCATGCTGAAGCAGGCGGCGTGCGCTGCGGCGATGAGCTCCTCGGGGTTCGTGCCTGGCTTCCCCTCGAAGCGGGTCGCGAAGCTGTACGGCCCGCGGAACACACCGGAGCCCGCCTGAAAGGTGCCTGTGCCATCCTTGAGCTTTCCTTCCCACACGGCGGACGCTTGACTGGTCGGCATTTGGGATGCTCCCTGTTTCCTGGGGTCGCCGTAGAATCTGGCGGGGCGCCGCGCAGGACGCTACGCTTGGGGCGGCGCCGCCAAGGTGCGTATCACCCCGAGGGAGGAGTCGACGATGGCCACGAAGAAGAAAGCCACGCGCCCGGCGCGGAAGACGGCCCGGCCCAAGCGCGCCCCGCGCCAGCAGCCCGAGTCGTTGCGGCTGCGTTCCATCGCGGCGTCGTTCACCGTGAGCGACCTCCAAAAGAGCATCGCCTGGTACCAGGACGTGCTCGGGTTCACGCCGGGGGAGCGCTGGGAAACGAACGGCGGCCTGCGCGGCATGCAGATGAAGGCCGGCGCCTGCGACATCATGCTGGGCCAGGACGATTTCGCGAAGGGGCGGGACCGCAAGAAGGGTGAGGGATTCCGCCTTTGGGTCTCGACGGCGCAGGACATCAGCGAGCTCGCCGGCCGGGTGAAGGCGAATGGCTGGACGCTCGACCGCGAGCCGTCGGAGACGCCGTGGGGGGATTGGGCGTTCGCCGTCACAGACCCCGACGGGTTCAGGATCACCTTCATTCAGGAGTAGAAAGGCGGGGCCTAGCCGCCCATGTTGACGCTCGCCGTTGCCCTGGCGATCCAATCGCAGGTTGCCGATACCTCGCCATTCCGTGCGCTCCCGCTCCCGGCGCCGGGACGCGCACGCAGTGCGTCCGGTGCTCCGGGCCCGGACTACTGGCAGCAGCGCGTGGATTACGTGATCCGCGCGACGCTGGACACGTCCAGCCAGACGATCCGCGGCAGCGAGCGGATCCACTATGTGAACCACTCGCCGGACACCCTGGCGTTCGTGTGGGTGCAGATCGAGCAGAACCTGTTCGCACCGAACAGCATCACCTACGCCCTGAGTCAGCCCCCGCTGCACTTCGCCGGGGGCGCCGTGTTCGACTTCACGGGAAAGGGATTCACCGGCGGCATCACGATCGAGCGCTTCGCCTCGGGCGGACGGCCGCTCAAACGCACCGAGTACGGGACCATGATGCGGGTCGAGCTGCCGCGGCCGCTGGCGCCGCGCGGCGCGATCGACTGCGACGTCGCGTGGCACTTTCCCATCCCGCCGTACGGCGGCGGGCGCATGGGCCGCATCGGGACGCGGCTGTACGAGATCGGCCAGTGGTATCCCCGTCTGGTCGTGTACGACGACGTGCACGGCTGGAACCCGCTCCCCTACATCGGGGCAGGTGAGTTTTACCTGGAATACGGCGACTTCGACGTGACGCTCACGCTCCCCGCGGGGTTCCTCGTCGCGGCGACCGGGACGGTGGCGAACCCGATCGCAGTGTGGACCGCGGAGCAGCGCGCCCGCCTCGCCCGGGCGCGCGTCTCCGCCGAGCGCGTGCAAGTCGTGACCAAGGCGGAGGCCATCGCGCACGGCGCACATCCCACCCCCGGCACCAAGACCTGGCACCTCACGGCGCGACGCGTCCGCGACGTCGCTTGGGCCGCCTCCCCCGACTTCCGCTGGGACGCGTCGAGCTGGCACGGCATCCTGATTCAGACCTTTTATCGTCCCAGCGCGGTGCCATGGGAAGAAGCGAACCGGATGGCGTGGTTCACGATCAAGCACTTCAGCGAGACGTGGGGCATGTACCCGTGGCCCCACGCGACCACGGTGGAAGGCCTCGTCGAGGGCATGGAGTATCCCATGCTCACCTTCGTGCCGTCGATCGAGAAGCGCGAGGACCAATACTGGGTCCTGACTCACGAGTTCGGGCACGAGTGGTTTCCCATGATGGTCGGCTCGGACGAGCGCCGCTACCCCTGGATGGACGAAGGGTTCAACACGTTCATCGACTACGGCTCGGCCGAGGGCTACTTCAAGGGCACGGCCTACGGCGATACCGTGCGGCGCGACCTGCTTGGCGCGGCCCGGATCTCGGCCGTCCCGGGCAACGAGCAGCCGCTCATCGACAAGCCGGTAGAGCAGCGCGACCTCGCGTGGGCGGCGTACCAGAAGCCCGCGCTGATGCTGACCGTGCTGCGCGACGCTGTGCTGGGCCAGGAGACGTTCGAGCGAGCGATGCGAGAGTACGTGCGCCGCTGGACGTTCAAGCATCCGCAGCCCGCGGATTTCTTTCGAACGATCGAGGACGTGTCGGGCAGGGATCTCGACTGGTTCTGGCGGGAGTGGGTGTACACGACGGCGCGGCTCGACCAGGCGGTGGACTCGGTGAGCACGGCCGGCGACACGACGCTCGTCTATCTCTCGAATCGCGGCCAGATGGTGCTGCCGCTGACGCTCGAGCTCACGTTCGCGGACGGAGCCACCGAATCGCGCGAGTATCCGATCGAGATGTGGAACCTCGGAAGCCGCTTCACGGCCCGCGTGGCGACGGCGCGGCGCGTCGTGGGCGTGAACGTGGACCCGAAGGGGATCTACCCCGACATCGACCGCGCCAACAACCGGTGGCCGCGGTAGCGCCCCGGCCGCCCCGGCCGCTCCGCATCGCGCTGCTCACGTCGCGTGGCGTGGGTCGGGAGTGAGCCCCGGAGCTAGTGCAGGCCGCTCCCACCGGCGAGCTGCTTGACCAGCTCACCGATCACGGCCTTCGCGTCGCCGAACAGCATCCAGGTGTTGTCCTGCACGTACAGCTCGTTGTCGATACCCGCGAAGCCGGGGTTCTTGCTGCGTTTGACGGCGAGGACGGTCTTCGCCTTGTCCGCGTCGATGATGGGCATGCCGTAGATGGGACTCCCCTTGGCGTACCGGGCGGCCGGGTTCACGACGTCGTTCGCGCCGATGACGAGGGCCACGTCGCATTGCGGCATCTCGGGGTTGATCTCGTCCATCTCGACGAGCGCCGTGTACGGGATGTCAGCTTCCGCGAGCAGCACGTTCATGTGGCCCGGCATCCGGCCCGCGACCGGATGGATCGCGAATTTGACCGTGACGCCCCGCTTGGTCAGCTGGTCGTAGAGCTCGCGTACTTTGTGCTGGGCCTGGGCGACGGCCATGCCGTATCCCGGGATGACGACCACTAGGCTCGCCTGCTCGAGCAGCTGCGCCGCGCCCTCGACGGTCTCCTGCTTCCACGCCTTCTGCTCGCCCGTCGACGCCGTCTTCTGCACGGTGCCGAACGCGCCGAACAGGACGTTCGTGAACGACCGGTTCATGGCGCGGCACATGATGATCGAGAGGATCAGGCCGCTCGACCCGTCGAGCGCGCCCGCGGTCACGAGCAGCTTGTTGCCGAGCACGAAGCCCATCGCGACCGCCGAGAGACCGGCGTACGAGTTCAAGATCGAAATCACGGTCGGCATGTCGGCGCCGCCGATCGGAATTATGAGCAACACGCCGAACAGCACCGCCAGCCCGACGATCGCGTAGAAAACCTGTCCCGACCAGGCGGCGGTCGGGTGCACGACGACGACCACGCCCAGCGCCGCCGCGAGCACCAGCACGCCGATGTTCACGACGTTCTGTCCCGGATAGGTGACCGGCCGCTGCGGGATCCACTTGACCTCCTGCAGCTTGCCCGCGGCCATGAGGCTCCCCGTGAACGTCAGGAATCCGAGGATCACCTCCGCGACGATCGCGCTCGTACGGAACGTCGTGAGCTGCGCCGGGTTTTCCGTCAACCCCAGAAAGTATTCCGCGGTCCCCACCAGACCCGCGGCGAGCCCGCCGAAGGCGTGCGAGAGAGCGGTCCGTTGCGGCACGGCCGTGAGCGGGACCAGCGAGAGCGGGATGCCGACGATGAACCCGCCCACGATCGCCAGGACGATCCAGCCGTGATGCACGATCGCGGGCTGGATCCACGTCGCGAGCACGGCGACCAGCATGCCCGTCACGCCCGCCGTGACGCCGTGGCGGGCGGTCTTCGGGTCGTTCATCCAGTACAGCGACAAGATGAAGAGCGCCGTCGCGAGAACGGCGGCGAGCTCGGCGACGGCGTGGGTCATTGCTTCTTGAACATCTTCAGCATCCGGTCCGTGATCAGAAACCCGCTGACGATGTTCGTCATGGACGCGAACAGCGCGACCGCGCCGAGGATACGGATCGCCCGCGGAGAGTCGGCGCCGGTCACGACGATCGACCCGACGACCGCGATGGCGGAGATCGCGTTGGTGAGCGACATGAGCGGCGTGTACAGCAGCCGGGAGACCCGGCGGATCACGCCCAGCCCGATGAACGTCGCCAGCACGAACACGAACACCATCGACCAGTAGTCGACCGGCGCAGCCTCGGCCGGCGGGGCCTGGGCCATCAGGAAGCCTGCGATCATGTCTTCCGCACCTCTCCGGCGTGGGTCACGCACGTGTCGCGGGTAATCTCGTCGTCGAAGTCCAGGACGAGGTTGCCGTCTCGCGTCACGTGCAACAGGAAACTGGAGACGTTCCTCGCGTACATCTGGCTCGCGTGATAGGGCAGCGTGCTCGGCAGGTTGGCCGGCCCGAGGATCAGCACGCCGTTCCGCACCACGTCGCGCCCGAGCTCGGTCAACTCGCAGTTGCCGCCCGTTTCCGCCGCCAGGTCCACGATGACGGAGCCCGGCTTCATCCCCTGCACCGCCTCGCCGGTGATCAGCAGGGGGGCCCGCTTCCCCGGGATCGCGGCCGTCGTGATCACGACGTCGGCGTCCTTCACGTGCTGGGCGATGAACGCGAGCTCGCGACGGTGCGTCTCCTCGGACAGCTCCTTGGCATAGCCGCCCGCCCCTTCCGCCTGCTCGGCGATCTCGAGTCGCAGGAACTTCGCGCCGAGGCTCTCCACCTGCTCGTGCGCCGCGGGACGGACGTCGAAGGCCGACACGACGGCGCCGAGCCGTCGTGCCGTGGCGATCGCCTGGAGTCCCGCCACGCCGGCACCCAACACCAGCACGCGGGCGGGCGCCAGCGTCCCCGCCGCCGTCACGAGCATGGGAAAGAACCGTCCCGCCGCCGCCGCGGCGAGCAGCACCGCCTTGTACCCGGCGACCGTCGCCTGAGAAGACAGCACGTCCATAGCCTGCGCGCGCGTGATGCGGGGGAGCAGCGCCAGACTGAACGCCGTCACCTTGCGGACCGCGAGCGCGGCCACGGCGTCGCGCGCGGCCGACGGCTGAAACACCGCCACGAGTGCGGCCCCCTCGCGGCACAGCCGGACCTCTCCGGGTGATGGCGGTTGCACCTTGAGGACGATGTCGCTTTGCCCGAACAGCTCCGCGGCGGCCGGCACCACGGTGGCTCCGGCCGCCTGGAACGCCTCGTCTCCGAACGACGCGGCCTCCCCGGCGCCGCGCTCGACCAGGATCGCGAGGCCCGACTTCCCGAGTCGCCCGGCCACTTCCGGTGTCAAGGCGACGCGACGCTCGTTGGCCGCGGTCTCTTTCGGGACCCCGATTTTCATCCCAGCTCCTCGAGTGTTCGGTAACGGGCGGTGAGAGGCCCGTGAAAAACCCGTGAAGGCCCGGTGACAGGCCGGGGAAGGGTCCCCGCAACCCCTGCCCCGGCCTTTTACGGGCTTCTCACGGGCCTTTCACGGTCCCTCACCCTTTCGGTAGACTCCCCTTCTCCCGCACTTGCGCCAGCAGTCGTTCTGTAAAGTCCAGCCGCTCGGCGAGCTCGCTCACCTGCGTCTCGAGTCCCTGCAGGCGATCCTCGAGATCCGCCACGCTGCGCGGGGATTGCCGCGTGCCGCCCTCGCCTTCGCCCACCTCCCAGCGGACGACGCGCCGCCCGTCGCCGTCGCGAAAATCGCCTGCCGCAACGACGACGACGTCGTAGAGATACCAGATCCCGCATCCGCCGAAGGTGAGGCACATCCACACCGCGCTCTGCGCCCGGCCGGTGTAGAAGCGGTGTAAGCCGAACAGTCCTCCCACCACGGCGAGCCCCAGCGCCACGCCGCGCGAACGCTCCGAGACGTGCGCCGGCGAGCGCCGCTCGCCGGAGTCGTAGGCCGCCGGCACGCGTCCGGTCACGGCACGCGCGTTTGAGGGGCGATGAGGGCGTCGAGCTGCTGGCGGGGCATCACGCCCGCGTGCCGTGCCGTCTCCCGAGCTTTCTGGAAGACGATCAGGGTGGGGATGGCCCGGATGCCGAGCCGCTGGGTCGTCACCGGGTTCCTGTCCGTGTCGAGCTTGGTCACCAGCACCTCGCCGGCACGGTCGCGCGCAAAGTCGTCGAGAATGGGCGCCATGATCTTGCAGGGCCCGCACCAGTCGGCATAACAATCCATGACCACCGGGACGTCGGTGCCGGCGAGCACACATTCGACGTTCGCGTCGCTCACCGCGATCGGCCGATCGAGTAGAATGGGCCGCTTGCATTCGCCACAGCGCGGCCGATCGGCGAGGCGGGCGAGGTCGACGCGATTGAGCGTGGCGCAGAAGGGGCACGCCACGGTCGCCATGCGGCTTTGCTGCGCTTCCATCACGGACACGGCGGCCTCACCTTCGTTCCGATTCGACATCGTCGTCGATGACCGCGTCTGCTTCAATCTCCACCAGCATCTCCGGAGACACCAGTCGGCTCACGGCCACCATCGTACTCGCGGGCCGGATGTCCCGGAATACCTCCCCGTGCGCCCGCCCGACGGCCTGCCAATGCGCGATGTCCGTCAGGTAGATCCTGGTGCGGACGACGTGTCGCAGCGTGGCGCCGGCCTGCCCGAGCGCCCGCTCGATGTTGCGCAACGCCCGAACCGCCTGCGCGTAGGGGTCGCCCACCCCGAGGATCGTGCCGTCCGGGCCGGTCGCGGTGGTGCCGGCCACGTGCACGACCGACCCGACGCGAACCGCCCGGGAGTACCCGACGATCGGCTCCCAAGGCGCCCCGCTCGAGATGTTCTGACGCGGCATGTTTACGCTTTCGCCATGGCCAGCGATGCGTTGGAATGTACACACGGCCCGCCACGCGAGCCCTCAGCGAATTACGGCAGCCTCGTTCTGCGTTTCGTGACTCACGGTGTTCTTACCGCTTCGCTTGGCGGTGTACATCAGCTGATCGGCCGTGCCCACCAGCACGTCCACCGACTCGGGGGCGACGAGGTACGTCGCGACGCCGATGCTGGCGCTCAAGCGCCAGCCGTGTGCCGGCACGATTCCCGAAACCGCCTGCCGCAGCTTCTCGATCGCCAACCGGGCGGGAGCGGTCCCCGTCTCGGGCAGGAGCACGACGAACTCATCCCCTCCCACGCGGGCCACGACGTCGCTGGCCCGCATCACGGCCGAGATGGAGCGCGCTACAGTGCGAAGCACCGCATCCCCCGCACTGTGACCCAGGCGATCGTTGACCAGCTTGAATTCGTCCAGATCGATGAACGCGACCGTGAAGGGATGCTGGTAGCGCCGCGCCCGCTCGATCTCCACGGCGGCGCGCTCGTAGAACGCGCGTACGTTGGGGACCCCCGTGAGCTGGTCCAGGCGCGCGAGCTCGCGCTCGCGTTCGACGGCGCTCCGCAGACGCGCGACGAGCCACGTGACGAGCAACAGCGACAGCCCGAGGGGGAGCAGCGACAAGACGAGCCGCACCGGCTCAAACATAACGTCCCGAGCGCACGCGCCGCTCACCAGAGCGACGGTTGGGCCGGTGCGGGATAGCGGATGCGCCCGTCGGCGAGGACCTGCGCGTGGGGCGACAGCTGGTGGTCTCGGGCCTCCCCTGCCCCGAGGATGTGGCACACGGCGATCCCGCGCGCGACCAGCGCGTCGGCGATGAGCTGGCGGTGGCAGCGCCACGGCACGGCTTCGGCGCACATGACGGCGCTGGGCTGCGGCGCGTCCACGATCAGGCGTGCCAATGCCTGCTCAAAGGCCGCAGTCTCCATGTAATCTGCGTAGCCGCGGAATGCGGCGCTCCGCCATGCGGTGTTCGGTGAATCCTCGCGGGCGGGCCGGCGGCCTCCCAGGTCGACATCGTGTCGGTAGGCGATCCCCGCCGCCGCGAGCGCGGCGGCGAGCGGCTCCTGCGCGAAGTGGGGGTAGCGCCGCGACGCGGGGTAGCGGCGCACGTCCACGAGGAGCCGAACCTGGTGCTGGGCGAGCAGCCCCCGGAAGGTCTCCAGGCTCCGCGTGGAGTGGCCCACCGTATAGATCACGTCTCGAAGATAAAGGAGATTCACCCGCAGGAACCGGATAGATCGCGGCACGGGGACGCGCTAAGTTCTGCAGCGTGACCCGTGCCGCAGTCGTTCCCGACCTGAATGCCGAGGGCCGCTGGCGCGTCGTACTGGCCCGCGACCGCCGCTACGACGGCACCTTCGTGTACGCGGTGCGGTCGACGGGGATCTACTGCCGGCCGTCATGCGCGAGCAGGAAGCCGCGGCGCGGCCAGGTCGCGTTCTTCCCGGTACCGGAAGCGGCGGAGCGGGCGGGGTTCCGGGCCTGCCGCCGCTGCCACCCCGGGGCGGCGAGCCCGGCCGACCCGCGCGTCGCGCTGGTCCGCTCGGTCTGCCGGTTGATCGACGCGCGACCCGACGCGCCCGCCAGTCTGGCGACGCTGAGCGCGAGCGCCGCCACCACGCCGCATCGATTGCTGCGCGCCTTCCGCGCCGTGCTCGGCCTCACGCCCCGGCAGTACCGCGACGAGCGCCGGCTCGCCCATTTCAAGACCCAGCTCAAGGAGAGAAAGAAAGTGAGCCCCGCACTCTACGAAGCAGGTTACGGCTCCACCAGTCGCGTGTACGAGCGCGCGCACGCGCAGCTCGGCATGACCCCAGCCACGTACGGCCGAGGCGGGACCGGGACGCGCATCGCATTCGCCATCGTCCCCTGCGCGCTCGGCCGGCTGCTCGTCGCAGCGACCGCGCGCGGCATCTGCCGCGTCGCCATCGGCGACGACGCCCCCGCGCTCGAGCGCGGGCTGCGTGCCGAGCTCCCCGCCGCCACCATCGCCTGCGACGACGACACGCTGCGGTCCTGGGTGGCGGAGATCACCGCCCACCTCGACGGGCGCCAGCCGCATTTGGACTTGCCGGTCGACGTCCGCGCCACGGCGTTCCAGCGGCGCGTGTGGGAAGCGCTGCGCAAGATCCCGTACGGGAGCACGCGCTCCTACTCCGCGATCGCGCGGGCAATGGGGAATGCGAAAGCCATGCGGGCCGTGGCCCGGGCGTGCGCCACCAATCCCGTGGCGATCGTGATCCCGTGCCACCGCGTCGTGCGAGAGGATGGGGAACTGGGCGGCTACCGGTGGGGTGTCGACCGCAAGAGCGCCCTGCTGAAACAGGAAGCAGAAAGCAGGACAGGCAAGAACTAGACGCACCGACGCACAGCGGGGAACAGTGATTACATTCTCTCGCGTCCCCGCATGACTCGCGATCCCTCACTCGTCGACACGCTCGGCGACTTCACCGCTGATTCGCGCATCGTGATGCTCGCCGCGATGGCGGCGCTGGTCGGCGTAATCAGCGCGTTCGTGGCGCTCGCGTTGGTGCGGTTGATCGGGCTGTTCACGAACCTCGCGTACTTCCACCGCTTCGATACGAGCTTCGCTTCGCCGGCGGGGAACACGCTCGGGCTCTGGGCGGTGGGCGTGCCCATCGTGGGCGGGCTGATCGTTGGCCTGATGGCGCGGTACGGGTCGGAAAAGATCCGCGGCCACGGCATCCCGGAAGCGATGGAAGCGATCCTCATCGGGCAGAGCCGCATCGATGCGAAGATCGCCGTCTTGAAGCCGCTCTCGACCGCGATCGCGATCGGCACGGGCGGTCCGTTCGGCGCCGAGGGCCCCATCATCGCGACCGGCGGGGCGTTCGGGTCGCTGTTCGCGCAGGCATTTCACCTGTCGACCGCGGAGCGGAAAACGTTGCTCGTCGCCGGCTCGGCGGGCGGCATGGCGGCCATCTTCGCGACGCCCGTCGCGGCGGTGCTGCTCGCGGTCGAGCTGCTGCTGTTCGAGTGGAAGCCCCGGAGCTTCATCCCGGTCGCCTGCGCCGCGGGTGTGGCGGCTGTGCTCCGCATCCCGCTGCTGGGCGCCGGGCCGCTGTTTCCGGTGATCCCACATTCGACGCTCTCGCTGGCGAGCCTGCTCGGCAGCGTGGCCGTCGGCCTCGCGGCAGGCGCCGCGGCGACGCTCGTGACCACCCTGCTGTACGGCGTGGAAGACGCGTTCGCCCGGCTCCCGGTCCATTGGGTGTGGTGGCCTGCCATCGGCGGCCTGTTCGTGGGCGTGGGCGGCCTGCTCGAGCCGCGCGCGTTGGGTGTGGGGTACGACGTGATCCACGATCTGCTCGACGGCCGACTGGTGGGCGCGTTTCTCGTCGGGTTGCTGCTCGTGAAGGCCGTGATCTGGGGAATCGCGCTCGGCTCCGGCACGGCCGGCGGCGTACTCGCTCCGCTCCTCATCATGGGCGGCGCCCTCGGCGCGCTCGGGGCCCACTGGCTTCACAATCCCCACCCCGGGCTGTGGGCCATGATCGGGATGGCGTCGCTGGTGGGCGGGACGATGCAGATGCCGCTCACCGCCATCGTGCTGATGCTCGAGCTCACGGGGGACCTGGCGGCGGTTCCCGGTCTGGTCATCGGTTGCGTGGCCGCCACCGGCGTGACCGTGCTGATGATGAAGCGCTCCATCCTCACCGAGAAGCTGGCGCGGCGGGGCCAGCACGTGATGCGCGAGTACGGTGTCAACCCGCTGCACCTGTTGCGAGTCGAAGACGTGATGGAGCCGGCCGTGCACGACCCGCCGGCACCGCTCGAGCCCTCCCCCCTCGTCGCATACGCCGACGAGCTGCTGGAGCACGCCATGACCAGGATGCTCGAGTACGAGGTCGACGCGCTGCCGGTGGCGCGGCGGAACGCCCCCACACAGGTGGTCGGCTACGTCGAGCGCGCCGGCATCATGGCGGCATGGGTGGCGTCGACTCGATCGGAAGGGATGCGCGAAGAGGGGTGGTTGACGGGGCAGCTCAAGACGCTGCAGGAGCGCGTGAGGCAGGCGTTGACCCGCGTCGAGTAAGCGCCAGACCCTTGCCTGCCTCGACCGGGCGGCGCCATCTTACCCAACCCCGTGCCGCGCTCCCTCCCGGTCCCTCCGGCCTTCGTACTCAGCCTGCTCGCCGCGGCTGCGCTGCCGTGCGCCACCAGCGCCCAGGTGCAGGCCAACAAACTCGACCCCCTGTTGCGACCGCTGCTCGATCCCGCCGTCGTGGCACGGATCGAACGGACCCCTCGCATCGCCGGGGTCGGTCCCGCACTGCGCCGGTCGCTCGCCGACCTTCTCGTGTTGCGTCGCGAGCCGGGCCTGACCCAGACGCTGGTGGACGTATTCGTGTCGCTGACCGGACCGTCGCCCGACATGATCGAGGCCCTGGGCGGTCGCGTCGTCGCGCGAGTCGGCAGTCTGCTGGGCGCACGCGTCCCACTGTCGGCGCTTTCCGCACTGCGCGCCGACGGGCGGGTGCGGTACGTGCAGGCCGCCCGCCGGGTAAAGCCCACCAACGACCTGGCGATGCAAGACATCCGGGCGAGCCAGGTTCGGACCGTGAGCAACGGGGTCTTCACCGGGGCGACCGGCAGCGGGGTGATCGTGGGCGTGTTCGACACGGGCATCGACTGGTCGCACCCAGACTTCCAAAACCCCGACGGCACCACGCGGATTCTCTACATCTGGGACCTGACGACGACCGGCACGGCGCCCGGCACCATCGGCGGGGTGGATTTCACGGGTGGTAACGAGTGCAGCGCCGCTGTGATCAACGCCAGGAGCTGTACCGAGCACGACGTCGCAGCGCACGGCTCGCACGTCGCCGGCATCGCCGCGGGAGACGGCTCGAGCGGGAGCGCGTTCCAGTACGCGGGGGTGGCGCCGGAAGCGGACATCATCGCCGTGAAAGGCGGTGACTTCGGCTTTTCGACGCTCGACATCATTTCGGGCCTCCAGTACATCTTCGCCCGCGCCGACCAGCTCGGCCGGCCGGCAGTCGTGAACCTGAGCCTCGGCACGCTGTTCGGACCGCACGACGGCACCGAAGCAGAAGAACAAGCGATCGACGCCCTGTCCGGGCCCGGGCACATCGTCGTGATCGCCGCCGGGAACGACGGCAGTAACCCCACCGCCACGACCGGCAACACGCCGTTCTTCCTAGTGCACGCGACCCGCACGCTCGCGGCCGTGGGGGACACGGCGCAGATCGGCGACACGGTGCCCCCGTACACGCCCGCCACGGGGGACCAGAACGACTTCATGCTGTTCACGCTGTGGTACGACGGACGCGATTCCATCACCGTCACCGTGCGGCGCCCGGACGGCACCACGTTCTCGCGGCGCACGGGGGACCCCGTCGACTCGAGCGACGCCGCGCAGGGCCGCATCTTCATTTACAACGCAGCCGGCGGACCATCGGGGCAGAACGGCGACCGGCAGGGCGAAATCGAGATGTACGACGGGGATCCCACCCAGCCGCCCGCCCCGGGACGCTGGGTGATCACGCTGCGGCTCGACCAGCGCGGGGGCTCGGGCCGGTTCGACCTGTGGGAATACGCCACCAGCTCGAGCCTGGGCAACTCGCAGATCTCGAGCGGTGGCGACAACGGGTATCTCGTGGGCTCTCCGGGCAACGCCGCCCGCGCCATTACCGTGGCCGCCCACGTGAACCGGGTCAATTGGACGGCGCAGGCCGGCCGCTTCCAGTTCCTTGTGCGCGAGCAGGTGGGGGACCTCGCGACATTCTCATCTTCCGGACCCACCCGCCCCGTGCGCGACAGCCTGCCGTCGCGGCCGAAGCCGGAGCTCTCCGCTCCCGGCAAAGGGGTGTTCTCGGTTTACTCGAGCACCAGCACTCCGCCGGCTCCGGGCGCGCTGCTCGCCACCGACGGCACGCACGTGCTGTTCAGCGGCACCTCGATGTCCACGCCGATGGTGACCGGGTCAATCGCCCTGCTGCTGGAGCGCCGGTCCGACCTGACGCCCGAGCAGGTGCGCACGGTCTTAACGGGGACCGCCCGGCAGGACGGCTTCACCGCCACGTCGTACGAGACGGGGTCCGGCGTGTCGAGCGGATCGCCCAACGCGTCTTGGGGCGCGGGCAAACTGGATGTGCAGGCGGCGCTCGCCCAGGTACCGGCCGCTTTGACGGTGATGCCGGGGACGACCTCGCCCACCGGCCAGCGGTTGCGCATCGGGGCCAACCCCGCCCTCCAGTTCGTCGTCACGGCGTGGCCGGTCGAGGGGGTGCAGCTCGACACGATCAGGGTTACCGGAGTGAGCAATCATGCGCTGAGCGACTTCGTGACGGAGCTCGATCTATACCGCGATTCGACCGGAGGCGGCGCGATCCCGCCGGGGCCGCCGCTCGTGGTGGTGCCCGCGCCGTTCGCCAGCGGCGCCACGCCGAGCTTCACCGGTCTGAGCTCGAGTCTCCCCTCGGGGGGCCGGCTCACCTACCTGCTCGCCGTCAGGGTGAACGATCACCTGCGCCAGGGAGACTCGCTCGGTCTGCACGTGAGCACGGTGCTCGGCACGGGGACGCCGTCGGCGCGCCGCGCCAAAGCGATCATTCCGGCGCCGGTGGCGAGCCACTTCGGCCGGGCGTCGCTGCTGCAAGGCGAAGCGATTCTCGTGTCGGAGAATCCCGTCCGCAGCGGCCGGGTGATCTTCAGCTACGACTCGATTCCGCGCTCGATTGCGCTGTACAACTTCGCGGGGCTGCGGGTGCGGGATTTCAGCGCCCTCCCGGTGAACGGCTTCACGTGGGATGTGCGCGGCGAGTCGCCCGGCCTGCCAAATGGGATGTACATCCTGGTCGTGAACACCGGCTCGCAGGTCGTGCGACAGCGCCTCATGATCCTGAGTCCCGCACGCTGAGGCAGTCGACATGAAACCGGGTCCCGCTCTCGTCGCTCTGGCCCTGACCGCCGCGCCGGCCGCCGCGCCCGCGCAGACGATCGATCGCTCCAACGGGGAGGCCGGCGCGCCGATCCTGCAGCTCACGACCACGCCCCGAGCGGCCGCGTTGGGGGGCGCGCTCGCGGCGGCTGCCGGGGTCACGAGCATCTTCGCCAATCCCGCGGGCGCCGTGACGGTGCAGCACCTCGAGGCGCAGCTCGCCGGCCAGACCCTGTTCGAGGGGTCGAAGGCGGGCTCGATGGCGCTTGGCGTGCGGCTGCACGCGGTGGGTCTCGCGCTCGGCATCCGGTATCTCGATCTCGGCAGCGTCGACGAAGTGGTATGCAACGGCTGCGGCGGGCGCGGCACGACCACGGGACAGCGCCTCTCGGCGAACGAGCAGGCGTTTGCGCTGGTCGGCGCCGTCGAGGTAGGGCACGCGAGCGTGGGCGCGGCCGTGAACTATTACGCGACCACGCTCGCCGAGGCGTCGGGTGGCGCGGCGAGCGTCTCGGCCGGCGTGCGCGGCCGGCTGTCGTCGAAGCTCGTGGTCGGGGCGAGCGTGCAGTACTTGGGCGGCCGGGTGGACGTCGGCGGCTTCGGCGCGCCGCTCCCCCGCACGGTGCGCGCCGGCGCCGAGCTCCGTCCTCTAGGACCCGGCCATGAGCGGGTCCATCTCCTCCTGGCGGCGGACTACTCCGCGGTCCGAGGGGCGCCGGGGCGACTGGGCGGCGGCGTGGAGGCCGGAGTGGCGGACCCCGCAACCCGGCTGCTCGCGGTCGCGCGGATCGGCTACCTCTCGCGCGCCGGCGGCGACTTCGACCAGCGGCCCCTGACGCTCGGCCTGGGCCTGCGCTTCCACCAGGTGTCGCTCGACTATGCCTATCAGGGCTCGGAGCTGCTGAGCAGCCAGCACCGCCTCGGCCTGACCTTCACGGGACGCTGAGCGGCGTCTTACTTCGTGCCCTGACTGCTGGCCGCGGCCTCCCCGGCCGCCTTGTGCTTCTCGAACCAGCTCAGCATGTACAGCTGGGTGCGCATGAAGTTGGACGGCTTCGATCCCGTGCCGTGGAACTCTTCGTTGAAGCGCAGCATCACGGCCGGGACGTGCCGCATCTTGAGCGCCGCGTAGTACTCCTCAGTCTGCGGGATCGGCGTGCGGCGATCCAGCTCCCCCGTCATCAGGAGCGTCGGCGTCGTCACGTGGCCCACGTACATGAGCGATGAATGCGCCAGCCACTCGTCGGGCTTCTCCCAGAACGGCTGGTGAAAGAAGCTGTAGGTGAAAAGCGGGATGTCGGTCTGGCCGGCCATGGCGATCCAGTCGATCACGGGGCAGCGCACCGCGGCGGCGGCGAAGCGCGTCGTGTGACCGATCACCCAGCTCGAGAGCACGCCACCGCCCGAGCATCCCGACACGTACATCCGGGTCGTGTCGACGAAGCCGCGCCCGATCACGTGGTCCACCCCGGCCATGAGGTCGTCGTAATCGGGGCCGGGATAGTTGTGATCGATCCCGTTGGAGAAGCGGTCCCCGTAGCCGGTGCTGCCCCGCGGATTGACGAACAGCACCACGTAGCCGTTCGCCGCGAAGTTCTGGAACATGTAGCTGAACCCCACGTTGTACATCGCGAACGGGCCGCCGTGGATCTCCAGCAGCAGGGGATACTTCTTTCCCGTGGTGAATGACGGCGGGGTGACGATCCAGCCCTGGATCCGCGTGCCGCCGCTCGAGCCGAACCAGACCTCCTCGGTGCGCGCGAGACGTTTGTCCCCAACGACGTCGTCGTTCACGTGCGTGAGCCGCGCGACGCCCTGTGGCTTGCGCAGATCGAGCCGCACCACGTCGGCGGGATGTGTCGGATCGCTCTGGACCCCGACCGCCGTGAGGTTGCGCGCCAGGGATGCGAGCGACACCACCTGCACCCCCTGCGTCACGTCGCGCACGCCACCGGCCAGGTCCGCCACGTGGACGTTGATGGCGCCGCGATCGGGCGCGGTGAAGTAGATCGCTTTGCCGTCCGGCGCCCACATGAGGTCGCCCGGATCGCGATCGAGCGTACGCGAGAGATCACGCAGGCCCGAGCCGTCGATCCCGATGATGTACAGGTCGGACGTGCGGTGGGTCTGGTCGCTGGAATCGGCTCCCGCGAACGCCACCGTCCGGCCGTCGGGGGACACGCTCGGATCGGCCCAATAGCCTGGGCGGGACACGAGCGTCCGGATCGCTCCGGTGGCGACATCGAGCGTGTAGATGCGGGACACCCGGTACTGATCATCTCCCGTCGTGTCGCGCAGCCCGTCGAACAGCAGCGTCTTGCCGTCCGGCGTCCAGTCGTAACCCACCCGACCCGACAAGCCGTCGAACCGCGCCCCCGCGTTCCAGTGCCCAGCGGTGAGCTGGCGCGGCGTTCCGCCCTCCGCCGGGACGAGGAACAGGTGAGTGAAACCTTGCTTCATAAAGCCGACGCGATCCTGCCGGTAGTGGAGGTCGTCGATCACGCGGGGTGCCGGAGTCCATTTTGCGCCCTGGGGCGGCTGCGGCATGGAGATCTTCCAGGTGGTCGAGTCCGGCACCAGCATCGCAAATGAGATCGTCTTGCCGTCGGGCGACCAGCGCGCGTCGGCGGGCGTCTCCTCCACGCGCGTGACCTGAGTGACCGCACCCTCGGCATCCATCCAGCGCACGAAGACCTGCGTCCCCTTGGGCTCGCCGTCGGCGAGATAGACGATCCGCGTCCCGTCCGGGGACCAGCGGGCGCTCGATCCCTTGACGAGGAAGCGTTGATGCGACCCGTCACCGTTCATGATCCACAGCGCCGACTCCCACTTGTCTTCCAGCTTGTTCACCCAGCGGCGGGTGTAGATGATCTGCGCGCCGTCGGGGGAGATCTGCGGATCGCTCGCCTGCTCCCAGTCGAGGTAATGCGCGACCGTGAGGAACGAGTCCGACGCCGTCTCCTGAGCGGCGACGGCGCCGGGGGTGCCGGGGGTGCCAGCGACGAGCAGCAGCGAGAGCAGCAGCGCGGGACGCATGGAGGACCTCCTAATTCACCATGAGAAGAAAAGGGAGAAATTGCGGTTATGGATCCACGGCGGAGGTGGGGTGCTCGGTGACGGCCCGCTCCAGCAGCTCCGCGCGCAGGATCCAGACCAGGTTGCTCGTCTTCAACACCATGCCCTTCACCACCCAGCGGGCACCGAGCCGCCGCGCGACAGCCTGCGCGCACGCGGTGCCGCACGGGTTCCCGTCGGCCTCGGCGGCGGTCACCGCGGCGGCCACCATACCGGAATCGACGACGGCGACGCCGTCGAACGCGCGCAGCGTGGCGAGCAGCCGGCTCGTCGCGGCCCAGACCACGGCGGTGTCACCCGGCTCGAGCACGTTGGCGTACGCCCCGTCGAACCGCAGATTGAGCACTACCAGACCGGCGCGCGCCGGCGACTGCGCGACGACCGGGAACGCGGCGAGGAGACCTGACAGGCACAGCATGAAACCACGCGGGCGCACGGCAACCTCTCGGAAGACGACGGCTCGAGTAATCTACCGGCGGCGCCGCCGGAATGCACCGCCGTCCCCTCGCCTCCGGGGTACGTAGGTACCGGCGCGATGAGCTTCCTCCCCGTGGGCGATTATGGTGTGATCGGTGACCTGCACACCGCAGCGTTGGTCGGGCGCAACGGCTCGATCGACTGGTTGTGCGCGCCCCGGTTCGATTCACCGAGCGTGTTCGCCGCCCTGCTCGACCAGGTCCGGGGCGGCCGCTGGCGCATCGCGCCGACCGTGCCCGCGACCACCGAGCACCGTTACCTCCCGGGCACCAACGTCCTGGTGACGACATTCCGCATCGAGTCCGGCGGCGTCCTCGTCGTCACCGATTTCATGCCCGCCGGAGCGGCGCGCGAGGGGCGCACCGAGATCCACCGCCGCGTGCAGTGCACGCGCGGCGCCTGCG
The DNA here is from genome assembly GCA_003222135.1 of Gemmatimonadota bacterium. Lineage (GTDB taxonomy): Bacteria > Gemmatimonadota > Gemmatimonadetes > Gemmatimonadales > GWC2-71-9 > 20CM-4-69-16. The sequence continues at coordinate 61,367 of QHUM01000052.1, read as the reverse complement.
ACGTGGAAGTCGTGTTCGAGCCGCGGTTCGACTACGCTACCCGCCAGCCCGTGCTGGCCCGGCGCGCCTGCGGCGTGCTCGCCACCGACGCGGAAGACGACGTCGCCACCCTCTCCTCAGGCCCGGACGTGGCGTGGCAGATCGAGGAGGCGCGCGCCAGCGCGCGCCTGAGCCTGGCGGCGGACGAGGCCACGTGGTTCGTATTGCGGTGTGACGACGACGAGGTGTACGCCGTCGCACATTACCGCTCGCAGGAGAAACTCGACACGACCGCCCGCTGGTGGGACGAGTGGTCGTCGCGGCTGCAGTACCAGGGACCCTACCGGCAGGAAGTGGAGCGCAGCGCCCTGGCGCTCAGGCTGTGCTGCTACGAGCCCTCGGGCGCCATCATCGCCGCGCCCACGACCTCGCTGCCGGAAACGCCAGGCGGCGGGGGCGGTCGGAATTGGGACTATCGCTACGCCTGGCTGCGGGATTCCGCCTTCGTGCTGTTCGCGCTCGACCGGGTGGGGTTCTACGCCGAGGCGGACGGCTTCTTGCACTTCCTCAAGCGGGTGTGTCGCCGGGCCGACGCGCAGCACCTGCAGATCATGTACGGCGTGGACGGCCGGCGCGACCTGCCGGAGCAGGTGCTCGAGCATCTCGACGGATACCGGGGCGCCCGGCCGGTGCGCGTGGGCAACGGCGCGGCCCAGCAGTTCCAGCTCGACATCTACGGCGAGCTGCTCGAGACGGTCGACATCTGGCGGCGCCACCACGCCATGACCGAAGGCGTGTGGAAGGTGCTGCAGCATCTCGTGGATTGGGCCGCGGCCCACTGGCGCGAGCCGGATCTGAGCATCTGGGAGCCGCGGCAGGAGCCGAAGCACTTCGTGTTCAGCAAGGTCATGGCCTGGGTGGCCCTGTCGCGCGGCGCCCGCATCGCAGCCGAGCTCGGCCTCCCGGGCGATACGGCCCGCTGGCAGCGCGAGGCCGAGCTGGTCCACGCCGAGGTGCTGGAGCGGGGCTGGGACCCCGTCCGCCAGACATTCGTGCAGGTCTATGGCGAGCCCCAGCTCGACGCCGCGTTGCTGGTGATTCCCAAAGTGCGGTTCCTGCCCCGCGCCGATCCCCGCGTGCGGAGTACGATCGCTGCGGTGCGGCGCGAGCTCGCCACCTCGTGCGAGGAGCTGATCTATCGGTATCGATCACCCGATGGCATGGGCGGCGACGAAGGCGCATTCGTCGCCTGCAGCTTCTGGCTAGCGCAGACGCTCGCCATGGCCGGCGATTTCGACGAGGGCGAGCGCCTGTTCCGCAATCTGCTGCGACGCGCCAACCCGCTCGGGCTGTTCGCCGAGGAGATCGATCCCGCCACGGGGGAGCAGCTCGGCAACTATCCGCAGGGGTTGTCCCACGCCGCGCTGATCAACACGGCGTACGTGCTGGAGCGGCTACGGCCGAAGGGAGACTAGCAGCGCCAGCGCGACCCCGTTCGTCCATCCGAACCCGTCCTGCGTCGGGTACTCGCCGCCGCCCGCGCGCCGCTGCAGGTTCACGACGTCGTACTTCTCCGTCATCTTGCCCGTCGCACGATACGTGCGCCGGTTCAAGGCAAGCCAACGAGCGCGCGCGGCATCGGCCAGGTCCGCACGCCCGTAGCGCCGCACCCCCTCGATCGCGAGCCACTCGAGCGGCGCCCACCCGTTGGGCGCGTCCCACTGCTGACCCGAGGAGACCAGGGTCGGCACGAATCCGCCGGGCTTCAAGAAGAGCCGCTCGAGCTGCGCGGCCACCTTGCGACCCTGCTCCGGCGTGGCGAGCCCGAAGTAGAGCGGCGCCGCGGCGGCGACGGTGGGGCGATCCGTGACCCGCACGCCCGTGCGCCAGCGGACGTCGAAGAAGAAACCGGCACTCGGGTCATACGCGGCGGTGAGCAGCGCCTGGCGGCGGGTCTCGGCGGCCCGCGCGAACCGGTCCCCGACGTCCCGGTCGCCCGGCTGCCCGCGGAAGCGTCGCAACCCAGCGATCGTCCCTTCGGCGTAGTAGAGGAGGCAGTTGAGATCGACCGGGAGCAGCTCCGTCGTCTCCAGCGTACGCAGGTCTTTCGGGTCGCGCAGCCAGCGGCTCGAGAAGTCCCAGCCGCTCTCGGCCGTGGCCCGGACGTTCCGGTAGAACGCCTCGCGCTCCGCTTGCGGCAGCGTCTGCGCCAGCTCGTAGTCCGGGCGATACGACTCGGGCCGCGGCTCGGCGCGGTCGTCCCAGTAGCGGTTCAGCACCGATCCGTCGGGCAACCGCACGACGCGACGATAAAACTGGGCCGGCGCGAGGCGCTCCGCGCCATCCATCCAGAACGCGTGCTCCGCCTCGAGCGCGTCGAGGTAGCGCAGCGCCTGCGTGGTATCGGTCGCCGCGGCGTACAGCCCGACCATGGCGCCGAAGAAGGGCGGCTGGCTGCGGCTGAGATAGTACGTCCGGTTGCCGTTGGGGATGTGCCCGACGGTCGCGATCAGGTACGCGAAGTTGTCGAGCATGCTGCGCACCAGATCGGTCCGGCCGCTCGCGATGAGCCCGAGCATCGTGAAGTACGAATCCCAGTAGTAGACCTCGCGAAAGCGGCCGCCGGGGACGACGTACGGCTGCGGCAAGGGGATCAGCGACGAGCGCGCGTCCGCCGTGTCGGGCCGGCGGGTGAGCACCGGCCAGAGCGCGCGGATGTGGTCCTCCATCGTGCGGGCGGTGTCGGCGTGGAAGCCTTCGCCCACCGGCCGCGGCAGCTCGAAGTTCTGCTCCACGAAGCGTCGCAGGTTGAACCCGGCAGAGTCGCGCGCGGCGGGGTAGCGACCGGCGAGCTCGGCCGGAGCCTGCAGGGGGCGGGCGTCGACGAACGTCTTCGAGTCCGGGAAGATCCCCGCGAGCTGGACGTCCTGAAACAGGGGGCCCAGGTCGTGCGCGGGGTCGTAGCGTGCGACGGAGGGCGGCGCGGTCCGGCATCCGATGGCCAGAGCGAGGGCCGCGAGCAGCCCGATGACGGGCGCAGGGCGAGGGTCAGCGAGACGAGGCATGGATCCGACATTGTGCCCTTTTTCACGATCCTTGACAACTCCCGGTTTTGGGGAAGAATCAACCCGTTCCGAGTCTCATGTGCGGGGGGTCGCGGGTGATGATCCTTCCATTCCCCATTCCGTCAAGGGGCAGACGTATGGCACTCGTCCGTCATGTCATCCCGGTGCTCTTCAGTGGCTTGTTGTGCGCGGCGCAGCTCGGCGCGCAGGACTCGACCGGCGCCGTCTCGGGTAAGGTCATCGACGCCACTACGCAACAGGCCCTCCCCAGTGTCGAAGTCGCGATCGCGGGAACGCCGCACCGCATGCTCACCCGCACCGATGGCGGCTTCCTCTTGAGCGGCCTACCGGCCGGCATCCACCGTCTGCGGGCGACGCGGATCGGGTACAGCCCGCAGCTGCAGGACGTCACCATCACGCCGGGCGGGACGGTCACGGCGAACATCACGCTGGTGCCGGCGGCCGCGATTCTCGAAGCGGTGGTGGTGACCGGATACGGCACGCAACGGCGCGAGGCCATCACCGGATCGGTCTCGACCATCGACGGGAACGCCGCGAACGTCGGCGTGGTCGACAACGTCAACAATATGGTCCAGGGTCGTGCCGCCGGCGTCACCATCATTCAGAACAACGGCGAGCCGGGGGCCGGCGCGCAGGTCCGGATCCGCGGTGGCACATCGATCAGCGCCAGCAACGAGCCGTTGTACGTGATCGACGGCGTCCCCATCAACAACGTCCCGACCGAACCGGGCGGCTTCGGTGTCGGCGGAGAGCCGCCGCTGCCCCGCAGTCCGCTCAACCTGATCAACCCCTCGGACGTCGCCTCGATCACGATTCTGAAAGACGCCGCGGCCACGGCCATCTACGGCAGCCGCGCCGCCAACGGCGTCGTGCTGATCGAAACAAAGAAGGGCTCCAACGCCGCGGGAGGGGGAGCCGGCGTCGAGTATGACGGCTACGTGGCGATGGCGAGTGCGTCGAAGCACCTGGACGTGCTGAACGGAGATCAATACCGGCTGTTCGCTAACGGCCAGGTTGGCGTTTGGCGGTCAGATTCGACTTCCGCCTGTACGAGCCGGCCGACGCTCTGCCAGACGGCCCAGGTCTTCAAGGACTCGGTGGCGGGCAAGTTGGGCGGCCTGAGTCCCTCGCACCTCGCGGCACTGGGGACGGCGAACACAAACTGGGAGAACGAGCTGGAGCGCACCGCCGTGACGCACAATCACAACCTGTCGTTCTCCGGCGGGGGCGAGGACACACGCTATCGCGCGTCGCTCAATTTCATGAACCAGGAGGGGGTAGCGATCTCCAACGCCTTCCAGCGCGTGCAGGGGCGCCTCAACGCGACCCACAACGCGTTCGACAACCGCCTGCGCCTCGGGCTCAATGTGACGACGTCGCATACCAAGAACGACTACATCACGTTCGAGAGCACGGCGGGGTTCGAAGGCGGGGTGTTCCAGAACGTGGCGATCTTCAACCCGACGCAGCCGGTGAGGGTGGTCGACCCGACCAGCGGGCAGCAGACGTACTACGAGCTGCTGGGTCAGACTTCGGTGCGCAACCCCGTGGCGCTGGCGAACCAGATCACGGACATCGGCCAGACGACCCGCACACTGGGCAACGCGACGGCCGAGCTGGACCTCGTGCCGGGGCTCACGGCGCAAGTGAATGTCGGGGTGGACCGCTCGGATGGCTCGCGCAACATCTACCTCCCGAAGGCAAGCCCGGTGGGAGCCTCGTTTGGCGGGCTGGCGCGCCAATCGAGTCTCGACAACACCACCGTGACGCTGCAAACGCTGCTGACGTTGCGCCGGCAGCTCGGCGATATCCACAGTCTCGACGTCGTGGGCGGGTACGAGTTCAGCAAATTCAACACCGGTAACCTGACGACTCAAGGTCAGGGATACGTGACCGATGCGTTGCTCTTCAACAGCCCAGGCGCCGCCCAAACCATCACGGATTTCTCGGGGCGCGAGTTGAGCCGCCAAGTCGCGTTCTTCAGCCGGGCCAACTACGGCCTCAAGGATCGCTACTTCCTGACCGGGGTGCTCCGGTACGACGGCTCGTCCCGCTTCGCGGTGGGACACAAATGGGCGCTGTTCCCGGCGGTGTCGGGGTCGTGGCGCATCAGCGAAGAGCCGTTCATGCGCGATCGCGGGTTCTCGGAGCTGCGCTTGCGCGCCGGTTACGGCCTGCAGGGCAATCCGGGCGTCCCCCCCTATTCCTCGTTGCTGACGCTCAATCCTGACCCTGGCGCGCGCTACCCGTTCGGCGGTGTACCGGTGTCCGGCGTCATCCCGACCCGAGATGCCAACCCGACCCTGAAATGGGAGCAGACGGCGCAGTTCAATGTGGCCCTCGACTACGGCTTCCTGAATAACCGGGTCTCCGGGAGCGTGGAGTACTACGTCAAGAACACCTCCGATCTGCTGTTGCAGGTGTCGAACGCGCAGCCGGCTTTCGCGTCGGAGCGGCTCACGAACGTCGGCAAGGTTCGCAACAAGGGCCTCGAGATCTCGGTCGACGCCCTGGCGCTGTCCCGACCAAATTTCACCTGGCGGGCCGGACTGGTGTTCGCGGCGGAACGCAACAGGGTCGTCGATCTGGGCCCCTACAGCTCCATCGCCACCGGTACCGTGAGCGGTCAGGGCCAGTCCAACGTGAACGCCCAACGCATCCTGCCCGGTCAGCCGATCGGCACGTTCTTCGGACCGCGCTTTCTCCGCGTGAACGCGCAGGGACAGCAGGTGTTCGCCTGTGTCGCAGCAAGCGCGGGATGTGTCAACGGGGAGTCGCTGAGCCCGACCGCCAACGACTATACCATCATCGGCAATGCCAACCCGGACTTCACGGTCGGCCTGCACAGCCAGGTGAATTGGGGCAAGTTCGACATCAGCTTCCTCCTCCGGGCTTCCGTCGGGCAGGACGTGTTCAACAATACCGCGCTCGTGTTCGGTACGAAGAGCGATGCGTTGCAGGACAAGAACTTCCTGGCCTCGGCCCTGAGCGATCCGACCGGGATCCACGAGCCGGCCATTTACTCGTCCCGCTGGGTCGAAGGCGCCTCGTTTGTGCGGCTGCAGAATCTCACGGTAGACTACCGACTCGACGTGCCGCTGTTGAGCGGATCGGCCCGAAGTGCCCGGCTGTACGTGTCGGCCGACAACTTGTTCGTACTGACCGGCTATTCGGGCTTGGATCCGGAGGTCTCGAACCTGGCGTCGGGGCTCAACCCGAGCGCCGGGCTGCAAGCGCGTAGTATCGACTATCTCAGCTATCCGCGCCCCCGCACCGTTACGGGCGGCCTCCGACTCACGTTCTGAGGATCTCGAGTCCTATGACGACATCACTTGTGACGAAACCGATCGGAGCGGTGGGGCTCTTCAGGGTATTGCTCCTGGGCATGGTGCTCGTGCCCCTGGCGTGCACCAACCTGGACGAAAACCCCCCCAGCGCCATTACCCCGGCCAACTTCTACCGCAACGAGGGGGAAGTGCTCAGCAGCCTGGCAGGGATTTACGCTCAGCTGCGCGGTACGCTGGACGACTACTACAACGTGAGCGAGATCAGCACCGACGAGATGATCGTGCCGACGCGTGGCTCGGACTGGTACGACGGCGGTCAATGGCTCGAGTTGCACCACCAGACCTGGACGCCAGTCAGCCCCGTCGGCAACGGTTTTGGGAACGGTATCTGGGTCACCGCGTTTACCGGGATCGCGCGGGCCAACGCGCTGCTCGAGGTGCTGCCGAGCCTGACGTTCGCGAGCCGAGACACGGTCGCCGCCGAGGCCAGGACGCTGCGGGCATTCTACTACTACTTCCTGATGGACACGTTCGGCGGCGTGCCGATCGCCACCACGACTCAGATCCAGGCGCGGCCGCGCGTGACGCGCGACTCGGTATTCCGGTTCATCCAGGCGGAGCTGACGGCGGCCCGCGCCGTGCTGCCAGCCACGTGGCCGGCGGCGAGCAACGGGCGCCTGACCCAAGGCGCCGTCGATGCCATCCTGGCCAGTATGTATCTGAACGCCGCGGTGTTCGACAAGGACGCGGGCGTCAGTGCCACGTCCTACAACTCGTGCACGACGGTAACGATCGGGTCTCAGAACGCGTGCCAAGCCGCTATCGCTACCGCGAACAATATCCTGAACTCTACCGCCGGCTATCAATTGGCTGACTCGTTCGCGCAAAGCTTCCGGGCCAACAGCGCGTCGAAGGAGAACATCCTGGTCATCAAGTTCGCGCCCGTGGCGGACATCGGCCTCAACTTCGTGATGCGGTCGCTGCACTACAACCAGTACACGCCCACGCCCTGGAACGGCTTCGCGATCCTGGCGGAGACGTACAACGCGTTCGATGCCGCCGACCGGCGCCGCAACGTCATCCTGCAAGGCGTGCAGAACAACGTGGAGACCGGCCTTCCGGCCAAAGACCGGGCCGGCAACCCGTTGGTGTTCACCATCAACATCGCTGATGAGACGCAGGCCACCGAAGGCGAAGGCCCTCGACTCTACAAGTGGCCGGCCGATCCGAAACACGTGGCCCAGAACAACGGCAACGACTTCGCCTGGTTCCGCCTGGGCGAGATCCTGCTGATCAAGGCGGAGGCGATGAACGAGCTGACGCCGGGGGATCCCAATGCGCTGGCGTTGCTGAATCAGCTGCGCGCCCGTCCCAAAGAAACCGTCGCGCCGGCGCTCGCGGGGCCCATTACCCACGACCTCATCCTCCAGGAGCGCCGGTTCGAGCTCACCGGCGAAGCCAAGCGGCGCCAGGATCTGATCCGGCACGGCAAGTACACGCTGCCGTGGGGATACAAGCCGGCAAGCGCGGCGTTCCGCATGCTGCTGCCGATTCCGCAGACGCAGCTGGACGCGAACCCGTTGTTGAAGCAGAATCCCGGCTACTGAGCGCAGAAGGCACGTAACAGGTTGTGAAGGGTGTGAAGGGTGTGGAGGTCGCGGTAGGGGCGCAGCATGCTGCGCCCCTACGTTTTCTTGCGCCCCTACAACTTCTCATGTCAGCAGGATGTCTCGTCGCCGCCTGCTCCGGCGCCGCCGGGTCCGCCGCCGCGCCCGCCGCCGACGGCCGGCTGTTCACGCTGCTCCCCTCCAGCTACACGGGCGTGCGATTCGAGAACCGCCTCACTGAGACCAACGACGTGAACGTCTTCACCTATCGCAACTTCTACAACGGCGGCGGCGTCGGGATCGGTGACTTGACGGGGGACGGCCTGCCGGAGATCGTGCTCACCTCCAACCAGGGCGGTCCGCGCCTGTACCTGGACGAGGGAAAGTTCCGCTTCCGGGACGTGACCGACGAAGCGGGCCTCGTGAACAAGGACGGGTCCTGGACCACGGGCGTCACGCTCGCCGACGTGAACGGCGATGGGCGCCTCGACATCTACCTGTGCAAGGCCGGCAAGGTGCCGGGAGCGCTCCGCGCCAACGAGCTCTGGATCAATCAGGGCTTGAATGCGCGCGGCGTGCCGACCTTCGTCGAGATGGCGGCCGCCTACGGCGTCGCCGATACAGGGTACTCGACCCAGGCGGTGTTCTTCGACTACGACCGCGACGGCGATCTCGACCTGCTCGTCATCAACAACTCGCCTCGCCCGGTCTCGAGCATGCCACTCGAGAACACGCGGGCGTTGCGCGACCCGCTGGGCGGCGACCGGCTGTACCGCAACGACGGCGGGCAGTTCGTGGACGTGAGCGCGGCGGCCGGGATCTACGGGGGCGAGATCGGATTGGGCCTGGGCGTGGTCGTGAGCGACGTGAACTCGGACGGGTGGCCCGATATCTACGTGGCGAACGACTTCTTCGAGCGCGACTATCTGTACGTCAACAAGCGCGACGGCACGTTCGCCGAGCGGCTCGAGCAAGAGATGCCGTACATCAGCCTGTCGTCCATGGGGCTCGATATCGCGGACGTGAACAACGACGGTTGGCCCGATATCTACGTGGTCGACATGTTGCCCGACGACGAGCACCGGCTCAAGACCACCACGTCCTTCGAAGACTGGCACCGCCTCCAGGCCGAGGTCCGCAACGGCTTTCACTACCAGTTCACGCGCAACATGCTGCATCTCAACAACGGCAACGGCACGTTCTCGGACATCGGCCAGCTGGCCGGCGTGGCCCGGACCGACTGGAGCTGGAGCGCGCTGATCGCAGACCTCGATCTCGACGGCTACAAGGACATCTATGTGACGAACGGGCTCGCCAAGGACGTCACGTCGCAGGATTACATCGCTTTCCTGGCGAACAACGCGACGATGCGCGCGGCGACGCGGGGCAAGCGAGTCGATTTCCTGAAGCTCACCGCCGCGATGAGCTCGACCAAGCTGCCGCATTACGCGTTCCGTAACAACGGCGATCTGACCTTTACCAACCAGAGCGCTGCCTGGGGCCTGAACACACCGAGCTTTGGCAACGGCGCGGCCTATGGCGACCTGGACGGCGACGGGGCTCTCGACCTGGTCGTGAACAACGTGAACCAGGAAGCCTTCGTGTATCGCAACAACGCCCGGACGCTGCTCCCGAACCACTACCTCCAGGTGCAGCTCGCGGGGGAAGGCGGCAATCGCTTCGCCATCGGGGCCAAGGTGACGCTCTGGAGCGGGAAGGAGCAGTTCTTCCAGGAGGAAGCGCCCACGCGCGGCTTCCAGTCGAGCGTGGATTACATGCTGACCTTCGGCGTCGGGCGGCGCGATACCATCGATTCGGTGACTGTGCGGTGGCCGGATGGCCGCGTGAGCGTCTCGCAGCGCGTCGCGACGAACCAGCGCCTCACCATCCGCCAGTCGGAGGCGGTGGCGGCGATCGTCCCTAAACCCCAGCCCCTGACCCCTCTTTTCACCGACGTCACGGACCGCGTCAAGTTGCCGTACGTGCACCGGGAGAACGACTTCGTCGATTTCGACCGGGAACCCCTCATCCCCAAGCTGCTCTCGACCGAGGGACCGTATCTGGCCGTGGCGGACGTGAACGGCGACGGGCTCGACGACCTGTTCATCGGGGGCGCGAGAGATCAGCCGGGCGAGCTGCTGATCCAGCAGCCCGACGGCCGCTTCGTGAGCAGCGACCGCGGCGTCTTCGAGTCGGATCGCGTGTCGGAGGACCTGGGCGCCGTGTTCTTCGACGCGGACGGCGACGGTCACCCCGACCTCTACGTTGTGAGCGGTGGCAACGAGTTCTCCAGCATGTCGCCGGCGCTGCAGGACCGGCTGTACCTGAACGACGGGCGAGGCCATTTCCGCAAAGCGACCGCCAACCTGCCGTCCGAATACATCAGCGGATCACGCGTCGTGGCCGCCGACTACGACGGGGATGGCGACATCGACCTGTTCGTCGGCGGGCGCGTCGTCCCGTGGCGTTACGGCGCCGATCCCCAGAGCATGCTGCTCCAGAACGACGGCCACGGTCATTTCACCGACGTCACCGCGCAACTGGCACCCGAGCTGGCGCGGGTCGGCATGGTCACGGACGCGGTCTGGCAGGACGTGGATGGTGACGGTCGGTTGGATCTCGTGGTGGTGGGCGAGTGGATGCCGATCACCATCTTTCACAACGCGGGCGGCGGGAAGCTCGTTCGCTTGAACACCCCCGGCCTCGAGCAGAGCAACGGCTGGTGGAATCGCATCGTGGCCGGTGACTTCACGGGCCACGGGGGGGGGCGTGGTGACGGGGGCCGCGTCGACTTCATCGTCGGCAACCTGGGACTCAACACGCGCTTGCGCGCGACCGCAACCGAGCCGGTGACGATGTACGTCAAGGACTTCGCGGGGAGCGGCTTCGCCCAACAGATCGTAGCGACCTACAGCGGGGGCGTGAGCCATCCCCTCGCGATGCGCGACGAGCTCGTGAACGCCCTCCCTCAGCTCAAGACGCGCTATCTCACGTACCAGGAGTACGCCGGGCAGACGGTGAACGACATCTTCTCGGCGGCGGACTTGGCGGGCGCGGTCGAGCGGCGGGCGTACACGTTCGCCACAGCCCTGGCGCGGAACAACGGCGACGGCTCGTTTACGCTCGTGCCGCTGCCGCTCGCGGCCCAGCAGGCGCCGGTGTACGGCATGCTCGCAGCCGACCTGGACGGGAACGGCACGCTGGATCTGCTGCTGGCGGGGAATTTCGACGGTGTGCAACCGGAAATCGGACGCATGAGCGCGAGCTACGGTCTGTTGCTACGCGGCGACGGGAAGGGGACCTTCACGCCGGTGCGCACCGCCGAGAGCGGCTTTCTGGTGCCCGGACAGGCGCGCGATATTGCGCGCATCCGGACCCGGGATGGCCCCCGCTACGTGGTCACCCGGAACAACGACCGGCCACTCGTGTTCCGCGCTGCCCCGACGAGCCGCTCAGTGGCCGCGCGTCCCTGAGCGTGTCAGCGACCCGGCCGCTTCGTCTTGATGACGATCACCCCGTTGGCGCCGCGCATCCCGTAGATCGCGGTATCGGCGGCGTCCTTCAAGACCTGGATCGATTCAATGTCGTACGGATTGATCCCGGTCAGGCTCCCGTTTGGCCCCGGCTGCATTGGGATCCCGTCGACCACGTACAGCGGCTGCGCACTGGCGTTAAAAGACGCGGCGCCACGAATGCGCACCGCGATGCCGCCGTCCGAGGTCCGGCTGACCTCGACGCCGGCGAACCGTCCTTGCAGCACCTTTTCAATGGGCTGGCCGGGATTGCGCTCGATGTCTTCGGACGTCACGGTCTGGGGGCCAGGCGGGCTGGTCTGGCGCGTTCCGCTGGAATGGGCGCATCCGGCAACGACTTGAACCACGAGACCAACGGGCAAGAGGGAGCGCGATGAAAGCAAGGTCATTGGAATCCCCCGGTAAGAGAGCGCAGGCCGATCGCAGAATATACCTCGTTTCCATGGTTCTGCCGCTCGCTCTCTGCGCCGCCCCCGCCCAGGCCCAGCTCCGCGTCGCCTCACCCGACGGCCGGAACGAGGCCACGGTCGAAATCCGCGAGCGCAGGCTGTACTACAGCGTGCGACGGGACGGTCGAGCGCTGCTGCTGCCGTCGCTGCTCGGTTTCGAGCTGCAGGGGGCACCGCCGCTGCGCGACGGGCTGCGCCTGGTGGACACGACACGGAGCGCGGTCGACGAGACCTGGACGCAGCCGTGGGGCGAAGTCGCGCGCGTGCGGGACCATCACAACGAGCTGCGGGTCTCCGTCGCCGAAGCGGCACCGCCGGGCCGGCGGTTCGCCGTGGTGCTCCGGGTGTTCAACGACGGCGTCGGGTTCCGCTATGAGCTCCCCGAGCAGCCCGGTCTTCGGGATTTCGCCATCACGGACGAGCTCACCGAGTTCGCGTTGGCGGACGACGCCCGGGCGTGGTGGATCCCGTCGAATCGACCGAGGCTGGACCGCTCGGAGATGCTGTACTCGTCTTCGCCCGTGAGCGTGATCGACAGTGTGCAGACCCCGCTGACGCTCGAGACCCGCGACGGCAGCACGTTCATCGTGATCCACGAAGCGAATCTGGTGGATTACGCGCGCATGAACCTGCGGGGGGCGCGCATGGAGAATCGCACGCTGCACGCGGCGCTGGCGCCGTACGCCGACGGCATCAAGGTGCGGGGCCGCACGCCGTTCGTGACCCCGTGGCGCACGATTCAGCTGGCCGACCGGGCGACCGACCTGGTGCCGGCGGTACTCGGCTTGAACCTGAACCCGCCCAGCGTCATCGCGAACACGAGCTGGATCAAGCCGATGAAGTACGTGGGCATCTGGTGGGGCATGCACCTCGGCGCGATGACGTGGAGCTCGGGACCCAAGCACGGCGCCACGACCGCGAATGCGAAACGCTACATCGATTTCGCGGCCGCCAACGGGCTGGGGGGCGTGCTGGTCGAGGGCTGGAACTTGGGGTGGGACGGCGATTGGATCCAGAACCGCAACGCCTTCTCGTTCACCCAAGCCTACCCCGATTACGACCTGCGGGAGGTGGCCCGGTACGCTCACGCGAAGGGCGTGAAGCTGATCGTCCACAACGAAACGTCGGGCGGAATCGAGAACTACGAGCGGCAGCTGGACAGCGCCTTCGCCCTCTACCAATCGCTCGGCCTCGACGCCGTCAAGTCGGGGTACGTGGCGGACCTGACCAGCGAGGGCCACTCGCACCACGGGCAATACATGATACGGCACTACCGCCGGGTGATCGAGACGGCCGCGAAGTACGGCATCATGCTGGACGTCCACGAGCCGATTCACGACACCGGCGAGCGGCGCACCTACCCGAACATGATGACCCGCGAGGGCGCGCGGGGCCAGGAGTACAACGCCTGGGGGGGCGAAGGGGGCAACCCGCCGGAGCACGAGACGATTCTCTTCTTCACGCGCCTGCTCGCCGGGCCCATGGACTTCACGCCGGGCATCTTCGATATCCTGCTCGAGCGGGGCACCGGCCGCGCGCGCCGCCCCGAGGAGCCGCGGCCGCGCACCACGCTCGCCAAGCAGCTGGCGCTCTACGTGGTGCTCTACTCGCCGCTCCAGATGGCGGCGGACCTCCCGGAAAACTACGCGCACCAGCCCGCATTTCAGTTCATCCGCGACGTGGCGGTCGACTGGGACACGACGCGCGTGCTCGACGGGAAGATCGGCGACTACGTGGTGGTGGCGCGGCGGGAGCGCAACGGCCCGACCTGGTTCATCGGCGCGATCACGGACGAAGCAGGGCGGACCTTCGATATTCCGCTGTCGTTCCTCACGCCCGGACGACATTACGTCGCCGAGATCTACGCCGACGGACCCGGGGCCAATTGGCTCACGAACCCGCTCCCGGTCTCGATCTCCCAGCGCGCCGTCACCGCCGCTTCTCGCTTGCGTCTCGTCCTGGCCCCCGGAGGCGGCCAGGCGATCCGAATCCGACCGGCGCGATAAGGCAAGTGGGAGCGCGGAACGCGGAACGCGGAACCGGGGCGCGAAAGACGCTCCGAGTTCCCCGTTCCGACTTCCGCGTTCCGCGTTTGCTTCTGCTGCTGGCCGCCTGTGGCCGGAGCGCGCACGCCCCGCCGCTGTTCGAGCTCCTGCCCCCCAGCGCCACCGGCGTCACGTTCGTCAACGCAGTCCCGGAGCAAGATACCGCGCTCAACATCATCAACTTCCTCAACTACTACGACGGCGGCGGTGTCGCCGTGGGCGATGTCGACGGCGACGGGCTTCCGGATCTCTACTTCACCTCGAACGTGGGTCCCAATCGGCTGTACCGGAACCTGGGGAACTACCGGTTCGAGGACGTCACCGAGCGCGCCGGCGTGGCGGATCCCGCTGGCTGGAAGACCGGCGTCACCATGGCCGACGTCAACGGCGACGGGCGCCTGGACATCTACGTCTCTGCCATGAGCTCTCTCACGATGCACGGCCACAACGTGCTCTACATCAACAACGGGGACGGCACCTTCACCGACCGGACCAAAGAGTACGGGCTCGACTTCGCCGGCTACTCCACCCAGGCCGTGTTCTTCGACTACGATGGCGACGGCGACCTGGACATGTACCTCCTCAACTACTCCACCCACGCCGAGCGCGGGCAGCGCGCGCACCCGCAGCGCGAGCCACGCCATCCTCGGGCCGGCGACCGGCTGTTCCGCAACGACGGGGGCCATTTCGTGGATGTGAGCGCCCAAGCCCACATCTACGGGGGCGTCGAGGGGTACGGCCTGGGCGTGGTCGCGAGCGACGTGAACCTCGATGGCTGCCCCGACCTGTACGTCGCCAATGACTTCCAGGAGGACGACTTTCTCTACATCAACAACTGTGACGGCACGTTTACCGAGTCCGGCGCCACGGCGCTGGGGCACACCAGCCATGCCTCTATGGGCGTCGATGTCGCCGACTACAACAACGACGGGCGACCCGACCTGATGGTGCTCGACATGCTGCCCGAGCGAGAGGACGTCCTCAAGACCTCCGTCAACGCCGACCCGTGGCCGATCGAACACATGAAGGAGCAAGCCGGCTACTACCCGCAGTACGCCCGCAACACCCTGCAGCTCAACCGCGGCCCGGTGGGAGGAGCGGTGCGCTTCAGCGAGATCGGCTATCTGGCCGGCGTGCACGCGACCGACTGGAGCTGGGCGCCCCTGTTCGCGGACCTGGACAACGACGGGAACAAAGACCTCTTCATTACCAACGGCATCTATCGCCGGCCCAACGACCTCGACTACCTCGCAGCGGTGCGCGACCCCGCCATCCAGGCTGCTCTGGCGACCGGCATCAGCTCGGGGCTGCTGCGGCGCCTGACGCATCTGATGCCCCACGTCCCCATCGCGAACTACGCCTATCGCAACAACGGCGACCTGACGTTCACGAACATGGCGAAGGCCTGGGGCCTGGCGCAGCCCGGGTTCACGAACGGCGCCGTGTACGCCGACCTGAACAACAGCGGCGCGCTCGACTTGGTCGTGAACAACCTCAACGCCCCCGCCGCGATCTACCGCAACCACGCGCGCGAGATCAACCACAACGCCTATCTGACCGTCGCGCTCCGCGGCTCTGGAGCCAACACCGGAGGGATCGGCGCGAAGGTCATCGTCAGGCAGCACGGCACGACCCAGCTCGTGGAGCAAATGCCCACCCGCGGCTTCGAATCCTCGGTCGATCCGCGCCTGCACTTCGGGCTCGGCGCGGCGACGCAGATCGACTCGCTGACCGTCATCTGGCCCGATCGGCGCTATCAGGTGCTGACGCACGTGCCCGCCGACCGCACGCTCACGCTCTCGCAGGGGGATGCCGCTGGGCGGTATAGGTATCCGCGCGGGGCCGCGCGGCCGCTGTTCGCCGACGTGACGGACCGGGTCGCCCTCGATTTCCAGCACCAGGAGAACTCGTTCTACGACTACAGCCGCGAGCCGCTCGTTCCCCACGTGCTGTCGCGCGAAGGCCCTGCCCTGGCGGTCGCGGACGTGAACGGCGACGGGCTGGACGACATCTACGTCGGCGGCGCCAAATGGCAAGCCGGCGCACTCTTCGTCCAGCAGCGGGACGGGACGTTCCGCCGAAGCGCAGAGCCCGCATTCCAGACCGACAGCCTATCCGAGGACGTCGCCGCGACCTTCTTCGATGCCAACGGCGACGGCCATCCCGATCTGTACGTCGTGAGCGGCGGCAACGAGTTCTGGGGAGATCACGCTGCGCTCCAGGACCGACTCTACGTCAACGACGGCCACGGGAATTTCCACCGGGATGCGGCGGCCCTCCCCCGGGTTTTGGAGACCGGCTCGTGCGTCGCGGTGGGCGATTACAACGGCGACGGCCATCCCGACCTGTTCGTGGGCAGGCGGGTCGTCGCGGGCAAGTACGGTCTGGCGCCCCGCAGCTATCTGCTCGAGAACGACGGCACGGGACATTTCCGCGACGTCACGCTCGAGAAGGCTCCGGCGCTCGCCCAGGTGGGGATGGTCACCGCGGCGACCTGGATCGACTACGACCACGACGGCCGGCTCGACTTGATCGTCACGGGTGAGTGGATGGCGGTTCGCGTGTTCCATCAGGAGGACGGCCGGTTCGTGGACCGGACCCGAGAGGCCGGGCTCGCGGGAACGGAGGGCTGGTGGAACAGCGTCCTGCCAGTCGACGTGAACGGCGACGGCCGCGACGATCTCGTGCTCGGCAACCTGGGGCTCAACTCCTACCTCCGGGCATCCCCCACCGAGCCCGCGCGGTTGTACGTGCACGACTTCGGCCACACCGGCACGCTGGAGCAGATCCTCACGTTCTACCAGCACGGCGTGAGCTACCCGCTCGTGGGCCGAGACGAGCTGGTCCGCCTGATCCCGCAGCTCGGCAGCCGCTACCCGTCGTATGCCGACTTCGGCGCCAGCCGCCTCGACGACATTTTCCCGGCGTCGACGCTGAAGCAGGCCACGGTGCTGGAAGCACGTGTGTTCGCGAGCTCGATCGCGCTGAACAACGGAGACGGCACGTTCACGCTCCGGCCGCTCCCCGTCGAAGCGCAGTTCGCACCCGTCTATGCCTCGCTCGCGGCAGACTGGGACGGCGACGGGCACACCGATCTGCTGCTCGCGGGGAACCTCTACGGCGTGCAGCCCGCGCTCGGACGCTACGACGCGAGCTTCGGCCTGCTGCTCTCCGGCACGGGCGACGGTCGCTTCGCAGCGGTCGACGTGGAGCAGAGCGGTCTCATGATCGCCGGGCAGGTGCGGCACCTGGGGCTCGTGCAGCGGGCCGACGGCAGCCGTCTGATCGTCGTGGCGCGCAACGACGACAAGCTGCAGATTCTGCGCCCACTCCGGTGAACGGCTTCGTGCCCATGGAACGGCCGCGTTTGCGGTTCTGGCAGATGTTCAACATGAGCTTCGGATTCCTCGGCATCCAGTTCGGCTGGGGGCTGCAGCTCGCCAACATGTCGGCGGTGTACGAGCGGCTGGGCGCCCGATCGGACCAGGTGCCGCTGTTGTGGCTGGCCGCGCCGCTCACGGGGCTCCTGGTGCAGCCGATCGTCGGGGCCTTGAGCGACCGGACGTGGGGACGGCTGGGGCGCCGCCGTCCCTACTTCCTCACCGGTGCCGTGCTGGCCTCGATCGCGCTCTTCGTCATGCCCACCTCGAGCGCGTTGTGGACGGCCGCGTCGCTGCTCTGGATCCTCGATGCCTCCATCAACATCTCGATGGAGCCGTTCCGCGCGTTCGTCGCCGACAAGCTCGCCGTGTCCCAGCGGACCGCCGGGTTCGTGATGCAGTCATTCTTCATCGGCGTGGGCGCCAGCCTGGCCAACGCCCTGCCGCTCGTGTTCAGCTGGATGGGCGTGCAGGGGAGCACGGTCGGTGGTGTCCCGCTGTCGGTGAAGTACTCCTTTCAGGTCGGCGCGGTGGTCTTCTTCCTCGCCGTGCTGTGGACGATCGTGACGACCAGCGAGTTCCCGCCGGAGGACCCGGCCGCGTGGGACCGCGCGCGGCGGGGCCGGCTCGGGCTTAGACCGCTCGTCGCCGAGATCGTCGCGTCCATTCGCGAGATGCCCGCCACGATGCGGCAGCTCGCCGTGGTCCAGCTCTTCACCTGGCTTGGCCTGTTCTGCATGTGGCTCTTCTTCGTGCCCGCTACGGCGCGGCACGTGTTCGGGGCCACCGATCCCCAGTCGGCGCGCTACACCCAGGGCATCGAGTGGGGCGGCTTCACCTTCGCGTTCTATTCGATCACCTGCTTCCTGGTAGCGCTCGTGCTGCCGCAACTCGCCCAGCGCACCAGCCGCAAGACGGTGCACGCCGCCGCGCTCGTGTGCGGGGGGGCGGGGTTGCTCTCGCTCTACCTGATTCACGACAAGTATCTGCTGCCGCTCAGCATGGTGGGCGTGGGAATCGCGTGGGCGTCCATCCTGTCGATGCCGTACGCGATCCTCTCCACCGCCGTGCCGCCCCAGCGGATGGGCGTCTACATGGGCGTGTTCAACTTCTTCATCGTCATCCCGGAGATCGTAGCCGCGATCGGCTTCGGGCCGCTCATCCGGCTGGTGTTCGGCGCGGGCAACCCCAACGCGCCGCTGGACGTGGTGATGCTGGGGGGCGTCTGTCTGCTGGCGGCGGCCGCCTGCGTTGGGCTGGTGCGCGACGTGGGGGCCACGGCGGGCCCGTCAACGTGAGGTCCGGACCGCTGCTCCCCCTGTTCATCCCACTGCTCTTGTCCGAGGGATGTAGTCGTCAACCGCAACAGCCGCCGCTGTTCCAGCGGTTGTCCCCGGATCGCACCGGCGTCACGTTCGCCAATACCATCACCACCAACGACTCGGTGAATGTTCAGACCGACCCCTACGTGTACAACGGCGCGGGGGTGGCCGTCGGGGACATCGATAACGACGGATTGCCGGACCTGTTCTTCAGCGGCAACATGGTTTCGAGCCGCCTGTACGTGAACAAAGGCGACCTGCGGTTCGAAGACATCACGGAACGAGCGGGAATCAAGACCAGCAGGTGGGCCACCGGCGCCACCATGGTGGACATCAATAACGACGGCTATCTGGACATCTACGTCTCGGTCTCCGGATCCGAGGGGTCCCATGGGAAAGATCGGGCCAACCTGTTGTTCATCAATAACGGGGATCACACGTTCACGGAGGCGGCGGCACGGTACGGCGTCGCCGATACCGGCTTCACCACGCACGCCGTCTTCCTTGATTACAACGGTGATGGATACCTCGACCTGTTCTTGCTCAACAACTCACCCAAGGACTTTGCCCGGGGCGCGGCAGACACGCACCCGCTCGGCGTCCGCAGTAACAGCCCCGGCGGCTACAGTAAGCTGTATCGCAACAACGGGGATGGGACCTTTACGGATGTATCCCGGGAAGCCGGGATGTTAGAGCAGGTCGGGTATGGACTCGGGGTAGCGGTTGCCGACGTGAACGGGGATGGATGGCCGGACATCTACGTCTCCAACGACGTCGCCCCCAATGATGTCCTCTACATCAACAACGGCGATGGCACGTTTACCGACCGGGCCGGCGCGTGGCTCAAGCATACGAGTTTTGCGGGCATGGGCGTCGATATCGCCGATTTCAATAACGACGGCTGGCCCGACATTGTGCAGATGGACATGATGCCGGCGGCCCTGGATCAACGCAAGCGGATGAGCGGGTACCTCACCTATGGCGGTCGCATCGAGCTGCGGCGTAGGGGATTTCGTGACGATTACGACGTCAACTCGCTGCAATTGAGCAACGGCGTCGCCCAGAACGGGGATGTCAGCTTCAGTGAAATCGCCGGCCTGGCGGGCGTGGCGTACACGGACTGGAGCTGGAGTGCCCTGTTCGCCGACGTCGACAACGATGGATACAAGGACATCTTCATCACCAACGGCTATCCCAAAGCGGCCAATGATCTCGATTACCAGACGGCGGCATTCGGGGCGCGCCGAGCCGGCGACCATGGGAGGGCGCTGGCGCTCCTCAAGAACCTGCGCAGTTACCGGCTGTCCAACTATGTCTTTCGGAACAACGGGGACCTGACGTTCACCGACAAGACCAAAGCGTGGGGCATGGATCAGCCGGGTTTTTCGTTCGGCGCGGCATATGCCGATCTCAATAACGACGGCAAGCTCGACCTCGTAGTCAACAACATCGACGCGCCCGCGTCCATCTACCAAAACATCCAGCCGCAGGACAGCGCCCATCACTATCTCGAGGTCACACTGGACGGCGAGTCTCCCAACAAACGGGGCATCGGATCGACGTTGATCCTCACGGCGGGGGGTCAGAAGCAGTACCTCTACCATTCCCCGTACCGCGGCTACATGTCCACGATGGACACCCGCGAGCATTTCGGGCTCGGCCATGCCCGGCGCGTGGACAGCCTGGAGGTGATTTGGCCGGACGGGCGGTCGCAAGTAGTGACGGATCTGGACGTGGATCGGATGGTGACCTTGAAGCAGGGGGATGCAAGACACGGGAGGCGGGAGGCGGGAGCCGGGAGGTGTGATACATGCAACAACGCATCCCGCATCTTCGAGCCCCTCGATCGGGCCTTGAAATACCGGCACCAGACGGGGGCGTTCGTCGATTACGAGGTACAACCGCTCTTGCCGTACGAGCCGTCCCGGCACGGCCCTCCCATCGCCGTGGCCGACGTGAACGGCGACGGCCTGGACGATGTGTTCATCGGCGGCGCCCGAGGGGTCCCGGGCAGGCTGTTCCTCCAACGGCGGGACGGCAGCTTCATCGAGTCCAGCGAGGGGCAGCCCTGGGCAGCCGACAAGGAGTACGAAGACTGGGGAGCCGTGTTCTTCGATGCCAACGGGGACGGACGTCCCGACCTGTACGTGGCGAGCGGCGGGTATCAGCTCTCACCGGTTTCGCGTCTGTTGCAGGACCGTCTCTACATCAACCGGGGAGGCGGCAGGTTTGTGAGAGACAGCCAGGCACTCCCGGCGATGCCGACCAGCACGGCCGCCGTAGCGGCCGGGGATTTTACGGGCGACGGCAAACCGGATCTGTTCGTCGGCGGCCGCCTGGCGCCGAGAAACTATCCCTATCCCGCCCGCAGCTACCTGTTACGCAACGACGGCGGCAAGTTCACGGACGTCACCGAGGAGGTGGCCCCGGAGCTGGCCCACCCGGGAGGGGGAGGCATGATCACCGCCGCGGTGTGGATCGATTTTGACGGCGACGGCCGTTTGGACCTGGTTACGGCGGGGGAATGGATGCCGCTGCAGTTTTTCCACAACGAGGGCGGCAGATTGCGCAACGTGACGGCGTCCATGGGCCTGCCACCCACGCGGGGGTGGTGGTACAGTCTCGCCACGGGGGACTTCAATCACGACGGGCATCCCGATCTCGTCGCGGGCAATGTGGGGCTGAACTTCTCGTACACGACGTCGCCGCACAGCCGGTTCGGGGTGTATGCCGCCGACTTCACCGGGGGTCGGACCACCGACATCGTCCTGACACAGGAGATCGCCGGCACCGAGTATCCTCTCTTCGGGCGGGCGAAATTGGGACCGACCATCTATCCGGCTGCGCTACGATTCCCGAGCTACGCGTCGTTTGCCGCGGCTTCCGTCGCACAGCTGTTCGGCGCCGCCCCATTACAGCACGCCCTCCACTATCAGACGGATACGTTTGCCAGCCTCTATCTACAGAACAACGGCGACGGCACGTTCACGGCAGTAGCGCTGCCCAATCTGGCGCAGATCTCGCCGATCCGCGGCATCCTCGCCCACGACGTGGACGGTGATGGAAACCTCGACCTGATCGTGGCGGGCAACCTGTACGATACCGAGCCGAACACCACGCCGGCTGACGCCGGCAACGGTCTCTGGCTCAAGGGGGACGGTCGGGGGCACTTCACGCCGGTCCCGCCGGTGGCGAGCGGCTTCCTGGCGCCCGGGGACGTCACGGGGCTGGCGCTGATCAAAACGCCTGCAGGGAAGGCCGTGCTGATTGCGAACAACGGCGATTCCCTGCAGGCGTTTACCATCCGAAACCGTTAACTCTAGCTCACCACCCCGGATTCTGTACCAGCGCGGGGGCCAAATCGATCTGGATGGACGGGATCGGATACAGTGAATCCCGCGCGGTGTACGTTACGCCCGCGAGGTAGGGGATCCGGGTCCGCTCGACCGTGATGTAGCCGTTTATCTCCGCGTCCGCGGTGCGCCAGCGCCGCAGGTCGAAGAACCGCTGGCCTTCCATCGCCAATTCGAGCCGCCGCTCATACTGAATGGCCTGGTCTGCTTGCGCCACGCTGGCAAACGGCGTGGTATAGAGGCCGATCTTATATACTGCCCAGGGCGTCGCCAGCGTATCCAGTGTCGGCGTGACCGCCACCAACGGGAGGGCCATGGGCTGGATGGCAGGATTTGTCGCGCAGGTGGGATACGTCGCCACAGTCGCCGAGTCGGTCGTCGTCCCGCACCCTTGCGCCATTTTTCCGGCCCGCGCCCTGATCTGATTGATGATCGTTCTGGCGTTGTCGGGGGTGCCCGTGGTGGCATGGATCTCCGCCTCGGCCAGGAGCAGCAGCATGTCGGCGTAGCGGAAGATGTGCATGTTCACATCGTTCGTCTGGGTCGCCTGCCAGCCCACGTTATTCTCGGCGTTGGCGCCCTTCTCGTGGACGTTCCGCTTGGGGCTGAACGGGCCGCTGTACGAGGCATCTCGGATCCATCCTCGAGCGTGCAGGCCCCAGTCCTTGTAGGGCACTCTGTCCCGGCCGACGGTCCAATCGAGCCGCGGGTCCACCGGCGCCAGGCTGCCCGGCGCGCCGGCCGCGAAGTTCGTATCGCCCTGCGCTGCGGTCAAGGCGCTGGTCCCATTCCATTGCGGGTTGGTCAACGCCAACGGCAAGCCGGTCGCGTCCACCGCGTAGAAGTTGACGAGTTGGTACGACGGTTGGTGGAACCCGCAGCAGCCGAAGTGACTGCCCGAATGCGGGAAGTTCAGCCGTTCGCCCCAGTTCGAGTTCCAGCCGCTCGGCTCCCCATCTTTGACGGAAGCCTGAAACGCGAGGATCGTCTCCGGACCGTTGCGATACTGCGTAAAGCCGGTCCAGACGTGATCGAAGCTCGTTTCCAGTCGGTAGGGGCCATTCGTTTGCACGTCTCGCAACGTCGTGAGCGCCGCGTCCCAGAGGGCGGGGTTCCGCGCGGCGCCGTACGCCTGCACGCGGCCCTTGTAGGCCTTCGCGGTCCACAAGGTCGCACGTCCCACGTCCCCGTTGCGCGGCGTCGCCGGGAGCAGCGCGATGGCGCTATTCAGGTCGGCGACGATGAGCTTCACGATCGAATCGAGCGGGAGGTCGTTCGCCTTGCGGAAACCGCCCAGCACGACCGGGGTCGTATCGGTTTCGAAGTAGTACGGTATATGTCCCCACATCCGGTACGCTTCGAAATGATAATGGGCCCGCAGGAACAGCGCCTCACCCTTGATGCTGTTCGCGTCGGCGGTGGGGATCTCGAGCGGCTTCAGGGCCTGCACGCTGTTCAGCAGGTTGAGGGTCTCATTGGCTCGGAACACGCCCTCGTAGGCCTGGCTCCATTTCTGGTTCAGGTAGCCTTCGGCCTCCCCCACCGCCCAGGAGAACGTCTCGATGTCGTTGATCGGTTGCTGGTCGCCCGCGTTGGACCCCTTGTGGGCGTCGCCGCTCGGGACGCTCCCCCACACCCAGTTGCTGGCCGCGCATCCCCACGAACCGGCGGAGCTCGAGCTGCAGTCCAGTGACCGGTAGGCGGCGATCAGGGAGCCCTCGACGCCGGCCTTGGTCTCGAGCGACGCCACCTCCACGGTCCCCTGGGCGGGGATATCGAGAAAGTTTGAGCAGGCGTACGTGACCCCGGCGGCGAGCATCACTCCCGCGATCCCGTACAGCAGTCGGTTCCAATCTTGCTTGTTCATCGTCCTCCGTCCCCCGAATAAAGACGAGCCGCTAGAACGTGGTCGTGATGCCGATCGTGAACGTTCGGTTCGTCGGATACGAGCCCTCATCGACACCGCGGAATTGGTCCCGGATGTCGCCGGCCGCCCCGAAGGTGCTCCAGGCCGGCAGGGCGGGATCGAGCCCCGAGTACCCGGTGATGGTAAACAGGTTTTCCGCCTGCACATAGACGCGCGCCGCCGGGACCCACCGGATCCAGGCGGGTGGCAGGTTATATCCGACCTGCAGGCTGCGCAGCCTGACGTACGAGCCGTCCTCGACCCAATAGCTCGAGAACTGCCGGCTGAACGCGGCGTCGCTGTTGTCCAATCTGGGATACTTGGCGCCCGGGTTGGTCACCTTGCCTGTGCAGATATAGTCCTTCCGCGGTGCCGGCGCAGGGGCGCACGGTCCATCCAGCACCACGGAGTTCGCCAGCAGGTCGCTCCGCACGTTGGTATCGAAATAGCGGAACACGTACCAGTACTTCTGCGCGTTGAAGATCTTGCCTCCGAACGTCCCGAACACGGTCGCGCTGACTTCCCAGTTGCCGCGGCGCAGGTTCAAATCCAATCCGCCGGTGAAGTCCGGATGGGGGCTCCCGATGATCGCCCGGTCGGCGGCAGTGATCGCGCCGTCCCCGTTCAAGTCTTTGAACTTGATCCGGCCGGGGCGCGCGCCGTCGTTCCAGAACGGGGCGGCATCCGCCGAGTCCTTGTAGTACCCGTCCGCCACCAGACCGTAAAACGCCCCGATCGGCTGGCCGAGCATGTTGATCACGGGATTCTGCTCCCGCAGCGAAATCGGCCCCTCGAAAGACTGCGTTCCGAGGTTGTCGATCTGGAGGATCTTGTTGCGATAGTGGCTGCCGTTGAAGGTGACGCTCCACAGCGTCCCGGCGCCGAGCGTGCTCCGGTAGCCGATCGAAAAATCGATGCCGTTGTTTCTCATCCTTCCGATGTTGACGATCGGAGGAGCGGCCGAGCCTGCCGCGGCGGGTGCCCTCGGGTCGAACAACAGATTGTTCGTGTTCCGCCGATACACGTCGATGCTGGCCGTCCCCCGGCCCTGGAGGAACTCGAGGTCCAGGCCGACGTTGGTGGAGCGCTGCTCTTCCCACTTCAGGACCGGATTCCCGATCGCCGTCTGCTTGAATCCCGGTCGAATCGTGGTCGGGCTCGTTCCCCCGATGTCGTAGAAGGTGTCGCCCCGGTCGCCGCCGAACTGACTGATGATGCGGCCGGCGGGGATCAGCTGATTGCCGGTGACCCCCCAGCCGACCCGCAGCATCATGTTCGAAAACAGCGAATTGTTCGTCAGGAACGACTCCCGCGACAGCCGCCAACCCGCCCCAACCGCCGGGAAGGTGCCCCACCGATTCGTCGGCCCGAATCGGGAAGAGCCGTCGCGACGCAACGTGGCGCTGAGGTAGTACCGGTCCCCATAGTTGTAGTCGGCCTTGCCGAAGAACGACAGCAGCGCGGCCTGCCCACCGCTGCTGCTGACGTTCTTGGTGGTCGGATCACACAGCGCATCCTGGATGTAGCGCGAGTCCACGCTCGAGTTCAGGAGGTTCGCACAGCTGCCCGCCTCGAAGCGAGTGGTGTTCTTGGTCGCTTCCTGCCCCAGCAGCACCGCCACATTGTGCTGGCTGATGGTGCGCGTATAGTTGAGCGTGTTGCTCCACGTCCACTCGGTGAACAGGTTGTAGTTCTCGTTGATGCCGTTGACGTCCGTCACCTCCGAGTTCTCGGGCGTGGTGGGCGAGAAGCCGTGAAATGAGCCCTGAGCCAGGTTGAACCCGAGCCGCGTCTTCAGGGACACGGAGTGGCCGGGGTCGAACCCGGCGAACACGTTGCCGAAGATGCGGTCGTTGGTGTTGATGTCGTGCTGGCCGGCCCAGGCGATCTTGAGCGGATTGGTCAGGTTGCTCAAGCCAACGGCCTTGCCCGAAGCGAAGTTCCCCCCGATGTCGTAGATCGGGACCACCGGCTGCTGCATGATGTTCTTGCCGACGATGTTGTTCTCGCCCAGGTTGTTGTCGTCCAGCCCGCCGTATTTTCGCTCGCGCGACAGCGTGATGTTCTCCCCGACGCTCACCTGCCCCATGTTGAACGCCGTGTTGATGCGCACGCCCCCCCGCTGGAGCCGGTTATACGCGGCCGTCCCTTCCTGATCGAGGAAATTGAACGACACGTGGTACGCGTTGTCGTCCCCGCCGCCCGACACCGCGATATTCGCGTCGCGGTACTGACCGGACCCGAACACCGCCTTCCACCAGTTCGTCCCGGGGCTGCCCGGCATGATGAGGTTGCTGGGGTACTTGTAGCTCGCCGGATCCACGACGGTCGTGCAGGTGGGGCCGGCGGCGGTGCAACTCTGGCCCTTGCCATCGTTCGGCCAGATATAGGCGGGCACCGACGGACTGTTGGGATCCCCGTAGATGTTCCTCGGCACGGCGGTCCCGGCATTCTGGTAGGCGGTCTTGACGACGTTGAAATAGTCGAGCGCGTTCAGCGTCAGGATCTTATCCATCCCGTTGGTCGGCGTCGCCACTCCGGTCCTGACGTCCACCGTGACGCGGCGCGGTCCTGGCCTGCCGCGCCGCGTTTCGATGATGATGACCCCGTTGCTGGCGCGCGAGCCGTAGATCGACGCTGCCGACGCATCCTTCAGGACCTGGATGGATCCGATCTCGCTCGGGTTCAACCAGTTCAGGTAGGTGTCCTCCACGGGAGTGCCGTCCACGATGTACAGCGGATCGTTGTTCTGGAACGAGCTGACGCCGCGGATCCGCACCGTGGTGCGTGAGCCAGGCGACCCGCTGTTCTCGACGGTCACGCCAGCGACCTGGCCATCGAGCCGCTGGAGCACGCTGGTGGAGGTCTGCTGGGCAATGCTCGCGACGTCCACGCTGGACTCGGCGCCCGTGATGTCCTGCCGCCGCTGTGTCGTGTACCCGGTGACGACCACCTCGGGCAGCACGGTGACGGCTCGTTCCATGACGACGTCGACGTTGGTGCGTCCGCCGACGCTCACCCCGACGCCGCGATACCCGATGCGGGCAAACACCAACACGGCATCGCTGGGAGCCGTCAGCGAGTACTTCCCCGCGTCATCGGTAACGGCACTGGTGGTGGTCCCTCGGATGTGGACCGAGGCGCCCCGAATCCGCTCCCCATCGGGCGCGGTGACCTTGCCGGAGATCTCGATCTGCTGCTGGCCGACTGCCGTCGCGCACACCAGCAGAGCCAACGTCAAGCTCGTCCCCACGGCACGAAGGAATCCCCTACGCTGCAGCATGTCGTTCATGGCGGTGCCCTCATCCTGCGGGTCGTCGCATGGCCTTGAGGCCTTGCTTGGTGATCAGCTCGCGATACGTGATGAGCAGTACGTTTCGGGCCTTCACGGCCCCGGCAAATCGGTCCGACGTGAGCGCATCCAGCTCCCCCTGACGATTCTTGCTCATCTCGGGGAGCGGCTGGTCGGTGTTCATGTCCACCAGGGCGCCCAGCTCCGCATCGTCTATGCCTACATGGGTGACCACGACATTGAAGCCGGGCTTCAGGCGATCGATCATCGCGACCAGGCTGTCCGCCTTCTGGCGCGGAGCCGCCGAGTACTGGGGTGCATCCATCGTCTCGCCGAAGTACTCGGACATGCCGAGACCGAATTCGCTCGCCAGCCGCTCCGCGACCTCCCGAAACTCGGCGTAGCGCGTCGCCGTGCCCATGTGATAGTCGACGTAGTCGATCTTGAGCCCCGATCGGCGCGCCCGCTCGATCTGCGCGCGCAGCTCCTTCTCGATCTGCCGGACGTCGGGGTGGTTGTCGTGCAGGGCTTCGGCGGACTGGAAGAAGTATCCGTTGGAGTCCACCAGGGTCGGCACGGCTTCACGACCCGTGACTGGTCCCCACCGATAATTCCTCCACTCCGAATTGAGCGTCAAGTGAATCCCGACCGCGACCTCAGGATGCCGCTTCAGGATCTCGACGGTTTCCTGGTACCAGGGACAGGGAAACATCACCGACACGGAAATGGGCAGGCGCGCGTCGATGAGTCGTTGGAGACCCATGTTGACGCTGTGACTCATGCCGGCGTCGTCGGTGCGGATGATCAAGTAGACGGGACTGGACGAACTCACACGATGCGTCGTGCCGGCCTGACCGACGACGGGAGTCGGCAAGCCGGCAAGCAGCACACAACTGTACGCGGCGAGCATGGGTACCGCACGCATAGGCCAGTCCTCAGGGCGTCCCACAACCTGCGACGGCAGGAAGCACGTTGCCGACGCCGGGCAATAAAAGACGCGTCATCAGTCGCCCTGTCAAGGAGACGGACGATGTTTGTGAAAAAAAGCACAAAGGTCGACGGCCTTCGCGACGGGGCCCACGATCGCGAGCGCGAGGATCGGCGGCGCGGGATACAGCGCGCTAAGCGCGGCCACCTGGTGATCGGCCGCCAGCCGGATCGCGGCCTCCACCACCGCGACGAGCGCGGCCACCACGATCCGCCCCCGCACCGAGCCGACGGTCGTCTTCGGGTCGGTGATCATAAAGAAGATGAACAGCTGGTACATGGGGCCCGTGATCGGCGCGAGCTCGGCCTGGAGCGGCGTACCGACGATCGCGCTGCGCGCCGCGGCGAGGAGCAGGTAACACACGACGTATGTGAGGGTCACGTGCAGCACCCGCACCCGGGAGGCGATCAACAGCCCGAAGGCCCAGATCACCGCATTGGTGGCGACATGATTGCCCCACTGGTGGCTCAGAATCGCCACGCTACCCGGGGCGATTAGGAGCAGCAGGCTGATGGCGAAGTTGCTGGGGTTCCACAGGTGCCGGCCGCGATAGGCGAGCACGTACTTCGAGGCGATGGCCAGGAACGCACCCAGGGCAAACGGCCAGAGCAGGCCGGCCCGCGGCTTGAGCAGCAGCGCGAGACTGATGCCGGTGACATACGCGCTCTGGAGCGCGGCGCCGCGGCCCCCCACCAGGCGCGCCAGCGCGAGCTCGGTCGCCACACACACGCCGAGGCTGATGACGAGGCGGTCGTAGCCACCCAGGATGCCGTAGCGCACCTCCCCCACCACCAGGATGAGCGTGATGAGGAAGGACACCAGGTAGCGGGGATCGACCTCGCCCAACCGGGCCCAGAGCGTGCGGCTCCGCCCGCGGAGCGCCGCGAGCGCCGCGGCGGTCACGGCACTGCGCCGGCGGCGGGCGGCTCGGTAATGACGTTGAGGCGGTCCAGGGGAGGGCGCTCGATCACCTGGCGCGTGCCCGAAGGCCAGCGGATCACCACCCGGTCTACGAGCGTCGTCCCGCCCAGGCCGAAGTGCAGCCGCCGGTCGTTCTGGCTCGCGAACCCCATCCCGCCGTCCACGACCTTCAGCTGGCGCGCGCCGCCCGCTTCGACCGTCACCTCGGCGCCGATGGCGCTGCGGTTGCTCCGCGTGCCCACGAGCTGGAACGCGATCCAATGGTTGCCCGGCGCGACGGTATTCTTATAGATCAGGGCCGGCTGGTTCTGGTTCGCGACCACTACGTCGAGCACCCCGCGGTTGAACAGGTCGACCAGCGCGACGGCGCGGCCGTCGGACTCGTCGGTCACGCCGACGGCCGCGGCCACGTCCGTCCAGCCCGTGAGGCCGCGGTTGACGAACACCCGCGACCGCTCGTACCCGGACAGGCTGGCGCTGCCGACGGCGGGC
The DNA here is from genome assembly GCA_003222135.1 of Gemmatimonadota bacterium. GTDB lineage: Bacteria > Gemmatimonadota > Gemmatimonadetes > Gemmatimonadales > GWC2-71-9 > 20CM-4-69-16. Next base: position 31,727 of record QHUM01000052.1, on the reverse strand, counting down.
CAGTTCTTGGCGTCTTCGAACACGTTCCCGTTCGCCCCCGCGACCTTCGACATCGCGTACCAGTAGCTCCGGTCCCGGTCCCCCGAGACGTAGCCGTTGACGACGAACAGCTCGTTGCGCCCGTCGTTGTCCAGGTCGCCCAGCTGCGCCCCCCAGGCCCACCCGGCGTCGGCGATGGCACCTTCGGCCCCCTGCTGGAAGCGCCCCAGCTCCGGCAAGAAGTTGAGGCGCAGGTTGTTGCCCTGAAACAGGTAGGCGCGCTCCGAGATGTTGGTCACGAACGCATCGAGCCGTCCGCGGTTCAACACGTCACCGAGCGAGGCGGACATGCCGCTCTTCGAGTCACTCTCGAGACCGGCCCTGGTCAGGACGAACCGCTTGCCGGAATCGTTGACGAACAGCTCTTCCGGCCCGTAGTCGTTCGCGAGAAACAGGTCGGGCCAGCCGTCGCCATTGAAGTCCGCCGCGGCGGCGGCGAGAGTCCAGCGCGTGCTGCCCACCCCCATCTGGTCGGTGACGTCTTCGAAACGGCCACCCCCGAGGTTATGGAACAGGCGATTCTTGCCGCCGTTGGTCGCGAACTCGAAGCTGTTGTGCATGATGCGCGTCGTCTGCAAATGCCAGAAGTCGATGTCGGAGCGGAAGTAGCCGGTGACGTAGAGATCGAGCAGCCCGTCACGGTCGTAGTCGAGCCACACCGCTCCATTGCTGTTCATCCAGTGACGCAGCCCCGCGGCGGCGGTCACGTCCACGAAGTGCAGATTCCCGAGGTTCTTGAACAGCTGCAGATATCCCCACTTGTACACGAGCACGTCCTCGAGCCCGTCGTTGTCGTAGTCGCCCCACACGGCGCCCATCGACACCCCCTCGCCCGGGCGGTTCAGGTCCGCCAGCCCCGCGCTCCGGGCGACGTCGACGAACGTCCCGTCGCCGCGGTTCAAATAGAGCGCGTTGGGGAAGCCGAACCGGCTGTTCGTGAAATAGAGGTCGGGCCAGCCGTCGTTGTTGACGTCGCTGACGGACACGGATGCCCCGAGCGCCGCCACGAGCGGGGCGATGTTGTCGATCCGGGGATCGAGCGTGGGCGCGTGATGGATGAAATCGATCCCTGCCTGGTGCGCCACGTCGCGGAGGGAAAAGCCAGGCGGGGTGGCTCCGGCAGCGCCCCGCTCTTCCGGTCGCCCGCGATTCAGCGCGACGACCAGGAAGACGGCTCCGAGGAACACCGTGGTGAGGGCGAGCTTCCGCACGCGTAGGGTCGTCACGCCGTGAACCATATCGCGTGGCCTTGTCCCCCGGCAAGGATCGGACGATGTTGCCTGCCTCCATGATCCCAAATGCCCTGAAGTGTCTCGGCGTCGCGACGACGCTGCTCCTCGTCAACTGCCGCGAGCGGGAGCCGGCGCCGGGGGCGGGCCTTGAGCGCGATGCCGCCATCCTCACCGCGCGGACGCTCGGCCTCGCCTACCTGCGGAGCCAGCAGTTCGCCCAGGCAGAAACCGCGTTCGCGAAGATCGTCGCGCTGGCGCCCGATCAGGCGCTGGGCTACGCGAATCTTGGCCTGGTGCATCTGCGATTGGGCCGCTACGACCGGGCCGAGCAGGAGATCCGACGCGCGGCGGCCCTGGACACCACGAGCGACGACATCGCCCTGACGCTCGCCAAAGTCTACGAGCTCACCGGCCGCACGGCCGAGGCGCGCCGCGAGGTGGATCGGGTGCTGCGCCACAGTGCCGACGACCTCCGCGCGCTGTACGAGCTGGTGGCGCTCGACCCCGCGGCCAAGGAGACCTACCTCCGGCGGATCGTGCAGCGCGCGCCCGGCAACGTGGCGGCCCGGCTCGAGCTCGTGGACGTACTGCTCACGCGTAGCGCAGCGGACTCGGCAGCCGCGCACCTGGAGGCGCTCGAGCGGCAGCTCCCCGAGCTGCCGCGTGAGGCCAATCGGTTCTTCCAGCAGGCCCTCGCCCTGGCGCGCGCCGGTCGCGCCGCCGCCGCGGCCGCGCCCGCCGCGACGTTCCATCGCTTCATGGAAACCACGGCGCCCTACCAGGCGAGCCTCGAGAAGCTGCGGGGCGCGACCGGCGCGCCGCCCGGCTACCCGATCCTCACGTTCAACCCGGTCATCACGCCGCCCGCGCAGGACGCGCGCACCATCGCGGCGGCGATCCGTTTCAGCGACGTGACGACCACGGTTGGCTTGGGCGGCTTGCCGCCGCTCCCTGATACCACCGGCGACGTGGCGCTCGCGACCGGCGATTACGACGGCGACGGCGCGGAGGATGTGTTCGTCGCGGGACACCTGTTCCACAACGAGCTGGCACACGCCACCGAAACGACCACCCGCGCCGGCATCCGGCTGCGCGATCGGGCGGTCGGCGCGACGTTCGGTGACTACGACAACGACGGGCGGCCCGACCTGTACGTGGCGACTACGGGCGGCGGCGCCCTGTTCCGCAACAGCGGCGACTCGACGTTCACAGACGTCACCGCCGCCGCCGGCCTGAGTGGCGCCCCGCCGGCCGCGACCGCGCTGTTCGTGGATCTGGATCACGATGGCGACTTGGACCTGTTCCTCGCCACGCCCGCCGGGAATCGGCTGTACCGTAACGTCCCGAACGGGCAATTCCGGGAAATGGCCGGCCCGATGGGCCTGGCAAGCGTCGGGGGCACCCGCGACGCCGCCTTCGGCGACTTGGACGGCGACGGACTCGTGGACCTGGTCGTCGTGGGAAACGACGAGCGGCTCACGCTGTTCCGGAACGCCGGACAGGGCCGCTTCGAGGATGCGACCGCGGCGAGCGGCCTGACGCAAGGCGGAGCGCAGGGCCACGCCGCGGCGGTCGCGGTCGGCGACTACGATAACGACGGGTTCCTCGACCTGTTTGTCGCTGCGCCGGGCGGAATGGTCCCCGTCCTCTACCACAACCGCGGGGACGGGACCTTCGAACCCGATCGCCGCAGCGCCGCGTTCGCGGCGCTGCGCACCCTCGCGGCGCGCGCCGCTGTCTTCTGCGATTTCGACAACGACGGCTTCCTGGATCTGGTGGTCGTCGGCGCGCCAACCAAGCCGGGAGCGCGCGGTGTCTACCTGTTCCGGAACGACCAGACCGGTCGTTTCACGGATCACTCGTCGATTCTGCCGGACGACCTGCACGCCGCCCGCCGCGTCGCCGCAGTGGACTACGATCGCGACGGCGACTTGGATTTGATCGTCGTAGGAGACGACGGTCGACCGCGGCTGCTCTTGAACGACGGCGGCAACGCGAACCAGTACGTGAAGGTCGAGCTCGCCGCCCTGCGGACGGGGAACGGCAAGAACAACCGCTTCGGCATCGGCGCGACGCTCGAGCTGCGGGCGGGTAAGCTGTACCAGTCGCGCGTCGTGACGGGTCCCGTGACGCACTTCGGGCTGGGCCAACGCGTCAAGGCCGACGTGCTGCGCGTGCGGTGGCCCAACGGAGTCGCGCAGACGGTCTACTACCCGGGGACCGACGCGGACATCCTCGAGCAGCAGATCCTCAAGGGGTCATGCCCGTTTCTGTACGCCTGGGACGGCACGGCCTTCCGGTTCGTGACGGACGTGATGTGGCGCAGCGCGCTCGGCATGCCGCTCGGCATCATGGCCAGCGGGGGGGGCACCGATATCGCGTCCGCGCCGCCGCACGCCTCGCGAGAATACATGCGGATCCCGGGCCGCGCGCTCGTGCCGCAAGACGGCCGCTACATCGTACAGATCACCGAGGAGCTGTGGGAGACCGCCTATCTCGACCAGGTGAAGCTGCTCGCGGTGGATCACCCGGACTCGGGTGAAGTGTACGTGGACGAGGGGTTCGTGCCGCCCGCCCCGGGGCCCGCGGCGCTGCGGCTGTTCCCCGTCTCGCACCCCCGGCCGCCGGTCTCCGCGACCGACGAGCACGGTACCGACTGGCTCCCTGCCCTGCGCGCGCGCGATGACCGCTACGTGGCGCCGCTCACGCTCACGCGCTACCAGGGACTGGCCACGCTCCACGACCTCATTCTCGACTTGGGCGACCTGAAGGGCCTGGAGAGCGACAGCGTCTACCTATTCCTCGCGGGGTGGATCTACCCGACCGACGCCAGTATCAACATCGCCTTGGCCCAGTCGGGGAAACCCGGTGTCATCTTCCCGTACCTGGACGTGAAGGATCGCCAGAGTGTGTGGCGCCGCGTGGCCGATGTGCCGTTCCCGTCGGGTAAGAACAAGACGGTGATCGTCGACCTGACGGGGAAGTTCCTGAGTGCCGACCATCGCGTGCGCATCCGCACGAACATGGAGATTTACTGGGACCAAGCCTTCGTCGCCGCCGCGAGCCACTCCCCGGAGAGCGCCGCATCGATCACCACGCTCGATCCCGTCAAGGCCGATCTCCACTACCGCGGCTTCTCGCGACTGTACCGCAAGGGCGGGCGTTACGGACCGCAATGGGCCGTCTACGAGGACCTGTCCCGCGAGTCGCCGTGGGAGCCGATCGTGGGCCGGTTCACGCGCTACGGCGACGTCCTGCCGCTGGTGCGCGTGCCCGACGACATGTACGTGATCATCGCGCCCGGAGACGAGACCACGCTGACGTTCGACGCGAGCGCCGCACCCCAGCTGCCCCAGGGCTGGACGCGTGACTTCCTCCTGTATACCGACGCGTGGCTCAAGGACTCCGACCGGAACACCGCTGCAGGCGCGACCGTCGACCCGCTGCCGTTCCACGGCATGTCGCGCTATCCCTACGGCGCGGACGAGGGATATCCCAGCGACGCGGCGCACACGCGGTACCTGGAGACCTACAACACGCGGCGCGTGGTGCGGCACCGGGCCATCCTGGAAACCTCGAACCGATTCCCACACTGAAGCGTGGGCTCGGCACAGCGCTGTGCTGAAGCACAACACGCTGCTAGAGCACGTACCCGCGCTTCATGAGGGAGCGTCCCGACGCCGCGTAACCGTCGGGGCCAGGCAGATGGAAGCTGAGCGAATCGGCGAGGCGGTCGTAGATATTGAACAGCACGCAGACCTGAATCGCGTCCTCGATGCCCTCATCGCTCACGCCGGCGACGCGGAGGAGCTCCACATCCGCCGGCCGCACGTCCGCCGGGGCGAGCGTGAGCTTCTCCAGAAAGCCGAGGGCGGCTCGGACCTTGGGATCGACCGGGGCGGTGCGCCAATCGGTCAGCACCGCCTCGACGAGCGGGGCGTCTTTCAGGGCCAGCGACGCGACCGCGCCGTGGGCACCGGTTCAGAACAGACATTGGTTCAGGCGCGACGTGAACGCGGCAAACAGCTCCCGCTCGCCGACGCTCCACGTCGACGGCCCGCGCATGACCGCCTGCGTCCAGGCGCACATCGGCCGGCCGAAGAATTCCGGCCGGTAGAGCAACGTCTTGACGACGTCGGGCACGCGACGCGCGCTCACCAGCCGGATGAGCATGAGCTTGAGCCGCTGCGGCAGGCGATGGCGGTGCTCGACCGCACGGAGACGCATCAGTCCGGCTCCTCGCCGCGGAGCGCGGCCAGCCCGCGCTCGAGCCGGCCGAGCGCGGCGCCCAGTGCCGCAGAAACCGTGATCTCGAAGATCGCGTCTTCCGAGTTGCCCGCGCGTTGCAGGGCGGCGACGTCGTCGTCCGTGAGCTTGTAGGCGTGGCGGGCCACAGTGTCGACGTAGCGCCCGAGCGGGGCCGCCAGGCCGTCCGCCGGCCCGCCGGGCCGCGCCGCACGCGCCAGCGCGGCGCGACGCTGCTCGCTCGACGTGTCGCCCGGCGCGCCCAGCACGCTGTCGATCAGTCGCTGTGTGAAAGTGGCGTACCGCCCGCTCAGCTCACGCATGTCGAGACCACCACCTCCGTCCAGACGTCGATTCCCCACGCTGAAGCGTGGGCTCGGCACAGCACTGTGCTGAAGCACACCACGCTTCGGCGGCTAGAATCGCCGGGGCGCCGCGAGCCGTCAAGAGCCCACGCGGGTGGCGCAACGTCCCTGTAGGCCGTACGATTTTCGGATGACCCTGCTCAAGTTGCTGCTGCTCGTGGTCCAGAGCGCCCCGCCCGTGGACACGGTTCCACCATATCTCTCCTTCCCCGAGCCGGGACTCGACGACCCGGCCGCGTACGAGGGCTACGAGACGCGGGTGTATCGGGACGCCAGCGGGAACGCCTTCCAGGTCTATCTGAATCGCAGCAAGGGACGTGTGGTGCACCTCTGGGCCGACGCGGTCAACGAGAGCGCCGGCTTCACCGCCCGCGACTCGGCCGGCACGCCGGCCGAGCTCGCCTGGAGCTCGGGCGGGGCCATCGTGGGTGCGTCGGGACAGACCCGGTCGGTGTCCTATGGTCTGGAAACCCCGTCCTCCGTCACGCTCGGTCTCTTCCTGCTCGGCTCTATGCGGGTGGAGCGCGATCTGCAGTACGCGAGGCGCGACTCCCTGCCGCTCGACGCCGTGCCGTTTCCGCAGGCGGAGCTGTCGCAGCTGATCGACCATATCGCGAAGTTGCGGTCCGCCGAGCGCGCGCGCCATCTGTCCCTGCTCGGCGTGACGAGCCTGGAGGCGCTGCGCGCGCGGCTCCTGCCGCGGATCACCGCGCAGCGCGGCGACACGGTCTGGGTGGTGCGGGTCGAGCAGGTGAGCTTCGACGGCAAGAGCCACCTCTGGCTCGCGCTGGAAGGCGACGCCCGGGAGACGGTGGCCGCAGTCACGGGACGCACCATCACGATCCGCCGGCCCGCCGGCGGCCTCGTCCGCTTCACGGTCCGTGTGACCACCGACGCCGCCGCCCTGACGCCGCTCTCCCGCACCGAGATGTTCAACGACGACTTCCGCCACTTTGCCGAGACCGTCCGCGGCGATTCGGCCCACCCCGATCGGTTCCGGCGGCTCGAGCGCGAGGTGCGCGGCATGGAGCTGCTGTGCTCGCGCGAGAAGCTGATGGCGGGGCTGCCGAACTTCGCGACCTACTTCGGCCGCGACATGTTGATGACCGCCCTGCTGATGGAGCCGGTGTGGGCGCCGGCGATGCCGGAGCACGTCATCGCCAGCGCGCTGCGCAAGCTCTCGTCCACGGGCGACGTGAGCCACGAGGAGGCGCTCGGCGGCCAGGCGATCCGCGAGCATGCGTCCGAGTACAACCGGCTGCTCGACGCCGGACAGGTGGCGCAGGCCCGAGCGGTGCTCAAGGACCTGCAGGCGGTGCGCGAGAACTACGTGATGGTGGACGACGACTTCCAGCTGCCGGTGGTCGCGGCCCGCTACTTGAGCGACCAGCGGGTGCCGGCCGCGCGTAAGCGCGCGTTTCTGCTCGAGGAGCGCCACCTCCAGCGGCTCGTCTCGAACCTCGCGTACGTGACGCGGCAGGCAGCCGCGTACACCCGCAACCCGGTGGCGACGAATCTGGTCGGGTTTCCCCGGGATGCCGAGGGCCGGTGGATCTCCGCGAGCTGGCGCGACTCCCGGGACGGCTACGGCGGCGGGCGGTTCGCCATGGATGTGAACGTCATCTGGGTGCCGCACGCGCTCGAGGCCGTGGGGACGATCCTCGACGCCCTGAAACAGCTCGGCCTGACGCCGGCCATTCGCGACGAGCCGCTCGGGAGCTTCGTGCGCGATCGCGCGGCACTCGAGCGCGCCATCGCCGTGTGGCGGGGTGCCGAGCGGCACTTCCGGGTCGCGGTCGGCGACGTCGGGCGTCCGGTCGCGGACCGGCTGCGCTGGCTGCCGCGGGCGGACCGGGAGTACTGGGACGCCGTCGTCCAGCGGACCGGAATCCCCGGGGATACGCTGCGGTTCCTCGCCCTCTCGCTCGATGAGAACGGCCGGCCGATCCCGATCGTCAACACCGATCCGGCCATGCTGCTGCTGCTCGAGCCGCTCGGTCGCGATCGGACGCTCGAGCTCGTGAGCCCGATCATGCGGCCGCACCCCTGGGGGCTGTTCGTCGACGATCTAGGTCCGCTGGTCGCCAACGACGCCTATGCGTCGCGGGATGTGTGGGAGCGGTTTCGTCAGGACCCGTATCATTCGCCGACCGTCGTGTGGGGTCGGGACGTGAACGCGCTGCTCGCCGGCCTGGCGAAGCAGATCGCGGCGGCGCCCTCCCGGTCCGGTGCCGACGTCGCGCCATTACGTGACGCGCTCCAGCGCACCGTCACGGCGGTGGATCGCTCGGGACTGCGGCACGCCGAGCTGTGGAGCTACCGCATCGAGAACGGGCGACTCCTGCCGGTGCGGTACGGGACGAGCTCGGACGTGCAGTTGTGGAGCCTGACCGATCTGGCCGTCCAGTTCTGGCTCGACCGGATCGGAGGTCCGTGACCGCGCCGGCGCGCGACGACCAGCGCGCGGCCGTCGTCGCCGGCTTCCTCGGCTGGACGCTGGACGCGTTCGATTTCTTCCTGGTCGTGATGACGCTCACGGCCATCGCGAAGGACTTCGGTCGCTCGGACGCCGACGTCGCGTACACGCTCACGCTCACCCTCGCGTGCCGACCGATCGGCGCGTTCATCTTCGGGCTGATCGCCGATCGCTACGGCCGCAAGATCCCGCTGATGGCGGATCTCGTCTTCTACTCGGTGGTGGAGGTGTTGTCCGGGCTCGCCCAGAACTACACGACGTTCCTCGTGCTGCGGGCGCTGTTCGGCATCGGGATGGGCGCGGAATGGGGCGTCGGGGCCTCGCTCGTAATGGAAAAGGTCCCCGCGCGGCTGCGCGGCGTGGTCTCCGGGCTGCTGCAACAGGGATACGCCGCCGGCTATCTGCTCGCGGCGCTGTGCTACTTCTTCGTGTTCCCGCACTGGGGCTGGCGCCCGTTGTTCTTCATCGGCGGCCTGCCGGCGCTGCTGGCGCTGTTCGTGCGCGCACGCGTGCGGGAGTCCGAGGTATGGCGGCAGACCCGACACGACAACTGGCGCGGGCTCGGTCGCGCCATCGCCGCGAACTGGAAAGGGTTCCTCTACCTCACCGTCCTGATGGCGATGATGAACATGGTGTCGCACGGGACCCAGGACATGTACCCGACCTTCCTGCAGCGCGACTGGGGTTTCAGCCCGACCGCACGCGCCGCCCTGACGGCGTTCTCGCAGGTCGGCGCGCTCACCGGCGGGATCCTGTGCGGGCTGTACTCCGACCGCCTCGGGCGGCGGCGCACCATCGCGCTCGCCCTGTTGGGCGCCGTGCTGGCCATCCCGATCTGGGCGTTCGCGCCGTCGTTACCACTGCTCGTGGCCGGCGCCTTCATCATGCAGTTCTTCGTTCAGGGGGCGTGGGGCGTCATCCCGGCGCACATCACCGAGCTCTCCCCCGATGCGGTGCGTGGCTTCCTCCCCGGCTTCGCGTACCAATGCGGTGTGGCGATCGCCAGCAAGCTCCCGCACGTGCAGGCGCTGTTCGCCGTCGGCTCGAGCTACGCGCGCTCGATGGCGTTCTCTGCGGCGATGGTGTTCGCGCTCGGCGCCGTCGTGGCGCTGCTCGGCCGGGAGCGCCGGGGGGTGGCGTTCGGGCGGGGCGTTCCCTAGCGTTCCTTCATGAGCACGTTCGTCAAAGCCACTGCAACCTACCAGCAGGGCCAGCGCACGCTCCCCGGCCGCTACTACACGTCGGCCGAGATCTATGCGGAGGAGCAGGAGCGCATCTTCACCGCGCGCTGGATCTGCATCGGGCGGGCGGCCGAGATCCCCGTGGCGGGGGACTATCTGCTGCGCACCATCGCGAGCGAGAGCGTGATCGTGGTCCGAGGGCGCGACGGCGCCGTGCGGGCGTTCTACAACGTGTGCCGCCACCGCGGGACGCGGCTGTGCGAGGAGCCACGCGGCCGGTTCTCAGAGACGATCCAGTGCCCCTACCACGCTTGGACCTACACCATCGACGGGCAGCTGATCGGCGCGCCCCATATGAACGAGGTCCAGGGGTTCGACAAGGGCGATTACCCGCTCCACGGCGTGCCGCTCGAGACGTGGGACGGTTTCCTCTTCGTCAACCTCGCCCGGGACGGGGAGCCGTTCGCCCATGCCTTCGCGCCGCTCGTCGGGCGGTTCGCTCGCTTCAACCTCTCCGCCCTCAAGGCCGCTGGCCGCGTCTACTACGACGTCGCGGCCAACTGGAAGCTCATCTTTCAGAATTACTCCGAATGCCTGCACTGCCCCGTCATCCACCCGGGCCTCGCGAAGCTCACACCATACTTGAGCGGCGAGAACGACCTGTTCAAAGGGCCGTTCCTGGGTGGCTACATGGTGCTCACCAAAGAGGGTGGCAGCCTCACGCTGAGCGGCCGCGCCTGTGGGACGCCCGTGGGCCGGCTTCCCGAGGAGGATCTGAACCGCGTCTACTTCTATTCGATCTTCCCCAACCTGCTGCTCTCCCTGCACCCGGACTACGTGATGTTCCACACCCTGTGGCCCGACGGCCCGGGGCGGACGCGCATCACGTGCGAGTGGCTATTTCACCCCGACTCGTTCGCCGAGCCGGGGTTCGATCCCGACGACGCCGTGCGATTCTGGGATGAGACCAACCGCCAGGACTGGCACATCTGCGAGCAGAGCCACGCCGGCATCACGTCGCGGGCGTACGTGCCGGGTCCCTACTCGCCGCGCGAGGGGATTTCCGCGGCGTGGGACCGGGAGTTTCTGCGGGCCATGGGACACGCAACGTGACGAGTCGCGGAGGCCCGCTCAGGTCTTCCGCAGATAGGCGTCGGTCCCCTTGAGCCAGTCTTCGCGCGGCGGCGAGAACACGTCCATATCGAGCGTGTCCTCGAGGGCGTGCGCTTCGTGCGGCACGTTCGACGCGAGGTGCAGCACCTCGCCGGCCCGCACGACGACTTCCTGGCTTCCGTCTTCCCCGATGAGAAACCGCAACGCGCCTTCGAGGATGTAGGTGAACTGCTCGTTTTCGTGCGCGTGCCTGGGCACGACGCACCCGCGCTTCAAGTACACGTGCGCCAGCATGACGCGGTCCCCGGTGATCAGGCGGCGTGACAGTCGCTCGGACAGCTGTTCCTTCGGTACATCGGCCCAGCGGTACCACACGGGCTCCCCCTTGAGCTAAGGCGTCCGGGCCAAGCCTAACGGGTTGTGTCGGCTTCGCCACTAGCGTGGAAACCGAAGCACGGCGGGCCGAATTCACTTGCTGCAGCCACGCCACAGTGGCGGCGGAGGCCGCGGTCTGGCAGCCACGTTCCACGTTGGCAAGGGTTATGCGATGGAGCGTTGGTGCCATGACCAGAACCCGTAACCACGTCGGCGCCCTCGCGGCGCTCGCAGGACTGCTCGCCGCCTGCGCGGCCGGATCGTCGCAATGGCACGACCGGCTGACGCTGCTGCCGGCGTCCCGCGATCGCATCCTCGGCGAACGGCTGATCGACGCCCAGTACGTCGTGGCGGGAAAGGTCGAGAACGTTGAGCGGGCGAATTTGTACGAGCAGCGCGGTGGGTGGCTCATGCGGGCGCTGTTCCGTGACGAGGGCCCCCCCGATGCCTACGAGGCGAAGATCGCCGTCGATTCGGTGCTCGTGGGCGGCGGCCAGCCCAAGCGGCTGTACATCACGTTCTTCGCGCCCCACGGCAACCGGATCCCGACGGTCGGGGAGAATGCGATCTGGATCGCCCACCAGCGCCAGCTGTGGCGGTTCGCCCAGGCCACCGTGTACGGTGCGCCGTACGACATCGGGCTCGCGCTCGATTCGGACGACGACATCCGGCCGGTCGGGGAGTGGTCGCTGCTTCGCACTGTCGCGCTGAAGCTGCAACTGTCACACGTGTGGTGAGGGTCCGGGTCAACCGCCCAGCGACACACTCATCGTAGGCAGAAACCGCGGCGGGCGGCGCAGCATCGTCGCCTGCTCGTACGCGTATGCCAGCCTAACAAGCGTGCCCTCACTCCACGGCGCACCGATGAACGACACGCCCACCGGCAAACCGGAGACATAGCCCGCCGGCACGGTCACGTGGGGGAAGCCCGCGACCGCAGCGGGAGTGGAGCTCCCTCCCAGGAAGTGGTCGCCGTTCACCAGGTCGATCGGCCACGCCGGATTCCCGGTCGGGGCCACGATGGCGTCCAGCTTCTCCCGGTCGAGAATCGCCTGGAGCCCCTCTTCGCGTCCGAGCTTGCGGCACTTGTCCAGCGCATCACGGTAGGCCTGATCGCTGAGCGGTCCTTTGTCCTGCGCCTTGAGGAACAGTTCCTGTCCGAAGTAAGGCATCTCCCGTTGCTTGTTCCGCTCGTTGAATTCGATGACGTCCTGCAGCGTCTTCACGGGCGCACCCGGTGCGAACTCGGCGAGGTAGCGATTCAAGTCCGCTTTGAACTCGTACAGCAGCACCGTGAGCTCGGCGTCGTCGTACTCGCCGAGGTGAGGAATGTCCGCCGGATCCACGATCACTGCGCCGGATCGCCGCAGCACGTCGATCGCCTGAGTCACCAGCGCATCGGTCGCCGGGTGGTAGCCGAACAGCTTGGTGCGCGCGACCCCGAGACGCGCCCCCGTGAGCCCCTGCGGGTCGAGGAATCTGGTGTAGTCGGGCAGCGGCGCCGGCGCCGCGGCGGTCGCCGCGTCTTTAGGATCCGGGCCCACCAGGGCGCCGAGCAGGATGGCGGCGTCGCGCACGGTGCGGGTCATCGGCCCCGCCGTGTCCTGGCTGTGGGCGATCGGCACGATGCCCGTGCGTGAGACGAGACCCAGCGTCGGCTTGATCCCGACGAGCGAGCACGCCGCCGACGGGCAGACGATCGAGCCGTCGGTCTCGGTGCCGATGCCGACCGCGGCGAAGTTCGCCGCGATCGCGGCCGCGGTGCCGGAGCTCGAGCCGCAGGGGCTGCGGTCGAGTGCGTAGGGATTCTTGCATTGGCCTCCCCGCGCGCTCCAGCCGCTGGACGAGCTGTTGGACCGGAAGTTGGCCCATTCCGAGAGGTTCGCCTTGCCGAGTAGGACGGCTCCCGCGGCGCGTAGCCGGCCGGCGACGGCGGCGTCCCCCGGAGGCTTCGCGCCCACGAGCGCCAGTGAGCCGGCGGTGGTGGCCATCCGGTCGGCCGTGGCGACGTTGTCTTTGACGAGAATCGGGATGCCGTGGAGGGGACCACGCGGGCCCTTCGTCTTCCGCTCGGCATCGAGCTCCGCGGCGATGCGGAGCGCGTCGGGATTGGTTTCGATCACAGAGCGCAACGTAGCGCCCCGTTGGTCCATCTCGTCGATGCGGGCCAGATAGTACTCACACAGGGCGCGGGCGGTGTACTTGCCGCTCTCCATCCCGCGCTGCAGGTCCGCGATCGTCGCCTCTTGCAGCGCGAACGGGGGGATCGCCGGGCCGGCCAGGCCGCGTGCCGCGCCGGCCGGCCCGGCGCTACGGCATGCGGCGTTCGCGACGCAGGCGAGCCCCGCCGCGGCACCCAGCTCTAGAAAGTCACGACGCGTGATGTCTTGAGTGACAGGCGACATCCGAGACCTCGGGTGGAAGAGTGGCGTCGTTACCGCCGGCGTGTCGAATCGGCGGGACCAGACCGCGCGAACAGCGCCAGATACTTCTCGTACCCTTCTGCCTTGAGCCGCTCGACCGGAATGAACCGGAGCGCCGCCGAGTTGATGCAGTAGCGCAAGCCGCTGGGCGGCGGGCCGTCGTCGAATAGGTGCCCCAAGTGGGAATCGGCGCCGGCGGAGCGGACCTCGATCCGCACCAGGAAGAGCGAGCGGTCGGTGTGCCGGCGGACGTTCGCCTCCTCGAGTGGCCGCGTGAAGCTCGGCCATCCAGTGCCCGACTCGAACTTGTCGAGCGAGCTGAACAACGGCTCACCCGAAACGACATCCACGTAAATGCCGGCACGGTGGTTGTCCCAGTACTCGTTGTGGAACGGCGGCTCGGTGGCCGCGTGCTGTGTGACGTCATACTGCAGCGGGCTTAGGGCTTGGCGCAGCGCCGCGTCGCTCGGCTTGCCGGTTGACAGGGGCTTCGCACCTTGCGTCTGGGCATGGAGCGCGCCGGCGGGCAGCGCGCCCGCGAGCCCGAAACCGAGGAGCACGAGCACCACCAGGGCGGTTCGCAACATATTGGCCTCACTCCGGAGTACGCTGAAAGGTACGTCACGAACTGCGCTGTGGTTGCCTTGCAACAGGGGGTGGCGCGGCGCTAAGCTTGCGGCTCGGTCCGAGGGAGACGAGCCGTGCCCATTGCCCAAACGCTGATCCCCGAGTTCGACGAAGAGATGGCGGCGACCCGCCGGGCGCTCGAGCGCGTCCCCACCGGCAAGGCGGCGTGGAAGCCGCACCCGAAGTCGATGCCGCTGGGCCGGCTCGCGACGCTGCTCGCCGAGCTGCCCAGCTGGGCGCTGAACGCCGTGACGCTGGACGAGCTCGATATCGCCCCGCCGGGAGGACCGCCGTTCCGGCCCGTCATTTTGGAAAGCGGCAAGGAGATCCTGGAGCTGCTCGACCGCAACGTGCAGGCCGCTCGCACGGCCCTCGCGGCCACGAGCGATGCCGAGTTCGCCAAGCCGTGGACGTTCAAGTACGGCGGCCGTGCCGTGTGGAGCAAGACGAAGCGGGACGTCTACCGCAACGTAGTGAACCACCTGGTGCACCACCGGGGGCAGCTGACGGTCTATTTGCGCATGAACGATGTGCCGGTGCCGGCGATCTACGGGCCGTCGGCCGACGAGCAGGGGTTCCGGGCGTAGCGTGCGCACCTGGGAGCGGACGGTCTCGCGAGGCCTGCACGCGCTGGGGCTCGAGAGCATCCGGAACAAGCTGCTCGCGTTCGCGGTATTGGCCACGCTCATTCCGTCGCTCTCCACGGTGTGGGTCTCCTACGTACACAGTCAGCGCTCGCTCACCGAGAAGATCACGGGCGAGCAGCACAGCCTCTCCGCCCAGGCAGCCCGCGAGCTCGATCTGTGGCTCAAGGAGCGGCTCTACGAGCTGCGCGTGTTCGCCAGCTCCTACGAAGTGTCGGAGAATCTCGAGCGGATGCCGCGTACCTCGAAGGCGGGAGCGCCGGTGCGCCAGGGTCCGGCGTACGGCCGGCTGCGCGATTACCTCAACTCGGTGAGGGATCGCTTCGCCGACTACTTGGAGCTCATGGTCATCGACCCGGACGCGCGGATCGTGGCCAATACCTCGAACGCAGGGGCGGCGCAAGCGGGCGCCGTGGCGTTGCCGCCGGACTGGCTGCGCGTCCTGAAGACCGACAACGCCTTTGTCGGCGAGCCGTATCGTGACAGCATTGCGCGCCAGCCCGCGATGATCGTGGCCGTCCCGATCTACCCGTCCAACGGACGCCTCATCGGTGCGCTGACCGCGAAACTGAACCTCCGCGCGGTCCAACAGATCAGCCGGCGCTTCGCGGCGGGCGGCCTGGGCGGGATGCTCGTCGTCACGGCCGACGGCACGCTGCTCGCCGGCTCCGGATCAGGCGACGCGGCGCCCATGACCGCCAAGCTGCCGCCGGAAAGTGTCAGGTTGCTGTTCGACCGAGCGGGCAGCGCGGTCCGGTACCGCGGACTCGAGGGGGAGGAAGCCGTGGGGACGTTGGAGCGCGTGCCGCGCCTCTCGTGGGCGGTGGTGGCGGCGATCCCGGCGGATATGGCGTATCGCCAGGCCGCGCGCCTCCGCAATCTGACGGTCCTGATCGTCGCGGCGCTGCTGCTCGGCGTCGGTCTGCTGGCGTACCTGCTGGGCGTCTTGATCGTGCGCCCGCTCGATCGGCTGACGACTGGGGCGGCGAAGGTGGCCGCCGGCGATCTCGCCGTGGATCTCCCCGTGGTGAGCGGCGGCGAGGTCGGGTCGCTCACCGAGGTGTTCAACCACATGGTCACCCGGCTGCGCGACGGACGTCGCGAGCTCGAGCGCTTGTCCGTCACCGATGACCTGACGGGACTGTACAACCGGCGCTATCTGCTGGACGCGCTCGCCAACGAGATCCGTCGCTCGCGACGCCTGGAGCACCGCTGCGCGCTGCTGATGGCGGACATCGATCACTTCAAGGAATACAACGACGCGCTCGGCCACCTCGCGGGAGACGAGATGCTCATCAAGGTGGCGCGCGCGCTGCGCGACTCGACGCGCGAGGTGGACTGTGTGGTGCGCTACGGAGGCGAAGAATTCGTCGTGCTGTTGCCCGAGACCGATGCGGATCAAGCAGTCGAGACGGCCGAGCGCATTCGCGCCCGCGTAGCGGCGGAAGATCTGGCCGGAGGCTCGATCACTCTCAGCGTCGGCATCGCGGAGTTCCCGACCCACGGCGACTCCCCGGAGTCGATGATCGCCGCCGCCGATGGTGCGCTATACCGGGCCAAGCGGGAAGGGCGCGACCGTGTGGTGCGGGCCGGCGGACCGGCAAAGCGCGCCTCCACACCCTGAAGGGTGGGCTCGGCGTGACACTGTGCTGAAGCACAGTCCTGTCACCGGGCCTGCCGTCGGCCGACCAAGGTCTCGAAAATCCAGCCGCTCCGCCCGCTGTCGTCGCCGACGTGCACCCACTGGTCGTCGTACGAATAGCCGATGACCGGCGCTCCCGTCTCGAGGGTGAACACCACGGCGTAACCTGCGCCTGGTCCCTCCCGGACGTTGCTACGACTCACCGTCTCGAGACGCAGCGGCAGGGCGAACAGCACTTCGCCGGGCCGCGGAGACCCGCGCACACCGCTCGCCACGCGTTCTCGGCTCGCCCCGACGACGCTCTTCGCCTGGTTGGCGAGGTACAACGCACCGCCGTAGTTCCGCTTGTTGAACTCCGCGGTGCTCTGTTGCAACAGCTGCGTGGCCTGGCCGATTTCCGGAGCCGCTTGCGGTGCGGCGGCGGTCTTGAGCGACTGCAGCGCGATTTCCGCTTCGGCCATCGCGGAGGCGGCTTCGGCCCGGCTGGCGAGCGTCTGCAGCTTCGCCATCGCCCGCACCACTTCCCGCCTCGCCTCGTCCAGCCGGGCCTGCAGGTCGTCGAGCTGCGCATCGCGCTCGAGCAGCCGCAGCTCGAGCCGCGCGATCCGCTGCTCGAGCTGTGGGTCCCGGACCGTCACCGTTTCCGACGCCGAGCGGCCGTTGGCCGGGTCCCCGGCCGGATGGAGCGACGCAGGCGTGGCCGAGGGCGTGCACGCCACGGCCACCATCCCGGAGAGGATGATGGGATAGACCGCACGGCGGCGCGTACCCATGAGACTCAACTTGTCACGCGACGCCGGTCGAATCAATCGGCGGCGGCTGGGTCGTGACTGCGGTGCAGGATCCGCCGTACCGTGGCGACCGTGTCCGCCTGCGCGGCGGTCTTGTCGGTGCGATAACGCTTGACGCGCGCGAAGCGAAGCGCCAGGCCGCCCGCATAGTGCGAGCTCGCCTGCACGTCGTTGAAGGCCACTTCCACCACGAGCTCCGGGCGGACATGCACGGTATGGGCGTCCCGCCCGATCTCGACCTCGAGCAGCCGCTTGGTCTGCCACGCGAGCATCTCGTCGGTCATGCCCTTGAACGTCTTCCCCAGCATGACGAAGCCGCCGGTCTCCGGGTCGCGCGCACCGAGATGCAGATTCGAGAGCCACCCCTGGCGGCGTCCGTGCCCCCACTCCGCCGCGAGCACCACGAGGTCGAGTGTGTGCGCGGGCTTTACCTTGAGCCACCGCTGGCCCCGCCCGCCGGCCTCGTACGGCGCGTCCAGCGCTTTGGCCATGATCCCCTCGTGCCCGTGGGCCAATGCCTGATCGAGGAATGCCTGAGCTCCGTCGGCCAAGGCGGTCACCGTACGCGGCACCAGCAGCCCACCCGACGTGACCTCGCTGAGCGCCGCAAAGCGGCGTTCCTCCGGCTCAGCGAGCAGCGGCTGTCCATCGAGATACAAGAGGTCGAAGAAGAACGGGGTGAGCGGCAGCTCGCGCCGCAGGCGGTCGACGTCCAGCCTGCGGCCGAAGCGGCGCATCGTGGTCTGAAACGGGAGTGGCGTGCCGTCGGCGCGGAGCGCGATGACCTCGCCGTCCAGGATCAGCTCCCGTGCGGGGAGGGTGCGCGCCCACTCCACCAGCTCGGGCACGGCCGCGGTCACGTCCTTCAGGCTGCGGGAGTAGACTTTCACCTCATCGTCCCGCTTGTGGAGTTGCACCCGGGCGCCGTCCAGCTTGAACTCGAGCGCGGCGCGACCGAGCCGCGCCACCGCGTCGGCTGCGTCGTCCGCGGTTTGGGCGAGCATCGGGAGCACGGGACGGAACAGGCGAACGCTGAAGCGGGACAGCCCCGCCGCTCCCTCGGCGAGTGCCACGCGCGCCACGCTCGGCAAGTCGCCCGCCGCCATGGCGGCGCGCCGCACCGTCTCGCTCGGCACTCGAGCGGCTTGCGCCACGGCCTCGAGCACGAGCCCCTCGAGTGCTCCCTGGCGCACCTCGCCGATCACCAGACTCGTGAGAAAGCGCTGCTCGTCGCGCGTCGCGGAGAGGAGCAGCTCCCGCAGCAATCGCATCCTGGCATCCGCCGAGCCCTTCCCGGCGAGCCGCGCGATCTGCTCGAACGCGCGATCCACGGCCGATAGCTCCAGCGTGGCCGACTCGGCAGCCGACTCGGGCAGAGCGGCGCGCACACTGGCATATCCGACCCCGAGTTTTGGCTGCCGCACCACGCCGCACAGGAACGCCGTCGCGATCTCGATCTCCGCCAGCTCGACGCGGGCCAGTAGCGCCGCCAGCAAGCCGATCTTCTCGAGGCGGCCGCTCGTCCGGGCGACCTGCTGGGACGTGGCGACGAGATCAGCGAGGCGCAACCTCGAACTCTCCCTCAAGCCCTCCCACCGAGCTCCCCCCCACGTACACCCGAAACTTCCCGGGCTCGACGACGAACTTCATGCGCTGATCGTACAACCCGAGCTCCTTGGGCGTCAGCTCGAACTCTACCGTACGCGATTCGCCGGGCTTCAAGGACACCCGCCGGAACCCGGCGAGCGCACGCACCGGCCGGGTGACGCTCGCCACCTCGTCGTCCACGTACAGCTGCGCAACTTCGGCGCCTTCACGCGCCCCCGTGTTCGTGACCGTGACGGATACCTTGAGCGTCCCGCCCGGCGGGATGGTGGGAGCGCTCAGCTTGAGATCCCTGTACTCGAACGACGTGTAGCTCAGCCCGTACCCAAAGGGAAACAGCGGGCTCGACGGCAGGTCGGTGTACTTCGAGGTGTACTTGTCCGCTCCCGCCGGCCGTCCCGTGTTCTTGTGATTGTAGTAGATCGGAATCTGGCCCACGGCCCGGGGGAAGGTCACGGGCAGCTTGCCGCTGGGACTCACGTCGCCGAACACGACGGCCGCGAGGGCGGGGCCGGTCTCGACGCCGAGGGCCCACGTCTCGAGGATGGCCGGCACGTGGTCCGCCGCCCACGGCACCGTGAGCGGCCGCCCATTCATTAATATGAGCACCACCGGCGTACCGGTGGCCTGGACGGCCTCGAGCAACTGTTGCTGCACGCCCGGGAGCCCGAGGGTCGATCGGCTCGCGGCCTCGCCGCTCATGTCTCCCATCTCCCCGAGGACGAGGAGCGCGACCTCAGACTGCCGCGCCAGCGCGACGGCCTCGGCGAAGCCGGCGGTCGTCGTATCGACGATGCCGCAGCCCTTGGCGTAGCGAACCTCCGTACCGGTTCCGGCTCGGGTCTTGATGCCCTCCAAGGGAGTGACGGCGTCGCGCGGGTCGCCGCGGCCCGCCCACGCGCCGAGCGCCGCCACGTGATCGTCCGCCAACGGACCGATCACCGCGAGCGTGTGCCGCGTGGGCCCGAGCGGGAGCAGATTGCCGTCTTTCTTGAGCAGCACGATCGCCTCTTGCGCCACGGTGCGGGCGAGCTGGCGCTGCTCTGGCGCGAGCAGCACGCTGCGCTCGCGCTCGACGCTCGATCCGCGGTACGGGTCGTCGAACAGGCCCAAGGCACGCTTGCCCGCGAGCACGCGTCGCACCGCGGCGTCGACCGTCGCGATCGGGATACGTCCCGCGCGGACCAGGGCGGGCAGGTCTTCGACGTAGATGCGGCTCACCATGTCCATGTCGACGCCCGCTTCGAGCGCGACCTTGCCCGCATCGGCGCGCGAGCCCGCGACGCCGTGGTTGCGCAGCTCTTCGACGCCCGTCCAGTCACTCACGACGAACCCCGGGAACTTCCACTCGTCGCGCAGCAGCGTGGTCACGAGCCAGCGGTTGGCGTGGCTCGGGATGCCGCCGATCTCGTTGAACGAGGTCATGATGCTGCCGGCGCCCGCGTCCACTGCCGCCCGGAACGGCGGCAGGTAGATCTCCCGCAGGGTGCGCTCGGAGACGTCCACGGTGTTGTAGTCGCGGCCCGCTTCGGCGCCGCCGTACGCGGCGAAGTGTTTGACCGTGGCCATCACCGCGTCGGGCGCGCGCAGGTCCTTTCCCTGAAATCCGCGCACCCGCGCCGCCGCCATGGCCGATCCCAGGTAGGGATCCTCGCCCGCGCCCTCGGCGATGCGGCCCCACCGCGGGTCGCGCGCGATGTCGACCATGGGCGCAAACGTCCAGTTCACGCCGGCCGCTGCGGCTTCGCGCGCCGCGGCGCGCGCCGTGCTCTCCGCCGCCGCGGGGTCCCACGTCGCCGCTTCGGCGAGCGGGATCGGGAAGATCGTGCGATAGCCGTGGATCACATCCAGGCCCAGCAGCAGCGGGATATGGAGGCGCGACTCGGTGACCGCGATGTGCTGGGCGTCGCGGGTCGCCTGGGCGCCCGCCAGGTTCAGGAACCCCCCGATCAGGCCCTTGCGCACCTGCTCGAGCTGCGCGGGGCTCGGCTGGTTATCGACTGAGGGCAGGTTGAGCTGGCCGAGCTTTTCCTCCAGGGTCATGCGGGCGACGAGCGAGTCGATCAGTCGCCCGGGAGCGGCGCGCTGCGCGGCAGCGGGGCCGGCGGCGAGGCCGAGGGCGACTAGCGCCGTGCAGAAGCGGTTATGCATGCGCATCGAGATCCTGTTGATGAGAGGTCGAAGAGTGAAACGCGGTGCACAGAATCTACGCGGGCTCCGGCGGACTTGACAAACCACCTAACGCGCGTGATAAGGAGGGCAACGCACTCCAGTGGAGACAGTTCCATGCGCCGGACACTCTTCGGCATCCTCGCGCTGCTCTCGCTTGCGTCGGCCGGACCCGCTCGGGGTCAGACCCCGCCGGTGCGCGTGACTGGCACGGTGACCTCGACGGCGGACGGCAGCCCGTTGCCCGGGGCACGGGTCGTTGTGAAGGGCACGAGCATCGGTACGCTCACCGGCACCAACGGCCGGTACACGATCGATGCCCGGAGTACCAACGACACGTTGACCTTCGCGTTCATTGGCTACCGCCCGATCGAGGTTGCGATCGCGGGCCGGTCGGTGGTGAACGCCACCATGGAGGCCGCGGCGATCATGATGGAAGAGGTCGTCGTGACGGGCTACGGCACGCAGCAGCGGCGCGACGTCACCGGAGCCGTGACGACCGTGAATGCCGAGGACCTGACGCCGGTCCCCACGGCATCGGTCGACCAGACGCTGCAGGGTCGGGTCGCCGGCGCACAGGTCACGCCCTCGTCGGGCCGGCCGGGCGCCAGCGCCGTCGTGCGCATCCGCGGAGTCGGCACGCTCAACGACGCCTCCCCGCTCTACGTCGTCGACGGCATGCTGACCGACGACGTGTCATTCCTGCAGGCGAATGACGTGTCGTCCGTCGAGGTGCTCAAGGACGCCTCGGCCACGGCGATCTACGGCTCGCGCGGCGCGAACGGGGTCATCATCATTTCCACCAAGCGTGGGGGTCTTGAGCGCCCGACGCACTTCAGCTTCAACGCGTACGCCGGGTCGCAGGCCGTGGAGCATCGGGTCGATCTCGTCAACGCGCACAACTACGCGATCCTCGCCAATGAGCTGGCCACGAATCTCGGAGCGCCGGCCTACTTCACGAATCCGGACACCATCGGCGCGGGCACGGACTGGCAGAAGGCGATGTTCGCAACCGCGCCGATACAGAATTACCAACTCTCGAGCTCGGGAGGCACGGACAAGGTCACGTACTACTTCAGCGGCGATTACTTTCGCCAGGCGGGTGTCGTCCCCAAGTCGGACTTCCACCGGGTCACGCTGCGTCTCAACAACGACTACCGCTTGACCAACCACCTCCTCCTGGGGCACAACCTCGCGATCTCGTATACGGGCGACGACCGACCCCCGGACGTGTTGAGTGTGCTCTATCGCGCGGACCCGACTGTCCCGCCTTACAACCCCGCCGGCACCTTCGCCGATGGCACGGTGCGCTCTTCGGCGGGCAATCCTGCGGCCACGGTTTTCTACACGCGCAATACCGAGAACAACGCGCGCCTGATCGGCAACTTCTTCGGCGAGCTGAATCTCCCCCACAGCCTCACGTTCCGCTCGAGCTTTGGCCTGGACCTCGGTCGCTCGCAGTTCCGGAGCTTCGTACCCGTGTACTCCGTTTCAACCCTTCAGAAGAACGACATCTCCAGCGTGGACGTCGAGACGGGCACCAGCAGCTCCTGGCTATGGGAGAACACGCTCGCCTACACGTATCAGTCGGAGCGCCACCGGCTGAACCTCCTCGCTGGTACCACGGCGCAGTCGTTCTACAACGAGGTGCTCGGCTGCACGCGCACCAACATCGCCGGCGAGGACCCGAGTCTGTGGTATTGCGACGCCGGCGCCACGACGGGGCAAACGAACTTCAACCGAGCATCAGACTGGAAGATGCTCTCCTATCTCTTCCGCGCCAATTACACCCTCAAGGACCGCTACTCGTTCACCGGAACGATGCGTGTGGACGGATCGTCGCGGTTCGGGCCGGACAACCGCTACGGCTCGTTCCCGTCGTTCGCGGTCGCGTGGAATCTGAAGGAAGAGCCGTTCATGAAGGAGAAAGGGCCCTTCTCGGCCCTGAAGCTGCGCGCCAGTTGGGGGGAGACCGGCAACGACAAGATCGGTGCGTATCCCGGCGTGCCGATCGTGACCGGCAACCTGAACGCCGTGTTCGGGACCGGCGAGACGCTGCAATACGGCGCCAGCCCCATCGAGCTGGCTAACCCGCAGGTCAAATGGGAGAAGACGACCCAGACCGACGTCGGCGCCGACATGGTGCTGTTCAACGGCCAGCTCGAGGCCACGCTTGACTACTATCACCGCCTTACCGACGGCATCTTGGTGCAGGTGCCGATCCCCACGTACATCGGCGTGTCAACCCAGCCCTACGTCAACGCCGCCAAGGTGGTGAACACGGGGATCGAGGGCTCGTTCGTCTGGCGCCACAAGATAGGCGCCGCCGACCTCGATCTGGGTCTCAACGGCAGCACGATTAGCAATACGGTGAAGGCACTCGGCCAGGGCAACAGCCAGATCCTCGCCGGCGGGCTCGGCAACGAGGTGCAGTTCACGACGCGCACGGCGGTCGGCCAGCCGATCGGCTGCTTCTGGGGCCTGAAGGTGCAAGGCGTCTTCCAGACAGCGGCGGAGATCGCCAGCTCACCGAATCGCAACGTCGGCGAGCAGCCTGGGGACCTGCGGTACGCCGATACCAACGGCGACGGCAAGATCACGGACGCGGACAAGCAGTTCCTCGGCTGCCCCATTCCGGATGTCGTGTACGGCTTCAACGGTCGTCTGCGTTTTGGCGATTTCGATGTCTCGGCCAACTTCAGCGGACAGGCGGGCAACAAGGTGTTCAACGGGAAGAAGGCGGTTCGCTTCGGGGTCGAGAACTTCGAGGCCTCGTACCTGAACCGCTGGCACGGGCCGGGCACGAGCAACACCGAGCCGCGGGTGACCACGGCCGGAACCAATTACGTCGCCTCCGATCGCTTCATCGAAGACGGCTCCTTCCTCAAGCTGCAGAACGTGCAGATCGGTTACCGCTTGCCCGTGAGCGCCACGAACGGACTCGGCATCGGGCAGGCCAGGATCTACCTGAGCGGCACCAACCTGTTCAACGCCACGAACTACTCCGGCTACACCCCCGAGCTGCCGGGAGGGTCGGTGATCGCGAGCGGGATCGATACCTTCGGGGGGATCTTCCCACCGGCGCGGACGTTCACGGTGGGTCTGGATGTGGCCTTCTGACACCTATTAACGTGAATTCATTCGATTCGGGGCGAGCCATGAGAACTTCACCGACCGCAACGCACGGGCTTTGTCTCCTCGCCGTCCTCGGCCTGGCGGCGGGATGCGACTTCCTCTCGACCGCGCCGAAGGGCGTGCTTACCACGGAGAACTTCTTCAAGACCTCCGACCAGGCCGTTGCCGCCACCAACGCCACCTACAACATGCTACGCGAGTGGCAGGTGCACGTTTTCTCGTGGCTCGGGCTGACCGACATCGTGTCGGACGACGCCACCAAGGGGAGCACGCCGGGTGACGCCAGCTTTCTGGGCGATCTGGACAACCTCACCTTCGATCCCGGCAACCTCGCCTTCGCCGATCCCTGGGCCGGCTATTACAAAGGGGTGTACCGCGCGAACGTGGCGATTCAGCACATCCCCGACGTGCCGATGGATGCGACCCTCAAGGCGCGCCTCATCGGTGAGAACAAGTTCCTGCGCGCCTACTACTACTTTTTCCTGGCGCGCGCGTTCGGAGGCGTGCCGCTCTTCACCCAGCCGCTCACCCCGGACCAGTTCATCCAGCCGCGGGCCACGGTCGACCAGGTGTACGCGCTGATCGAGCAGGATCTCCAGGACGCCAGCGGGGTCCTGCCGACCAAGTTGCAGTACGCCGCCGCGGACGTGGGCCGCGCCACTAAGGGCGCCGCCCAGGGCATGCTGGCGGAGGTATACCTCTATCGCAAGGACTACGCCCACGCGCTGGCGTACGCCGATTCGGTCATCGGCAAGCCCGGCTACGGTCTCTTCTCCGATTACGCGACGCTCTTCACCGACGCAGGAGAAAACTCCAGCGAGTCGGTATGGGAGGTGGAGGCAGCGGTGACGCCGGGTGGCGGCAAGGCACCGGACCAGGGAGGGGCGAACATTCAGTATGCCGAGGTGCAGGGCGTGCGAGGCACGCCCAACATCGGTTGGGGATTTAACACGCCGTCACCCAGTCTCGAAGCCGCCTACGAGCCGGGTGACCCGCGCCTCGTGACGACGATCCTCTACCCGTGGGAGTTGCTCCCGGACGGGAGCGGCCTGGTGGTCTACCTGAATCCGAGCATGCTGAACAACCGGTACAACCAGAAGGCGTTCATGTCTCCCAGCAACGTCGGCGGGGCCTTCAACTCCGGGATCAACCTCCGGCGCCTCCGCTACGCCGACGTGCTGCTGATCGGGGCCGAGGCGGCGTATCAGACGGGGGACATCGCCAAGGCGCAGAATTACCTGAACCAGGTGCGCGCACGGGCGCGCGGCACTCAAACGGTGACGCTCGGCTTCACGCCCGAGCTGCTCGCTGCGCCGATCGACTCGGCCGTGCTCGCTCGACCCTCGGGAGAGAGCCGCGTGTTCGTACGCTACGTCAATCCGACCAGTCCGGCCTACACTGCGGGTCTCCGTACCTTCAAGTCACGCTGCGTCGCCGGCTGCGCCTCGGCCACGATCCCGCCGGTGCGGGTCGACACGATCGACATCGTCCGCGCGATCGATGGGACGCCGATTGCCACGATGGCCGATTATTTCACCGCGGTGAACGCGAAAACGCCCGGCGTCAACGTGGCGCTCGATGTGCTGCGCCTGAGACAGGACTCCGTCACCGGGGTCATCACCACGCAAACGCTGGCCATCACCATCGCGGCGCAAACGTTGCTCCCCAATGTGGCGGCCACGGGACAGGCGCTGCTCGATGCCATTTGGCAGGAGCGCCGCGTCGAGCTGGGGATGGAGCAACAGCGCTGGTTCGACATTATCCGGCAGAACGGCGTGGTTCCGGGCCGGGCCGCGTTGCTCATGGGTGCGGCCTTCGCGGCGCGGGACACGTTGTACCCGATCCCAGCCGGTGAAGCGGCTATCGCAGGCCTGCAGCAGAACCCCGGGTACTAGAGCGGTGATGCGGGGCACCCCTGGGAGCGCCGCGCGCGTGGCGCTCGTCGCCACGCCGCTGGCGTGGTGGGGGTGCGCCCACCCGCCGGCGTCCGCGCCGCCGGCCGGCGCCCCCTCGGAGGAAATGACCGCGAGTGCTGTCTCCACGGTGCGCGCCGCCGACCTGCACGGCATCCCCGCCGCGCAGGTCGAAGAGCTGCTCGAAGGTCGGAGCGCCGGCGTGCAGGTCATCCGGCTGCCGAGCGGGGGCATTTCGGTCCGAATCCGGGGCCGCGGCTCCATCTACGGCGACACCGAGCCCCTGTATGTGGTGGACGGAATGCCCGTGCAAGTAACCACCGGGCACGGGCTGTCGTGGCTTAACCCGGGTGACATCGAACAGATCGATATCCTGAAGGATGCCAGCGCCACGGCGATGTACGGGGTCCAGGGTGCGAACGGCATAGTGGTCATCACGACCCGACACGGCCATCGGCGCCCCGACTAGACACCTCGCCGGTCATGGGACTGCGTTTCTGCTCCTCGCCGGCCCGGCGGTGGCGCAGACGGCCCACGATCGTCACGTCTTCTTCGAGCGCAGCCTGACCGACACGGCCTACTACTTCAGCGATGCCCGGGCGATCACCCCGAGCACGCTGGCGAGCGTCCACGGCAAGCTCCCGGTGCAAACCGTGCACGTTTTCACTCCCCCGAACGCGCTGCGCCTGACGTGGACCTCCCGCCCGGGGGGCACCTGGCACGCGGGGGTGCGTCGAGAGAGCTGGCGCAATCAGGCAACGGAGTTCGCCGGCGATACGCTGGTGTTCCGAGGGTACACCGAACAGGCGATTCCCGCGGCGGCGCTTCCCCTGATCGGGATCGAGGATGCGCAAGGATTGCGTCGGGAGGAGAGACTCGCCGACTATTACAAGGACGGGCTCCCCGCCAAGCAGTGGCTGCGCGTGACGGTGCCGATCGGGCAGCTCTCCATGACTCTGCAGGACGGGCGGACCTTCGACCCGCACCGCGCGGCCACTGTATTCTTCGAGCAGTGGCTCGACGACGCCGCGCCGCACACACTCTATATCGACGAGATCGCGATTACGAGTGGCGACCCCCGCGACACGACGCCGCCGCCCGCGCCGCACGCCCTGCGTGCGCGCGGCTTCGAGCGACACATCGAGCTGGCGTGGGAGCCGGTCCAGGCTCCCGATCTCTGGGAATATCGGATCGAGCGATCCACCGACGGCACGCGCTTCGAGACGATCGACGTGCAGACCTCATGGTTCAACCGCTACGTCGACTTCCTGGGCGCGCCGGGACGGCGAGCCAGCTACCGCGTCCGCGCAGTCGACTTGAACGACAACGTCTCGGCCCCGTCGGAGACGGCGACCGCGGCGACGCACACGATGACGGACGAGGAGCTGCTGACGATGGTGCAGGAGGCCTCGTTCCGCTACTACTGGGACGGCGCGCATCCCAACGCCGGGCTGGCGCTCGAAAGCCAGCCCGGGGACCCCGATCTCGTGGCCACCGGCGCCTCCGGCTTCGGCATCATGGCGCTGATCGTCGGGACCGAGCGCGGCTTCATCTCTCGCGAGCAGAGCACCGCGCGCATGCGACAGATCGTCGGTTTTCTCGAGACCGCCGACCGGTTTCACGGCGTCTGGCCGCACTTCATGAGTGGGCGCACCGGCCACGTGATTCCGCTGTTCGGCCGCTACGACGACGGCGGTGACTTGGTCGAAACCGCTTTCCTCACGCAAGGGTTGCTGGCCGCGCGGCAGTATTTCAAGGCCGACCAGGCGCTGTACGATCGCATCACGGCCCTGTGGGAGGGCGTCGAGTGGAGCTGGCACCGCAAGACCCCGGACGGCGCCTTCCTGATCTGGCACTGGTCGCCGGACTACGCCTGGAAGCTCGAGCATCCACTCATCGGGTGGAACGAGACGATGATCGCCTACCTGCTGGCGATCGCCTCCCCCACGCATGGCGTGCCGGGGGAGATGTACTACAGCGGCTGGGCCAGCCAGGCGCAGCGTGCGGTGGAGTACCGCCGCGGGTGGGGGCAGACGAGTCACGGTGACCACTATGTGAACGGGCACAGCTACTACGGCATCGAGCTGCCCGTCGGCGTGGCGACGGGGGGCCCGTTGTTCTTCACCCACTACTCGTTTCTCGGCTTCGACCCGCGTGGTAAGCGAGACCGCTACACCGACTACTTCGAGAACAACCGCCGCATCGCGCGCATCAACCGAGCGTATTGCATCGCCAACCCGCGCCGGCACGCCGGGTACGGACCCGCCGCCTGGGGGCTGACGGCGAGCGATGGGCCGTGGGGGTATGAGGCCCACGAGCCCGCGCCGCACGTCGACACCGGCACCCTCACCCCGACCGGCGCGCTGGCGTCGTTCCCGTACACGCCAGATGCGTCCCTTGCCGCCCTGAAGCACTTCTATCGCGATCTCGGGGATCGGTTGTGGGGGGTGTACGGCTTCCGCGACGCCATCAACTTCGACGAGCATTGGGTCTCGCCGATCTTCATGGGGCTGAACCAGGCGCCGATTGTAGTGATGATCGAGAACTACCGCACCGGCCTCATCTGGAAGCTGTTCATGGCGAACCCGGAGATCGGTGCCGCGCTGGACAAGATCGGCTTCGTCCGGGACCGATGAGACCGCTGCTCCTCGCCATGACGCTCGCCGGCTGCGCAGCCAACAACGCGGTCGGGCCGCCTCCTCCGAACACGGCCCGTGACACCGCCGCCTTCCTCGACACGTTGGAGCAGCGCACCTTTCATTATTTCTGGGGCCTGACCAACCCCCAGAACGGCCTGACCCCGGACCGCGCGCCCAGCCCGTCGTTCTCGAGCATCGCGGCCGTCGGCTTCGCGCTCACCGCCTATCCCGTCGGGGTGGAGCGCGGCTACATCACCCGCGCCCAGGCCGCCGCCCGCACACTCACGACCCTGCGCTTCTTCTGGACCGCGCCCCAGGACTCGAACGTCTCGGGTGCGACCGGCTACCACGGCTTTTTCTATCACTTCCTCGATATGAACACGGGGCAGCGCTTCCAGAACGTGGAGCTCTCGACCATCGATACCTCGCTCCTGCTCGCGGGCGTGCTGTTCTGCCAATCGTACTACGACGCGTCCGACTCGACCGAGTCGCTCATCCGGTCGCTCGCGGATTCGATCTACTATCGGGTCGACTGGACTTGGGCGCGGGCCCGGCCCCCCGCCGTCAGCATGGGGTGGCATCCGGAAGGTGGATTCATCCCCGCCGATTGGATCGGCTACAACGAGGGGATGATCCTCTACGTTCTGGCGCTCGGCTCGCCCACCCACGCCGTCGACTCCACGGCCTGGGCCGCGTGGGTGGGGGGCTATCAGTGGGGGACGTTTCGCGGGCAGGATTACGTGCAGTTCGGGCCGCTGTTCGGCCACGAGTACTCGCACGTGTGGATCGACTTCCGCGGCATTCAGGATTCTTACATGCGCGGCCGCGGCATCGACTATTTCGAGAATTCGCGGCGCGCCACGTACGCGCAGCGCGCCTACGCCGCGGCCAACCCGCTGGTCTGGAACGGCTACTCGAACGGCATCTGGGGACTGACGGCGTCGGATGGTCCGGCGAACACGACGCTCGTCCTGAACGGGCACACCCGCCAGTTCCACACCTACTGGGCCCGGGGCGTGTCGGCGCTCGAGACCAACGACGATGGCACGCTCGCTCCGACCGCCGCCGGCGGCGCGGTGCCGTTCGCACCCGAGATCGCCGTCCCGGCGCTCATCACGATGCGCGAGGCATATGGGGCACATCTCTTCTCGACCTATGGCTTCCGCGACGCCTTCAACCCGACGTTCACGGCCCAGGTGCCCGTGGAGCGGGGTGAGGTGGATTCCGTGTTCGGCTGGTTCGACGTCGATTACCTCGGGATCGACCAGGGGCCGATCCTCGCCATGATCGAGAATTATCGCAGCGAGCTGATCTGGCGGACGATGCGCAAGAATCCGTATGTCGTGCGGGGGCTCAAGCGGGCGGGGTTCAGCGGAGGCTGGCTCGGCGCGACCGGGCCGGTGCGGTGATCGAACGCCGCGCGGTTACGCCCGCTCCGCCGGCAGTGGGACGGGCTCGTTCACCAGGAAGCGCAGCCCCATGCGCTTCAGCTCTTTCTCGAGCGCTCGGTTGACGGCGCGCTGCCGGCTGGGGCTGTCGCTCACGATCAGGATGTGGCTGACACGTGTCTCCACGACGATGCGGCCCGCCCACATCCGGGCGGCGCGCCGCGCGGCCACGTGAGCCTTGCCGAGCAGCGCCTTGATCTTATGGAACCGCGTGTCGGACTGCGGCGGCTCGAATTGATAGGCATACACCCAGTGTGGCTGGGGCGACAGGCGCCGCTGCGGTTTCGTCAGGTGGTTCCCCCTCCCCTTCCCGGGAAAAAGAACGCGAGAAGCGCCGATCGATCGGCGGATCTCGCGTGGCCCACGTCTTATCGCTCAACCCAGGCGTTGGCTGGGTGGCCGCTGTCTGCTGCTCAGGGCGGTCTAGCTGTGCCGTTCCGCACCTAGCCCCAAGCTAGTGGCGGGTACCAGGGATTGCTACTGACAGCCTGGCAGGCCTTGTCCGGGCGCTTGCGGGCCGAGGCCTCCGATCCCATCCTAGAGGGAACTCCTCTCCACCCGTGCACGCACAAATCGCGGTCTTGTTGATCGAGGACAACCGCCTGCTGCGCGACGCGATCGCCCAGTTGCTCGCGTCGCAGCCCGACATCGCCCTCGTCGGCGCCGCCGCGAGCGGCGAGGCGGCGCTGCGGGAGTCGCACGACAAGACAACGCACGTCGTGCTGGTAGACCTAGGCCTCAAGGATGACGACAGCGTGCGTCTCGTCCGGGAGTTGAAGAAGGCGACACCCGACGTGCGGGTCATCGCGATGGATCTCTTCCCGGTGCACGAGGACGTGGTGGAGCTCGTCGAAGCGGGGGTCTCGGGCTTCATCTTGAAGGACGCCACGCCCGCGGACTTCATGAACACGATCCGCGCCGTCGCGGGCGGGAGCCACGTGCTCCCGCCGCCCTTGACCGATTCCCTGTTCTCCCAAATCGCCAGGCAGGCCGCCGGACGCGGCACGCGGGCGGTGATCGATGCCGTGCGCCTGACCCAGCGCGAACGGCAGGTGATCGATCTCATCGGCGAGGGGTTGAGCAACAAGGAGATCGCCCACCGGTTGCACATCGCGACGCACACCGTCAAAAGCCACGTGCACAACATCCTCGAGAAGCTCGCGTTGCACACGCGCTTGCAGATCGCCGCCTTTGCGCGCGCGGAAGGCGCCGACTAGCGCCAAAGAGCTAGCTCGTTAGATTGATGCGTCGGCCACGCCTCACCCGCCCGGTCTATGGCGTTCAGCGACCGGGAGTAGTGCATTGGATGCATCGCAGAATTCACCCGGCGCCCAGGAGATAGTGCAGTATCCGTAACCGACAGGCGTGTGCGTAAGCTGCGCATCGGCATCGTCGACCTCGTAACCAAGGGGCCGACGCGCGCGCTGTACGCGCGGGTGATGCACGCCAATCTGGCGAGCATCATGCCTCAGGTCGTCGGCGTGTGGTGCGAGGCCGAGGGCCACCAGGTCACCTTCGTCTGCTACACCGGCTTCGAGGATCTCGTGGCCGAGCTCCCCGCCGACGTCGACCTCGTATTCATCGGTGCGTTCACGGAAGCGGGATTGCTCGCCTACGCGCTCAGCAACCTGTTCCGCTCGCGCGGGGCGATCACCGTGCTGGGCG
>QHUM01000073.1 GCA_003222135.1 Gemmatimonadota bacterium | reverse complement strand
CTTCGAAGTGCTCGACCCGAAGCTCGAGCTGTGGCGTGAAGGACTCGTCGACGTCCTCTCGCGCAAGCTGGACGGCGCGGGACCGCTGCGCACGGTATCACCTACTGTCGTCGTGCGCCGCTGGACCGGACGCGCCGATCCGGCGGCGGCGTCCGAGCTCGGGCGCCGCACTGGGGCGGGGCTCGTCGTGTTCGGAACGGTGACCGCCGAAGGGAGAGACTCGGTGCGGGTGGCGGCCGCCGTCGCGCAAACGCCGTCCGGCCGAGTCATCGTGGAAGTGCAGCAGCGCGACGCGACGGACCGCCTGGACCGCCTCGTCGACTCGCTGACCGTCGCCCTGTTGCGGAAGATGGGGGGTCCGGTCGCCAGCTCCATGGCCCGTCTCGGGTCGGTGGGCACGACCTCGCTGCCGGCCCTGAAGGCGTTCCTGCAAGGCGAACAGTATTACCGCCGCACGGCGTGGGATTCGGCGCTGGCGGCCTATCAACGCGCGGTGCAGACGGACTCGAACTTCGCCGTGGTCTGGCATCGCATGGGGGAGGTGGTCGGCTGGCGTGTCGTGGGCGGTGATTCGCTCTCGCAGCTCTACGCGTTGCGGGGTGCCGCACTGAACCGTGGGCTGGCTCCACGCGACAGCGTTCTCATTCAGGCCGACTCCCTGATGGAGGCGTTGTTCACCTCATCGGAGGATACGGCGTGGAGGGAACATCAGGCGCGGTTGTTCGCCATGCTGAATGAAGCGGCGCGGCGCTACCCCGAGGATCCCGACGTCTGGTACGAGCTCGGGGACGCGCATGTCCACTTCCGACTGGTGGGTCGGACGACGCTCCAACAGACGCTCGGCTTCTTCGATCGATCCATCGCGCTCGACTCCTCCATGGGACGTACCTATATCCACCCGATCTCACTCGCGGTCGAGCTCGACGATCTCGAGCAGGCGCGGCGCTACATTGACGCATATCTCAGGCTTGCGCCGAACGACGTGGCAGGAAGCGAGCTGCATCTCGTTGACGCGATCCTCCGTTCGGCTCCCGGTGTTGATCGGGCGATCGATACCGCCTCCGCCGACGTGCTGCTCAATGCCTTGCTTGCTTTGGGGTCCTGGCCCGACTCGAATGAGACGGCTGTGCGGCTGGGCCGCGCTCTCGTGGCGAGCCAGCGCTCTGTCGTTCCTCTCTATAACGCTGTGCGGTTCCGCAACTTTTTCCTCGCGCGGGCTCTGGGAGATCGTGGTCATCTCGCCGAGAGCTACCGCATCGCCAGCGCGAGTGGACTTGCTGACCTCCCCTTCGCCGGAGCGGGCCTCGCGCCGCTGGGCGGCGTGCCGCCGGAGAGCGCCAGCGCCATCTACGGTCGGTGGCTCAAGAACCCTCCGTTGCGGCAACCGCCGCGGGCCATCTCATTCGGTTTCAACGTGTCCCTTTTCAGCGCGCTGCCGTGGTGGGCGGCCGCGCGAGACACGACTTCCCTCGCGGCGTTCGGCCACCTCATGGACACGCTGGCCCGCTCTAGCAACACCAGCACGCGACCGTGGTTGCGGTACGGCAGTGGCTCCGCTCGCGCCTATGTGGCGCTCGCCCGCCGCGACACCACCGAGGCGTTGCGCCGGTTCCTGGCCCTGCCAGACACCGTCTGCCCCTGCGCCTACGACCAGATCGTGACCACCCAACTCCTGACCGCCCGCGGGCGGTACGCGGAGGCGGCGGCGATTCTCGACCACCAGATGCCCCTCGTTGCTGCCGGCCTGTGGGACCTCCAGCGGGGGCGCGTATTCGAGCACCTCGGCCGGCGACAGGAGGCGTTGAAGGCCTACGCGGACGTTGCCGCGCGGTGGCGTCACGCCGACCCTGTGCTCCAGCCATACGTAGCCGAGGCGCGCGCGGCGCTCGAGCGATTGAGCAAGGAGCCACGGTAGAAGAGTCGAGTGAGATCACGTGTGATCACCTACGAAGACTTCCTCAAGGTCGACATCCGCGTCGGCCGGATCGTGCAGGTCGACGACTTCCCCAAGGCGAAAAGGCCCGCCTACAAGCTGCGGATCGACTTCGGGGCGCTCGGCGTGAAAGCGTCGAGCGCCCAGATCGTGAAGCATTACGACAAGGGAGAGCTGCTCGGCAAGCTCGTGCTCGCGGTGGTGAACTTCCCGCCGCGCCAGATCGCCGACTTCTTCTCGGAAGTACTGACCCTCGGGGTCATCGTGGGTGACGGGGACGTGGTCCTGGTGCATCCCGACCAGGACGTGCCGCTCGGCGCGCCGCTGCGCTGAGCCGTTCGCGCTCCGGCGTGCGCCGCTGGCGGCACCGGGCGGCCGCCCGTAAGTTCGCCCCGTGGGATCGGACCGAAACAGCTGGACTCGTGTGGCTCGGCGTGCGCTCGTGGCGTTGTGCGTCACGCCCTGCGCCCTCCACGACGCGCCGGCGCAGCAGGCCCCTGCCCCTGCCCCGCCCGCTGCCGCACACGCGCGCCGCTTGTTCGGCACCGACGAGCCGCTCCCGCTCACCCTGACAGCCGACTGGAATGCGGTGCTGAAGGACCGCGGCACTGAACGCCACCCGCACGACGGCGTGCTGAGCTACACGTCCGGCGGCGACTCCGTGGCGCTCGCCGTGACGCTGCGTACGCGGGGCCACTTTCGGCTAAGGCGCGAAGTCTGCGACTTCCCGCCCATCAAAGTCGACTTCGACCGCACGCAGGCAGCCGCCACGGTATTCCGCCACGAAGGCAGCCTCAAGCTCGCGACCCACTGTCGGGACAGCCGCCGCTTCGAAGAGTATCTGCTGGAGGAGTACCTCATCTACCGCCTCTTCAACCTGCTCACCGAGCGGAGCTTCCAGGTCCGTCTCGCGCACGTCACGTACCTGGACACGGCGCACAAGCGCGACTCGCTGACGCGCTACGGGTTTTTCATTGAGGACGACGACCGCATGGCGCGGCGGAATCACACTCACGTCATCAAGTCGACGGGGATCTCCCAGGAAATGACGGATTCCGCTCAGATCGGGCTCATCGCGGTGTTCGAATACATGATCGCCAACACCGACTGGTCGGTGGGGGGCCTGCACAACATCGTGCTGACGGAGGACACGAGCGGGACCGTATACCCGGTGCCGTACGATTTCGACTGGTCCGGCGTGATCTTGACCCCCTACGCGCGACCCGATCCGCGCCTCGGCATCACGAGCGTGCGGGAGCGTCTGTATCGTGGATACTGCCGCTCCGCCGACCAGTTCGCCGCGATCTTCGCCCGGTTCAACGAGCGCAAGGACGCGATTTACGCGCTGTACCGGAGCCAGGTCGGAGCCGACCCGAAGCGGATGGAGCAGGCGCTGCGCTACTACGACGATTTCTACCGGGTCATCAACGACCCGAGGCTGGCGCGGCGGGAATTCCTGCAAACGTGCAAGGGGTGACGCGCCATGAGCACCAATCCGGTCGATCGATCGCTGCTGCGGCTGCTGCTCTATTACGTCCTCCTGGTACTGGGCGCGGTGATCCTGGCGCGCTACGTGCCCGCCGTGCACCGCGCCGTCTCGCTCGAAGGGCCGCCGCCGGGCATGACCGCCAAGGAGCTGCGCAAGACGCTGGAACAGGGGGGCGGCGCGACAGACGAAGCGGCACGACCCACGCCTGCCGCCGCCACGGCGCTCGCGATGATCGGCGCCCTGGCGCTCGTGATCCCGGTCGCACGGGTGTACATGCTCACCAAGCAGCGTCAGGGATACGACCCATCGGTCGTGCAGACCGTGATTCTCCTGCCGGTGGCCGTGGCGGGGATCGTGGCGGTCGTCCAGAACAGCCTCGCGCTCGCGTTCAGCTTGGCGGGACTCGCCGCCGCGGTGCGGTTTCGCAACACGCTCAAGGATACTAAGGACGCCGTCTACATCTTCGTCGCGATGGGGGTGGGTCTCGCCGCGGGCGCGCAGGCGCTCGCGCTGTGCTTCGTGATGACGGTGATCTATAACATCTCCGTCGTCACGCTCTGGGCCCTGAACGTGGGCGACACCTACCCCGGCGAGCCACGTCCCAGCTTCACCGGAGAGTTCCAGATCGCCGAGGCCCTCCCCGCGGCCAGCGACACGCTGCTCGTGGACGCCGACGCGGCCGCGCAGCCGATGGTCGAGCGCGCGCTCGATCGGCTCACGAAACGCTGGCGCTTGATCGAGCAGGGCTCCGGCGCGGACGGGCGGATCACGCTCACCTACGACGTGCGACTCAAGAAGAAGACGACGCGGTCCGGCTTGATCGACGCCATCGCCCGTGAGGCTGCGCCCCACGTGGCGACCGCCACGTTCCAGGCGTAGCCCGCTACGGGGGGATCTAGCGCGGCTTTGGGTCGGCCGCCGCGGCCGGCTTGCGCTCTACCACCCTGGCCATGACGGGCGCGCCCGGCGCGAGCAGCTCCAGCCCGCCCACCACGACTTGTTCTCCGGCATTCACGCCCTTGGTCACCTCGACGAACCCCGGCGTGCGGACGCCGAGGTCCACCTGACGGCGATTGACCTTCCCGTCGACCACCACCCAGACCGCGTTCGCGCCCTCGGCCGGCACCACCGCCTCCTCGGGGATGACGATGGCTGTGGGACGCACGCCGGTCACCAGGTGCGCTTCGATGAACATCCCGGGCTGCAGGAGGCGGGCGGGATTGGGCACGTGCG
Organism: Gemmatimonadota bacterium; assembly: GCA_003222135.1. Classification (GTDB taxonomy): domain Bacteria; phylum Gemmatimonadota; class Gemmatimonadetes; order Gemmatimonadales; family GWC2-71-9; genus 20CM-4-69-16. Next base: position 286 of record QHUM01000073.1, on the reverse strand, counting down.
CCTTCACCAGGATGGTCCGGCCCGGCAGCTGCACCACCGGGTCCACGAAATCCACCTCTCCCGTGAAGTCGCGACCCGCGATGGCAGCGACACGGAACGACACTTGCTGTCCCGGCTTCAAGTCCCGCGCGAACCGCTCCGGTACCTGGAACGCGGCGCGCTGCGGGTTCACGGTGTGGAGCGACGCCAGCTTGGTGCTGGTGGTGACGTAGTCGCCCACGCTCACGTAGCGCTGCCCCACGACGCCGGCGAACGGCGCACGCACCGTGGTGCGGTCCAGGCGGAT
>QHUM01000072.1 GCA_003222135.1 Gemmatimonadota bacterium | reverse complement strand
AGGTTGTAATAGCCGCGCATGATGTTCGGCCCCTTGGCGAGGATCTCCCCGTCCGGCGCGATCTTCACCTGGACGCCGGGAATCGGCTTGCCGACGGTGCCGAATTTCGGGTGGTCAAAGGGGTTGATCGTGAGCACCGGCGACGTTTCCGTGAGTCCATACCCTTCGACTGTGACGAGACCGGCGCTGTAGAAGAATCGCCCGATCTCGGCGGCGAGCGGCGCGCCGCCCGACACGAACAGCTTGATCCGCCCGCCGGTGCGCGCGCGCAGCTTCGAGAACACCAGTCGGTCCGCGATCGCGTGCCGCATCGCGAGGCCGGGCGGGACCGCTATCCCAGAGAGCCGGTGCGTGGACCATTGCTCGCCCACCCGTTTCGCCCACAGAAAGATCTTGCGCTTCAAGGCGCTGCCGGTGAGCGCGGCCTCGAGCACGCGGCCGTACACCTTCTCGTAGATGCGCGGCACCGCGACGAGCACGCTGGGGCGCACCTCCCGCAGATCCTGCGACAGCGTATCGATGGACTGCGCGTACGTGATGGTCACGCCGACGTGGAAGAAGTAGTAGTCCACCATGCGCTCGAAGATGTGCGACAGGGGCAGACAGGCGAGGCAGCTGTCACCGTCGGTCAGCCGCAGGGCCTCCACGCTCGCGGCCACGTTGGACCAGAGGTTGTTGTGCGACAGCATCACGCCCTTGGGCGTGCCCGTCGTCCCCGAGGTGTAGATCAGGGTGGCCAGGTCGTCGGGCCGCACCGCGAGCGCTTCGTCCTTGAACCCGGGGTAGCGTGCCATCGCGGCCCGACCCTTCGCCTCCACATCGGCGAGCGTGATCGCGCCGTCGCGCCGCGCGTCGGGCTCGAACACGATCACGTGCTTGAGCGCCGGCAGCCCGTTGCGCAGCTGCACGACCTTGGCGAGCTGCGCCGCCGTCGAGCAGACGACGGCAGCGGCGCCTGAGTCGCGCAGGATGTACTCGACCTGGTTCGCCGGCAGCGTGGGGTAGATCGGCACGTCGGCGGCCCGGGCGCACAGACACGCGTAGTCGACCAGGGCCCATTCGAGGCGCGTCTCCGCCAGGATCGCGACCCGGTCGCCCTGCTTGATGCCGAGCTCGCGCAGGCCGAGCGCGATGGCCCGCACTCGTTCTGCCGCCTCGCGGTGCGGCACCGGCGTCCACACGCCGCCCGTCTTATGACGGAATGCGGCGGGGTGGCGCGCGTGCTGCTCGACCGCGTCGAAGAACAGCCGCGTCAGCGTGCCGCCGCCGCCGCCGTTCATGGCAGGAACCGCACGACGAACGAGACCGGCGAGCCGGCGATCAGGGTGCCGATCGCGCGGCGGGCGCGGGCGGTCACGACGGCGCTGTCGGGGAGCGGCCCCGCGAGCAGGCGCAGCTTCACCGCCGCGATCCCGACCCTGGTCGTGACCGTGTCGGCGGCGAGCGGCGCGCGCGCCGTATCGCTCGTCACCAGTGCGACGTTCGCGCCCGGCCCCCCCCCCGGGTACACGTTCAGCGCGAACGCCACCCGTCGCCCGGAGAGGTCGACCGGCCCTGCGGCGGTCGTGTCCTGGAGCCGCACCGTCAGCGAATCCGAGAGCGAGTCGGGCTTGGCGGCGAGGCTCACGCTATCGCGCGTCGGACCGGCGGCGAACAGGGTATCGGCCGCGGCGAGCACGCGGATGGCGATCGGATTGCTGGGCAGGTTCCCGACGCGCGCCTGAATGCGGGCGGGCGTCGCTCCCGGCTGCTTGGCGACCATCACCCCGGTGGTTTCGTTCACCACCCTGAGCAGCGCCGTGTCGAGCGTCGCCCAAAGGATCGTAGCGGCGACCGAGTCACCATGGCCGTCCAGGGCGTAGGCGTGCGGGCGGAGCGTGTCGAGCTCTTCGAGGGAGTCGCGCACCGCCACCGAGAGCGCGACGACCTGGTCCAAGGCCGGGCCGAGCTGGCCGCACGCGGCAGCGGTGGCGAGCGCGAGGAGGAGGACGCCGGCCCGGCTTCCCCTCAGGGCGCCCCCGCGGTGGCGGCCGGGGTGGGGCCCCCCCCCAACGCGCCCAGGTCGCGCAGCGCCTGGGTGGCGTGCTCGATCCATTTCGCGGCGTCGGGGCCTTTCGGGGGATGGGCGAGGAAGGCGCGCAGGTGCTGGGTCGCGCCGTCTGGGTCGCCGCGCTTCAAGAGCAGGAACGCGAGTCCGTAGTGGGCGCCCGCCAGCTCGCGGTCCAGCTCGAGCGCGCGGCGGTAGTGTCGGATCGCCTCGTCGATGCGGCGCGTCTTGGTGAGCGCGATGGCCATGTTCTGCAAAATGCGGGCGTCGTGGGGATGATCGCGCAGCGCCAGGCGATACGAGGTGAGAGCCGCCTCGTAGTCGCCCTGGCGTTCGAGGGCGAGCGCCTCGTTCAGGTAATCGAGGCGCTGGGGTTGGACGTCATCGGCGCCCGAGCCGCCGAGCAGGCGGCGCCAGAAACCCATGGGCCGAAAATAGCTTGCGGCCGCTCACGTTCGCAATGTAGCTTCTCCCCCCATGCCCGCCGTTCCCCAGCCGCCCGCGCCCAAGAAAACCGGCTTCACCCGCAAGACGCCGCACGGGGTGCTCCAGGTGGACTGGCCCTTCTTCGGGGAGCTGTGCCGGGCGCTGGCGTTGAAGATTTTCCGCGAATACGATCCCGATGTGGTGATCGGCATCGCCAAGGCGGGGGTGATCCCGGGCGCCGTGGTGGCGAGCATCCTGCAGCGCGACTTCGCTTCGGTCGCCATCACCCGGCAGGAGACCGGCGCCCGGCCGGTGGTGATCGCGGGCCCGCCGCGGATCGTCGCCGGACGGCGCGTCCTCATCGTGGACGAGACGTGCGACTCGGGTGACACGATGAAGCTCGCCCTGAACGCCGTGCGCGAGCTCAAGCCCGCCGCCGTGAAGACCGCGGTGTCGTTCCGCACCGGCCCGTACCAGCCGGACTTCTACGCGCTCGAGACCGACAACTTCATCATCCTCCCCTGGGACCGCGAGGTCATCATCGACGGGGCGATCGTGGTGCGGCCCGATTACGCCGAGAAGCTCAAGGAACTCGGGGGTTGATCGACCGGCTCACCGCGGCGCTCGCCGCCTCCCGCGCCGACTACACCGAAATCCGCGTCGAGCAAACCTGGACCTCCGCCCGTCCGGGCGGACGAGCTGTCCCGGGCGGTGCTCCTCGAGCGCCCGATCCAGCTCGCCCCGGTGCCGCCGCAGCGCGCGGAGGGGATACTCGATCTGGACGGCGACGTGCGCGGTGTGCCGCTCGCCGAGAAGAAGCGGCTCATCGAAGCCTACAACGGCGCGATGCTCGCCGTGAGCGACCGCATCGTCGATACGCTCATGACCTACCGCGACGAGGTGAGCGAGTACTGGTACGTCAACTCTGAAGGCGCGGTGCTGCACGAGCTGCGCCCCGAGGTGACGCTCTCAGGCACGGCGGTGGCGCGGCGCGACGGCACCATCGAGAAGGGCCTCGAGTCGATCGGGCTGCGGCGCGGCTGGCGTTCGGTCCAGGACAAGGCCGCGGGCTTCCGCGCCGTCGCGGAGCGGGCGGTGCTGCTGCTCGACGCGCCGACGGTGACGGGAGGCACGTATCCCGTGGTGCTCGATCCCGAGCTCGCGGGGGTCTTCATCCACGAGGCGTTCGGGCACCTCTCCGAGGCCGACTTCGTCTACGAAAACCCCCAGGCCCGCGAGATGATGACGCTGGGCCGGCGCTTCGGCAAACCGGTGCTCAACGTCGGTGACAACGGCGCGGCCTCCGGGCTGCGCGGCACGCTGCCGTTCGATGACGAGGGCACTCCCACCCAGGACACGGCGCTGATCCGGGAGGGAATCCTGGTCGGCCGGCTGCACTCGCGCGAGACGGCCGCGGCGATGCACGAGCGGCCGACCGGCAACGCCCGCGCGATCTCGTTCCGCCACCCGCCGATCGTCCGCATGACGAACACGTACATCGGCAACGGTCGCGGCACGTTCGAAGACCTGATTCGCGATCTGAAGCTCGGCGTGTACGCCTGCGGCGCGTTCGGCGGTCAGACCATGCTCGAGAACTTCTCGTTCACCGCGGCCTACGGCTACATGATCCGCGACGGCCAGGTGGCGGAGCTCGTCAAGGATGTCGTGCTCGCGGGCAACCTGTTCCAGACGCTCGACCGCATCGACCACATCGCCGGTGACTTCCGCTGGAACCAGATGGGCGGCGGCTGCGGCAAGGGCGGCCAGTTTCCGCTCCCCGTCACGGAAGGGGCGCCGCACGTGCGCATCGAGGAAGCCCTCATCGGGGGCGACCTCCCGAATGATTGACGGGCTGCTCGAGCTGGCACGCCGCCGCCTGGAACAGGGGGGCGGCGCGGACGCGCTCGAGCGGCGCGTCGAGCGCACTTCGGTGGCGTTCGAGTGGGGCCGCCTCAAGGCGGCGGGCGTGACCGAAGAGGCCGGGGTGAACCTGCGGGTGCTGCACCGCGGTCGCGTCGGCGTCGCGGGGACGACGAATGTCGGTGCCGAGAATGTCGGCGCCGGGGACGCAGGGGCGCAGCATGCTGCGCTCCTACTGGATCGGGCACTGGCATCTGCCGAGCTGGGCGAGGAGCTCGCCCTCGCCTTTCCGTCCCGCGCGAAGCTCCCCCGCGTCACCACCCACGTCCAGCGGACCGCCGACGCCTCGCTCGCCCGCCTGATCGAAATCGGTCAATTCCTCCTCGAGCGGCTGACGCGCGAGGGGTGCCAGGTCAACGTGGCGATCGAGCGCGACGTAAGCGACACGCGCGTCGCCAACACGGCGGGAGCCGAGGGGGCGTACCGCTCGACCGGCGTCGCGGTGAGCGCCGACGTGTGGCGCATCGCGGGGGACGACGTGCTCGCGATCGGCGACGCGATCGAGAGCACCGATCTCCCTTCGGAGGACGCCCTCGAGGGCGTGGTCCGCTCGATCACCAGCCGGCTCGACCACGCCCTGCGGATCGTCGCGCCCCCCGAGGGCGCGCTGCCGGTGGTGTTCACCCCCGCCGGCTTGTCAGCCGTGCTGCTCCCCGTCACCCAGGGTCTCTCGGGCAAAGCCGTGCTGCAGGGTATCTCGCCGCTCGCGACCCGGGTCGGCCAGCGGGTGTTCGACGAGTGTTTCTCCCTCACCGACGATCCACTCGCGCCCGGCCGTACGGCGTCGCGTCCGCTCGACGACGAGTGCGTGCCCTCCCGTGGCACAGGTCTCGTGGAACGGGGCGTCGTGCAGCGCTTCATTTACGATCTGGAGACGGCCGCGCGCGCCACGACCGCGAGCACCGGCCACGGGAAGCGCGGCATTTTCGGGAAACCGGTGCCGGGGTACACGAATCTGATTCTGGGGGAATCGGGAGACGGGAGACGGGAGACGTGGCGCGAGCTCGGGGGCGGCCTGCTCAAGGGCATCAACGACGGCTTGCTCGTGGACGACCTGATCGGCGTCGGGCAGGGGAACGTGATCGGCGGAGCGTTCAGCCATCCCGTCGCGCTCGCCTATCGCATCGAGCGCGGCGAGATCGCGGGGCGCGTGAAAGACGCGGCGGTGGCCGGGAACGTCTACGAGCTGCTGAAGCGGATCGCCGGGCTCGGCAACGATGCGCGCTGGACCGGGTCGCGGTTCACACCGTCGCTGCTGCTCGAGGGCGTCGCCGTCGCTCGCCGGTAGGACGCTTACACCCCCGCTCCCAACGCCTCCGCGTAGCCCTTCCCTTGGGTGATCTGCTCGAACACGGCGTTGAGTGTCTCGGGTGACGCCGACAGGAAGCGGCAGCGCCCGTCACTGCGCGAGCGGCACTCCACCTCCATCACGGCCACGGCCTCGCCTGACAGCCGTCCCAGGAAGTCCGACAGCATCCCCGCCGAAAAGAAACACATCGGCGTCGGCGCGCTCCCCGGCTCGGCTTCGACCCAGTCCTCCGTGTCGAGCGCCAGGGCCGCGGCGCCGAGCGGGGCGACCGTGACCGTACCCCACCCGTGCGACTGGAAGAACGCCGACAGGACTTCGCTCAGCTGGCCGGCGTCGAGCTCGTCGGGCTGCGACACGCCCGTCTGGGCCGGCAGCCAGGCGCAAAACGACTGATACACGCCTTCCCCGGCCGCGAACCCGACCTCCTGGAGGATCGCGACGGCCTGAGGGCCTGCGTCCCGGAGCAGACTGTGATGGAGTTGTCGCAGGGCGCCACGGCCGATCGTCACGCCGTCGGTCGCGGCAGTGGGGTGCGCAGGGGCGCTCATATCGCACGCCAACTTAGGGTTTGGCGCGTGCGCGGCGCAAGAGTTCCGCCTCGTCGATGAGCGGTATGCGGAGCGTCTTTGCCTTTTCGAGCTTCGAGCCGGCGTCGGCCCCGACCACCACGGCCGTCGTCTTCTTCGATACCGCGTCGCTGACGTGGCCGCCCGCTGCCTCGATCAGCTCGGCCGCCTTGGCGCGCGACAGGGACGGCAGCGTTCCCGTGATCACGTAGAGGTGCCCCGCCAGCGGCCCCTTCCCCTCGGCCGCGACCGGCTCCTTCATATTGAGGCCCAGCTTCTCGAGCCGCTCGACCAACTTCCGGTTCTTGGGCTCCGCGAAGAACCCGGCGACGGCCTCCGCGATGGCCGGCCCGATGCCCCGGATCTCGTTGATCTGCTCCACGGACGCCTTGGCCAGCGCCTTCATCGTCCCGAAGTGCCGGGCCAGGAGCTTCGCCCCCTGCGCGCCGACGTGCCGGATCCCGAGGGCGAAGATCAACGTGGCGAGCGGCCGATCCTTGGAGGCCTGGATCGCGTCGACCAGCTGGCGCGCCGATTTTTCCGCAAACCCTTCCAGCGTCAGCAGCTGCATCGGCGTGATCTCGTAGAGGTCCGCGACGTCTTTGATGAGCCCGGCGTCGAGCAGCGCTTTCACCCGCTCCGGGCCGAGCCCGCGGATGTCCATCGCCGGGCGCGACGCGAAGTGGACGATGCTCTCGAACACCCGCCCGGGGCAGGAGACGTTGGGGCAGTACGCCATCACCTCGCCCTGGGGGTGTTCGACCTTCGACTTGCAGACGGGGCAGCGCTCGGGCGGCTGGTAGGGCCTGCTCCGGCGCACGCCCTTCTTGATCACCGGCCCGAGCACTTGCGGGATGACCTCGCCCGCCCGGGTGACCTCCACCAGGTCGCCTTCCCGGATGTCCTTGGCCTTGATCAGCGCGAAATTGTGCAGCGTCGCCGTCGACACCGTCACGCCGCCGATCTCCACCGGCTCGAGCACCGCATAGGGGTTCAACGCGCCGGTGCGGCCCACGTTGATGCGGATCTCTTTGAGCTTCGTGATCCGGACTTCGGGGGCGAACTTGCGCGCGATGGCCCAGCGCGGCTCGCGGTCGCCGACCGTGCCGAGCTCGGCGTGCAGCTCGAGCGGGTTCACTTTCACCACCACGCCGTCGGCGCCGTAGTCGAGCTGGTCGAGCAGCGGCTCGAGCGTGCTGGCGATTTCGCGGTTGGCGGCGGCGAGATCGGGGACGAGCTTGTGGTGCGGTTCCACCGGGAAGCCCCAGGTGGCGAGCTGGAGCAGCAGGTCGTGCTGCGTCGCGACCGGGAGCTTCTGGCCCGGGGCCTCGACGTGGAAGCAGAAGATCCGCAGGCCGCGGCTGCGCGTGATTTTGGGATCGAGCTGGCGTAACGCGCCGGCGGCGGCGTTGCGGGGATTGGCGAAAGTCGGCTCGCCCGCGCGCTCGCGCTCCGTGTTGAGCTCGGCGAAGCGGGACTTGGAGAGGTAGACCTCGCCGCGCACTTCCATCAGCTTGGGCCAGGTCTTGCGCTGGCCGTGCAGCCGCAGCGGCACGTCGAGCACGGTGCGCAGGTTGGCGGTGACGTCCTCGCCCTCGATGCCGTTGCCGCGGGTCGCCCCCGTGACGAACACGCCGTCCTGGTAGGTGAGGCTCACCGCCGCCCCGTCGATCTTCACCTCCAGGGTGTAACCTGCCGTCTTCACCTCGGGGGAGAGCCGGGCGTTCCGCTCCTCCCACTCGGCGAGCTCCTTTTCGTTGAAGGCGTTGGCCAGCGACAGCATCGGCACGAGGTGGCGATGCTTCTTGAAGGCCGCCGCCGGCGGGGCGCCGACGCGGTGGGTGGGGCTGTCGGGGGTCTGGAGCTCGGGATGCTTGGCCTCGAGCTCCTGCAGCTCGCGGAACAGCCGGTCGTACTCGGCATCCGAGAGCTCCGGCTTGTCGAGGACGTAGTAGGCGTCGTTCGCGCGCTCGATGAGCCGCCGCAGCTCGGCGGCCCGCGCGGCGGCGGCTTTCACCGCCCCTTGGCTTCTTCCTGGATGACCGCCATCGCGACGCCGACCAGGCGGTCGAGCTCCTCGGAGCTGGCGCGCGGGAGCAGCCCCTCCGCCCAGGCGCCCTCGCGCTCCCCGAACGCGGCGAGCAGGCGTCGCAGGAACGACAGCAGGGCCACGCGCTCGAGCTCCATGCGGCGCACCGTCTCGCCGGTCTCCTGGTTGCGCTGCTCGAGCCGCTCGTAGCGGTGCGCGTTGCGGAGCGCCTGCGCGGTGAGCGACGCCACGACCTGCACGAACCGCACGTCCTCGTCGGAGAACGTGGGGCCGTCCCGGAACGTGCGCAGGAAGATCGCGCCGATCGCCACCCCACGCCACGTGATCGGGACGACGGTGATCGACTTCACGCGACGGCTGATCAGCTCCCCTTTGATATGCTTCAGACTCGGATCGTTCGCCGCGTCGGGGATGAACACCGTTTCTCCGCTCTGCATCGCCCGCTTCAGCTCGGGGTAGCGCTCGAGATCGACGACGTAGTTGCGGATCGTCGGATCCTCGTACGATGCGACCAGGCGCACCGACCGGCCGCCGCGCTCGGCGAGGAAAATCGAGCAGCGGTCGAGCCCGAACGTCTCGCCCAGCTTGCGCGCGATCGCCTGCAGGATGTCGATGAAGTGCAGCGACGTGGAGACTTCCTTGAGGATCTCGATGACGGCGAGGAGGTGCTTGCGCTCGCGCTCGAGCTCGGCGACGCGGGCGGTGAGAGCGGAGGGGACGGTCATGGCATAGTTTGCGTCCGCACCGGACGGCACGTCAAGCGCCGCGACGCGGTTGCTGCGTCTGGTGGCGCACGGTAGCTTCTCAGCCGATGCGATTCGTCTTCGAGTTGCTTTGGGCGTTGCTTTGGCTCGGGTGCGGAGCCGCGGCCGCCGCGGCCGCCGCGGCGACGCAGGCCCGGCCCGCGAGCGCGGGCCCGATCGGCGCGTGGACGCCGATTCCCGAACTGCCCGGCATGGGTCGGTCGGTGGATACCGCGGCGGTGGCCGCGCGCCGCCGCGCGCTGCTCCAGCGCATCGGCCGCGGCAGCGTGCTCATCCCGGCGGCGCACGAGCGGGACGTCGAAAAGGAGTACGTCCAGGACAACGATTTCCGGCAGAACAACACGTTCTTCTACTTCACGGAGCTCGAGACCCAGGACGCGTGGCTGTTGCTCACCGCCCGTGGTCCCGATTCGCTCGAATCCGTGCTGTTCCTCCCGCCGCGCAACCCCAGCCAGGAGCGTTGGACCGGCCTCCGCCTCGGGCCCGACAGCGTCGCCGTGCGCCTGTCGGGGATCCCCACGGTCCTGCCGACCGATTCGCTCGAGCACCGGCTATTCGCCGCGCGCCTCCGCGTGCACGGCCCGATCTACGTGCCGCTCGACGTGACGACGCGGGACGAGCGGCGCGTGATGGACTTGGTCTTCAGCGGGCAGGACGTGCACAACCTGCGTCCGTTGGCCGATTCGCTGCGAGAGGTAAAGGATGCCGAGGAGCTGGCGCGGTTGCGAAAGGCGGTGGACATCAGCGTGGCCGGGCATATCACGGCGATGCAGGCCGCGCGGCCGGGCATGTACGAGTACGAGATCGAAGCGGTGCTCGAGGCGGGGTTCCGCAGGAACGGCGCCGATCGCGTGGGCTATCCGTCGATCGTCGGCAGCGGACCGAACTCGACCACGCTCCACTACGACGTGAACCGCCGGCAGACCCGCGACGGCGACCTGGTGTTGGTCGATGCAGGGGCCGAGTGGGGGCAGTACACGGCGGACGTCACCCGCACCTGGCCCGTCAACGGTCGGTTCTCGTCGCGCCAGAAGGCCGTGTACGATCTGGTGCTCGCGACCCAGCAGGTGGCGTTCGACTCGGTGCGGCCGGGCGTCACGCTGCGGGACTTGAATCGCCTCGCCCAGACTTACATGCGCGAGCACTCGGGCAAGCTATGCGGCGACCAGACGTGCGACGCCTACTTCATCCACGGGCTCGGCCACGCGCTCGGGATGGACGTCCACGATGTGACCGTGCCGGGGCGGCTCAAGCTCGAGCCCGGGATGGTGATCACGCTCGAGCCGGGGATCTACCTCGCCGAGGAAGGGTTGGGGGTGCGGATCGAAGACGACGTGCTGGTCACGCCGACGGGGGCCGAATGGCTGTCCGCGAAAGCACCACGGACCACGCTGGAGATCGAGCGGCTGATGCGGGGCGGAGTGGGGCGCTAGCCCTCGTCCTTTTCGCCCTTGATGTCATCGAGCAGCTGCGCCGCTTCCTTCTGGTACTCGTGGTCCAGCACGTCCGCGATGGGGAGGGAGGCGATCGTGGTGAGCTGCTCGCGGGCCTTGGAGTACTTCCCCAGGTCGACGTACACCTCGGCCAGGTCGAGCCGGTGAAAGATGTTCTGCGGCTTCAACGCGACGGCGCGCTCGAGGTACTTCTGGGCGTCGTCCCAGTTGCCCCGGTCGAGGAACCCGCCGCCGAACAGCGCCTTCGCGAAGAATTTCTGGAATCCG
>QHUM01000016.1 GCA_003222135.1 Gemmatimonadota bacterium | reverse complement strand
CCGCCAACACGTACACGTACGAGATGATGCACCAGTTGGACGAAGCGATCCTGCGGGCGCGCTTCGACGACGCCGCGCACGTGATCGTGCTGCGCGGCCACGGGGAGAAATTTTTCTCGGCCGGAGCGAACATCGCGTATCTGAACAGCATCACGCCCCGCTACAAGTACTTCTTCTGCTTGCATGCCAACGAGACGCTCAACCGCCTGGAGCACACGCCGAAGCTCACGATCGCCGCGCTCAACGGCCATACCGTGGGCGGTGGGCTCGAGATCGCGATGGCGTGCGACCTGCGGCTCGCGAAGGAAAACGCCGGAAAGATCGGGCTCCCGGAAGTGAACCTCGGCGTGCTTCCCGGGACGGGCGGCACGCAGCGCCTGGCCCGCATCGTGGGCAAGGCGCGCGCGATCGAGTGGATGGTGAAGGGCGAGACGTTCTCGTTCGACAAGGCGAAGGAGCTGGGTCTCGTCAACGAGATCTTCCCCGCCGACGACTACTGGGAGCAGATCATGTTGTACGCGAAGCAGTTCACCCCTCCCCACAAGGCGTCGAAGGCGGTCGGCCTGATCAAGCGGGCGGTCCAATCCGGCGCCGAGGTGCCGTTCGAGTCGGGCCTAACGCTCGAACGGGAGCTGCAGCAGCAGCTGTTCCAGTCGGACGACGCGAAGGAAGGCATCGCGGCCTACGTCGAGAAGCGGGTCGCGGAGTTCAAGGGCCGGTGAAGACCGATCTGCTGATCGGCAACGAGTGGCGGGCGACGGCGAAACGCTATTGCCTGACCAACCCCGCCACCGAGGAGCCGCTCAGCGAAGTGGCCGAGGCGGGCGAGGCGGAGATCGACGCGGCGGTCCAGGCCGCCCGGGCCTGCCTCGACTCGAAGGAGTGGCGGGAGCTCCCGGCCCGCAGGCGGGGCGCCCTGCTCTACCGGCTCGCCGACCTGCTCGAGCAGCGCTCCAAAGAGCTCGCTGACGTCGAGACGAAGAACAACGGCAAGCCGCTGTTCGAGTCGAAGATCGACGTCGCGATGGCGATCGAGACGGTGCGCTACTACGCGGGCTGGGCGGACAAGCTGACGGGGCACACCCTCCCCGTCAGCGGCAACTTCTTCACCTACACCTTGCGCGAGCCCGTCGGCGTGGTCGGCGCGATCGTCCCGTGGAATTTTCCGCTCAACCTGGCCACGTGGAAAGTGGCTCCGGCGCTGGCGGCGGGCTGCACCGTGGTGCTCAAACCGGCACACGAGACGCCGCTCACCGCGCTCATGCTCGGCGAGCTCGCGGTCGAAGCCGGGTTTCCCGCCGGCGCCCTGAACGTGGTCCCGGGGCCCGGCGCGACGGCCGGCGCGGCCCTGGTGCGGCACCCGCTCGTCGACAAGATCGCCTTCACGGGCTCGACCGAGGTCGGCCAGTGGATCATGCGCGAGGCGGCGGGCACGGTGAAACGGGTCACCCTCGAGCTGGGCGGCAAGAGCCCGAACATCATCTTCGCCGACGCCGACTTGGCGGCCGCGGTGCGTGGGGCTCAGGCCGGGATCTTCTACGGCAAGGGCGAGGTGTGCGCCGCGGGCTCCCGGCTGCTGGTCGAGCGGGCCGTGCACGACCAGGTGGTCGAGCAGCTCGCCGAGCGGGCCAAGAAGCTCACGCCCGGTGATCCGTTCGACAAGAACACGCGCCTGGGCGCGATCGTCTCCAAGCGTCAGCAGGACACCGTGCTCTCCTACATCGAGGCTGGGAAGAAGGAAGGCGCCAGGCTCCTGGCGGGCGGCAACCCCGCCAAGGTCCAGGGCAAGGGCTTCTACGTCGAGGCGACGGTATTCGACGGAGCGAAGCCGGGGATGAAGATCGTGGACGAGGAAATCTTCGGCCCCGTGCTGGCGGTGCTGACGTTCGAGAACGAGGAAGACGGCGTCCGCCTGGCGAACCGCTCGGTGTACGGCCTCGCCGCCGGCATCTGGACCAAGGACATCCAGAAGGCGCACCGCGTCGCGCGCGCGATCAAGGCGGGCACCGTCTGGGTGAACACGTACAACTTCTACGACCCGGCCGCGCCGTTCGGGGGTTACAAGTTCTCGGGGTTCGGGCGCGATCTCGGTAAGCAAGCGCTCGATAATTACACCGAGACGAAGACCGTCTGGATCGGTCTGTGACGGACGCGTACATCTGCGCCGCGCTCCGGACGCCCGTCGGCAAGCACGGCGGCGCGCTGGCGTCGGTGCGCGCGGATGACCTCGCCGCGATCCCGATCAGAGCCGTGGTGGAACGCTCGGGAATCGACCCGATGTCCATCGACGACGTGATCCTCGGCTGCACCAACCAGGCGGGTGAGGACAACCGCAACGTCGCTCGCATGGCGTCGCTCGTCGCCGGCCTGCCGGTCGAGGTGCCCGGTCAGACGGTGAACCGGCTGTGCGGCTCGGGGTTGCAGGCGGCGGCGAGCGCCGCGCAGGCGATCAAAGCGGGCGAGGGTGCCGTGTTCGTCGCCGGCGGCGTGGAAAACATGACCCGCGCGCCGTACGTGATGCTCAAGTCGGGGGACGCCTGGAGCCGCAAGGCTCCCGAGGTCGCCGACACGACGGTGGGGTGGCGGTTCCCGAACCCACGGCTCAAGCCGGAATGGACGATCGCTCTGGGGGAAACCGCCGAGCGGGTGGCCGAGCGCTACAAGATCGGCCGCGCCGAGCAGGATGCCTTCGCCGTGGAGAGCCAGCGGCGCGCCGAGCGCGCGCTCCAGGAGTGCGTGTTCACCGACGAACTGGTGCCCGTTGCCCTTCCGGACGGCACGACCTTCGCCAAGGACGAGTATCCCCGCGCGGGCACGACGCTCGAGCGCATCGCGCAGCTCAAGCCGGCGTTTCGCACGGACGGCACGGTCACGGCGGCGAGCTCCAGCGGCATAAATGACGGCGCGGCGGCGTTGCTGGTGGTGTCAGGGCGGTCTGAGCCACTTGCGCGAATCGTGGCCACGGCTGTCGCCGGCGTGGATCCGAGCTGTATGGGGCTCGGGCCGATTCCCGCCACGCAGAAAGTCTTGCGGCGCGCCGGATTGACGATCGATCAGATCGATCTGGTAGAGCTGAACGAGGCGTTCGCGGCCCAGGCGATCGCCTGCATCCGCGAGCTCAAGCTCGATCCGCAGCGCGTGAACATTTACGGCGGTGCCATCGCGCTCGGCCATCCGCTGGGCGCGACCGGCGCCCGCATCTTGACGACTCTGGTGCACGCCCTCCGCCGGACGCAGTCGGGCTACGGTCTCGCGACCATGTGCATCGGCGTGGGCCAGGGGATCGCCATGATCGTGGAGCGCGTCTGATGGCGGCATACGACTGCGTAATGGTGGAAATCGTGGGCGGCATCGGGACGGCGACGTTGAACCGGCCCGGCAAGCTCAACGCATTTGACGGACCGATGTGCCGGGAGCTGCATGAAGCGCTGCGGATGCTCGCCGCCAGCGACGCGGTGCACGTGATCGTCCTCACGGGAGCGGGGCGGGCGTTCTGCGCCGGCGCGGACTTGAGCGTCCTGGGGGCGGACGGCCCCGCGCTCGTGGCGGCGGGCAAGGACATGGCGCTGACGATCCGCGCGGCCCCGCAGCCGGTCCTGGCGGCCGTGAACGGGCCGGCGGCTGGCGGTGGCGCGAATCTCGCCCTCGCGTGCGATTATCGGATCGCGTCCGATCAGGCGTCGATCGGCCAGGTGTTCCACACGCTCGGGCTGGTGCCCGATTGGGGTGGGAGCTTCTTCCTCCCTCGTCTCGTCGGGACATCGCGGGCGCTCGAGCTGGTCTGGAGCGCGCGGATGGTCTCCTCGGCCGAAGCGCTGGCCCTGGGGCTGTTCGACCGGGTCGTGCCGCACGCCGAGCTCGCCACGGAGACCCGGCGTCTCGCCGAGCTGTGGGCCGCCCAGCCGGTGGCGGCCGTGCGCCGGGCCAAGCAAGCGCTGTACCGGAGCGAGGCGAGCTCGCTCGCCGCGATGCTCGATCTCGAGATCACCCAGCAGAACGAACTGTTCGCCACCGCCGAGGCGCGCCAGCGCATCGGGGCGGCGCTGTCCAAGAGGAGTCACTGATGGTTCGCAAGCTCATGAACTTCGACGAATGGATCGACTACTTCCGCTACTGGCAGGAGTCGATCGGCCTCCCCCAGGGAGAGCTGCGCGACTTCAAGTTCGAGGCGAAGTTCGGCGACCAGGAGGTGCCGCACATCGAGTTCGGGCACTACAAAGGCCAGCGCAAGTGGCCCACGGTGATGCACATCCCGGACCAGCGGATCCGCGACGCGCTGCTCAACCTCATCGTCTACCAGGGCGACACCGAGTTCGCGTCGGTGGAGCAGCAGCGGACCCTGCTGCAGCACGCGCCCTCGGACTACGACCTGCTCTCGCTCATGCGCGTGATGACCGAGGAGATGCGGCACGGCTGGCAGATGTCGTACCTCCTGTGCGCGCACTTCGGGGACGAAGGCAAGCGCGAGGCCGCGAAGCTGCTGGAGCGCCGCGCCGACGAGGGGGAGCGGCTGCTCGGCTCGTTCAACGAGCTGGTCGACAACTGGCTCGACTTCTTCACCTACACGCAGTTCATCGATCGCGACGGCAAGTTCCAGCTCACCATGCTCTCGACCTCAGCGTTCGACCCGCTGTCGCGCTCGATGATCCCCATGCTGAAGGAAGAGTCCTATCACCTGGGAACCGGCAACAACGGCCTGCTGCGGATCGTGAAGGCCGGCCGGACGCCCCCGGAAGTGATCCAGCGCTTCTTCTATAAGTGGATTCCCACGGCGTTCGATCTGTTCGGGACCGACAACTCGTCGTCGGCCCACTGGGCGTACGTGTGGGGGTTGAAGGGGCGCTACGACGAACGCGTGCATCAGGACGAGCCGGAGAAGTCGCGGCTGAACGAGCTCAGCCGTGAGTTGTATCGTCAGGAGATCACCAAACTGGTCGAGCGGCTGAATCTCTTCATCCCGGAGCGCGAGCGGCAGCTCAAAGTTCCGGACACGAAGTTCAATCGCAAGATCGGCATGTACGGGCACCAGCTGTGGACCGTGGACGGCGTGCCGATGGACGACCCGGTGAAGTACCAGGAGTACCTGAAGGCGGTGCTCCCCCAGCCCGAGCACTACACCATCGTGCACGACATCGAGAAGCAGCCGGGCTGGATCGAGCCCAAGAAGGCGGACAGCCTGCTGAAGTGAGCAAACCGCTGGTCATCGCGCACCGGGGCGCGTCGGGGTACGAATACGAAAATTCCCGCGCGGCGTTCCGGGCGGCCCGCGCGCGCGGCGCGGATGCGGTGGAGCTGGACGTGCATGCCGCCGCCGACGGCGCCCTGTTCGTCCACCACGACGAGGTCGTGAGCGGCACGCACATCACGCGCTCGAGTGCCGCCCAGCTGCGGGCGCTGCGGCTCCCGAACGGGGAGTCCGTGCCGACGCTCGAGGACGCGCTCGCGGTGATCGACCCCGCGCTCGAGGTATTCGTCGAGGTCAAGTCGCTCCCGGAGCGGTTCGACGACCGTCTGCTCGCGGCGCTCGAAGGCCTCGTCCAGCGCGGCCGCTGCGCGATCCACAGTTTCGACCACCGCATCGTGAAGCGCCTCGGGCTCGCCGCGCCGGCGCTCCCGCGGGGCGCGCTGCTCGCGTCCTATCCGCTGCGTCCCCTCGAAGTCCTCGAAGACACCGGGGCGACGGTTCTGTGGGAGGAGCAAAGCCTCATCGACGCCCCGCTCGTGGACGCGCTGCATCGGGCGGGGTATCGCATCTACGGCTGGACGGTGAACGACCCCGACGACATGCGCCGGCTGCTCGCCCTCCAGGTCGATGGGCTGTGCGGGAACTTCCCGGATGTGGCGCGTCAGGTGCTGAGCGTCCCCGCCGCATGACGGCGCGCGCCGTCGCGGTGATCGGCGCGGGGACCATGGGCCACGGGATCGCCTACGTCGCGACGCTCGCGGGCTGCAGCGTCGCGCTCACGGACAGTCGTCCCGAGGCCATCCCCCCCGCCATCCGGCGCATTGGGGACCTGTACACGGGCGGCGTCAAGCGCGGAAAGCTCGGCGAAGCGGACGTCGCCGCCGCGGCCGCGCGGCTGCGGGCCGATCGCGACCTCGGGTCGGCGGTGCGCGAGGCCGACGTCGTGATCGAAGCCGTGGTCGAGGATCTCGGCGTCAAGCAGCGTCTCTTTGCCGAGCTCGAGCGCGCGGCGCCGGCGACCGCGCTGCTCGCCACGAACACCTCGTCGCTCTCGGTCGGCGCGATCGCGTCCGCGGTGCGCGACCCGGGGCGCGTCGTGGGGCTGCACTTCTTCAACCCGGTGCATGCCATGAAGCTCGTCGAGGTCGTGACGCACGAGCGCACCGAACCCGGGACGCTGGACCGGGCCCTCGCGTTCGTGCGGCAGCTCGGCAAGGAGCCGATCGTGGTGAAGGACGCGCCGGGCTTCGCCTCGAGCCGGCTTGGGCTCGCCCTCGGGCTCGAGGCGATGCGGATGCTCGAGCAAGGCGTCGCTTCGGCGGAAGACATCGACAAGGCGATGGAGCTGGGATACAACCATCCGATGGGCCCGCTCAAGCTGACGGATCTCGTGGGCCTCGACGTCCGGCTCGCGATCGCGGAGTATTTGCATCAGACGCTCGAGGAGCCGCAGTTCGAGCCCCCACAGATCCTGCGCGACAAAGTGGCGAAGGGGGAGCTCGGGAAGAAGGCGGGAAAGGGGTTCTACCGCTGGAGCGACTGAGGGGCATTCCCATCCCCTCAGCCGCTCGTCGTTCCCCTCCCGGTCAGGGGCCGCAGATCTTGGGACCCGCCGTCTGCGTCGCGATGGCGGTGTGGTCGTCCCTCCCGACGTTCCCGGGCTGGTCGTCGCTGTAGACGATGGACGCCAGGCCGGTCGTGGGGCTGACGGCGACGCCAAAGTCGTCGTACAGGTCCCGGTTGCCGGTGCAACCCACCCCGCTCTCGCACACCCCACCGTAGTGGATGATCGGGGTGGCCGCGGCCTGCGTGAACGTGCTGCCGGCCGCGGCAGCGTTGAGATTCTGGGCGAAGAACACGTACCACGCCGCAGACGCTGGATAGTTGTCCGGCGCCGTCGTCCCGTCGTAGAACGAAGTCCCGTACCACACGATGTTCAGCTGGCCGGGGTTGCAGGCCACGCTCCACGGCATGATCGCCGTGGCGGAAGGCGCCTGGTTCACCTGGATCGGCCCGGTCCACGTGCCCCCCCCATCCGTCGAGAAGCTGTAGAAGAGGTTGTGGTCGTCGGTGTACACGACGTAGACGGTGCCGGCCCGGTCCACGCTCACGTTGACGAACTGGTGGCCGTACGACGCCGTGTTGTGCGGATTCACGTAAACGGGATTGTCGGTGAACGTCTGACCGCCGTCGCGCGAGACCGCGATCCAAACGGCATGGAAGGCGCTCCCGACCACCTCGGTAGCGTTCGCGATGCCGCTGAACACCTGGTAAATGACGTGGTTGTTAGGGTCGATCGTCAGGTTGCCGATCTCGTTGTCGTCGATCAGGAAGGCGTGTGCGGCATCGATCGCCGAACCCACCTGGGTGAAGGTGGCGCCGGCGTCGAAGCTGCAGTTGACGTCGATGTTGAAGGTCGCGATGTCGTGGTACGAGAGGCACACCTTGGTCGCCTGATCGGCGGCGATCCACTCGCGGTCATCGAGCGGAATCGTGGCGCTGGTGACGTTCTTGGTCCAGGTCGTCCCGCCATCCTGACTGGTGCTGACCGTGACGTTCGCCAGGCTGAGGCTCGCCACGTAGAGGTTGTGGATGCCGCTGGCGTTCGGCTGCGGCGCGGTGCTCAAGTCCGTGTCGCCGCCCCCCGGCCCCACTCCCCCGAAGGACTGGGAGACCTGGTTCGGGGATGTCAGCGCCGTGTAGTGCAGGCCGCCGTCGGTAGACGTCCAGGCGAGCGTGCCGGCCGAGAGCCCGAGCTCCGAGGAGACGTAGAAGGTACCCGTGGCGTCGGCGCGAATCGCGGGCTCCGCGGCGCCGTTCGTGCACGCCGACGAGTCCGGGCAAACCGTCCCAGGTGTGGCGCCGAGCTCGAAGTTCGCGAACGTAAACGGCGCCGCGGTCACGACCGTCGCCGCGGCGACGCCGCCTTTCGCAGCGGGCGAGGAGAGCGGACCCGCCTCGCAGGACGCGAGCAGCAGGATGCATCCCAGGGCGGTCACGCTGCCGCCAGGGCACGGAACATGGATCCTCATGGGTAGCCTCCGGGAGTCTCGAAGGTTTGTCAGCCGCACGAATGCGCGCAAGATTCGCACCTCCCTGCTGCACGCCAGCCACGGTTTGGTACTGGCCGCGACGCGCTCGCTTGTGGCGGCTGCGCAACTTCTCGTGTTGCGCCCACTCGGCGCCGCGACTGCGCTCTCCACGTGCGGTTGAATGCGCACTTGTCATACGGTAGCTTCTGCGCCCCATGACCCATCCTGTGTCGGCAGCCCGTCTCCCACCGAGCCGCATCACCGACGTCCACATCCACATCCAACCGTGGCGCGAGCTCAAGCCGCAGGTGCTTGCGGTGATGTGGCGCGACAAGGAGGCCGAGCGCGATCTGATGGTCCAGCTGATGGAGGACCCGCGCGCGCTGCTCCAAGTCATGGACCGCTCCGGTGTGTGGCGCGCGGGCCTGGTCAACTACCCGTCGCCCGACGTCATGGGCTTCACCGACGCCACCAATACGTTCTCCGCGACGTACGCGCGGGCGAATCCGGAGCGACTCCTTCCCTACGGCGGCGTGCACCCGCGATTCACCCGGGACGCGCGCGGCGACGTGGATCGACTCGTCGACCTGGGGATCCGGCTCGTCAAGATCCATCCGCCCCATCAGGGATTCCCGGCCAACGCGTACACCGACGGGCTGGAGGCACTGGGAGCGATCTACCGGCGGTGCGAGGAGCGCGGGCTGCCGGTGATGATCCACACCGGCACGAGCGTGTTTCCGGGCGCCCGCTCCAAGTACGGCAACCCGATGGAGCTCGACGACGTGGCGATCGATTTCCCCGATCTGCCGCTCGTCATGGCGCACGGGGGCCGGCCGCTGTACATGGCGGAGGCGTTCTTCATCCTGCGCCGCCACCGCCACGTCCGGCTCGACATCTCCGGGATTCCGCCCGCCCGCCTGTTGGAGTACTTTCCGCGCCTGCCCGAGGTGGCCGACCGCGTGCTGTGGGGAACCGACTGGCCCAGCCCGGGCGTCAGAGAGATGCGCCAGAACATCGATCAGTTCCTGGCACTCTCGCTCGACGACTCGCACAAGCGGGCCATTCTGGAGACCAATGCGCTGGCTCTGTTCCCTGCTGCTCGCTAGCTCGCTCGCCGCACAGACCCGAGATCCGCAGAAGCCGCTTCGGTTCGATCTCACGGACCTGGCGCCGCGGCGCGACTCGTTCGTGTTCATCTTTCGCGGCGCCGAGCGGGGGTACGCCGTGTGGCAGTACGAAATCCGGGAGCTCGAAATGACCCAGCAGCTCCTGTACACCGCGCACTCCGAGTTTCGGCCGGTGGAGGAGGAGCGGCTGCGCGTGGTCCTGAACCGCCTCACCGGCGAGCCGATCGCCACCTTTCACCACATCGATCTGTTCTCACCCACCAGCGACACCGTGATGGTGGAGCACGACCTCGACGTGAAGCGCGGCGAGATCGCGGGACGCCGGCGGGTGGGCACGCGCAGCGGCGCGGTGCAGATCATCCCGGTGAGCCGGCCCCTCCCCCGGGGCGCCGTGCTGTCCGATTACATCTTCATCGCCGCCGCCGTGACCAACGCCGCGCCCGGCGATTCGCTCGCCATTCCGGCCTACAGCGAGTTCGGTGATTCGATCACGACGCTCAGCTTCGTCGCGCTGGCGCCGGTCACGATCGAGGTGCCCGCGGGTCGTTTCGACGTTTTACCGCTCCGGAGCGGCGGGTTCCGCGTGTTCATCACGCGCACCGGCGTGCGCCGCGTCGTAAAGGGTGAGACGCTGGACGGCGAGTTCTTGTTCCAGCTCGCCGGGACGGGCCCGGTCGTGCCCTCCCCCCAATGAGCATGCCGTTGATCGCGCTGGTCGCCGCATTGCTCGCCGCGCAGTCCGGTCGCGTGAGCTACGAATCGTTCGCCTTGCCCAACGGCCTGCGCGTGCTCTACTCCGAGGATCACTCGACGCCGGTCGTGACGGTGGACCTGTGGTACTACACGGGCGCCCGGAACGAGCGTCCCGGTCGCTCCGGCTTCGCCCATTTGTTCGAGCACATGATGTTCCAGGGGTCGGCCCACGTAAAGAAGAGCGAGCACTTCCAGCTGGTGGAGCGGGCCGGCGGGACGCTCAACGGCTCCACGCACGACGACTACACGAACTACTACGAGACGATTCCGTCCAACCGGCTGAACCTCGCCCTCTGGCTCGAAGCCGACCGGATGCGCTCGCTCGCCGTCACCCAGGAGAACCTGGAGAACCAGCGGGCGACGGTCAAAGAGGAAAAGCGGCTGCGCGTCGACAACCAGCCGTATGCGCCGACCTTCCGGAGCGCCATCGTCTGGCCGTTCGACAGCGCGACGTGCTTCGCCTACGCGCATCCCACCATCGGCTCGATGGGCGACCTCGATGCCGCGAAGCTGGAAGACGTCCAGGCGTACTTCGGCACGTACTACGCGCCCAACAACGCCACCCTGGTCGTGGTGGGCGACTTCCAGCCGGTCGAGCTGCGCCGGCTGGTGAGCCAGTACTTCGTCGATATCCCGAGCCAGGCGGCCCCGCCGGCCGTGCAGTGCGACTATCGGCTGGCCCCCGGGATGGTGCGGCGCGAAGTCGAAGACGAGCACGCCAACCTGCCGGCGGCGTTCCGCATCTTCCGGCTGCCGCCCCACACCGACCCCGACATTCCCGCTATCGAGCTGTTGAACGTGATCCTGGGCCAGGGCGAGAGCTCCCGGCTGAACGTCGGGGTGGTGCGGCGGGACCGGGCCGCGCTCCAGGCGGGCATGTTCGCGCTGACCGAGCGGCGCGGCCCCGGCGTGCTCGTCGCCTTCGGCATCGCGAATCAGGGGGTCGCCGTGCAGGCGCTCGACAGCCTGATCGGCGCGCAACTGGACAGCGTGCGTCGGGTCGGCGTCACCGCCGACGAGCTGAGCCGGGCGCGCAATGCCTTCCGCTCCGACTTCATCCATGAGCGGGAGACGACCTTCGGCCGCGCGGAAGCACTGCAGCACTACAACCTGTTTCACGGCTCTGTGGCGGAGATCAACAGCGACCTGGACCGCTACCTCGCCGTATCCGCGGCCGACATTCAGCACGCGGCCACGAAATACCTGGACCCGGCGAACTCGCTGGTGGTCATCGTGCGGCCGAAGGCGGCGCCGGCTGATTCGGGGGCGACGAAGTGAGGCGCGTGGGAACTACCAAGGCCGCATTGCTCCTTGTGCTCAATGTCTCCGGGTTCAGCCGCCTGTCCGCCCAGGGCTTCCCCGCGAAGCCCCCCCGCCCCACCCCACTCTCCCCGGTTCGCTTTCCGCCGTTCAAAGAGGCGACGCTCGCGAACGGGCTGCAGCTCGTGCTCGTGGAGCATCACGAGCAGCCGGTGGTGTCGGTGAGCCTGAGCTTCCGTGCCGGCGGGATTTACGATCCGCTCGGCAAGGAAGGCCTCGCGGTGCTGGTCGCCGAGCTCCTCAACAAGGGCACGGCGAGCCGGTCGGCCGAGCGGATCGCGGAGACGATCGAAGGAGTGGGGGGCAGCCTCGCCGCGTCCGCCAGCGAGGACTTTCTCACGATCTCGGCGGACGCGCTGAGCGATCAGCTCGGGCTGGTGTTCGACCTCCTGGGGGACGTCACGCAGCACGCGGCGTTCCCGGAGAGCGAGCTGGCGCTGGCGCGCACCCGCGCGCTCTCCGCGCTCTCTCTGTCGCTCTCCCAGCCCGCGTCGCTCGCCGGCCGGATCTTCGGCAAGGAGATCTATGGCCCGAATCCCTACGGACGCAGCGCCACGCGCGACAGCTACAACGCCGTCACGCGCGACGACGTTGCCAAGTTCGCCGCGGATCGACTGCGCCCCACCGGCGCGCTGCTCGTGGTGGCGGGTGACGTCGCCGAGCCGCAGGTGCGCGCGCTCGTCGAGCGCGTCTTCGCCGGCTGGCGCGGCCGTCCGCCGACGCCGCGCCCCCTGGCGCCCCCTGCTCGGACGGCGGCCACGGACATCGTGCTGGTGCATCGACCCGGCTCTTCTCAGGCGAACATCGTGCTCGGCAATACGACGATCCTGCCGACCGATTCCGTTTACTATCCCGGTCGCATCGCCACGCAGGTGCTGGGCGGCGGCGCCGACTCGCGGCTATTCCTCATCTTGCGCGAGCAGAAGGGCTGGACGTACGGCGCGTACGCGAATCTGCAGCGCTACCGCGGGCTCGGGTACTGGCAGGCGACCGCCGAGGTGCGTACCGAGGTCGCCGACAGCGCCCTGAGCGAGCTGCTGCGCCAGCTCGACCGGATCCGCACCCAGGCGATCGCGGACTCCGAGCTCGCTGCCGCGAAGGGATTCCTGGTCGGCTCGTTCCCCCTCACGATCGAGACGCCGAGCCAGATTGCCGCTCAGGTGGCCAATGTCAAGCTGCTGGGGCTGGGCGACGACTACCTGCGACTGTACCGGGAACGGTTGGCGGCCGTCACGCCCCTGGCGGCACGCGCGGCTGCGGCCCGGCTGTACCGGCGCGGGGCGCTGACGATCGTCGTCGTCGGGGACGCGACGCAGCTGTACGACCGTCTCAAGGCGCTCGCGCCCGTCCGGCTGGTGGACGGCGACGGCAAGGCGCTGACCCCGGCCGAGCTGAGCCCGAAGGCCGCACCGGTCGCGCTCGATCCGGCGCAGCTCGCGCCGCACACCGACAGCTCGCGGGTCCTGTTCCAGGGGAACCCGGTCGGCGCCAGTGTGTCGGCGCTGCGGCGCACCGCCGATTCGCTCATCTACACCGAGCAGAGCAACCTGGGAGGCGGCGCGTTCCAGCAGACGGTCACGCTGGTGCTCGACCCCGCCGACGGCTCGAGCCGGCGGCTCGACCGGGTGACGATCCAACAGGGACAACGCAGCGAAGCCCACCTCACGTACAGCGGGGGACGGGTGAAAGGGCGCAGCGCCATGCCCCAGCAGGACGGGACCACGAAGCCGTTCGACATCGACACCGTGCTGCCGCCAGGGACGATCGACGAGGACGCGGTGCCGTTTTCCGTCCCGGCGTTCCCGCTCGAGTCGGGCAAGAGCTTTACGGTGAGCTTCTTCTCTCCCAGCGACGGCGCGGTGAAGTTGCTCACGTTCAAGGTCGGAGCCCAGGAGAACGTGGTCGTACCGGCCGGGACGTTTCAGGCGTACCATATCGCGGTGACAGGCTCACGCGTGCCGTTCGTGATGTACGTGAGCACCACGGCACCGCGCCGCCTCGTGCGGACCGAATACATCGGTCAGCCGCTCGTCGTCGAGCTCGTCAAGTGACCTCCCTGCGGAGCGATGCGATGCGCCCACTTGTGTATCTGACGCTCGTACTGTCGACCGGCTGTGCCTCGGCTGGCGCCCGCCAACCCTCCACCCCCGCCCCCGTCCAGGCCCCCGCGTCGCAGGCCGCCGCCGAGAGCATGAGCGTAGATCGGGCGCAGTATCCGTCGACCTATCGGCGCCACCCTAACCCGCCGGTGCTGATCCGGAACGCGACCATCATGACCGCGACGGGACAGGAGATCCGCAACGGGTCCGTCCTGCTCAAGGACGGAAGAATCGTCGCGGTGGGGGAGAAAGTGGACGCACCGGCCGACGCGGGCGTGGTGGACGGGACCGGGAAGTACGTCACCCCCGGACTGATCGACGACCACTCGCATCTGGGTGTGTACGCCGCGCCGGGCACCGAGGCCGAGTCGGACGGCAACGAGGCCACGACCCCGGTCACGGCCGAGGTCTGGGCCGAGCATTCGTTCTGGCCGCAGGATCCGCAGATCCCCCTCGCGATCGCGGGCGGGATCACCACGATCCAGGCGCTGCCGGGGTCCGCCAACCTGATCGGCGGGCGCAGCGCCATCCTGAAGCTCGTCCCGGCGCGCACGGTGCAGGAGATGAAGTTCCCCGGAGCGCGGTACGGCCTGAAGATGGCGTGCGGCGAGAACCCGAAGCGGGTGTACGGGCGGCGCGGCGGCCCCTCGACACGGATGGGCAACATGGCAGGGTACCGCAGCGCGTTTACACAGGCGGAGACCTATCGTCGCCGGTGGGATATCTGGCGGAAGGATCACAAGGGCGATCCACCCGAGCGCAACCTGCGGCTCGAGACGCTCGCCGAGGTGCTGCGCGGCAACATGTACGTCCAGAACCACTGCTATCGGGCCGACGAGATGGCTCAGATGGTCGATCTGGCGCACGAGTTCGGCTTCAAGATCCGGTCGTTCCACCACGCGGTCGAGTCATACAAGATCGCGGACCTGCTCGCGAAGGAAGGGACCTCGGTATCGGTGTGGGCGGACTGGTGGGGCTTCAAGGAAGAGGCGATGGACGGGATCCAGCAGAACGCGGCGCTGAACCAGCAGGCCGGTGGGCGGCCGCTGATTCATTCCGACAGTCCGAGCGGGATCCAGCGCTTGAACCAGGAGGCGGCGAAGGCGATGTACGCTGGCCTTCGGGCCGGGATACCGATCACGCGCGATCAGGCGCTGCGCTGGATCACGGTGAATCCCGCGTGGACGCTCGGGCTCGACTCGATCGTCGGCACGCTCGAGCCCGGCAAGATGGCCGATGTGGTCGTCTGGTCGGGCGACCCGTTCTCCGTCTACTCGAAAGCCGTGCAGGTCTACAACGACGGTTGGCTCGTGTACGACCGGAACGATGCGGCGCACCAGCCTCGCAGCGATTTCGAGCTGGGCCAGGTACCGGCCCCCGGGAGCGACCGATGATCGCCGTGCTGCTGGCACAGACCATCGCCATCACGGGCGGCACTGTGTATCCCGTGTCCGGCCCCAAGATCGCCAATGCGACCGTGCTGATCCGCGACGGCACAGTCGCCGCGGTCGGCACGAGTGTGACCGTGCCGGCCGACGCGAAGCGGATCGACGCCGCGGGCAAGTGGGTGACGCCGGGGCTGATCGACGGCGGCGGTCAGATGGGCCTCGTCGAGATCGGCGCCGTGCGCGGCACGCGCGAAGGCGCGCTCGCGAGCGACAGCGTGGCCGCGGCCTTCAACGTCGCCGAAGGCCTGAACCCTGCCTCGACGCTCGTCCCCATCACGCGCATCGAAGGGGTCACGACGGCGCTCGCCACGCCGGAGGAGCATCTCATCAGCGGGCAGGCGGTGCTGATCGACCTGGATGGCGGGACGGTCGAGGAGATGCTGGTGAAGTCCCCGGTCGGGGTCGTGGCCCGCCTCAACGAGGACGTGAAGGAAGAAGTCGGCGGCTCGCGGGCCGGGCTGGCGCAACGGCTGCGCCGCGTGTTCAACGACGCGCTGGAATATGGCCGGCGCAAGACGGATTACAGCCACGGACAGATGCAACGCCTCTCCGCCGCGGCCGCTGATCTCGACGCGCTGCTGCCGCTGCTGCGCGGCGAGGTCCCCTTGATCGCCGTGGCGAACCGCAAGAGCGATATCGAGACCGCGTTGCGGATCGCGCGGGAGTACAAGGTGAAACTGATTCTGGCGGGCGCGGCCGAGGGGTGGCAGATGGCGGGGAAGATCACGGCGGCCGGCATCCCCGTACTGGTCGAGCCGCTGGACAATATCCCCACGTACGACGCCCTGGGGATTCGCTACGAGAACGCCGCCTTGCTCGCGCGCGCGGGCGTGAAGGTCGCGCTCATGGAGACCGACACGCACAACGCGCGCAACCTGCGCCAGCAAGCGGGAAACGCCGTGTCGTATGGGATGTCGTGGGACCAGGCGCTACGCGCCGTCACACTCTCTCCTGCGGAAATGTTCGGCGTGGCGGATCGGTACGGATCGCTCGAGCCGGGCAAGATCGCGAACGTGGTCGTGTGGTCGGGTGACCCCTTCGAGTTCACCACGGGCGTGGAGCACGTATTCATCCGCGGCAAAGAGATGCCGCTCACCAGCCGGCAGACGGAGTTGTTCGAGCGCTACAAGACGCTCCCGCCGAAGTACTAGACGTTGCAAACAGGGCGTTGAGCGGGCGCTGCGTTGCCCGTTCGCACGAGCAGTGCGGCGGTCCGGCAGCGCCGCTCGGGCGCATCGGCACGCGGCGCTAGCGGCGCGACCGGCCCGCGGGCGTCGGCGATGGTGGCACTTGAGTTGCACGTCCCGTCCTCAACCAAGGAGGGACCCCGTGGGACGTGTGACGTCAAGGCTGATCGCGGGCCTAGCACTGGCAGTGGTGGCAGCAGCTGCGTGCCGCGATTCAGCCGCCCCGATTCGCGGATCGTCTGGCCCGGCGTCGCAGCTCGGCCTGGTGACCGGCGCTCTCACCGTGTCGACGACGACGTCGGGGTCGAACCTCGACCCCGACGGCTACACGGTGACGGTGGACGTGCTCCTGTCGAGCAGCACGATCGCGCCTAACGGGAGCGTGACGTTCACGGACGTGCCTCCGGGCGTCGCGGTGGTGACGCTCTCCGGCATTGCCGGCAACTGCAGCGTCAGCAGCGCGAACCCGCTTGTCGTAACGGTCCCACTGGGCGGCACGGCGCAGGCGAGCTTTGCGATCAGCTGCGCGGGATCGCCATCGCCACCGCCACCGCCGCCGCCACCGCCGCCGCCGCCGCCACCGCCGCCACCGCCGCCGCCCCCGCCCCCGCCCCCGCCCCCACCGACGAGCGGCGACCTCTCGGTGACGACCGCGACCACCGGGTCGAACCTCGATCCCGATGGGTACACGGTCACGCTCGATGGCAGCAACAGCCGCGCGATCGGGACCAATGGGAGCGTGACGTTCACCGGGGTCGCGGCAGGGAGCCACTCGGTGGCGCTGAGCGGGGTGGCCTCGAACTGCAGTGTGAGCGGTA
>QHUM01000036.1 GCA_003222135.1 Gemmatimonadota bacterium | reverse complement strand
CTCCGCGCCGGGTCGATCGAGTCGACCCGGCGCGCTCGTTTCGACCCGGCTCGCGCGGGCCCCCTGCCCCCCGCCCCACTCCCACGGCCTTCCGCCCAGGGTAGATTCCAGTCCCTATGCCCATCGCCCACAATCTCGGTTTCCCGCCCCTTGGTCCCAATCGCGAGCTGAAGCGCGCTACTGAGGCCTATTGGAGCGGCAAAATCCCCCGCGCCGACCTGCTGCGGACAGGCGCCACCCTGCGCGCCGCGCACTGGCGCTTGCAGCGCGACGCCGGCCTCGATCTCATTCCGTCGAACGATTTCTCCTACTACGACCGCGTGCTCGACACGTGCGCGATGGCGGGCGCCGTCCCGGCGCGGTACGGGCTTTCGGGCGGTCCGGTCGACCTCGACACCTACTTCGCGATGGCGCGGGGAGTGCAGGCCGGTGGGCGCGACGTCACCGCCATGGAAATGACGAAATGGTTCGACACGAACTACCACTACATCGTCCCCGAGTTCGATCGCGGGCAGACATTCCGCCTCGCCTCGAGCAAGCCGGTCGACGAGTTCCAGGAGGCGAAGGCGCTCGGGTTCCACACGAAGCCCGTCCTGATCGGTCCGGTCACGTTTCTGTTGCTCGGGAAGACCCGGGCGGCAGCGTTCGACCGTCTCGAGCTGCTCGATGCACTGTTACCGGTTTATGGCGAGGTCCTGGCACGGCTCGCCGCTGCCGGAGCGACGTGGGTCCAGCTCGATGAGCCGTCCCTCGCGCTCGACCGCACGCCGCAGGAGCTCGCGGCGTACGGCCGGGCGTATCGTTTCCTCGCCGAGCGCGCACCGCAGCTGAAGCTCTTGGTGGCGACGTATTTCGCAGGGCTCGACGACAGCTTGCCCACGGCGCGGGAGCTGCCGGTGGCTGGTTTGCACGTCGATCTGGTGCGGGCGCCGCGGCAGCTCGATCCACTGCTGAAGACGTGGCCCAAAGGTCGGGTGCTGTCGCTGGGCGTGATCGACGGCCGCAACGTGTGGCGCGCCGATCTCGCGGCCGCGCTCGCACTGCTCGAGCGCGGGCGCGAGCGGATCGGCGCGGACGAGCTGTGGGTGGCGCCGTCGTGCTCGCTGCTACACGTCCCGGTCGACCTCGATCTCGAGCGCCGGCTCGACCCGGACCTGAAGGGCTGGCTCGCGTTCGCCAAGCAGAAGCTCGCCGAAGTGGTCACGTTGACGCGGGCAGTGCGCGACGGTCGCGAGGCCGTGGCCGGAGAGCTCGAGGCGAACGCGCGCGCGATCGCCAGCCGCCGCTCGTCGCGGCGGATCCACGATCCGGCCGTGAAGCAGCGCGCCGGCGCCGTGGGCGATCGCGATCTGCGACGCGCGTCGCCCCACGCGACGCGGCGCAAGCAGCAGCTCCGCCTGCCGCTCTTCCCCACGACCACGATCGGGTCGTTCCCTCAGACGGCGGAAGTGCGGGCGGCGCGGAAGCAACTGCACGACGGCAAGCTGACGCCGCAGGAATACGACGCGTTCATCGCCGAACAGATCGCGCGCACCCTCAAGCTGCAGGAGGATTTGGGGCTCGACGTCCTAGTGCACGGGGAGTTCGAGCGTAACGACATGGTCGAGTACTTCGGCGAGCAGCTCCAGGGGTTCGCGTTCACGGAGCACGGCTGGGTGCAGTCGTACGGCACGCGGTACGTGAAGCCGCCGCTCATCTATGGCGACGTGTCGCGCCCCAAGCCGATGACCGTCCGCTGGAGCACGTATGCGCAGTCGCGGACCGCGAAGCCCGTGAAGGGAATGCTCACCGGCCCGGTGACCATCCTGCAGTGGTCGTTCGTGCGCGACGACCAGCCGCGCGCCGAGACCGCGAAGCAGCTGGCGTTGGCGATCCGCGACGAGGTGAAGGATCTCGAAGCGGCCGGGATCCGCGTGATCCAGATCGACGAGCCGGCGTTACGGGAGGGCCTGCCGCTCAAGCGGGCGGAATGGCCGGCGTACCTCGACTGGGCGGTGAACGCGTTCCGGCTCGCGACGAGCAGCGTGTCGGACGCGACCCAGATCCACACGCACATGTGCTACAGCGAATTCAACGACGTCATCCGCGTGATCGAGAAGATGGACGCGGACGTGATCTCGATCGAGAGCGCGCGTTCGGGCTCCGAGCTGCTGGACGGGTTCCGGGAATACAAGTATCCCAACGAGATCGGCCCCGGGGTGTACGACATCCACTCGCCGCGCGTGCCGAGCGCGGCCGAGATCGTCGCCGCGTTGCAGCGCATGCAGGCCGTGCTGCACGACCGCCAGATCTGGGTGAACCCCGACTGCGGCCTGAAGACGCGGGGCTGGGACGAGACGCTCGCCGCGCTGCGCAACATGGTGCAGGCGGCGCGGCAGCTGCGGCCGGTCCCGGCGCCCGCCTCGGCGCCCGCGGGCGGATGAATCGACGCGGGTCGCCGCCGGGCCCGTTGACCACTCACGGCGGCGACGGCATACTTCGCTTATGAGCAGCGCCGAAATCCGCATCACCGCCGAGCCCATCGATACTGCCCGCTGCAAGTTTCTGGTGAGCGAGCCGGTACACGAGGGCGGCGTGCGGCGGTTCGTGTCGCCGGAAGAAGCGAACGGCTCGCCGCTGGTCGAGGCGATTTTCGCGATTCCCGGGGCCGACGTGTCGGAGGTCATCGTGTCCGGCAATCTCGTCACCGTGGTCAAGCGCGGCGCGGCGCCGTGGCAGGTGGTCGGCAAGTCGGTGGGCGGGGCGATCCGGGCCGCACTCGCGGGCGCTCGACCGGCCGTGGCGCCGAAGCCGGCGGCGCCGGTCGCGGCGGGCGGTGTGGACGACGACACGTTGTACGACCGGGTTGCCGAGCTGTTCGAGGCTCAGGTCAATCCGATGGTCGCCCGGCACGGCGGACGGGTGGAGCTGATCGACGTGCAGGACGCGGTCGTCATGCTCCGGATGGCCGGCGGGTGTCAGGGGTGCGGCATGGCGGACGTGACCTTGCGGCAGGGCATCGAGGCGATGCTGCAGCAGGCCGTTCCAGAGGTCAAAGGGATCGTCGACATCACCGATCACACCGCGGGCGCCAACCCCTACTTCGCCGCCGCCAAAAAGTAAGGGCACGGCAATGCCGGGCCCCTCCAAGCCCCGGCTGCTGCTGCTCCTTCCGACCGCCACGTACCGGGCCACGGCGTTCGTGGAGGCGGCGCGCCGGCTGGGCGTCGAGTTAACCGTCGCGTCCGAGCTCCCCAGCACGTTCGAGCAGGCCCAACCCGACAGACTCGTGACGCTCGACTTCTCCGACCCGGAGCGAGCGGCGCAGCAGGCGGCCGAATTCGCCCGACGCCATCCGGTCGCCGGGGTCATCGGCGTGGATGACGATGGCGCCGTGGTGGCCGCGGCGATCGCCGGACGACTGGGGCTCCGGGGCAATCCGCCGGCGGCCGCGCTCGCCGCGCGCGACAAGCACGTCCAGCGGCGCGAGCTTGCCGGCCACGGCGTGCCGGTGCCGCGGTTCGAGCTCCACGGACTTGACGAGGACGTGCGGGCGGTCGCGGCGCGTGTGCACTACCCCTGCGTGCTGAAGCCGCTGCGGCTCGCCGCCTCGCGCGGCGTGATTCGCGCCGACGACCCAGCGGGGTTCGTCGCGGCATTCGACCGGCTGCGGCGCGTGCTCGAGCAGCCCGACGTGGCAGCGTGCGGCGATTGGGCGCGCCGGTTCCTGGTTGAGGACTTCGTCCCGGGGCCGGAAGTCGCGCTCGAGGGACTCGTCATCGACGGGCGGCTCGAGGTGCTCGGCCTGTTCGACAAACCCGACCCCCTGGACGGCCCGTTCTTCGAGGAAACCATGTACGTGACGCCGTCCCGCCTGCCGGACCCGGCCCAGCGGGCGCTCGCCCGATGCGGGGAGACGGCGGTGGCGGCGCTGGGCGTGCGGGAGGGACCGATCCACGCCGAGCTGCGCTACAACGCGCGCGGGCCGTGGCTAATCGAGCTCGCGGCGCGCTCCATCGGCGGCAGGTGTAGCGCCGTGCTGCGGTTTACGGCCGGGGAAGGGGGAAGCGGGAAGGGGTGGGCGTCGCTCGAGGAATTAATCATCCGTCACGCGGTTGGTCTGCCGATCCCGTCGCTCGAGCGGGAGCAGTACGCCGCCGGCGTCATGATGATTCCAGTACCGGGAGAGGGTGTCTTGCGCGAGGTGCGGGGGATCGTCGAGGCGCGGGCGGTGCCGCTGGTCGAAGATGTGTCGATCACGGCGCACCCGGGAGAGGCGCTCGTGCCCTGGCCTGAGGGGTCCCGCTACCCGGGGTTCATTTTTGCGCGGGGTGAAACGCCGGAGGCGGTCGAGGAGGCGCTACGCGCCGCTCACGGCCGTCTCACGTTTGTCTTGCAATAGTCACACCGCGGTCGCCACGCACTCGAGCCAGTTGCGCGGCACGCTCTGGAAGCCCGTTTCATCCATGGCGCGCCGCAGGCCCTCCTGCAGCGCTTTCGAGCCTTCTTCGAGCGGCACCCCCGGCAGCGCGCCCTCGATGAAGAGGGAGAAGCGTCCAATGTCCGCGATGCTCTCCGGCGTCATCTCGATTCGCACGAGCTCGACCGAGGGGCGCGAAAAGCCGGCGCGGACGCACAGGTCGGAGTACTCATCGGCGGAAAGGAACTGGCGCGCCACCGCGGTCGCGGTGTGCTGCACGTTGAGGCCACGCTCCCGCAGCACCTGCACCGCCCGCACGACCCAGCGCCGCCAGAAACCCGACGTCCCCTCGACGTAGGCGCCGTTGAAGAACGTCGTGTTGAATGCGAACACGCCGCCCTTGTTCAAGACTTTGCGAATCTCCGCCATGACCTGCGCTTTGTCCGGGACGAGATGGATCGCGTTGAGGAATACGACGGCGTCGGCCGACGACACGAGACGCGACACCCACTCCGCGCTCCCCTGCATGAACTCAACGACTTTGGAGTGAATCGCCGCCCGGGCTTTGGCGAGCGCGGACGGCGACGGGTCGATCCCGATCACCACCGTGTTGCGGGCGTCGTCCAGCCGTTCCAGGATCAACTTCGTCACCGCCCCCGGCCCGCACCCCAAGTCGACGATCTTGCGTCGTCCGGGGCAGATCACGCGCTCCACGATCCAGCGGTTGACCTCGGTGAAGAACGGATGACGCGTGAACGCTTCAAACGAGAAGCGTTCGGATTCATCCACGGTGCTACTGACCATGCGACCCCCCCTACAGCTTATGGATTGCTAGCGGGCTCAAGTGTACGTCGAGATTGTGATTCACGCGATAGCCCACGATGCCCTTGGTATCGAGTCCGGAGGCGTCGGCGGAGTAAACGTCCTTGCCGTTCACCTGGAAGCTGACCTTCCCACCGCGCACTGTGATGCTCA
>QHUM01000051.1 GCA_003222135.1 Gemmatimonadota bacterium | reverse complement strand
TACCGGCTGGCTACTCTCACCGGTGCTCGCGAGCGCCGCGATGGCGTGGTCGAGTCTGTCCGTGGTCTTGAACAGCCTGACGTTGCGGCGCTTCCGTCCGACGTGGGCAACGTGAGCCGCCGATGAAGTACTTCCACCGCACCACGCTCCCACCCGACGCCGCGCTCGACGCGGCAAAGGCGTTCTTCGGCAGCCGCATGGCCCCGGCCGAGGAGGCACCCCGGCGGCGGGCGTTCGCGGGCCCGCTCGGCAAGGTCACGATCGCCGCGCGCGCGGAGGGCGGCCACTACACGTTCATCGAGGTGGACACGGATCAGGTGGGCGAATCGGAGATCGACCGGCTGGCGCGGCGCTTTCTGGCCGAGCTGCACCGCCAGGTCGAGCCCAGTCACGAACTGCGCGGCGCGTACTAACCGGCGAGCTTCGCTCCGTACCCCGCCCGCTCGACCGCCGCGACCAGCTGCTGGGTCGTCACCGAGTCGTCGTTGAAGTCGATCTCGGCCTCACCCGCCCGCAGGTCGACGATCGCCGTATAAACCCCTGCGGTCGTCTGCAGCGCCGCGGCGACCTTGGCCTGGCAGTGCCCGCAGCTCATGCCGCTCACCCGCAGCTTCAACGTCGCCATAACTTGATTCTCCCGGCTCGATCAGCCAAGTTTCACGCCCACTATAATTTACAATGGCGTCCCGCACTCGTCCCACCACCCAATCCCCGCCCCTTCCGGCGGGGCTCACCCGCGAGCAACTGCTCGAAATCTACCGCTATCTGCGGCTGACGCGCACGCTGGAGGAGCGGCTCACGGCGCTATACCGGCAAAGCAAGGTCATCGGGGGACTATTCCGCTCGCTCGGCCAGGAGGGGGAATCGGTGGGGTCGGCCTACGCGCTGGAGCGGGGCAAGAACCGCGACATCCTCTCGCCCCTGATTCGCAACCTCGGCTCGATGCTCGTCATGGGGGCGCGGCCCGTCGAGATATTGCGCCAGTACATGGCCAAGGCCGATGGGCCCACCCGGGGCCGGGAGCTGAACGTTCACTTCAACGACCTGGAGCTGGGCTACCTCGGCCAGATATCGCACCTGGGCGACATGATTCCGGTCATGGCTGGGATCACCCTGACGTTCAAACTGCGCGGCGAGCCCCGGGTGGGGCTCGTCTACATCGGCGACGGCGGCACGTCCACCGGGACGTTTCACGAAGGACTGAACTTCGCGGCCGTGCAGCGCTGTCCGCTGGTGGTGATCGCCGAGTACAATCGCTGGGCGTACTCCACGCCGCCCGAGAAGCAGTTCGCCGTCAAGGATCTCGTCGACAAGGCGAAGGGATACGGGGTCGCGGCCGCGACGGTGGATGGCAACGACGTGCTCGCCGTGTATCAAGCGACGCGGCTCGCCGCGGAGCGCGCCCGGGGTGGCGCGGGTGTGCAGTTCCTCGAGGTGAAGACGTACCGCCGCAAGGGCCACGCCGAGCACGATGACCAGCACTACGTGCCGCCCGACGAGCTCGACTGGTGGGCGAAGCAGAACGACCCGCTCGACCGCTACGTGAAGCAGCTGGTCCAGCACGACTGGGTCGACGAGCGGGAGCTGTCCGACGTCGACGAGCACGTGCGGGTGGAGATCGACGAGGCCACCGATGCCTGCGTCGACGAGCCACTCCCCCAGGGTGAGACGGCGCTGCCCGGGGTGTATGCGAACCCGCGGGCGGCGGAGCGGCTCTGGTTCCGGAATCTCTGATGCCCGAAGTCACCT
Organism: Gemmatimonadota bacterium; assembly: GCA_003222135.1. Taxonomy (GTDB): domain Bacteria; phylum Gemmatimonadota; class Gemmatimonadetes; order Gemmatimonadales; family GWC2-71-9; genus 20CM-4-69-16. The sequence goes on along the minus strand of QHUM01000051.1, from coordinate 48,816 downwards.
ATCTCGAGGCGCTGCGCCAGGGGCTGTGGGAGGAGATGGAGCGCGACGACCGCGTTTTCATACTGGGGGAGGACGTGGGCCTGTACGGCGGCGCGTTCAAGGTCACGGAGGGGTTCTCGCAGCGCTTCGGCGCCCAACGCGTGATCGATACGCCGATCTCCGAAGCCGCGATCGTCGGAGCGGCGGCCGGCGCGGCCCACATGGGCATGCGGCCGGTGGCGGAGATGCAGTTCATCGATTTCGTGTCGTGTGCCTACGACATGCTCACGAATTATGTCGCGACTGCGCGCTATCGCGCCGGCCTCGCGACCCCCCTCGTCGTGCGGGGCCCGTGCGGCGGTTACGTGCGCGGCGGGCCGTTTCATTCGCAGAACCCCGAGGCCGCGTTCTTTCACACGCCGGGCTTGAAGATCGTCTACCCCGCGACGGCCCGCGACGCGAAGGGTCTCATCAAGGCGTCCATCCGCGACGACGATCCGGTCCTCTACCTCGAGCACAAGTGGCTGTACCGCCGGATCAAGGAGCAGCTCCCCGAGGGCGAGGAGATCGTGACCCCGATCGGCGAGGCACGGCTTGCACGCGATGGAACGGACCTCTCCATCGTCACCTACGGTGCGACCGTGTGGAAGTCGCTCGAGGCTGCGGAGCAGCTCGAGAAGGAGGACGGCGTGGCGGCGGAAGTGCTGGATCTCCGGACGCTCCTGCCGATGGACGACGCCGCGATCATGCGCACCGTGAAAAAGACCAACAAGGTGCTGCTCGTCCACGAAGACACCCGCACCGGCGGCGTCGCCGGGGAGATCGCGGCGCGCATCAACGAGCAGGCGTTCGAGTGGCTCGACGCGCCGATCAAGCGGGTGACGGCGCACGACGTGCCGTTGCCGTACGCACCGACCTTGGAAGATTTTGTGCTGCCGCAGACCGAGGATATCGTCAAGGCTGCACGATGGCTTGCGGCGTACTGAGGAGCGCTCATGGCTCGCGTTGACGTGCTCATGCCCCAGATGGGCGAATCCATCGCCGAAGGGACCGTGAGCAAGTGGCTCAAGAAGCTCGGCGATCCCGTGAAGCGGGATGAGCCGTTGTTCGAGATCTCGACCGACAAGGTGGATGCGGAGATCCCCGCACCCACGGCCGGTGTGCTCGCCGAGATCAAGGTGCAGGAAGGCCAGACGGTGCCGGTGCAGACACTCGTCGCGGTGATCGAGACGGACAAGAGCGCGACCGTGCAGCCGGCGGCGGCCGCAGCCCCCTCTGCGGCAGCGCCGCCTCCCAAGCCCGCCGCGGCGCCCGGCCCGCCTCCGCCCGCCCCGCCAGCCTCACCCGCCCTTGACCGCCCGCGACCGCCCTCGGCCGCCCCGGTCGGGAAGGGCGGGGATGGGACCGAGACCGCCGACGAGCGCCTGCGTCGCCGCTCCACGCCCCTCGTCCGCAAGATCGCGGCGGAGCACTCGGTCGACATCTCGACGATTTCGGGCACCGGCTTCGCCGGCCGGGTGACGAAGCAGGACATCCTGGGTTTCATCGAGCGTGGCGCCCCGGCCGCCCCCGTCTCCCGCCTCCCGGCCGCCGCCCCATCCGGCCCGGTTCAGCATCCCACCGTCGAGCCCTGGCCCGGCGACCGCGTCGAGCCGTTCTCGAAGATCCGTAAGATCACCGCGGACCACATGATCATGTCGCGCCGCACCTCGGCGCACGTGACGAGCTTCTTCGAGGTGGACTACACGCGGGTGGCCGAGCTCCGCCGCAAGCACAAGGCGGCGTACGCCGAGCGTGGCGTGAACCTGACCTACCTCGCCTTCATCGCCAAGGCCTGTGCCGAGAACCTGCGCCGCCATCCTGTGGTGAACGCCGCGGTGTCGGGTGACAACATCATTTACCGCGGCGAAGTGAACATCGGGATCGCGGTCGCGCTCGAATGGGGTCTGATCGTGCCCGTCGTGAAACACGTCGACGAGCTGTCCCTCGTCGGCATCGCCCGCGCGATCAACGACCTGGGCGAGCGGGCGCGCACCAAGAAGCTCCTGCCCGACGAGATCCAGCGCGGCACGTTCACGATCACCAACCCGGGGGTGTTCGGGTCGTATGCGGGCGCGCCGATCATCAACCAGCCGCAGGTGGCGATCCTCGGCGTGGGGACCATCGAGAAGCGCCCCAAGGTCGTGACCCTCCCCGACGGCACCGACACGATCGCCATCCGCACGCTGGGGATGGTGTCCATGTCCTACGATCACCGCGTCGTGGACGGCGCCGACGCCGACCGCTTTCTCGCCGACGTGAAGCGGATGCTCGAAGACTTCCCCGAGGGAGCGATCTAGCCATGGCCAAGGTGCTCACGGCCGCCCGGGTGCGCGTGGCCCCGGCCAACGAGGCCGACTATCTCGCCACGCTGCGGGAGTTGTGTCAGTTCGCGGAAGCGCGCGGCCAGCGCATCTGGGTGTTCCGCAACGCCAAGGACCCGCAGCTGTTCACGGAGTTCTCCGAAAGCCCGACCGAGATGTCCCACCGGGCGCAGGCGTCGCGCCTTCCCGAAGAGATCAAGCTCGAGAAGCGCCTCCAGGGCCTCGGGACCTATGCTCCGGATGCCTGGGAGCTCTGGACCGATGTCTCGCTCGCCGCGGCGGCCGAGGCGTAGGTGGCGCGGCGCACGATCACCGTCGACGGCGAGGTGTGGGAGGTGGCGCCCTCCGGCCGGGTGACCGTCTACGGCAAGGACGAATTCGGGCTGGTGTTCCAGCAGGGGACCGGCCCCGAGCGCCGGCGCCGCTTCACCCGTTACGCTCCCGTGGGGAGCCGCAGCACCGACGCCTCGCTCGCCGAGCTGTCGGACCGCGAGCTGACCGAGCTGTTGCGCCAGTCACAGCCTGCCTGGACGTCTCCGGAGAGCGCCTACGGCGCGCGTTGATCTCCATTGTCATTCGACCGCATCCGACGGGGAGTACGCCCCCGCCGAAGTGATGCGACGGGCCCAAGCGGCGGGCCTCGCCGCGATCGCCCTGACCGACCACGACACTACGGACGGCGTAGAGGAGGCCGCGCGCGCGGGAGAGGCACTCGCGATCCGGGTCGTTCCGGGTTGCGAGTTCAGCGTCAAAGCGCCGTGGGGCGAGCTGCACCTGCTCGGGTACTTCCTGCCCGCGGGCGAGCCGCGGTTGGAGGAGTTTCTCGTCGGGACGCGCGCCGCCCGGCACCGCCGGGCGGAGCAGATGGTCGCCCGGCTGCAGCGGCTTGGTGTGGAGATCGCGCTCGCCGACGTCCTGCGCGAGGCGGGAGACGCGGCGGTCGGACGACCGCACGTGGCGCGTGCCCTGGTTGCCTGCGGCGTCGCCGCGGACATCAACGATGCCTTCGGACGCTATCTCGGTCGCGGCCGGCCGGCGTACGTCGAGAAGCCCCTGCCGGCGCTGCGCCAGGTGACCGACCTGGTGCACGCCGTGGGCGGGCTCGCGCTCGCCGCCCATCTCGGCGAGCACGGCAGCGAGGGGCAGATCCGGTCGTTCCAGGAGCAGGGGCTGGACGGGCTCGAGGTGCGGCACCCGAGCCACGCGCCGGCCGTGGAGCAGCGACTCACGCGCATCGCGCAGCGCCTCGGGCTCGCCATCAGCGGGGGATCGGACTGGCACGGCGACACCGAGCTCGGGGATGCCCACTCGAGGCTCGGCGGCCTCGACGTGCCGCTGGAGTGGCTGGAGCAGCTCGAAGCGCGTCGCGCCAAGGCGTTGCGGGAAGTCGTCTCGGACAACCGTAAGGACACCTAAATGACCGACCCACTACCCCTCGGCAGCAAGGCGCCGGCGTTCAAAGCCCAAGCATCCGACGGCAAGACGTACAGCCTCACCGAGGCTCTGAAGTCGAAACACGTCGCGCTCGTGTTCTATCCGGGCAACGACACTCCGGGGTGAAACCGCCAACTCTCCGCCGTGCGCGACGAGATGGCCAAGTTTCAGCGAGCCGGCATCCAGCCCTTCGGCGTGAATCCGGCGGGCGTGGACGGTCACGTCAAGTACGCCACCAAGCTGGGCTTCAATTTTCCCCTGCTTTCCGATCCCGACCGGGCGATCGCGCGGGCGTATCAGGCGCTCAAAGACGACGGCCACGGCATCCAGCGCACGGTCTACGTGGTGGCCCGCGACGGGACCATCGCTTTCGCGCAGCGGGGGGCGCCGCCGGTCGACGACATCGTCGCTGCCGCGACCAGCAGGAAGAGCTGAGGCGGTGCCCGGCGATTTTCGCGGCAAGGTCGCTCTCATCACCGGGGTGGGCCGGCCCGGGCAGATCGGACAGGCGATCGCGCGCGGCTTCGGCGCGGCGGGCGCCCAGCTCGTGATCGCGGGCCACGACGCCACGATCGTCGCAGACCGGGCGAAAGAGCTTACAGCGGCGGGGGTCACCGTTCGCGCCGTCGCGGGCGACCTCACGACCCCCGAGGCCGCACGCCGGGCCGTCGCCCTAGCGAAACAGGAGTTCGGCGGCCTCGACGTGGTCGTGAACGTCGCCGGCGGTCTGCTCAATTATGGGCCGGCGCTCGACGTGCAGCCGGAGCAGCTGGAGCGCGAGCTCGCGGTCAACTTGAAGACCGCGTTCCTCGTCTCGCAGGCGGCGATCCCGCTGCTGCTCGAGCGCGGCGGGGGAGGGGCGATCGTGAACTTCGCATCGATCGCCGTGCTCAAGCCGCAGCGCCACATGGCGTCGTACATCGCCGCCAAGGCGGCGGTGGCGGGATTGACCCGCGCCCTGGCCCGCGAGTTCTCGGACCGGGGCGTGCGCGTGAACGCCGTCGCGCCGGGCATGATGAAGACGGCCGACAACCTCGCTCAAGTGAAGGACCCCAAGGTGCGCTGGGTGGAGCTCGATCAGCTCGTGAATGCCGTGTTGTTTCTCGCGGGCGACGGGGCGGGGGCGATCACGGGCGAGATCCTGCCGGTCGCGGGAGACGTCTGACCTGCGTGGTCGTCATGCGCGACGTCATCGTGATCGGCGGTGGCTGCTACGGTACATTCTACGCCGGCCAGCTGGCGAAGGCGAAGCAGCGGGGCAGAGCCGAGTATCGGAGCGTCGTGGTGGTGGACCGCGATCCGGCGTGCCGGGCGCGGGCCGAGCTGGGAGACGCGCCGGATCGTCGTTTCGTCACGCGGGATTGGAGCGCCTACTTCGCCGATGTGCTGGGTGGCGCGGCGCACCCGCAGGCCGGCGAGCCGCAGGACTTTGTCGTCCCGTCGCCGCTGATGCCGCACCTCATGTTCGAATGGGTCCTGACCCGCGCCCGCGAGCGCTGGCCGGACCGGGCGATCCAGGTGACGCCCGTCCCCGGCTCCCTCGGGACTCCCTACGACCGGGCGGCGCCGGACGGGACGCGCTATGTCTCGTTCGCCGACTGGATCTGTCCGACGCACTGCATCGAGCCGGCGATCTGCCCGGCCATCGGGGGGAGGCGCACCTGGGAGATGGGCGACGCGGTGCGGGACCTCACCGCGCGGCTGCGCGCGTCGGGCGAGCCGGTGTTCGGTCCGGCGTTGTTCGTGTGCCGGCACCACGTCTTCGGCGTCGGTACGTTCTCGGTGGACGCCGTGCTGGCGGGCGACGCCATCGTCAAGACGGCGGGCGGGAGCGGCGAGCCGGCCGCCGTGCTCGTCGGGACGATCTCGAGCTGTCATGGCGCGCTCAACCTGTTGCGGATAGGCGCCGTTGACCCCGAGCGAGCGTAGCGCGCACCTCACGCGTGCGCGTGCCCTGTTCAACGACGGCGAATACTGGCTGGCGCACGAAGCCTTGGAAACCGTGTGGCGTTCTATTATTAAGGACGGCGACGCCGAGGCGGCGCGGGTTTGGCAGGGGTTGATCCAGGCGGCGGCCGCGCTGCTGCACCGGGAGAGCGGCAACCGGCACGGCGTGGACACGGTCGGCGCGGCCGCGCTGGAGAAGCTCGCCGGGCCGGAGCGACCGGACGTCGAGTTCGAGATCGGGCAGTTTCGTGCGCAGCTGGCGCGCGCCCTGGTGGGGGAGGGGGATCCCCCTCGATTGGAATTCCGCACGGATGCGCGAGAACGCCATTAACGGCTACGACGTGATCATCGTCGGCGGCGGCCCTGCGGGGCTGTGCGCGGCGATGTATGCGGGTCGCGGCATGCTCAAGGCGGTCACGATCGAGCGCGGCGCCCCGGGTGGCGAGCTCCTGAACACGGACTTGATCGAAGACTACATCGGGTTCGAGAGCATCAAAGGGTGGGACCTGGCGGTGAAGATGAGCGAGCATGCCAAGAAGTTCGGCGCCGAGATCGTCACCGACACCGTGGAGCGGATCCGCAAGGTGGACGACGGTTGGTTCGACGTGGTGACCTCACGGGGCGCGCTGTACCGGGCCCCCGCGGTGATCCTCACGGCCGGTGGGACGCCGGTGAAGCTGGGCGTGCCGGGTGAGCAGGACTACGCAGCGAAGGGCGTTTCGTACTGCGCAGTCTGCGACGGCGCGTTCTTCAAGGGCGAGGTGCTCGCGGTGGTGGGTGGGGGCGACGCCGCCGTCGAGGAAGCGGACTATCTCACCCGTTACGCAAGCAAGGTCTACATCGTGCACCGCCGCGACCAGCTCCGGGCATCGAAGATCCTCCAGCAGCGCGTCTTCGCGAACCCCAAGATCGAGATGATCTGGAACAAGCGCGTCGTGGAGATCAAGGGCACCGGGCAGGCCGTCGATCACCTGCTGCTGGCGGACGCCATCACCGGTGATCCCGTCAGGCTCCGGGTCGGCGGCGTGTTCATCTTCATCGGCTTCAAGCCCAACACCGGTGTGATCGAGGGGCACGTGAAGCACGACGCCGCTGGTTACCTGATCACCGACGAGAAGATGATGACCTCGATTCCCGGCCTCTTTGCCGCGGGCGACGTGCGCAGCCAGGTCACGCGTCAGATCACCACGGCGGTGGGCGATGCCACGACCGCGGCGATCGCGGTCGAGAAGTATCTCGCGGCGTTGCGGGAGAAGGAGAAGGCCGCGGTCGGCTCATGAGAGTCCTCCAGATTCCGAACGGGGCATTCGTTCAGAACAGCTACCTCGTCATCGACGAGGCGGCGGCGGTGTGCGCCGTCATCGATCCGGGCGAGGAGGCCGACCTCATTCTCCACAAGATCGCCGCCGCGGGCGCGCGTCCCACCGCGATCTGGATCACGCACGCGCACCTGGATCACGTGATGGGGGTCTCGCGCGTGCGACGGGAAACGGCGGCCCCCGTCTATCTCCATGCGGCGGACCGGGAGCTGTACGATCACGCCGTGCAGCAAGGGCTCGCGTTCGGGGTCGCGGTTGACCCGCCGCCGCTGCCCGACGGGACGTTGGCTGCCGGGGACACGGTCCGGGTCGGGCAGCTCGAGTTCACGGTCCGGCACGCGCCGGGGCACTCGCCCGGGAGCGTGTGCCTGGTGGGTGAGGGCGTGGCGTTCACTGGTGACGTGTTGTTCGCCGGCTCGATCGGCCGGACCGATCTTCCCGGCGGCGACTTCGATACGCTGTTGCGGAGCATCGAGCGCGAGTTGCTTACGCTCCCCGATTCCACCATCGTGTACAGCGGCCATGGACCCGAAACCACCGTCGGACACGAGCGGCGTACCAATCCTTTCCTCACGGGTGCCGACCGTCTCGGCTGAGCGGCCGGCGTGCCTGCGCTGCGGAGCGGAGGTCCGGCCTAAGCCGTGGGGCTGCAAGAACCCCTGTCCCAACTGCGGCTACGTTTATCCCCTGGGTGACTGCTCCGACTGAGCGGGATGGGTCACCTCCTGGCGCTCGCGTTGCTCGCGATCGACTGTCTGGTCCGCGCCTGGCGCATCCAGCTCGCCACGTGGACGGCGGGCGCCCGTCTGTCGTTCGGTGACGCGTTCCGCCTCAACCTGTACGGCGAAGCCGCCTCGCAGCTGACGCCCAATCGGCTCGGTGGAGAGCCGGCTCGTTTCCTCGGGCTCACCGAAGCCGGGTTGCGTCCGGTGACCGGGCTGGTGGCGATCGGCGTCGAGGTCGCGTGCGAGTGGCCGGTGTTCCTGGCCGCCTTCGCGGCGCTGTTCGTGTACTACGTGCCCGATTGGCGCGACGCGGCGGGCGTCTGGCTGCGCCGCCACCGCGCGGGTGAGCTCGTCACGATCGAGATCATCGCCCTGGTGGTGCTGCTGGGGGTGTACCTGCTGCAGCGCCTGGTACGGTCGGGGATGGTCCGGCATCGCGTGCGGCGGCAATGGCGCGTGGCGTTGGCGCATGTCCGACGCGCCCCGCGCTGGGCGCTCGGTGCCGGAGCGCTGCTCACCGTGGTGAGCGTGGCGGCGCGCGCACTCATCTTGCCCGCGCTCGCCTGGGGGATGCCGGGCCGGCCGCCGCTCAACCAGATGTTCTTCGGCGCGCTGGCGCTGATCCATGCGCCGCTCGTCGTGCCGCTCCCGTCGGGGGGTGGGGGGCTCGAGGTCGCGTTCCTCCAGGGGTTCGCCGGCGATTTCGGGGCGGCACAGGTGCGAATACTCTTGTGGTGGCGTTTCTATACCGCGCTGCTGCTGACCGCGCTCGGTGTGGCCGTGCTGGTGCGCCAGCTTGGCTATCGCGCCGCCGTGGAACTGTTCAAGATCGGGTGGGGAAAGAGTCGCAGCACCCCACCAGTGACGCCGAGACACCCTCGGCGGGTGCGGAAACGCCTCAGGGAGTGACGCGTATGGCCGATCCACGCATCAAGCCGCTCACACCGGACGAAGCGCCTGCGGAGGTCCGGCCGATCTTCGAGACCTACCTGCAGGAGCGCGGCAACATTCCGAACATGTTCCGGACGGTGGCGCTCCGGCCCGCCCACCTCCGCACGCTGATCGCGCACTTCCGCACCGTGATGAACGAAGGCACGGTGCCGCCGCTCTTGAAGGAGCTCCTGTGGGTGCGCATCTCGCACCTGAACCGCTGCCGCTATTGACTCAATTCCCACACTGCCTTGGCAAGGCAAAAGGGAGCGAGTGACGCGCTGGTCGACGCGATCCAGGACCGCGGGGTGCGCGCGCCCATCGAGCGGCTCGAGACCGGGTGGCGCGCGGCGCTCGAGTATGCGGACGTGTTGCACCGCTCCGGCCACGAGGTCTCGGACGAACTGTACGGGCGGCTCAGGGCGGCGTGGGACGAGGGGCAGATCGTGGAGATCACCCTCGTCATCGGGATGACCGAGTACTTCAATCGGTTCAACGACAGTCTCAGGGTCGAACCCACCAGGTGACCTAGCTGCCGGGCGCAGGCGCCATGGCGACGAGCACCACCGTTCGCTCGAGCGCCCGCTCGACTCCGTGCGGCACGCCTGCCGGCGCCAGAATCAGGTCGCCGGCTCCTGCCTCGACCGACCGGTCACCGATCACGAAGCTCGCCTTTCCCGTGACAACGAAATAGAATTTGTCGGTCCCGTCGTGCGCGTGGACCCGCTGCTCCTGGCCCGGCTCGAAACAGTTGAGGCCGACGAGCAGCCGGTCGGAGCGGAAGCAGTCGACCTTCGTCATCTTGGCCGACGTGAAGGCCGCGCGCGCCGGCACGTGCTGGATAAGGTCCTGGGTGGCCATGGGCGATTCCTGGTTGGCGACCAACGGCGTGGTGTCCGAACGGACGGAGGCGATGAGCGCGACCCGCATCGAGCGTGATCCCCTGGGCGAGCTGCCGGTTCCCGAAGACGCGCTGTACGGGATCCAAACCGAGCGCGCGCGCCGCAACTTCCCGATCTCGCACCTCGCCCCGCTCAAGCCATTCGTCGACGCCGCGATCTGGATAAAGAAAGCCGCCGCGCTCACCCACCGGGAAACGAAGCGTCTCGACGCGAAGCTCGCCGACGCCATCGTTCGGGCGGCGGACGAGGTGCTCGGCGGCGCCCACGCGGATCAGTTCGTCGTGGACCCCTACCAGGCGGGAGCGGGGACGTCGCACAACATGAACTGTAACGAGGTCCTCGCCAATCGGGCCAACGAGTTACTCGGTAGCAAGCGCGGCGTCTACCAACCGGTGCATCCCAACGATCACGTGAACATGGCGCAGTCGACCAACGACGTGATCCCCACCGCCATCCGGCTCGCCGTCCTGGCGCAGCTGCCGGCCCTGCTCGACGCGCTGAGTCGGCTCGCGCGCGCGTTCCTCGCGAAGGGGAAGGCGTTCGATCGCATCCTCAAGTCCGGGCGCACTCACCTTCAGGACGCGACCCCGATCCGCCTCGGTCAGGAGCTCACGGCTTACGGGCACACCATCGAGCGCAACCGCGATCGGGTCGCCCAGGCGGCCGACGCGCTGCGCGACCTCGGGATCGGCGGCACTGCGGTCGGGACGGGGCTGAACGCCGAACCCGAGTATCCGCGCCTGATGGTGCAGCACCTCGTGGCGCTGACCGGCCTCGAGCTGCGCGAAGGCCGTGACCGCGTGCAGCTGATGCAGTCGATGGGGGACGCCGCGGCGTTCTCGGGGGCCCTGCGGACCTACGCGATGGATCTCGGCAAAGTCGCGAGCGACGTGCGGCTGCTGGCGTCGGGACCGCGGACCGCGCTCGCGGAGATCGTCCTGCCCGCGGTGCAGCCCGGCTCGAGCATCATGCCGGGGAAGGTGAACCCGTCGATCGCGGAGATGGTCAACATGGTGTGCTATCAGACGCTCGGCAACGACGTCACGATCGCGGCCGCGGCGGAGGCGGGGCAGCTCGAGCTGAACGTCATGATGCCCGTGATCGCGCACAATCTGTTGTTCACGATGGCGATTCTCACCAACGCCACGCGCGTATTCGCGGAGCGGTGCGTAGAGGGAATCGAGGCCGACGCGGCGCAGTGCGAGCACTGGCTCGAGCGTAGCCCGGCGCTGGTCACGGCATTGGCCCCGAAGATCGGCTACGCGGAGGCGGCCAAGCTCGCCAAGGAAGCGGTGGCGAAGAACGTCACCGTGCGCCAGCTGGTGATAGAACAGGGCATTCTCAAGGGCAAGGACTTGGAGGAGGTGCTGGATCTCGCCGCCATGACCGAGATCGGCGTACCCGGGCGGCGCAAGCGGTAGCGCATACTCTTTCGGGAGAGGGCACTCTATGAACTGGATCGTCGCGGGGCTGATCGCAGCCGTCGGCGCGTTCTTTTCGGACTACGTGATGTGGGGGAAGGTGTTCACCGGTCCGGAAATGCGCGCGTTCGGCACCATGCCGCCCACGCCGGAGGAACAAAAGAAGATGATGGTGCCGGCCATGTTGAAATCGGCCGCGCTGGCGCTCGTCTTCGGTCTCCTGCTCGCGTGCGGGTATCAACGTCTCAAGGGCGGGCTGTGGGTGCAGGGCGGCGGCCCGCTGGCGGGGATGGAGTTCGCGACGCTGCTCTGGCTCTCAACGATCGCGCTGTCGACCCTCGGAAGCGGAGTGTGGTATGACAAAGTTCGACCGCTGCTGAAGGCGACCTTCTGGTCGTGGCTCGTCCGCATGAATGTCGCGGGGCTCATCGTCGGACTGCTCGTGAAGTAAGCGCCGTCACGCGTGGGGTCGTGATTCCAGTCACCGCGTCCGACCCCCCGTCGCAGCTACACGTTCCTCCATGTACAAAGCCATCCTGGGCGTCACGGCCGTTTCGCTCGTCGCCGCGGCGCCCGGACAGGGGCAGCGGCGGTTCCGCGTCGGCCCCACCTATTCGTCGATTACGCTCGAGGACCTCTCGGGCAACGCCCACAGGTTCTCGTCGTTCGGCGCCTCCGCGGCGCTGATCACGGGGGACGAGGGCGAGACCGGCTTGACCGTGTCTCGGTACCACGATCTCTCCACGGACGGCAGCCTGCGACGCCTGACGCTGTTCGGGCTGGACTCGTACTACTATCCCATCGGTGCCCGCGGTGTGGCGCCGTTCGCCACGACTGAGCTCGGGCTCGCGCGTGTCACCGAATCCGCGCCAGCGACGCAGTGCCCCCTGTTGTTGTGCCAGGACACCGTCTCGACGTCGAGTCAGATCGCGTTGGCATTCGGGCTCGGTGTGCGTCTCAACCTCGGCGGCAGCGCCGTCGCGACGCTCGAAGGGCGGTTCTTGCAGGTGCCGGGCAGCCAGATCCAGGCGCTCGAAGCCCGGCTCAACGCGTCGGTCGCGCTCGGCGGCCGGCACACGGGTGAGTTCCTGGAAGGGACCTTGGGACCCGCGGCGAGCGTCTTCCTCCCGATCTCCGGGTCGTTGCGGGCCCGAGCGCCGTTCGTCGGCGTGAGGTTCCGCCGCGATACCAAGAAGGCGGGTACGGTGGGTCTGCAGATCGACTTCGCGCCACTCAAGGAAACGAGCAACTGCGCGCCTCCCCGCTGCGAGCCCAACGCCGTCCTCTTCGCCCCCGGGTACGAGGCGTCGGTCCGCCCGCCGTGGGGTCGCCTCTACGGCGAAGTCGGTGTCCTGCTGGCCGGCGTGTACTCTGCGGGAAACGACCGCGGCGTCGCGCAGGGCGTGCATGGTGGGATCGGCTGTGACATCTCCAGCGGCCGCGTCATGTGGAACGTCAACTCCCGGCTCGTGTGGCTCAAGCGGAACTCGGGGGAGAACGTGTTCGGGGTGCAAGTGGGCGTGAGTTTGAGCCCCAGACTGGGCGGTAGGAGGCGGTAAGGCGGCCAGCTGCCCCTCGAGTACTGTCCCCTCCCCGCGGGCTGGGGTTGGGTTGTACGGGGCGACGGCCCTATATTATCCCCATGCGCGTCACCACCTGGGCCGAGTATGGCTTGCTGGTGTCCCTGAATCTCGCGAAGCGGGCGGGGCAGGGGCCCGTGGCGGCGCGCGAGCTCGCTGAGCAAGAGCGGCTTCCCCACGATTACGTCGAGCAGATCTTGCTGCGCCTGCGACGCGCCGGGTTGGTCGAATCCGTGCGGGGCGCCAAGGGCGGCTACCACCTCGCGCGTGATCCGCAGGCCATTACCGTAAAAGACGTGATCGAGGCCTCGGAGCACGTCACCTTCGAAGTCAATTGCGATCTTCACCCGGTCGATCCCCAGCGATGTAGTCCGGACGCGTCGTGTAGCATCCGGCCGGTGTGGCGAATGCTGGAGCAGCGCATCAACGACCTGCTCGCCAGCGTTTCGCTCGCGGACCTGATGCACGACGAGCATGAGCTGTACCAAATCGCCGGGGTCCTGGCCGGGAACTAGTCCCGCCATCCCAATTGTTTTTTTTGACATGAAACCCGACTCGACCTGTCGGGTTTAACCGATTGGAGGTCGTTGTGGGATACGCTCACCCCGAAGCCCTGGTCTCCACCGAGTGGGTGGCGCAGCATCTGAACGATGCCGGGCTACGGTTGATCGAAGTCGACGTGGACACGACCGCCTACGACTCGGGACACATTCGGGGCGCGGTCGGCTGGAACTGGCAGTCGCAGCTGAACGACGGGATCCGACGTGACATCCCGGACAAGAAAGCGTTTGCCGCGTTGCTCTCGGAGGCGGGAGTGACGCCCAAGACCACGGTGATTCTGTACGGCGACAACAACAACTGGTTCGCCGCGTTCGCGTTCTGGCTGCTGCAATTGTACGGCCACACGAACGCGAAGCTGATGAACGGCGGGCGGGCGAAGTGGGTGTCCGAGGGCCGGTCGCTGGTCAGCGATCGCCCGAGCATCCGCCCCACGACGTATCCGGTTCCGACGAAGCTGAACGCGACGCTCCGCGCCCGGCGTCCCGAAGTGGAGAAGGCACTGAAGGCCAAGAAGGTCGGGCTGGTGGACGTGCGGTCGAAGCCGGAATTCGTCGGCGAGATCATCGCGCCGCCCGGGATGACGGAGACGGCGCAGCGGGCGGGTCACATCCCTGGCGCGAAGAACGTCCCGTGGAGTCAGGCCGTGGGCCCGGACGGGACCTTCAAGTCGTATGACGAGCTGCGGCAGCTGTACAAGGGCGCCAAGGTCATCGACGGGGCGAGCGAAATCATCGCCTACTGCCGCATCGGCGAACGGTCGAGCCACACCTGGTTCGCGCTCAAGTACTTGCTCGGCGTCAAGAAGGTGAAGAACTACGACGGCTCGTGGACCGAGTGGGGTAACCTCGTCGGGGCGCCGATCGCGAAGGGAGCGGAGTGAAGACGGCAGCGGTCGAGGGCGGTCGAAGGCGGTCGAAGGCGGTCGAGGCAGGCCGCGAGCCCGCGCTGTGGGGGTTGGTAGGCAACACGCCACTGATCCCTCTCCCGCCCTCGACCGCCCTCGACCGCTCCGGAGCGCCCATCTTTCTCAAGGCCGAGTGGCTCAACCCCGGCGGCTCCGTCAAGGATCGGGCGGCCGTGTTCATCCTGCGAGACGGCATCGCCCGGGGCGAACTGCCGGGCAAGCGGCTGCTCGACGCGTCGAGCGGCAATACGGCGATCGCCTACGCGATGCTCGGCGCGGCGGCCGGCATCGGCGTCACCGTGTGTGTCCCGCGGAATGCGAGCGCGGAGCGTCAGGTGCTGCTCGATGCCTATGGCGCGGACGTGGTGCTCACCGATCCGCTCGAGGGCTCGGACGGCGCGATCCGAGAAGCGCGCCGGCTCGTCGCCGAGCGACCCGACAGATTCTGGTATGCCGATCAGTACAGCCACCCGGCCAACCCGCGGGCCCATTATCTGACGACCGCGGAGGAGCTGTGGCGCCAGACGGGGAGGCGGATCACGCACCTGGTCGCCGGGCTCGGGACAACGGGAACGCTCGTGGGAACCGGTCGTCGTCTCAAGGAGTTGAACCCCGGGATCCAGGTCGTGGCCGTGCAGCCCGACGGGCCGTTCCACGGACTCGAGGGACTCAAGCATCTGGACACGGCGATCGTTCCCGGGATCTACGATCCCGACCTGGCCGATCGGACCGAGTTCGTCTCCACCGAGGACGCGGAGGGCGCCGTGCGGCGATTGGCTAGGGAGGCGGGGCTGTTGGTGGGATGGTCCACCGGCGCCGCGCTGGTCGCGGCGCAGCGGGTGCTGACCGCTCGCGACCGCCTTGGACCGCCTTCGACCGACCTGGTGGTCGTGGTCATCGCCCCCGACTCGGGGGCCCGCTATCTCAGCGAACACCGTCGCTTGGCCGGGGAGGCTCCATGACGCTCATACTCGAGCGCCGGCAGGTGAACGCGATCCGGCAGCACGGCGAAGCGGACTATCCCGCCGAGGCGTGCGGGCTCATCGGCGGGACGGTCGAGGACGGGCGCAAAGTGGCCGTGCTGCTCGTGCCGCTCGTGAATCGGCGGACCGACTCGGCACGCAACCGCTATCTCATCGACCCGGAGTCGTTCCGCCGCGCGCAGGAGAAGCTCGACCGCGACGGGCTCGAAGTGATCGGCGTATATCACTCGCACCCCGACCACGCCGCGGCTCCATCGGCGTTCGACCGGGAGCACGCGTGGCCGTGGCTCTCCTACGTGATCGTGGGCGTGGCGCGCGGCCGCGCTGGAGACATGAAGAGCTGGACGCTGTCGGACGATCGCGCGGCGTTCGACGAAGAATCCATTACTCTCGAGGAGCAGAAGGCCGTATGGCAGTGACCGTCTTGATTCCCACGCCGCTCCGCCAGTACGTCGGTGGGCGCGACGCTGTTCAGGTCGAGGCCGCGAGCATCGCGGAGCTCCTGGACCGCCTCTCCGGCGAGCACACCGCGCTACGGCAGCATCTCTTCGCGGAGGACGGGCGGTTACGCAGCTTCGTCAACGTGTACGTGAACGATCGCGACATTCGCCAGCTCTCGGCCCAGGCGACGCCGGTGCAGCCCGGCGACACGGTGTCCATCATCCCGAGCATCGCCGGAGGCACGGCCGTGCAGGCCGGGGCGCAGCGTGCCGCGCCCCCACTGCCGACCTTGTCGCACGAGGAAGTGCTGCGGTACTCGCGACACTTGATCCTTCCCGATGTGGGGGTCGAGGGACAGCGCAAGCTCAAGGCCGCGCGCGTGCTGCTGGTCGGCGCGGGGGGTCTTGGCTCTCCCGCCGCGCTCTATCTGGCCGCGGCCGGCGTGGGGACGCTCGGCCTGGTCGACTTCGACATCGTGGACAAGACGAACCTGCAGCGCCAGATCATCCATGGCACCAGCGCGGTGGGGAAGCCGAAGCTCGAGTCGGCGACCGAGCGCATCCGGGATTTGAACCCGAACGTCCGTGTGGAGACGTTCGAGACGCGTCTGACGTCGGAGAACGCGCTCGATATCATCCGCGATTTCGACATCGTCGCGGACGGCACCGACAACTTCCCGACTCGCTACTTGGTGAACGATGCCTGCGTACTGCTCGGGAAGCCGAACGTCTACGGCTCGATCTTCCGGTTCGAGGGGCAGGCGTCGGTGTTCTACGCCAAGGAAGGCCCGTGCTACCGGTGTCTCTACGCCGAGCCCCCGCCTCCCGGACTCGTGCCGTCGTGCGCCGAGGGAGGCGTGTTGGGCGTGCTCCCCGGGATCATCGGCTCGATCCAGGCGATGGAGACGATCAAGCTGATTGTCGGCGCGGGCGAACCGCTCATCGGTCGCCTGCTGCTGTTCGATGCCCTGAAGCTTCAGTTCCGGGAGCTCAAGCTGGCGAAGGATCCCGACTGTCCCGTGTGCGGCCGGCGGCCCAGCGTGACCGGGCTGATCGATTACGAAGCGTTCTGCGGCATCGGCGCTGAGCCGTCGTACGAAGGAGCGGAAATCACGGCGGTGGAGCTGAAGGCCGAGTGGGACCGGAACCCCGACCTCCTCGTCATCGACGTGCGCGAGCCGCACGAGTACGAGATCGCCCACATCGATCGCGCGCTGCTGATTCCGTTGGGCGAGTTGCCGGACCGCCTGGGCGAGCTGGACGGGCACCGCGAACTGGTGACCCATTGCCACCACGGTGCGCGCTCGCTCAAAGCGCTCGAGATCCTGAAGGCGGCGGGCTTCTCGAAGGTGCGGAGCCTGCGCGGCGGGATCGACGCCTGGGCGGTGAACGTCGATCCGGGACTTCCTAGATACTAGACGGCGCGACGGGGAGCGGCGCGTAGGAAAACGTGAGGGCCAGGAAAGCGCCTCCTGGCCCCTTCGACTAGCAACCGCTACCCGTCTACCCGCCTACCCGTCTATCGGGAGTGCCGAAGGGGGGACTCGAACCCCCACGGGCTTGCGCCCACTGGCTCCTGAAGCCAGCGCGTCTACCAGTTCCACCACTTCGGCTCGGAGGCGCGGGGAACGGCGAATATAGGCCGCGGTATAACCTCAAGTCAACTCTTGGCTTGACCGCTCTCAGGCCGGTTTCTATCTTGCCCAAGCCCGGTGGACAAGCTCGCCATCGCCCGGAATCCGCGGGCGCGCCATGACTACCATCTCCTTGAAACGTGGGAGGCCGGTCTCGTGCTAACGGGAACGGAGGTCAAGTCGTTGCGCGCCGGGAAGGCGAGCCTCGGCGAGGCGTACGCACATGTGAAGCACGGCGAAGTGTGGCTCGAAGGGCTGACGATCTCCGCCTACTTGCCTGGCAGCTACAACAACCCGCCCCCCGCGCGTTCGCGCAAACTGCTGCTCCACGCGCACGAGATCCGCAAGCTGATCGGCGGTACGAGCCGCAAAGGTCTCACCATCGTGCCGCTCGAGTTGTACTTCAAAGACGGCATCGCGAAGGTGGCGATCGCGCTCGCCAAGGCGAAGAAGCTGCATGACAAGCGAGAAGACCTGAAGCGCCGCGCCGAAGAGCGGGAACTGGCCCGTCACACGCGGGCCCGCCGCGGATGATCCGCCTCGCCTGCCTCCTCCTGCTCGTCGCTCCGCCGCAGACGGTCATCATTGTCACACCGCGCGGCGAGACGATCGTCCCGATTTCGACGGAGCGCGGCAGCTCGGCCGTGGCGGCACCCCTGCTCGCGGGGCCGCTCGGCCTCACCGTGGTCGTCGAAGGGTCGCGCGCCTCCGTGGCGCTCGGTGGCTCGGTCTTCGTGTTCCAGCTCGGCGCGCCGTTCGTACGCGCCGGCGGCGTGGTCTACGAGCTCGTGGGAGAGCCCTACGTCGCGCGGGACACGCTGTTCCTGCCGCTGCACTGGCTCGCCGACTGCCTGCCACGGGCGCTGGGCGCGCGGTATCACTGGAGTCCGGGGGCCACGCGCCTCGAGGAGCTCCCCGTCGCGGGACCCGTCGCCGCCGCGCCCCCGGCCACCGCTTCCCCCGCCACTCCCGCCCCCCCGCCCGTCGGTCGTCCGTCCGCGGCGCCGAATCCGCTCACCGGTCTGCGCCACCACCACGCGGTTGTGGTCGATCCCGGCCACGGCGGCGCGGACCCGGGGAACCCGGGTCGGTTCTTCTCCGGGGGGCTGGTTGAGAAGGACATCACGCTCGCCGTCGCACGGCTGCTGCGGGCCGAGCTCGCCCGCCGGGGGATCGCGGCGCTGCTCACCCGCACGAGCGACACGCTGATCGACCTCGCGGACCGCGGCGCGTTCTGCCGGGCGGAGTGCGACTTGTTCGTCAGCATCCACGTCAACTCCATGCCGGCCGGAAGGAACGTCGAGCGGACCAGTGGTGTGGAGACCTACTTCCTGTCCGACGCCAAGACCGAGGACCAGGAGCGCGTCGCCAAGATGGAGAACGAAGCGCTCCGCTTCGAGAGCGCGCCCGCGGGGGGATCACGCGGGCCCGTCGACTTCATCCTGAAGGACCTCCAGCTCAACGAATACTTGCGGGAATCGGCGCGTCTCGCTGAGCTCGTGCAGGACAAGGTCATCGCCGTCCACCCGGGCGGCGACCGTGGGGTACAGCAGGCGGGATTCATGGTGCTCACCACGGCGCGGCGCCCCGCCGTTCTCGTGGAGACCGGGTTCGCGACCAACCGCACCGACGGGGCGTTCCTCGCGTCGAGCCTCGGACAACACAAAATCGCGTCGGCGATTGCCGACGGCATCGTGGCGTATTTGCTCGAGTTCGAGCGTAAGCTCGTCGCCGCGCCGGCAGGCGGCAGATGAGCCGCGTGCCGATCCTGCTCCTGGTGGCGGGCGCCGCCGGAGCGGTCGGATGCGTCTATTACAACGGGATGTGGAGCGCCGAGCAGCTGGCGAAGGAAGCGCGCCGGGCGGAGCAGCGCGGTAGCCCCTTCGACGCGCGGTCCTTTTGGGCGCGCGCCGCCGTGAAGGCCGAGTCCGTCGTCGTGCAGCATCCCCGGAGTCGCTGGGCCGAACCCGCACTCGTCCTGCAGGGGGAGGCGCTCGCCAAGAGTGGCGCGTGTGACCGCGCCGCCGTCCCGCTCGGCGCGGCCGCCCGCGCCATCCGGTCGGACGCGCTGCGCGAGCGCGCGGCGCTCGCGCAGGCCGAGTGCACGCTCGCAGGGAACGCTCCGGCGACGGCCGCGCATCAGGTGGCCGACGTGACGCAATCGCGCGATGCCGGACGCCGCTCCGAGGCCGCCTTTCTCACGGGGCGCGCGGCCGAGCTGGCGGCTGACTATGCTTCCGCGGCGGAGTGGTATGGTCGATCGGCGAGCTCCGCGGCCGCGCCGGCGCGGGCGCGCGTGCTGCTCGCGGCGGGACGAGCACCGGAGGCGCTGTCGTTGCTCGACACGGTGGCGCGTCGCCGCGTCCGCGAGACCGATTGGGGGCCGCTGCTCGAGGATGTCGCGCGTTCCGCCGGGCCGGACACGGCCAGTCGAGCGCTGGACGGGCTGCTCATGCGGCAGGGGAGGCACCTGCCCACCGGGACCCGAGGCCGTCTGCTGCTGGCGGATGGCGACCGGCTGTTGAACGCCGGGCGTCCTCCGGCGGCGGGCGCCCGGTACGCTCAGGTCGTCGGCCTCATGCCGGACTCGCTGGAAGGGCAGCAGGCGCGGGTGCGGGCGCTCCGCGTGCTGGCCACCCAGGCCGACAGCATGGCAGACCTCGTCGCCCTGCGCGCCCGGCTCGGCAGGCTAATCCAAGGCGCCGCGACCGCCGACGCACGTACGCTCGAGGCGCTGCTCCGTCACGTGCTCGATGCCGGGGACGTGCAGGAAGGGGGGCAGTTCCGGACCGCCGAGCTCGTGCGGGATTCCCTGGCGGCGCCGCACCTCGCCGGGCGGTTGTTCGTCGGGTTCGCACGAACCCACCCGGGGTCGCCGTTCGCGCCCAAGGCCCTGGTGGCAGCGCTCGCCGTACTCCCGGACGCGCACGATTCGCTCGTCGCGGCACTCGACGCGCGCTACCCCGCGTCCCCCTACACGCTCGCCCTGCGTGGCGCCGACAGCCCTGCGTTCGCGGCGGCGGAGGACTTCCTGGCACAGTCGCTCGGCGTGGAGCGGGAGGCGCTGCAGGAGGCTTCGTTCGTCAGGCGCGTCGCGCCGCCGGTGCCCGGGCCGCGCGGCCCCACGCTCGACCCGCCATTCGAAGCGGCGGGCGCCGGGCAGCCCGCTTCCCCCCCAGCCCGCGCGCGGCCGCGTCCCGGACAGCGCGACGACGAGCCGGCGCGCCGGCCACGCCCGGTGGGCCGGCCCGCGTCGTCTCCGCGGGACTCGCTGTGACGGCGGTCCGCCTCTTCGGCGTCGAATTCCCTAATCCCGTCCTGCTCGCTGCTGGTACCGCGGGCTTCGGCCGCGAAGTGGAGGGCGTGATCGAGTTGGACGCGCTGGGGGGCATCGTCACCAAGGCGGTGACGCCCGAGCCGCGGCGCGGCCACCCCGCGCCGCGGGTGGCGGAGTTCGCCGGCGGCATGCTGAACGCCGTGGGGCTCGCGAATCCCGGGCTCGCCGCCGCGCGCGAGCACGAGCTGCCGTGGCTCGCGGGGCGGCTCAAGCGCGCGCGCGTGCTCGTGAACGTGGCGGGCGCCACGGTCGCGGATTATGTCGAGGTGATCGCCGGGCTCGCCGATCAACCGGTGATCGCGGCGTTCGAGATCAATGCGTCCTGTCCCAACACCAGCGCGGGGGGGCTCGAGTTCGGGGCGACCCCCGACGGACTGCGTGAGCTGGTGCGTCGCTGCCGGGCGGCCGGAACCAAGCCGATGTCGGTCAAGCTGTCGCCCGTGCTGCCCGATATCGTCGCGATGGCGCGCGTCGCGCGGGATGAAGGCGCCGATGCCGTGACGCTCGTGAACACCATTCCCGGGCGACTCGATCACCGGCTGGCCAACGGATCCGGCGGCGTGAGCGGGCCCGCGCTGCTGCCGATCGGCGTGCTGGCCACGCTCAAGGTCGCCGAGCAGGTCGGGATACCAGTGATCGGCGTGGGCGGCATTCGCAGCGCCGCGGACGCGCGCGAGTATCTCGCCGCCGGCGCCGCGCTCATCGCGATCGGCACGGCCGCGCTCGCGGACCCGCGCATCCCCGCGCGGGTCGCGCGCGAGCTCGCGCATGGCTGAGCTCGTCGTCGCGTTCGACGTGCCGACGGGCCGCGAGGCGCTGGCCGTGGCGGCGCGCCTCCCAGGCCTCACGTGGGCGAAGCTCGGCTCGATGCTGTACGTGCGCGAGGGTCCGGCGCTGGTGCGGGAGTTCCAGGCGCGCGGCGTGCGCGTCTTCCTCGATCTCAAGTGGCACGATATCCCGAGCGTGGTCGCGGGCGCCGTGACGGCCGCTCGCGACCTGGGCGCCGCGATGGCGACCGTCCATTGCCTCGGTGGGCGGGCGATGCTCGCGGCCGCGGCGGCCGCCGCGGGCGAGCTGGCGCTCGTCGGCGTCACCGTTCTCACGTCGCATGATGCGGACGGATTCGCGCAGGTCGTCGGCCGGGGCGTGCCGGACCTGAGCTTCGAGGCGGAGCGCCTCGCGCGGGTCGCGTTGCAGGCTGGGCTGCGCGGCGTGGTCGCGTCGGGCCACGAGCTGGCGTTGCTGCGCGCGGCGCTCGGGCCCGATCCCTGGATCGTCGTGCCCGGCGTTCGCGGCCCGGGGGAGCCGCCCGGCGACCAGGCCCGCAGCGTCGCGCCGGACGACGCCGTGCGCAGCGGGGCGACCCACCTCGTCGTGGGCAGGCCGATCACGCTGGCCAAGGACCCGGAGGCTGTGTATCGGCGGCTGCTGGAGACTCTATGAGGTGGTGGCTCGCGGGGGTGGCGCTCGTGATCGCGCAAGGCTCGCTCGCGGACGCCGCCGAGCGCGCCCGCGGCGCGTGGCTCGCCCACGATCCCCAACGCCTTATCGGGCAAGGTGGTAGCATCGTGCTCCAGATCCCGGGCGCCGATCCGTCGATGCCGCTCGACCGGGCCCAGGCGAGCGAGCTGCTGCGCCGGCACTGGCGCACCGCGGTGGAGCGGGCGCTGACGCTGCGCGGCGTGCACGAACTGGAGTCGGGGAAGGGGTATGCGGAGCTGGAGCGGCGTTATGTGGTGACCGGCACATCGGACGAGCGGCAGGAAACGATCTTCCTGGGGTTCCGACACGCGGGCGGCTCGTGGCGACTCGTCGAGTTGCGCAGTACGGGGCCGTAATTACGCCCCTTGCGCGAACTTACGACCCCGTCTATAGTTCGAGACTTAATTAGATTTTTTCCAGATTTGTTTCCCGGAGCCGACCCCGTTGAAGGTTCGCACCAGCGTCAAACCGATCTGCGAGCATTGCAAGGTGATCAAGCGGCGAGGCGTCATCCGCGTCATCTGCAAGCGCAGCCCCAAGCACAAGCAGCGGCAGGGGTAGGGAATGGCACGCATAGCGGGCGTGGATCTGCCGCGCGACAAGAAAATTCAGTACGCTCTTCCGTACATTTTCGGGATCGGCCCCTCGAACGCGAAAAAGATTCTCGCGGAGACAGGGGTCAGTCCTGACGCGCGGGTGCGTGATCTGCGCGACGCGGAAGTGGCGCGGCTGCGCCAGGTGATCGAGCGCGATTACAAAGTCGAGGGCGCGCTGCGCACCGAGGTCGCGATGAACATCAAGCGGCTGATGGACATCGGGACGTATCGCGGGGTGCGGCACCGCAAGGGCCTGCCGGTGCGCGGGCAGCGCACCCACACCAACGCGCGCACCAAGAAGGGGCCGCGGCGCGCGATCGCGGGCAAGAAGAAGCCCGTGCTGAAAAAGTAAATGGCACAAGCGAAGCCAGCAGCGGCGAGCGCGAAGCGCGCCAAAAAAGTCGTCGAGGCCGAGGGGATCGCCCACATCACGGCGACCTTCAACAATACGCTCATTACCATCACCGACATGCAGGGCAACGCGATCACGTGGGGCTCCTCGGGCAAGGCCGGGTTCCAGGGCTCGAAGAAGTCCACGCCGTTTGCGGCCACCGTGGCCGCGGAGCAGGCGGCGCGTGAGGCGATGAACCTCGGCGTGCGGCGGGTGCACGTGCGCGTCCAGGGGCCGGGCTCGGGGCGCGAGTCGGCGATCCAGGCGCTCGCCACCGCCGGGCTGCAGATCCGGTCGATCCGCGACGTCACGCCGATCCCGCACAACGGCTGCCGGCCGCCCAAGAAGCGACGGGTCTGACCGATGGCGCGCTACACGGGACCGGCCTGCAAGCTGTGCCGCCGCGAGGGGACGAAGCTGTTTCTCAAGGGTACGCGCTGTCTCACGGAGAAGTGCGCCGTGGAGCGGCGCGCCTACGCCCCCGGCCAGCACGGCCAGTCCTCCGGCCGCCGGCGCAAGGCTTCGGAGTACGCGCGGCAGCTGCGCGAAAAGCAGAAGGTCAAGCGGATCTACGGGCTCTCCGAGCGCCAGTTCCGCAACATCTTCGATCGCGTGTTGAAGGAGCCGGGCGTGACGGGCGAGGCGTTGCTGGTGGCGCTCGAGAGCCGGCTCGACAACCTGGTGTACCGGATGGGCTTCGCCGTCTCGCGCCGGCAGGCCCGCCAGCTGGTGCGGCACCGTCACATCAAAGTGAACGGCCGCACGGTGGACATCCCCTCCTACCGGGTGCGCCTGGGAGATGAGGTGCAGGTCGCCGATGCGAGCCGCGAGCTGGTACAGGTAAAGCTCGCGCTCGAGCAATTCGGCCGCTCGCAGCCCGTGTCGTGGATTCATGTCGATACCGACAAGGCGCTCGGCAAGATGACGGAGCGGCCCAGCCGCGACGCCATCCCGATCGCCGCTCAAGAACAGCTAATCGTCGAGCTCTATTCCAAGTGATGACGACCCTCGATTTGACCGGCCTCGTCCGGCCCCATTTGGTCGAGATGACCAAGCGGGAGGACAACCAGAACGCAGCCGAGTTCCGCTTGCAGCCGCTGGAGCGGGGCTACGGCTACACCCTCGGCAACTCGCTGCGGCGGATGCTGCTCTCCTCGCTCCGCGGCGCCGCGGTGTGGGCGTTCCGCCTGGATGGCGTGGTGCACGAGCACCAGACCATCCCGGGCGTCGTCGAAGACGTGCACCAGATCATCCAACGGCTGAAGCAGCTGACCTTGGTCGTCGCCCCCGACGTCGACGAAGCGGTGCTCCATATCAAGCACGCGAAGTCGGGGCCCGTGTACGCCCGCGACATCGAGGCGCACAGCGCGGTCACGATCGTGAACCCCGACCAGCTGCTGTTCACGCTGCAGGACGATCGGGACGTCGGCGGCGAGCTGTACGTCAACAAGGGCCGCGGCTACGTGGAGGCCGAGCAGCATCCGCTCGACCGCACCATGCCCGTCGATGTCGTCCGTATCGACTCGATCTACAACCCGGTGCGGCGCGCCAACTTCACCGTCGCGGAGACGCGGGTGGGGCAGCGTACCGACTACGATCGGCTCACGCTCACCGTCGAGACGAACGGAACGATCACGCCGGAGGACGCTGTGGCGTACGCCGCGGCGCTGGCGCAGGAGCACTTCCGTTTCTTCGTCGACTTCGGCAAGGTGCCGATGGTGGCCGCGCAGCCCGCCGGCAACGGCGGCGCTGCGACGGGCCGGCTGCGCGAAGTGCTGGCTCGCAGCATCGACGACGTGGGCCTGTCGGTGCGGTCGGTCAACTCGCTCAAGAACTCGAACATCCGCACCCTCGGGGACCTCGTGCAGTACCGCGAGGAGGATCTCCTGAAGGTGAAGAACGTCGGCGAGAAGGCGCTCGGGGAGATCGCCGAGCTGTTGCGCCGCGAAGGGCTGAACTTCGGGATGCGGCTCGAGGAAGTCGAAGGAGAGCTGCGCGTCCTTGACCCTGGTGCGCCGCCGCAGGCGCAGGTCACCGAAGGGGAGGGCGAGTAATGCGGCACCGCGCCAAGGGCCGGCAGCTGTCGCGCACGGCGAGCCATAAGAAGGCGCTGCTCGCCAATCTCGCCACCAGCCTGTTTCGCCACGACCGGATTGTCACGACGGAGGCGAAGGCGAAAGAGCTGCGGCCGTACGCCGAGCGCCTCATCACGCTGGCGCGGCGCGGCGATCTGCACGCCCGCCGGCAGGTGGAGCGGCGCATCAAGGATCGCGAAGTGACCCACCGTCTCTTCAAGGACCTGGGCCCCCGCTTCGCCGCCCGTCCCGGCGGCTATACGCGGATCATCAAGCTGGGCCATCGCGTGGGCGACGGCGCCGAGGTGGCTCGGATCGAACTGCTGGGTGCGTGACGGGTCCCGCGGGGAACGGCTCGAGCGCGAGGGGGACCCTGGGTCCCCCTTTTCGTTAGGCCGCTTTCGTGACGCGATTCGACTTCAAGCAGCGGGTGCAGACCCGCAGCCGGCGCGTCGTACCGTTCACGACCGCACGCACGCGCTGCAGGTTGGGGTACCAGCGGCGATTCGTCTTGTTGTTCGCGTGGCTGATGTTGTGCCCCGTCATGGGGCCCTTGCCACAGATCTCGCACACGCGCGCCATGGACCTGTCTCACGGAAGAGATGAGCGCCAAGAAACATGAGCCCGCCCGTCGGGGCGGGGCACCCAAAGCTAGAGCGGCCGGCGCGGTCGGGCAACCCCGCAAGACCGCGTTGATCACCGGCATCACCGGCCAGGACGGCTCGTACCTCGCGGAATTGCTGCTCGCCAAGGGGTACGAGGTCATCGGCGTCGTGCGGCGCACCTCGCACGACTCCTACGAGCGCATCGGGCATCTGCTCGACCGGGTCCACATCGTCCCTGCCGACCTGCTGGACCAGCATTCCCTCACGTCGGTCATGAAGGATGCCGCGCCCCATGAGGTCTATAACCTCGCGGCGCAGAGCTTCGTGCCCACGTCGTGGAGCCAGCCCGTCCTCACCGGCGAGTTCACGGCGCTCGGGGTGACCCGCCTGCTCGAGGCGGTGCGGCTCGTGCGCCCCGAGGCACGCGTGTATCAGGCGAGCTCGTCCGAAATGTTCGGCAAGGCGCAGGAGACGCCGCAGCGCGAGACGACGCCGTTCTACCCACGCTCCCCCTACGGCGTCGCCAAGGTGTACGGCCACTGGATCACCGTGAACTACCGCGAGTCGTACGATCTGTTCGCTGTCAGTGGGATCCTCTTCAACCACGAGTCGCCGCGGCGCGGCCTCGAGTTCGTCACCCGCAAAGTGAGCTACGGCGTCGCCCGCATCGTGAAGGGTAAGGACCGGGAGCTGTCGCTCGGCAACCTCGACGCGCGCCGTGATTGGGGCTTCGCCGGCGACTACGTGGACGCGATGTGGCGCATGCTGCAGCAGCCCGAGCCGGCGGACTACGTGGTCGGGACGGGCGAGACGCACACGGTGCGCGAGCTGTGCGAGGTCGCGTTCACGCATGTGGGGCTCGACTGGAAGAAGTTCGTGAAGGTGGATGCGCGTTTCGTGCGCCCCGCGGAAGTCGACACGCTCCAGGCGGACCCGGCGAAAGCGAAGCGCGAGCTCGGCTGGGCACCCCGCGTCGACTTTCGGGCGCTCGTCACGCTCATGGTGGACGCCGACCTGGAGCGCGTGACGTGAAGGTGCTCGTCACCGGCGCCAACGGGTTCGTGGGCAGTCGGCTGGTGACCCGGTTGTGCACGGACGGCCACGAGGTGGTCGGGGCCCGGGGGCCGGACACTGCGGCCGCCGCGCCGGCCGCCGCGCGGGCGACGGGTGTCACGTGGGTTTCACTGGACGTCACCGACGACGACTCGGTACGCGCGTGCGTCGCGCCACCGTGCGACGCGGTGGTGCACCTCGCCGGCCTGGCCCTCGCGTCCGAGGCCAACGAGCACCCGGCCCGCGCATGGCGCGTGAACGCCGATGGGACCGCCCGGGTCGCCTGGCAGTTGGCCGACGTCAGTAAGGGCCGCCGGGCCGCCCCGCTGCTCCTTGTGGCGTCGAGCGCCGAGGTGTATGTCCCGCGCACCGACCGGCCGCACGTGGAGAGCGATCCCGTCGCGCCCGTGACGGGATACGCGGCGAGCAAGCTCGGCGGCGAGCTCGGATCGTGGCAGCTGTGGCGCGCGGCGGGGGTGCGGGTGATCGTGAGTCGCGCGTTCCCGCATACCGGGGCCGGGCAGGATCCGCGCTTCTGGATCCCGGCGCGCGCCCGGATCCTGTGCCATGCCAAGCGGACCAACGCGCCGGCCGTCAACGTGGGGGACTTGAGCGCGGTGCGGGATTTCCTGCACGTGGATGACGTGGTCGATGCCTACGTGAGGCTGCTGACGCGCGGCGTCGCGGGCGAGACCTACAACATCGCCTCGGGACAGCCGGTGACGCTCGAGGCGATCCACTCACGGCTGGAGCAGCTCCTCGGGATCCGGCTGGTGCGGGAGGTGGACGCCTCGCAAATCCGCCGCGATGCCCGGCCGTACCTCGTCGGAGATGCCTCCAAGCTCCGGGCCGCGACCGGCTGGGCGCCGAGTCATTCGCTCGACGACATGCTGCGGGATGTACTCGATGCCCAAGCGCACTGATCTCCGCCGGATCCTGCTGCTCGGGTCCGGCCCGATCGTGATCGGACAAGCCGCCGAGTTCGATTATTCGGGCACGCAGGCGGTCAAGGCCCTGAAGGAGGAGGGCTATGCGGTCGTGCTGGTGAACTCCAACCCGGCCACGATCATGACCGATCCCGAGCTCGCCGACCGCACCTACATCGAGCCCGTCACGCCCGAGTGGGTGCGGCGCGTGATCGAGCGCGAGCGGCCCGACGCCTTGCTGCCGACGATGGGCGGCCAGACGGCGCTCAACGTGGCGATGGCGCTGGCGCGCGACGGTACGCTCGCGCGCCACGGCGTGGAGCTCATCGGCGCGAACGCGCGCGCCATTCAGATGGCCGAGGATCGCGCCGAGTTCGCCGCTGCGATGCGCCGCATCGGCCTCGCCACGCCCGTGGGACGCGTCGCCGCGTCCGTGGCGGACGCGCTCACGATCGTGACCGAGACGGGGTACCCGGCGATCCTGCGGCCGTCCTTCACGCTCGGCGGCACCGGTGGCGGCGTCGCGTACAATCGCGCCGAGTTCGAGGAGCTGGTCGAGCGCGCCCTCGACCTCTCGCCCGTGCACACCACACTGATCGAGCGCAGCGTGCTCGGGTGGAAGGAGTTCGAGCTCGAGGTGATGCGTGACCACCGCGACAACGTCGTGATCGTCTGTTCGATCGAGAACGTCGACCCGATGGGGGTCCACACCGGGGATTCCATCACCGTCGCGCCGGCGATGACGCTCACCGACCGCGAATATCAGCGGATGCGGGACGCGGCGATCGCGATCATCCGCGAGATCGGGGTCGAGGCGGGCGGGTGCAACATCCAGTTCGCGGTGAACCCCGCCGACGGCGAAATGCTCGTGATCGAGATGAACCCGCGCGTCTCGCGCAGCTCGGCGCTGGCGTCCAAGGCGACCGGGTTTCCGATCGCCCGCATCGGCACCAAGCTCGCCGTCGGTTATACGCTCGACGAGCTGCCCAACGACATCACCCGGACGACGCCGGCGTCGTTCGAGCCGGTGCTCGATTACGTGGTGGTCAAGGTCCCGCGCTTCGCATTCGAGAAGTTCCCGACGGCCGACTTCCGCCTCACCACCCAGATGAAATCGGTGGGCGAGGCGATGGCGATCGGCCGCACCTTCAAGGAGGCCTTCCAGAAGGGGCTGCGCGCGCTCGAGGCTGGCCGGTCCGGGTGGACGCTCGGCCCGACGCTCGCCGACGACCGCGTGACGAGCGACAGCCCCGAGGACCTGCGCGTGGCGCTCCGCACCCCGACGCCCGAGCGCGTGTTCCAGATCAAGCGGGCGCTGCTCGCGGGGCTGCCCGTCGAGGCGATCGCCGAAGCGACGGGCATTGACCCCTGGTTCCTGTATCAGATGGAGGAGCTGATCGCGGCGGAGCGGTGGTTCGCGGGCGCCAGGGACATCGGCCCGGCGGAGCTGCGCCGCATGAAGCGCCTCGGATTCTCGGACCGGCAGCTCGGCGAGCTGCGCCGCACCTCCGAGGAGGCGATGCGCCAGCGGCGCTGGGAGCTCGGCATCCATCCCGTCTACAAGACGGTGGACACGTGCGCCGGCGAGTTCCCGTCCTCCACGCCGTATCTCTACAGCACGTACGATGCCGAGACCGAGTCCGAGCCGTTCGGCGAGCGGGGGATCATCATCCTGGGAAGCGGTCCGAACCGCATTGGTCAGGGCGTGGAGTTCGACTACTGCTGTGTCCGGGCCGGACTCGCGTTCCGCGACCTGGGGTACCGGACCATCATGATCAACTCCAATCCCGAGACAGTGTCCACCGATTTCGACATCTCGGACAAGCTGTACTTCGAGCCGCTCACGTTCGAGGACGTGATCGAGATCGTGCGGTGGGAGCGGCCGAAGGGGGTCGTGGTGCAGCTCGGCGGCCAGACGCCGCTGCGACTCACCAAGCCGCTGGAGGCCGCCGGGGTGCCCATCCTCGGCACGCCGCCCGACTCGATCGACATCGCCGAGGACCGCGAGCGCTTCGAGGCGCTGGCCCGGCGCCTGGGCATCACCCAGCCGGCGAACGGCACCGCCCGCTCCGTCGAGGAGGCGGTGCGGGTCGCCCAGCGCATCGGGTACCCGGTGCTGGTGCGGCCCTCGTACGTACTGGGCGGGCGGGCCATGGAAATCGTGTACGACGACGCGTCACTGCGCGGTTACTTCGAGAAGGCCGCCCGCGTCGCGCCCGAGCACCCGGTGCTGATCGACCGCTTCCTCGAGGACGCCTTCGAAGGGGACGTGGACGCGATCAGCGACGGCCGCCGCGTCGTGATCGCCGGCGTGATGCAGCACATTGAGGATGCCGGCGTTCACTCGGGTGATTCGGCGTGCGTCCTCCCTCCCTATTTGATCGGCGACCGCCAGGTGGAGGAGATGCGGCGCTACACCAAGGCGTTCGCGGAAGCGCTCGGCGTGGTCGGCCTCATCAACGTCCAGTACGCCATCAAGGACGGGGTCGTCCACGTGCTGGAGGTGAACCCGCGGGCCTCCCGCACCGTTCCGTTCGTGAGCAAGGCGACTGGGGTGTCCCTGGCCAAGCTCGCTGCGGCGGTCATGGTCGGCCGGACCCTGGACGAATTGGGGCTGCCCGATGACCTTCCGCTCCGCGGGGTGGCGGTCAAGGAGGCCGTCTTCCCCTTCACCAAACTGCCCGGGGTCGATACCATCCTGGGCCCGGAGATGCGGTCGACCGGCGAGGTGATGGGACTCGCGGACAGCTTTGGGATGGCATTCGCCAAGGCGCAGATCGCCGCGGACGGCAGCCTGCCGCTCGAGGGTGGCATCTTGGTGACGGTGAACGACTCGGACAAGCCGACGGTGGTCCCGATCGTCCGGCGCTTCCACGAGATGGGGTTCCGGATCGTGGCCACGGAGGGGACCGAGAAGTACCTGCGAGCGCGCGGTGTGCCGGCCGAGCGGGTGGCGAAGGTGCACGAGGGACGTCCCAACGCGATCGACCTGATCGTGTCGGGAGACGTCCAGCTGCTGATCAACACGCCCCTCGGCAAGTTCACGCAGGCGGACGATTACGCGATCCGGCGCGCGGCGCTCGTGCACCGCGTGCCCTATACCACCACGATGTCGGCGGCGAGTGCCGCCTGTGACGCGATCATCGCTCTGCGCAGCCGTACGGGCAGCGTGAGGAGTCTCCAAGAATGGCACGAAAGAACCAGGACCGAAAAGCAGCCGCACGAGGCAAAGCCGCCGACGGCAAGCCGCGCGCCGGTCGCGAAGTCGTAGCCAAAGCCAAGACGGTAGGAAAGGCGGCGCCCAAACGGGCGACCGCCCCGGTGCCGCCGCCCGCCCCCAAAGTCAAATTCCGCGGGCGCGTGCTCGAGAACGAGCCGCTGGCGCGCTACACCACGTACCGTATCGGCGGGCCGGCACGCTACCTCGTGCTCCCGGCCGACGCCGACGATGTGGTCAAGGCGCTCGACCTCGCGCAAAGCCGCGGCCTGCCGTGGTTCGTCCTCGGCCTGGGCTCCAACCTGCTGGTCAAGGACACCGGCTTCCCTGGCGTCGTGATCCGCATCGGCAAGGGGCTCGACCGGTTCGAGATGAAGGGCGCCACCGCGATCGTCGGCGCGGGCCTGCCGACGCCCCTGTTGGCGCGGCGCACCGCCGAAGCAGGGTTCGCGGGCGTGGAGCGCTTCATCGGTATTCCGGGCACGGTGGGAGGCGGCGTCTACATGAACGCCGGCTGCCACGGCGCGGAGTTCGCCGAAGTCGTGACGGAAGTCACCACGATGGACGCGAAGGGCAAGCTCAAGCAGCTGCCGCGCAAGCAGATCTCGTACAAGTATCGATCGTCCAACCTGGGGACCGTGATCGTGCTGGAGGCCAAGCTGGCGCTGATCGAGGAGCCGCCCGCCAAGCTGAAGGAGCTGCAGGGGCGGCTGTTGCGCTGGCGCAAGGCGGGGACGCCGTTCGATCAGCCGTGCTGCGGCTCGGTGTTCAAGAACCCGGGCGGCCCGCGGACGGCTGGCGCGCTCATCGACGAGGCGGGCCTGAAGGGGTTCACGATCGGCGGCGCGCAGGTGTCGGCGCTGCACGCGAACTACATCGTCAACACCGGGACCGCCACGGCCAGCGACGTGCTCAAGCTGATCGAGCACGTCCGCAAGACCGTGGCAAAGAAGATGGGCGTGGAGCTGGAGCTCGAGGTCAAGGTGGTCGGCTAGTGGCCGACTACTTTGTCCACGAGTCCAGCTACGTCGACGGAGGCGCTCGGGTCGGCAAGGACACCAAGATATGGCACTTCTGCCACGTGATGCCCGGCGCCGTGATCGGGGAGCGCTGCAGTCTGGGACAGAACGTCGTGGTGATGCCCGGGACGCAGATCGGCAACAACGTGAAGATTCAGAACAACGTCTCGATCTACGAGGGCGTGGTACTCGAAGACGACGTGTTCTGCGGTCCGTCCTGTGTGTTCACCAACGTCCTGAACCCTCGCTCCCACGTCTCCCGCAAACACGAGTACCGCAAGACTCTCGTACGGCGGGGCAGCTCGATTGGCGCCAACGCGACGATCGTATGCGGCGTGACCCTGGGCGAGTATGCTTTCATCGGCGCGGGCGCCGTCGTGACTGCCGACGTTCCGGCGTTCGGTCTGATGCTGGGTGTCCCGGCGCGGCGCGTCGGGTGGATGTGCCAATGCGGGGAGCGGCTCGTGGTGGCGGGCGGGCGGAGCGCGTGCGCGGCGTGCGGCGCTACCTACGCCGAGTCGAATGGCGTGCTGCGCCCGATTGCCCCGCCCCGCCGCCCCGAATAAATTGTTGCCCCTTCGAAGGATACAGACCCTGTGAACGTGCCTCTTCTGGATCTCGTGGCGCAGTACCGCGCCATCAGGGACAGCGTGCTTCCTGCCGTACAGGCGGTGATCGAGTCGCAGCAGTTCGTCATGGGGCCGGCCGTGGCACAGCTCGAGCTGGAGATCGCCCGGCTGGCGCGGGCCCAGCACGGGATCGCTTGCGCCAGCGGTACCGATGCGCTGCTGCTCCCGCTCAAGGCGTTGCAGCTCCGGCCGGGCGACGAGGTGATCACCACTCCGTTCACGTTCTTCGCGACCGCGGGCACGATCCACAACGCCGGTGGCACTCCCGTGTTCGTCGACATCGAGCCCGACACCTTCAACCTCGACCCCGCCCGCGTTGCCGCGGCCGTCACGCCGCGGACGCGCGCCGTCGTTCCGGTGCATCTATACGGGCAGATGGCCGCGCTGGAGCGTTTGCTCCCTATGCCCGCGCGTGGGTTGCCGATCGTCGAGGACGCCGCGCAAGCGCTCGGCGCTCGGCGCCGCGTGGATGGCCAGTGGCGCCTGGCGGGCGAGTTGGGGTGGGTAACGGCTTTCTCGTTCTACCCGAGCAAGAACCTCGGCGCGTGGGGCGACGGGGGGATGATGGTCACCTCGGACGCCGGGGTCGCCGAACGGCTGCGCAAGCTGCGGCTGCACGGGGGCGCCAAGCAGTACCACCACGACGAGGTGGGAACCAACTCGCGACTCGACACACTCCAGGCGGCGGTGCTGCTCGCCAAACTCCCGCACCTCGCCGGCTGGTCCGCGCGGCGGCGCGAGCACGCGGCGTACTACACACAGGCCCTGGCGGGGCTCGCGCCGGTGACGACGCCGGCCGTCGACGGCTGCAACGAGCACATCTTCCATCAGTACACCGTGCGCGTCGAGCGGCGCGACGCGCTCCAGGCGCACTTGAAGAGCAAGGGGATCGGCACCGCGGTGTACTACCCGGTGCCGCTGCACCTGCAGAACTGCTTCAGCCACTTGGGCTACAAGCGCGGCGCGTTCCCGGAAGCGGAGCGGGCGGCCGCCGAGGTGCTCTCGCTGCCGGTCTACCCGGAGCTGTCTCGCGATCAGCTCGATTATGTGATCGAAGCGATCCGTGGGTTCTACCGGTGAGCCGCTTGAAGCTCGGCGTCGTCGGCGCGGGCGCCTGGGGGCGGAACCACGTCCGCACGGTCGCGACGCTCGCGGACGCCGAGCTCGCGGCGGTGTGCGACCGCGACCCCAAGGTGCGGGACCGCGTGGCGCGGCAGTACCCGATGACGCACGTCACGGGTGAGATGGCCGATCTGCTGCGGCGCGTGGACGCGGTGATCGTCGCGGCGCCCGCCACGACCCACGCCCAGCTGGCGCTCGAGTGCATCGCGGCCGGCAAGCCCTGCTTGGTCGAGAAGCCGTTCGCGCTGAGCGTGCAGGACGCCGAGGCCGTCGCCCGTTCGGCGGCCGAGCGGCAGGTGGCGGTCGCGGCGGGTCACCTGCTCGTGTTCCATCCGGCGGTGGAGCGGCTGCGCGCCCTGGTGCGCCAGGGGGAGCTTGGTAAGCTCTTCTATCTCTACGGGTTGCGCGTGAACCTCGGCCAGGTGCGCGCCGATGAGAACGCGCTCTGGAGCTTCGGGCCACACGACGTATCGATGGCACTCTACTTGCTAGACGACCAGCCGACCCGGGTCGCGGCACAGGGGCGGAGCTACCTCCAGCCGGGGGTGGAGGACGTAGTCTTCCTCACCATGGAATTCGCCAGCGGCATCCTCGCGCACGTACAGCTGTCCTGGCTCGACCCACATAAGGAGCGGAAGCTGACCGTGGTGGGGGCGAAAAAGATGGTAGTGTTCGACGACATGGAGCCGCGCGAGAAGCTGCGCATTTACGACAAAGGCGTGGATCGCCCACCCGAGTACGCCTCGTACGGGGAGAGTCTGGCGATCCGCGAGGGTGATATCTTCATCCCCAAGATCCCGAACATCGAGCCGCTCGCGGCCGAGCTGGGCCACTTTATCCGCGTCGCGCGCGACGGCGAGGCGCCGCGGGCGGGCGCCGCGGACGGCGTGCGTGTGGTGCGCGTGCTCGATGCGGCGACCCGGTCACTCGCCGCCGGCGGGGCTCCGGTGAACCTATGACGACGGCCACGGCCAAGTCCGCTGCGGACAGCCTGATTGCGAAGGCGCAGGACCGCTCCGCGCTCATCGGCATCGTGGGGCTGGGCTACGTGGGCCTGCCGCTCGCGATGGAATTCGCGCGCGTCGGGTTCCGGGTCCTCGGCTTCGATGTCAGCAAGCCCCTGGTGGACGCAGTCGGGGCCGGGCGTTCCCACGTGCAGGACGTCCCGAGCTCCGAAGTGGCGGGGTTCG
The DNA here is from genome assembly GCA_003222135.1 of Gemmatimonadota bacterium. Classification (GTDB taxonomy): domain Bacteria; phylum Gemmatimonadota; class Gemmatimonadetes; order Gemmatimonadales; family GWC2-71-9; genus 20CM-4-69-16. The sequence goes on along the minus strand of QHUM01000051.1, from coordinate 14,052 downwards.
CCAAAGAGGGGAAGTTCGCGGCGACCACCGACCTCTCCCGCTTGCGGGAGCCCGACGTCGTGTCGATCTGTGTGCCCACGCCGCTCTCGAAGACCAAGGACCCCGACGTGAGCTATGTGCTGGCCGCGACGAATTCCGTGAAGCAGTCGCTCCGGCGCGGCCAGCTCATCGTGCTGGAGTCCACGACCTACCCCGGTACCACGCGGGAGCTGATGCTGCCGGCGCTCGAGGGCACGGGCCTCAAGGTCGGTGAGGACTTCTTCCTCGCGTTTTCCCCGGAGCGCGTGGACCCGGGCAACCCGAAGTGGAACACGCACAACACGCCCAAGGTGGTCGGCGGAATCACTGAGACGTGCCGCCGGGTCGCGCTCGCGATCTACGGGCCGGCGATCGAGCGACTGGTTCCTGTTTCCTCCACCGAGGCGGCGGAGCTGGTCAAGATTCTCGAGAACACGTTTCGCAGCGTGAACATCGGGCTGGTGAACGAAATGGCGATCGTGTGCGACAAGCTCGGTGTCAACGTGTGGGAGGTGATCGACGCCGCCGCCACGAAGCCCTTCGGGTTCATGAAGTTCACGCCCGGCCCTGGCGTCGGCGGGCACTGCATCCCGCTCGACCCGCACTACCTCGCCTGGAAGATGCGCACCTTGAACTACCGCACCCGCTTCATCGAACTGGCCGGGGAGATCAACGCGGCGATGCCCGAGTACTGGGTGGCCCGCGCGGTCGACCGGCTCAACGAGCAGAGCAAGGCGGTGCGCGGCAGCCGCATGCTCGTACTGGGTGTGGCCTACAAGAAGAACATCGAGGACATCCGCGAGAGCCCCGCCCTCGACGTGATCCGCCTGCTGCGCCGGCACGGCGCGATCGTCGATTATCACGATCCCCACGTGCCCAAGCTCAAGGACGACGACCTGGAATTGAAGTCGGTGCCGCTCACCCCCGAGGCGCTTAAGGGCGCGGACTGCGTCCTCATTGTGACCGATCACTCGGATGTGGACTACGGCCTCGTGGCGCGGCACGCCCGCCTCGTCGTGGACACGCGGAACGCGCTGGCCGGCGGGCGCGGGAAGAGCGTATGAACGTCGCCGTCATCGGCACCGGGTACGTGGGGCTCGTGGTGGGGGCGTGTCTCGCCGAGACCGGCAACGATGTGATCTGCGCCGACGTCGACGAGGGTAAGATCGGACAGCTGCGCCAGAACCAACTGCCGATCTACGAGCCGGGGCTCGAGCCCTTGGTGACGCGCAACCAGCGCGGCGGCCGCCTCCAGTTCACGACCGACGTGCCTGGGGCGATCGAGCGCTCGGATATCGTCTTCATCGCGGTCGGCACCCCGCCCGACGAGGACGGCTCTGCGGACCTCCAGCACGTGCTGGACGTGGCCCGGGCCATCGGTCGGCACATGAATCGCTCGAAGATCGTCGTCACCAAGAGCACCGTACCGGTCGGCACGTCGGAGCTGGTGCGGGCGGAGGTCGCGAAGCACACGAGCGTGCCGTTCCGCGTGTGCTCCAACCCCGAGTTCCTGAAGGAAGGCGCCGCGGTCGAAGATTTCATGAAGCCGGACCGCGTGATCGTGGGGGTCGATTCCCCGGAGGCGGCCCAAGTGATCGGCGAGCTGTACGCCCCGTTCGTGCGCACGGGAAACCCGATCATCTTCATGGACATCCCCTCGGCGGAGATGACGAAATACGCGGCCAACGCGATGCTCGCGACCCGCATCTCGTTCATGAACCAGATCGCGCGCTTGTGCGAGACCGTCGGGGCGGACGTGACCCACGTCCGCAAGGGTATCGGCACGGACCGGCGGATCGGCTCCGCCTTTTTGTTCCCCGGACCGGGCTACGGCGGCTCCTGCTTCCCCAAGGACGTCAAAGCATTGATGCGCACGGCCGCGACGAAAGGCGTGCCGCTCGACCTGCTCGACGCCGTCGAGCTCGCCAACGAACGGCAGAAGCGGGTGCTGTTCGAAAAGCTGCAGCGCCACTTCGACGGCAACCTGAAGGGCCAGACGTTCGCGATCTGGGGACTCGCCTTCAAGGCGGAAACCGACGATGTGCGTGAGAGCCCGGCGCTCGTCCTGGTGGAGGAGCTGTTGTGCGCCGGGGCGAAGGTGCGCGTCCACGACCCCGCGGCGCTCGAAACGGCGCGCCGCTACCTCGGCGATCGGGTGACCTACGCCGCGCAGGCGTACGACGCCCTGCCGGACGCCGCGGCGCTGGCCATCGTCACCGAGTGGCTCGAGTATCGGAATCCAGACTTCGCAAAGATGAAGCAATTACTCACCCGGCCCCTGATCGTCGACGGCCGGAATCTCTACGATCCGGCGCGCCTCGCCCGGCTGGGGTTCACCTACGACAGCATCGGTCGCCCGCTGGCATGCGCGTCCTCGTAACGGGGGCCGCGGGATTCCTCGGCTCGCACCTGTGCGACCGGTTGCTTGCGCTGGGCCATCGCGTCGTGGGGATGGACAACTTCGTCACCGGTGCCCCGGACAACATCGCCCACCTGCGGGACCAGCGCGATTTTCAGTTCGTGCTGCACGACGTCACCAACTTCATCGAGCTTCAGGGGCCGCTCGACGGCGTGCTCCACTTCGCCAGCCCTGCCAGCCCGGTCGACTACCTCGAGCTGCCGATCCAGACTCTAAAGGTCGGCTCGCTCGGCACGCATAAGGCGCTGGGCCTTGCCAAGGCGAAGCGGGCCCGCTTTCTGCTCGCCTCGACCTCCGAAGTGTACGGCGACCCGCTGGTGCATCCGCAACCCGAGAGCTACTGGGGTCACGTGAACCCCGTGGGCCCGCGCGGGGTTTACGACGAGGCCAAGCGCTTCGCCGAGGCCATCACCACGGCCTACCACCGCTACCACGGGCTCGATACGCGCATCGTGCGGATCTTCAATACCTACGGCCCGCGCATGCGACCCAACGACGGCCGGGTCGTGTCGAACTTCATCGTGCAGGCGTTGCGGGGCGAGCCGCTCACCGTGTACGGCGATGGCTCGCAGACGCGCTCGTTCTGTTACGTGAACGACCTGATCGACGGGATCGTTCGGCTGTTCGAGCGGGGCGATGCCGACCCTACCAACATCGGCAATCCGAATGAGTTCACCGTGCGGCAGCTCGCCGAGCTGGTCCTGCGGCACACCGGCAGCCGCAGCCCGATCGTGGAGCGGCCGCTCCCCGTCGATGACCCCAAGGTCCGCCAGCCGGACATCGCACGCGCGCGTGCGACCCTGGGCTGGGAGCCCCAAGTCTCCCTCGACCAGGGGCTGGGGCACACCATCGAGTACTTCCGCACGCTCGTCTGCAAGTGAGCCTGCGGATCCTGGTGACCGGGGCCGCAGGGTTCATCGGCTCCCACGTGTGCGAAGCGCTCATCAGACGGGGCGACGAGGTCGTCGGGGTCGACAACTTCGACCCCTTTTACCCGCGCGCGATGAAGGAGCACAACCTCGCCGACCTCCTGCGCGAGCGGCGGTTCCGCTTCCTCGAAGCGGATGTGGCCCACGACCCGCTGCCGGTCGAGCGGATGGCGGTCGTGCTGCATCTGGCCGCCAAGCCGGGTGTGCGGCCCTCGCTCGAGAATCCGGCCTCCTACAGTGAAGCGAACGTGACCGGGACGGTCCGCGTGTTCGAAGCGGCGCGGCGCGCCGGGATCGGCAGGGTCGTGTTCGGGTCGTCGTCGTCGGTGTACGGCGACGCGACGCCCGCGCCGTTCGCGGAGGACGCGGCGGCGGTCTGGCCGATCTCGCCGTACGCCGCGAGTAAACGCGCCGGAGAGCTCATGGCGCACGCGTTCGCCCACCTGTACGGCATGCAGATCGCCTGCCTGCGCTTCTTCACGGTGTACGGCCCACGCCAACGCCCCGATCTCGCGATCCATCGCTTCACGAGCCTGATCGCTCAGGGCCAACCGGTGCGGATGCACGGCGACGGGTCGAGCGAGCGCGACTATACCTATATTACGGACTGCGTGGCCGGCGTCCTTTCCGCCGTGGAGTGGACCGGCCGTCCGCGCGCGGGCGGGCGCGCCGAACCGCTCAACATCGGTGGCGGTGCGCGGGTGCGGCTGGACCGGCTGATCGAGCTGATCGGGCGGACCCTGGGGCGGAGCGTACGCATCGAGCGACACGCCGACCAGCCGGGGGACGTGCGGCTGACGGCGGCCGACCTGCGGCGCGCGGAGCGCGAGCTCGACTACCGGCCCAAGGTCGGCATCGAGGAGGGGATCCCACACTTCGTGCGCTGGTACGAGGAGGTCCATGGACGTCAGTCCTGAGCACCTCGTGGCCCAGGCCCGCGAGCGCTTCGAGCTCCAGGACTACTACGGCGCGATCCACCTGTTGGAGGAGGTCGTCGCCAGCGGGCGGGCGTTCGCCGACGCGCATCACCTTCTCGGATTGTCCTACTCGCTCGTCGGCCAACAGGCGCAGGCCCTCGCCCAGCTCGACCGGGCGCTGGCGCTGAATGCCCGCTACGTCGAGGCGCTCGTTCATCGGGCCATCGTGCTGAACGAGCTGGGGCGCGAGGCCGAGGCGGACGCGGCGTTCCGGCGGGCGGCCCAGGTGGGCGGCGAGTCGCGCCAGGGCCTGCCCGCCCATGTGGCGGCCAAGCTCGCCAACCAGCACGCCGCGCTGGGCGACGCCTACGACGAGGCCGGGGCGCTGTCGCAGGCGATCGACCAGTATCACGCGGCACTCGCCCTCGGACCCGCGTTTCACGACCTGCGGTATAAGCTGGGGCGGATGCTGCTGCACGCGGGCCGCGCCCTCGACGCCCGGGACCACTTCGAGATCATCGTGCGGGCGCGCCCGACGTACTTGGATGCCGCCGCGATGCTGGGGCTGGCGTGCTACCTCGCGGGCGACGGGCTCGGGGCGAAGCAGGTGTGGGAAGCGTGCCGCGAGCGGCGGCCGGAGGATCCCCGCGTGGAGGCGTATCTCGCCATGTTGGCTCGCAACGACACAGGGGTGGCGCCGGTGGGCGCCGGCGATCCCGCGTCCTCGGACGCGCCCCCTCCTGTCGGGAAGGGCAAGGGAGGCAAGAGGAAGAAGCCGTGAGACCATTGGGGGTCGCGGGCCTCGTACTGGTGTGGGCCTGCTCGCGCAGTGCGGCCGATCATGAAGAGCTGGGCGACCGCGCCTACGCGGCGGGAGAGTACCGCAATGCGTTGGCGGAGTACCAGCTGGGACTGAAGGCGCACCCGGGGAGCGCGGACCTGTCCGCCAAGTCGGGCGCCGCGGCGCTGCACACCGGCGAGTATGCCCTGGCCGTCGCGCAGTACGTCGCCCTGGGACAGAACGACCGCTCGCGCGCTCCGGAAGCCGCCGATGGCCTCGAGCGGCTGGTCCGCGCCGCACTCACGGCGAACGACCGCAACGCGGCGGCGAATGCGCTCCAGGGGCTGCGCACGGTGTCGCCGAGCCGGCCGCTGGGCAAGTACACCCGGCTCGCCGCCTTGGATGCCGCGCAGCGCGGTGACACGGGTGCGGCGCTCGCGCTGCTGCCGAGCGCCGTGGCCGCGGCGGGGAACGGGCGCAGCGCGGATTCTCTGCTCTTCGTGTACGGCATGGCCGCCGTGCGGGCGCGGGCGTGCAGCACCGCCGTGCCGGTGTTCGAGAGCGTGATCCGCCGCCAGCACGAGCCCGCCGTCACCGAAGGGGCGCGCGAAGGGCTGGGGCTGTGCGCCCTGGTCGAGGGCCAGCGCCTGCTCGCCGACGGCAAGCCCACCGACGCCGAGGACTGGTTTCGGCGCGCCTCAGCGCCGGGGTCACCCCCGGAAGTGGTGCGCGGAGCGTTCCTTGGCCTCGGCGACGTGAAGCTCGCGCAAGGGGATATCCCGGACGCGCTCGACAACTACCAGCAGGTGCTGTCGGGCGGCCGGTCAGGGGACACCCTGTCGCAGCGGGCGCACGAGAAGATCAACGCGCTGGGGAAGGCCGACGCGCCGTCGACCACCCCCCCGAAACCGTAGCAGAAGCCGTGAGGACGATGACCCGACTCTGCTTGATCGCCTTGGCCGGCCTCGCGGCGTGTGGTCAGGGGCCGAAGCTGACGCCGGCGTCGCAGCCCGACGTCGAGCTGGCGCGCGCGCGCCGGCAGTTTCACAGCGGCGATTGTACGCATGCGTCGGTGTCCCTGCGGCGCCTGACGTTCGAGCTCGGGCCCACGCAGCCGGAGCTGGCGGAGGTGCACTACTATCTGGCGGAGTGCTACTTCCAGACCGGGGACAAGGTCCAGGCCGCCCACGAGTTCCGCCAGGTGGCGGACCAATATCCCACCAGTGAGTACGCGCCCCTCGCGCTGCTGCGAGCGGGCGACGCCAACTTGCGTCTGTGGCGGCGTCCCGAACTCGATCCCACGTACGGCCAGTCGGCGCTCGCGATCTACCAGGAGCTTGCCGGCCGTTATCCTGGCACGACGGCGGCGGCGCGTGCCCAGCTGCATGTGCAACAGTTGCGGGAGTGGTTCGCGGAGAAGGACTACAAGAACGGGATGTTCTATCTGAAGCACTTCGGGGTGCACGCCTACGATTCGGCCATCATCTATTTCAAGGACGTCATTGCGAGCTACCCCGGCACGTCCCGGGTGCCGGACGCGCTGATGCGTCTGGTCGAGATCTATCGAGCGATCAAGTACACGGACGAATTGAAGGAGACTTGCTCCCACCTGCGCCGCTTCTATCCGCATGCGGACGGTTTGGAGCAGACCTGCCCGGCCGACACGAGCGTCGGGACGGCGTCTACGCCCGCACCGTCCTGAGCCCGCGTGGAGGTCCTGTTCGGCGGCTCATTCGACCCGGTGCACCTCGGGCATCTCATCGTGGCGGAGGCGGCGGCCGAGCAACTCGGCACGACTGTGCGGTTCGTGCCGGCGCGCGAACAGCCGTTCAAGCGGGCCGCGCATGGCGCGACGCCCGAGCAGCGCGCCGAGATGCTCGACCTCGCCGTCGCGGGCAATCCACGGCTCGCCGTCGAACGCATCGAGCTCACGCTTCCCCCGCCGTCCTACACGGTCCGGACGCTCCAGGCGCTGGCGCGGCGCGAGCCGGGGAACCGTTTCACGTTACTCCTGGGGGCGGACGCGGCGCAGGAGCTCTCGAGCTGGCACGAGGTCGAGGCGCTCCCGGGGCTCGCCGAGCTGGCCGTGTTCGCGCGCCCCGGTGCCGCCGTGCCGTGCCACCCGCTGATCGGGCGCGTGCTCGAGGTGCCGAGCGTAGGGATCTCGGCCACGCTGGTGCGGGAGCGGGTGGGGCGCGGCCGGTCCATCCGGTATCTGGTGCCCGACGCGGTGCGCGACTACATCGCCGCGCGCGGGTTGTATCGTTAGAGGACTGATGTTCAAACAGCTCGTCACCAAGCTCGTCGGCACGCGCTTCCAGCGCGAGCTCAAGCGGATTCAACCGGTGGTCGACGCGATCCACGGCCACGAAGTGCGGCTCAAGGATCTGTCCGACGCCGACCTCCAGGCTCAGACGCCCAAGTTCCGCGCCCGTATTGCGGAGGGCACCGGCGCGCTCGCGGCGGAAGTGGAGCGGCTGCGGCGGGCCAAGCACGACTGCCCCGACGCCGAGGAGCGGCTGCGCCTGTCCGATCAGCTCGGCAAGGCGGAGCAGGCGCTCGCCACCGCGGTGCAGCACGCGCTGGACGAGCTCCTCCCGGAAGCATTCGCCACGGTCCGCGAAGCGTGCCGGCGGCTGCTCGGCAGCAAGGTGGTCGTGACGGCGCACGAGCTCACGTGGGACATGGTCCCCTACGACGTCCAGCTGATCGGCGGCATCGTGCTGCACCAGGGCCGGATCGCCGAGATGGCCACGGGCGAGGGCAAGACCCTCGTGGCCACGCTGCCGCTGTACCTCAACGCGCTCGCGGGGCGGGGGACTCACCTCGTCACGGTCAACAACTACCTCGCGCGTCGTGATTCGCAGTGGATGGGGCACCTCTTCACGTGGCTCGGCCTCACGGTCGGGTGCATCGACGATACCGAGCCCGGCTCGCCGGAGCGGCGGCAGGCGTACCTGTGCGACATCACCTACGGCACGAACAACGAGTTCGGCTTCGATTACCTGCGCGACAACATGGTGATCTCGCCGGACCACCGCGCCCAGCGCGGTCACGCCTACGCGATCATCGACGAGGTCGACTCAATCCTGATCGATGAGGCGCGCACCCCGCTCATCATCTCGGGCCCCGTCGGCACGGAGTCGAACGAGAAATACGCCCTGTACAACGCGCAGGTCGTCCAGCTGGTGCGCAAGCAGACGGCCGTGGTGAACGATTTCATCGCGAGGGCCGAGCCGCTGCTCGCCGACGAGAAGACCACCTACGACGCCGCCGTGCTGCTCTACAAGGCGCAGCTCGGGATGCCGAAGAACAAGAAGCTCATGAAGCTGCTCCAGGAGACGGGCGTGAAGTCCCAGGTGCAGCGCGTGGAGCTCGACCGCCTGGCGGACCGCAAGCTCCCGGCCCGCGACCAGAAGATGCGGGACGTCGAGGACGATCTCTACTTCGTGATGGATGAGCGGGGCCGTTCGGTCCATCTCACCGACAAGGGCGTTGAGACCATGTCACCGGAGGACCCGACGCTGTTCGTGGTGCCCGACATCTCGCACGCGGTGCACGAGATCGATCACGATGAGACGCTCTCGGCCAAGGAGAAGGTCGAGCGGCGGCGTGTCGTGGAGTCCGAATACGCTCAGAAGAGCGAGACGCTGCACATCATCCACAAGCTGCTGCAGGCCCACGCGCTGTACGACAAGGACGTGGAGTACGTCGTGCAGGACGGGCAGGTCCTCATCGTCGACGAATTCACCGGCCGCCTCATGCACGGGCGTCGCTGGTCCGACGGGCTGCATCAGGCGGTCGAGGCGAAGGAGGGCGTGGCCGTCCGGGAGGAGAACCAGACCCTCGCCACCATCACGATCCAGAACTACTTCCGCATGTACCACAAGCTCGCCGGCATGACCGGCACAGCGGAGACCGAGGAGCGGGAGTTCTGGGAGATCTACAAGCTCGACGTGATGGTGATCCCCACCAACCGCCCGGTGCGGCGCATCGACAAGCACGACCTCATCTACAAGACGCGGCGCGAGAAGTACAACGCGATCATGGACGAGATCGAGCGGCAGCATCAGCGCGGGCTGCCGGTGCTGGTCGGCACGGTGAGCGTCGACGTGTCAGAGACGCTGTCCCGCATGATCAAGCGGCGCGGCTTGAAGCACGAGGTGCTGAACGCCAAGCAGCACCAGCGCGAAGCGGAGATCGTGGCGCAAGCGGGTCAGGCGGGCTCCATCACCATCGCGACCAACATGGCCGGCCGCGGCACCGACATCAAGCTCGGCCCCGGCGTGAAGAAGTGTCAAGTGTGCGGCATCACGTCGCACGAGCCGGCGTTCGGGCAGCAGGTCGAACGGCCCGATCTCACGCAACCCGAGATCAACAAGCTGGGCTGCTACGAGGACCCACCCTGCGGCCTCGTGATCATCGGCACCGAGCGGCACGAAGCGCGCCGCATCGACCGCCAGCTGCGCGGCCGGTCGGGCCGCCAGGGCGACCCCGGGCAGAGCGTGTTCTTCCTCTCGCTCGAGGACGACCTGATGCGGCTGTTCGGGTCCGACCGTATCGCCCGCTGGATGGACCGCACCGGCGCCGAGGAAGGGGAAGTCATCACCCACCCCTGGGTCACGGGCGCCATCGGCCAGGCGCAGAAGCGCGTCGAGCTGCAGCATTTCCAGGCCCGCAAGAAGCTCCTCGAGTACGACGACGTGATGAACCAGCAGCGCGAGGTGATCTACTCGCTGCGGCTATTCGCCTTGGAGGGAGGCGAGGAGCTGAAAGCGGAAGCCTTGCGTATGGTCGAGGCGGCGGTCGAGCGCCTCGCGGACGGGCTCGTCGCGGAGTTCGACGACCCCGGCCAGTGGGACCGCCCGCTCATCGAGACTGAGTTCTTACAGAAATTTCTGATCTCGGTGCCCGGCGTCACCGATCCGACGGTGATTCACAACCGCGACGATCTGGTGCGGGCCGTGCAGCAGGCGGCGCGCGAGGCGTTCGAGGCGAAGCTCGCCAGCCTGAAGGGCATGGAAAAAGATGTCGAGGCGCAGCTCGGCGCGCAGGCCGGATCCGTGCGTCTGGGGGAGCGGGCCTTGTCGCGCTTCATGCTCGGCGTGATCGACGAAAAGTGGAAGGACCACCTGTACGACCTCGATCAGCTGCGCGAGGGCATTTACTACCGCTCCTGGGGGCAGAAGGACCCTCTCGTCGAGTACAAGACCGAAGCGTTCGACATGTTCAAGGGATTGATGAGCGACGTCGAGAACACGTTCGCCGAGGGGTGGTTCAAGGACTGGTGGCGCAACATGCCGATCGAGATCGCGGTCCCGGGCGGCGCCCCGCCCACGTCGCTGCGCTCGCCGGCGCGCACCCTGACCGGGCCGGCAGGTGGGCAGCCGGGGGGCGGAGGGGGACGCCGCTCTACGCCGGTCGTGGCGACCAAGCCCGCGGCGGACGGCTTGATCACGTCGAGCGAGCCGGCGCCCACGCGTGGGCCGCGGCCGGCCATGCCGGAGCCTGCCTTCGCCCGCAGTCCCTACGCGGGAGTGGGCCGCAACGACCCGTGTCCCTGCGGCAGCGGCAAGAAGTTCAAGAAGTGCCACGGGGCGGCGATGTGAATGGTGGATTGAAGGCGCGTTAGGGCAAGTTCGCAATTTTCCGGTGCTGGATATTTCCAGTCGGCACCTACGTTTCCCCTCATGCCGCTGCGCCTCGCCGAGCACCCCGAGCACGACCGCCCCCGCGAGCGGCTCTGGGCGGTGGGCCCGGCCGCGCTGACGGGGCAGGAGCTCCTGGCGATTCTCCTCGGGACGGGGTGCGCCGGGCGGGATGCGCTGCTGGTCGCTGGCGAGCTGCTCGCCCTGGTGGACGGCTCGCTCCGCCGGCTGGGCGGCCGCCCGCTCGCCGAATTGGCGCGCATCCCGGGCGTGGGCCGCGGCAAGGCCGCGCGCGTGGCGGCCGCGCTGGAGCTGGGGCGGCGGGTCGACGCTGAGGCGGAGCCCCCGCCCGAGCGGATCCGCGGGCCCGCGGATGTGCAGCGTGTGTATGCCGGGCGACTGCGCGATCTGGCGGTCGAGGAGTTCCACGTGCTTGCGTTAGGGAGCCAGAGCCAGATCTTGGGCGATCGGCTGATCACGCGGGGGATCCTGAACAGCTCGCTCGTCCATCCGCGCGAGGTGTTCCGGGCAGCCATCGCGGAGGCTGCGGCCGGCATCATCGTCGTCCATAACCACCCGAGCGGCGACCCGACGCCCTCGGTGGACGACCGGGCGGTGACGCGGCAGCTGGTCGACGCCGGGCGGCTGCTCGACCTGCCGGTGTACGACCACGTGATCGTGGGGGGCGATCGCTATGTGAGCTTTGCGGAAGCGGGATTGTTGTAGGGGCGTGCCGTCGGATGACCAGAAAATGACTGCCAGTTGACCTCTCGCACCGACCTTACCTCTTGACGGGACTGGGCCGCTGGTCCAACTTGAAACGCTCGATTTGGAGTTGGCGGTTCAGCCTCTGTGTCTCCGCCGTGCGGCGTGCAGAACGAGGGGGCGCAGGAAATGGTACTGGGCTCGTGGCTCATCCCGACCAGCGTGGTGGTGCTCGGCATCGCCGCCGCGCCACTCCCCGCGCAGACGCCGGTGGACCTCCACCGGACCGCACCGCCGCCGCTCGAGACCGGTAACCGCACGGGACTCACGGCCCCCCAATTCACATTGAAGACGCTCGCCGGTCCCGGAGCGAGCTTGTCAGATTACGCGGGCCGCCCTGTGCTCATCAACTTCTGGGCATCCTGGTGCAAACCGTGTCGCAGCGAGATGCTGGACATCGTCGCGGCGTACCAGGCGCACAAGGAGACTGGGCTCGAGGTGCTGGCGATCAATTTGACGGATCAGGAGGGGATGAAAGACGTCCGCAAGTTCGTCGCCGAGTTTCAGATGCCGTTTCCGGTGCTGCTCGACGACAAGGGCCGGGTGCGCAGGCTGTACGCCTTGATCGGTGTGCCGACGTCGGTGTTTATCGGGTCCGACGGCGTCGTCCGCGTGGTCAACCCCGGCCCCATCACCAAAGAGACGCTCGAGCGGGGTCTCGCCGCAATTCTACCGGCACGATAGGGAGGCTCAAGATGCAATTCTCATCATTGGTGCGGATGCATCACACAGTAGCTGGGCTGGCGATCGCGGCCGGGCTCCTTGGCATTCCGAGACAGTCGTTCGCGCAGGGCTGAGAGCCGATACGCTTCTCAACGCCCAGTTTGGGCGGACAAGGTGAGTCGTTCCAGTACCTGAAGCGCCACGGATGGCAGTTAAGCGTCGGATACCGCCGCCTGGCGGCCGACGATTGGTTCGTGGGTGCCCAGAGCCGTCCTGATCTGGCGCCGGGCGGCGAGCCGTTGAACTTCGCGATCCACACAGTGGATCTCACCGCCATGTTCGCCGTCACCGAGCGATTCAACCTAGCCCTGACCGTCCCCTTCATCAGCGGCCGGTTCTCGGCGAAGATATGGCCCGATGGGCTTCGGCACACCCAATCGTCTTCCGGCGCGGGTGACGTGAGCTTGGTCGGCAGTGTGTGGCTCCAGAACCCGGCGACACACTCGGAGGGAAACGTTGCGCTCGGCGTCGGTGTCAAGGCCCCCACCGGGAGCAATACGGTGAGCAGCCCGTACTACACGGCCACCGGTTCAGTGCCGTTCACGGCTCACCAGGGCATCGAGCCCGGGGATGGGGGTTGGGGGATCATCTTGCAGGCGCAGGCCTATCGGAAAGTGTTCTCCAGGGCCTTTGCATACGTCTCGGGCTCCTACCTCCTCAGCCCACGTGCGGTCAGCGGCGTAGCAGCGAGATTCCCGGGCGACTCGTCCTGGTCGGTGCCGGATATCTATTCGGGACGGCTCGGGCTCGCGTATGCGCTGTGGCCGGATGAGGGCATTTCGGTGAGCCTCGGAGGTCGGATCGACGGGCTGCCGGTCCACGATCTCGTGGGCGGCGGAGACAACGGCTTCCGGCAGCCGGGCTACGTCATCTTCGTCGATCCGGGGGTGGCCGTCGCGCGGGGCCGAGAAGCGTTCACGCTGAGCGTACCCGTCAGAGTGCACGCCAACCGCCTACGGAACACGCTCGAGTGGCAAGGGGGCAAGCCGGGCGGTGGGGGGGATTTCGCGAAGGCGGTGGTCTTCCTGGGGTATTCGCACCGCTTCTGATGGAGCAGCTTCGTCTGCTGACGTTTGGCGGCCTGAACCTTCTGGTGGGTGGTCACGCGACGACCGGGTCGGCAACCCGACGCCGTCGGCTGGCCCTCCTTGCGCTGCTTGCCGTCTCGCGTGAACGGGGGCTGAACCGCGACAAAGTCCAAGCCTATCTCTGGCCCGAGAGCGACACCGCGCGGGCGCGCCACGGGTTGAACCAGCTGGTCTATTTCCAGCGACGCCACCTCGGCAGCGGGGACCTGTTCCTCGGCAAGAAGACGCTCCGTCTCAATCGGGCAGTGATCACAACCGATGTGTGGGATTTTGAGGACGCCCTCGACGCGGGTGCCCACGAGGTGGCCATACGGCTATACGCGGGCTCGTTTCTCGACGGCTTCTTTCTGCGGGGGGCGCCCGGGTTCGAGCGGTGGGTTGACGACCAGCGCAGCCGCCTCGCGGAACGATGTGCCCAGGCTTTCGGCCTGCTCGCGGCGGCGGCTGCGACACAGCACCAGGCGGTGGAGTGGTGGCGCCGCGCCGCCGAATTGAAACCCTACGATACGGACACGGTGCTGCGCCTGGCCAAGGCGTGGGTGGCGATCGGCGATCGGGCGGCGGCAGTTCGGTGCGCCCAGCAGCATGCAGACCTGCTTCGGACCGAGCTCGATCTTCCCCCGGACGCCAGCGTAGTGAGAATGATCGAGCAGCTGCGAGCCGGCGCTGCGCCCGGTTGACGAGTCGACGGACCTGCGTCACTTACATCCACCAATGCAATTCCTCACTGCCAAGCTCTCGACCCTCGTCTGATTGCCGGACGT
>QHUM01000015.1 GCA_003222135.1 Gemmatimonadota bacterium | reverse complement strand
TCTGTCACCGCGCCGGCGGGGCGAACGCACGATCGACCGGGTACCACACGACGGGCAGACCAGGGGGATGTGCTCCCGGTCTGCCGCGATCAGCGCCAGCGCTTCCGGCGCACGATACTCCTTGATGCCGCGTCGCCCCACGCCTGTGTGCACCTCCAACCGCGAAATGTAGCAACCCCTGGAAGGGCACGCGGCTTGACACCCTCCGCCGGGGGCGTATCTCTCACGGGAACGGGAGGTTGCCATGGACGGCCGGGCGTACGAGCCACTGGCGGAGATTGAGGTCGATCAGGTCAAGCCGGAGCGCCAGGGTTTCATGCTCACCGGTCAGGGTCCGGACAACGCAGAGTACCAGCTCGACCTCCGGTTCGGGATGCCGCTCGATCCCCGCACGCGCACGGTGCTGGGGGAGCTGCTTTCCCATTCCGACCTGATCATCTCGCGGCGCGCCCCGGGCGGCCTGGCCGAGGCCCTGCGCCAGCGGCGTAACCGCGCGCCGCAGCGCTAGTTGGCGTCAAAATCCTTGACGGTCCCGAAGGTGGGATGTAGCTTGGCGCGACCTCCAGCGCCGGAGCAGCGTGCTTCATGCCAGCCGAACTCGGCGGGTCGCAGATCTCTTCGCTGCTCGAAGCCCTCCCCGGTATCGCCAGCGTACTGCGCAGCCCGGTCGCCGACGCGCTCGTCAAAGCGATCCGGGCGGCGGCCGGCGTCGGTGATTTTTCCGCCGAGGACGCAGAAGAGCTGGTACGCTACGCCGTACGCCGCGGGTTGATCGGCCCGGACGAGGGCGACCGCGTGCTCGGCGAGGTGCAGCTGGCGCTCAAGTCGTCGCGTAAAGTGGTCAAGAGTGCAAAACCGAAGGGCGCCAAGAAGAGGCCCGCGTCGAAGAAGAAGCTCCGCCGCTAGCCTGCAGCGCAGCGTCCCACCTTCCGTATCAGTCCCTTACTCTACGAGATGAGCATGACAGAGCATCTGGACTTGAAGGGCACTGCCCTCCTCCTCACGGCACTTGCCGGGGGCTGCTCGTCCGCCCCGAAACCCGCCGCCGTCGCGCCTGCCGAGATTCCCGCGCTCGTCGCCCAGACCGAGCGCGAGCCGCGCAACGCCGCGCTCAAGTTCCGGCTCGCGGCGGCGCTCGCGGCCGCCCGGCGCTGCGATACCGCGGTCGTGGTGGCGCGCGCCGCTCAGCGCCTCGAGGCCGACAACGTGCGGGGGCCGCTCGTAGTGGGGGGGTGTCAGGAGCAGGCGGGGCGCTACGACGAGGCGATCGCCACATATCAGGAGTTCGCCGCCCAGCACCCGCGCGCCCAGGGCGTCGCCGTGCTTTCCGCCCGCGCCAAGCTCGCGCTGCGGACCTCGGCCGAGCGGACGGCGCGCCAGGCGCTGGCGCGCGAGACCGAGCTGGCACAACAGCCCCCGCAGGCAGCGACCGTGGCGGTGCTGCCGGTGCTCGTCGCGGGCGATTCGACCTACCGCCCGCTGTCCCGCGGCTTGGCCGAGCTGATCACCACTGACCTCGCCTACATCCGCACACTAAAGCTGCTCGAGCGGCTGCAGATCGGCGTGCTGCTCGACGAGCTGAAGCTGGGGACGAGCGAGCGGGCGGACCCGGCGACGGCGGCGCGCGTGGGGCGACTGCTCCGGGCCGAGCGCATGGTGCAGGGCTCGGTTACGATCCCGTCGGGCGGGGCGGGGTCGGTGCAGCTCACGGCATCGGTCGTGACCGGCGCCGGGGTAGTGCGGCCCGTGGCGCCCGCGACGGGACCGCTCCCGCAGCTGCTCGGGCTCGAGAAGCAGGTCGTGTTCGGACTCGCGGCCCAGCTCGGGATCGAGCTGACCGAGGCCGAGCGACAGCGCATCTTGAAGGAAGGGCCGCGCCAACTCGCCGCGTTCCTTGCCTACAGTCGCGGGCTCGAGGCGATGGACGCGGGCGACTACAGCCGTGCGGCGGGTCACTTCGGCGAAGCAGCGCGCGTGGATCCCGGCTTCCGGGCGGCCTCGCAGGACCGCCAGGCGGCGCAAACGGCACCCGCGCTCGAGCGGGCCGGCGCCGACCCCGTCGGCTCGCTCGCGGCGGTGGACGCGCTCGGGCACGGCGCCGCGACCGTCCTCCCGGCGACGGGCGGGGTCCTGTCCTCCGGCACGCTCGATGTCGTGCCGACCCCGGGTGACGTCGTCGCGCAGGCCGGCGGGACGGCGTCGGGGACCGCGACCACGATCCGGCACCTCGGGCCCGAGACCGCGGGCCTCCCGTCGATCATCTCCGTCACGAGCGGCATTACGATCATCTTCAAACGGCCGCCGTGAGGCTCGGGGTTTTGCTCCTGGCCGCGATGCCGCTCGCGGCGCAGGAGCCCCGCGCCGATCTCGCCACGGCCGCCAGGACCGGCGTCATCCTCGACGCCTATTCGTTCGGATCAGGTTTCGCCTTCGCTAACGTGGTCGAGTGGACCGTCCCGGTAACCGTGTCGCAGCGCGTGGGGCGCCGCCTGACGGTGGACCTCTCGGCCGCGTTGGCCCGCGCGTCGGGCGTGACCACGAGTGGCACCTTCCGGGTCTCGGGGCTGACCGACACCGATGTGCGCGCGAGCTGGACGACGGTGTCCGGCCATCTCATCATCTCGGTCGCGGGCACGCTTCCCACGGGGCAAAAGACGGTGTCCGACTCGACGGTGCCGCTGCTCAGCGCACTCGCGACCGACCTGCTCGCGTTCACCACGCCGACCTTGGGGTCGGGTGGGGGTGCGACTGGCGGGTTCGCCACGGCGTTTCGGCTGGGGGAGCGCTGGGCGGGTGGCGTGGCCGCGAGCTATCGCTGGCACGCGGGCTACACGCCCGTCTCAGGGGGCGGCAGGCTCGAGCCGGGTGGCGAGGGGCGGGTGCGGCTCGGTGTCGAGGGGCCGCTCGGGGCAGACGGGGGAGGTTACTTCCGCGGGGCAGCGGTTTATACGGCGAGCGGCGCGGACACCACGGCGAGCAGCGCGGCCACTCCCAGCGGCTCTCGCAGCGGCATCGGGGATCGCGTCCTGGTGTACTCGAGCGTCAGCCTTCCTGCGGGCGCGAGCAGCTTGGTCTTCTATGGATACGACATGTATCGCTTGCGGCGGCGGGGGCTTACGGCGACCGACTCGACTACCGTGCGAGTGCCGCGCGGCAATGTCTTCGCGCTCGGTGCAAGGCTCGAGCGCACGCTCTCACCGGCGCTCGGCCTCGCGCCGAACGTCGAGTTTCGCAGCGAGCTGACCGGGGCGAGCGCGGGGAGCCTGACGTTGCTCGGCTGGCTCGTGCGCCCGGGAGTCGATCTGCGCTACCGGGCGAGCGGCCGGGTGACGCTGCTCGTTCAAGGCCAGACGGCGTTCGGGCGGCTCGCGGACAACAACGGCGGTTCCGTAGCGCTCGTGGGTCCTCGGGCCGTGGTGCTGGTCGAATGGAGCCGCTGAGGCGTCGCTAGACCCGCAGCCCCTGCACCACCCCGCGGAGCTTCTCGGCCGCCTCGAGCATGTGCGCCGCGGCGGCCGCCATTTCCTGCGTCGAGGCACCCTGTTGTTGCGTCGCGGCGGTGACCTGCTCGGCGCTGCTCGCGTGCGCGGTCGCGCGGCCGGCCACCTGCTCGACCTGCTGCTTCAGCCGCTCCGCAGTCTGGCGGTTCGCCTGCGCGGCGACCCGCACCCGTAGTGCCGCGTGCTCGACCTGCTCGACCGCGGCCACGATCTCGGCCAGGCCGCGCGCCGCGCCCTCTGCGATCGACTCGATGCCCCGCACCTTCGCCTGACCGGCCGTCATCGTGGCCGTGACCTCCTCCATATGCTCCCGGATCAGAGTGGTCGTGCGGGTCACCTCTTCGGCGGCGCGCGCCGACTCGTCGGCCAGCTGCCGGACTTCTTCCGCGACGACCGCAAAGCCCCGGCCGTGCTCGCCCGCCCGCGCGGCCTCGATGGCGGCGTTGAGCGCCAGCAGGTTGGTTTGTGAGGAGATGCGCTTGATCAGGTCGACGAAGTCGTCGATCGCGGTCGAAAGCTGCGCCAGCTCGCCGATCTGCCGCGACGTCGTCTGCACGACCTCCCGCACGTCGAGCAGCGTCTTGCCGGCCGCTGCCACGTCCCCCCGGTGGCGGTCGGCGACGGTGCGGATCTCCGCGCCGAGCTGCGCGGTGCGGTCCGCCGCCTCGGCCATCTCGGTCGCAGCCAGCCGCAACTCTTCGAGCCCGGCCCCCATCGTCCCGAGCGCGGAGCGCTGGTGATCCGCGCTGCCCGAGATCTCGACCATCGCCGAGGACACCTGGCTGGAGGAGGCGGCGAGCTGCTCGCTCGTGGCGGACAGGTCTCCCGCGGACCCTGCGATCCGGTCGGACTCCCCGACCACTTCACCCACGATGCGCCGCAGCCGATCGGCCATGTGCTGCATCGCATCGGCCAGCACGCGAAACTCACGCGGCATCTCCCCGACTGTGACGGGCCGGAGGTCACCGCTTCCGAACCGTTCGGCCGCCGTCACCAGCCGGCTGAGCGGTCCTTGCACCGACAACATCGCCCAGCGCGCGAGAAACAGCCCGACGACGGCGATTCCGCCGAGCAGCAGCCAGAGCGCTTTCTCGCGCTCTCGCGAAGCGGCACTCAAGCGGTCCGCTACCTGCGCCGCCTTCACCGCCTGGCGGCTCGAGAGGTCGCGCACCAGGCGGGTCACCTCCGCCGCCTGCGGTCGCACGGCGGCCGATCGCGCCAGCGCCTCGCCGTCGCGCCCCAGGTCCTTGAGCGCATGGGCGATCGAGTAGTCCACCTGGATCGCCGCGTTCAGCTGTTTGAGGCGGCTGACCGCGATCCGGTCCTCCCCCGTGATGCCGAGCGCCTCGAGCCGCCGCGCGTACTGAAACGCCTCGTCGCTCGCGGCTTGGAACAGCTGGCGCGCGTCGGCACTCGGCGCGGCGAGGTACTGCTCGGCGGCGCGAATCTCGTCGAACACCATGGCCACGAGTCCGCTGCCGATTTCGCTCGAGGCCCGCAGCCCCGCCAGCTCGTCCGCCACGGCGTGCCGCATCTGCCGCAGCGTGACCGCGGCGAGCAGCGCCGTTCCCACGAGGCCGATCGACAGCGGGATCAGTCCCGCCACGATGCGTGAGCGGATGGTATCAAAGATGGGACGCATCAGCGCTCGCCCGTCGAAACGAGCCGGCCGCCTCGGACCACCCCGATCACGACCTGCTTGCCCGGGACGTCCCCGTTGGTGTCGAAGGCGACGGTCCCGGTCACGCCCTCGAACGGCGGCTTCCCGTGGCCGACCTTCGCCAGGTAGTCCCGGATCGCCCGCCGGCCGGCGCCGGCCTCGGTGATGGCGCGCGCCAGCAGGTGGACGGCGTCGTACGCTCCCGCCCCACGATGGTCCGGGCGCTGGCCCTGAAACGCGCGCGCGTAGTCCGCCACGAACGCCGTATTGCGCTCCTCGGGCCGATCCGCGAGGTACGCTGAGGAGACGTGCACGCCTTCCGCCGCGGCCCCGTCGGCCTCGATCCCGGTCAGCGCGTCTCCGCCGATCACCGGCCAGCTCAGCCTGAGCGTCTGCATCTCCCGCAGCGCGAGCTCCGCCCCGGGGCGTTCGGCGGCGAGCAGCAAGACGTCGATCCCCGCCCCCTGTCGCATGCGCGACAGGTACGGCTCGAGCGAGCGTGTCTCCGGTACGTACGGGTCGGCCTCTACCACGACGCCGCCCAGTCGCGTGAACTCGCTGGCGAACGCGCGACGTATTCCGCGACCGTAGTCGTCGTTGACGTAGATGATCCCGGCCCGTCGGGCCGCGAGGGTCTGCCGCGCGAACCGCGCCAGCTGCGGTCCGTGCTGCACGTCGCTCGGGCAGACCCGGAAGAAGTAGGGGTTGATCCCCGCGAGGTCGGGATTGGAGGCCGAGGGGGAGATCATGGCCAGGGGGCTCGGCCCGGCGCCATAGACGCGCGCCGCTGCTTTGGACGGATCCGAGCTCAGGTGACCGACGACCGCCACGACGGCGGGATCGGCGTACAGCTGCTCCGCCACCCGCAGGGCCGTATTCTCGGAGCCCGAGTCGTCGGCCGGTTTCAGCTTGAGGAGGCGGCCGCGCACGCCCCCACGGGCGTTGATCTGGTCGACGGCCAACTCAGCGGCCCGCAGCATCGACGTGCCGCGCGCCTGCGAGAATGGACCCGCCAAGCCGATGACAATGGGGCCGCTCGGGCGGGAACATGCCGCCAGCACGAGGGCGGCGCCGACGAGAGCTGACCTTCGCAGAGGCCCTCCAAGGTGGCGGGGCAAGGTTAAGCAGGGCCAAGGGGAAGCGCAATGTTGTCCCCGTCGCATCCACACGATTCCCACGTGGTTTTCCAGACGGTGTGGACAACATCCCCCCCTCGCGAGCCGCGCTGGAGCCCGTAGTTTCAGAGTGTGAACGTCGTCCAGAGCCTGTGCCGCTTCGCCGACGCGTTGCAGCAGTTGCTCGCGGCCCGCGACGCCGCCGCGTTCGAGCGCGTTTGGGATGCGCTCGGCCTCGATCGCCTCGCCTGTGACGCGCTGGCCTTGGCCCGCCGTGCGGACACCGATGCGGTCGAGCCCGCGCTGGCGCAGGTCGACCGCCGGCTGCTCGCGGTGCTGCAGCGCTGCCGCGGGTTGCTCGATCGCCACCTCGTGACGTTTCGCGTGCCCGAGCTCGAGCGCTGGCAACACGCCGCGGCGGCGGCGTTGGTGGGGGCGCGCTGGGGCGTCGCCGGCCTCCGCACCGTCATCGCGGACACGCAGGCGCCGCTGGGGCGCCGCTACTTCGCGTTCCTGGGGATCGCCGAGCGGCATCCGGAAGCGGCGTGGCCGCTGTTCGAGCGCTACCTGGTGACTCCCGGCGCCCACCACGCCTTCGTGGCCGCGGCGGTCGAGGCGACGCGCTACTACAGCGGACGCGCGGACGTGCTGATCGCGCTGTTCGAGCGGATCCGCGGTGACCAGCTGCTGCGGCGGTTCCTCGGCCCGAAGATCCTCGACTCGCTCTACGTGCTGGGTGAAGCGCGCAGCCTGCCGCTGTTCGAGCAGCTGCTCGTCGCGGGCCACACCGATCCCGACATCGACCGGTGCGAGGTGACCCGCGCGCTCGTGGCCGTGCGCAAGCTCACCGGCCGAGTGGCGCCGAGCTCCAAATTCGCCGACGCGGAGCAGGAGGTCGTGCAGCGCGCGCTCGACGACGCCGAGCGGCGGTATGACCAGGAGCGCGACCGCATCGTGCCGGTGACGGTCATCTGACGAACGCCCACACCTTGTTCCGATACTGGTTTCCGCCGACCGCGTAGCTCTCATTGTGCCCCGACCCCTGGAGCAGCACGAGCTCGACGGGGCCTCTCGCCGCGGCGGCGACCTGCATCCCCATCTCGAGCGGGACGAGCCGATCCCCGGTCCCATGGAACAGCAGCACCGGGCAGCGCACCTGCTTGATCCGGCCGAGGTTGTCGAGCGAGAGGCGGACGATGAATGACGGGAAGATGCGGTAGGCGTGTCGAGCCATATCGGTCGCGTTGGTGAACGGCGACTCGAGGATGAGGCCCGCGACCGGATGGTGGGTCGCGGTGTAGGTCGCCGCTGCGGTGCCGAGCGAGCGGCCGTATACGTAGATGCGACGGGGATCGACCTCCGGGCGGGCGGCGAGTGCGGCGTACGCGGCGTCGGCGGCGCCGTACATGCCGGCTTCCGTGGCCCGCCCACCACTCCCGCCGTAGCCGGGATAGTCCACCACCAAGAGCGCCGCGTTGGGTGGCTGAAACTCGCGCACGATCGGCCAGATCGTCGCGATGTTTTCGCCGTTGCCGTAGAACCACAGCAAGGCACTACCGTCTTCGACCGTCTGCGGTGCCAGATACCATCCTGCGAGCCGCGTCCCATCTTTTGTCAGCAGTTCAATCTTCTCCCCGTTCGCGACGCCTACGCGGGTCGGATCCGGCACGGGTGCCCGCGGGGCAGGAAACGCGAGTCGCTCCTGGAACAGCCACGCCAGAATCAACAGGGCGACGTACGCGAGGACGAGACCGACGGCGATGCGGACGATGAGCACGCGGGGAATATGTAGGGGCGCGGCATGCCGCGCCCCTACACTGCGCCGCCATTGCACGCGGCGCCCCCACCGCGAATCTTACGTCCCGTGACTATTCAGATGACCTGCCCCACGTGTCGTGCGGAGATCCCCACGGGCTCGGCGTTCTGCCCCACCTGCGGCAATGCTTCGCCCACGGTGATCACGAACGAGCGAGTCGCCGCTCCACCCCCAAGTTCCCCGTCTCCCGAAGGGAGAGGGAGCCAGGGGGTGAGGACGCCCGGAGGGAGCGGTGGGCCGACGGCGGTGCCGACGGCCGAGCGTCTCGCGCGTGCCCTCGGTCCCAAGTATCAGGTGAAGCGGCTGGTGGGGCGGGGCGGATTCGCCGAGGTGTACGAGCTGTGGGACCAGGAGCTGGACCGCCGCCTCGCCTGCAAAGTGCTGCACCCCGAGATCGCCTGGACGCCCGGCATGCTCACCCGCTTCCGCCAGGAGGCGAAGGCGTTGGCGCGCCTCCAGCACCCGGCCATCCTGCCGATCCACTTCATCGGGGAGGGCGAGGGCCTCGTCTACTACGTGATGCCGTTCGTCGAGGGGGAATCGCTCGCCGACGCGCTGCGTCGGCGGGGGTCGTACGCTCCGGACGATGCCCTCAGAATCGCGGAGCCGATCCTCGAGGCCCTGGCGCATGCGCACGCGCAGGGACTCGTGCACCGCGACATCAAGCCCGACAACGTGATGCTCGAAGCGAAGACCGGCCGCACGCTGCTCGTGGATTTCGGGATCGCGAAGCTGCTCGATCCCGGCTCGGCGACGGGAGGGGGCCCGAAGACGGCGACCGGCTTCACCGTCGGCACCGTGCAGTACATGAGCCCCGAGCAGGCGCTGGGCGCACCCAACCTGGACGGGCGCAGCGACCTGTACGCCTTCGGCGCCATGCTCTTCCAGATGGTGACGGGTGCCCCGCCCTACGACGGCAACTCGAGCGCCGAGATCGTCGGGAAGCACCTCGCCGACCCGATCCCCGTGGCGAGCGACGTGAATGCCCGGATCCCGCGCTGGCTGTCCGACGCGATCGTGCAGTGCCTCGCGAAGCAACCCGACGGTCGCTTCCAGACCGCCGATCAAGCGCTCGCGGCGCTCCGCCGGGGACGCGCCGCGGGATCGGGGAAGCTCGTCGACGCCGCCACGGTCGAGCGCCGGGTCCGCCGCTCGGGCGCGGCGCCGTTTCGCCCGGGCCGATTCGGCTGGTGGGTCGGGGGTGGGGTCGCGCTCGTGGCCGGTGGACTCTTGCTGGCCCGTGGAGCGGGGTTCGTCGGCAGCGGCGTGGCGTTCGTGCACAACGCGCTGGTCGAGCCGGTCGAAATCCTGTCGGATGGGACGCCCATCGACACCGTGCGGCCGGATGGGTCGGCCCGGCTGGCACTGTTGCGGGGCCGAGCAGACGGGGGAGGCGCACGCGCCGAGTTCCGGTGGCGGCTGCTCCGACCGGGCAACCCGCCGATCGGCGAAGCGCTCGAGGGCCCCCTCCCCGAGCTCCGCCGGGTGCGCGGGCGCCGCGTCGCCCCGATCGTGGCAGAGGTCGGGGGCCAGAGCTATTTCGCGCCGCTCGTCACCAACACCACGGCCACGGACATCACCATCGAGGTGAACCCCGGCACGCAGGCGGCGGTGCGCTGCAATTGTCTCGTCCCAAAGGGCGCGGTGCGCACCCACATCGGGTACTATCGCCTGTACCGAAACTCGACCATCGCTGCGTACAACAACGCGCACCCCTACATCGGCCCGCACGCCGACCGGGAGGGGTTCGCACCGCGGGTGGCCCCCCGCAGTGGGGCCGTCGTGCTGACCTTTTGACGGCTCTCGACGCATTGGATCCGCAGCTCCTCACCCGAGCGCGGGGTGCGGTGTTGGGGCTCGTGGTCGGCAATCAGCTCGGCGTGCCCACCGAGCGCCTCGGCACCGCCAAGGCGATCCGGGAGGCATTTCCGCAGGGCGTGCGGGACTTGGCTCCGCCCCCGAAGGGGTCGCCGTTCGACGATGACGCGGCGCTGGCCCTGCTGCTCGCCGAATCGCTCGCCGAACGCGGCGATTTCGACGCGAGCGACGTGGCGCAGCGTTGGCTGCAGTGGATGAAACGAGATGGCCGGGGCATCGGCTTGACCACGCAGCGGGCGCTACGGTTCGTCGAGCGGGGCATGGAGCCGTTCGAGGCGGGACGTGCGGCGCACGATGCGGGGACGGCCGCCTCCAACGGCAGCGTCATGCGCTGCATCCCGGTCGCGCTGCGCTACCACGACAACGTCGACAAGCTCGTCCGCGTCTCCGCCCAGCAGGCTGCCATCACGCACGCCGACGAGCGCTGCACCTGGGGAGCGGTCGCCGTGAACCTCGCTGCGCGGGAGCTGCTGCACGGCAATCGTCACTTCGTGGAGGAGGTGCTGCACCGCTTGGAAGGCGCGGCCCCGCGGCTCCTGCTCGAGGCGATCCGCCGCGTCCCCTGGGAAGAGCAGAGCGACTTGCCGCTTGCCGTGCACGGCGAGTACGGCTACGTGGTGCATTGCGTGGAGATCGCATTCTGGTGCGCGTTGCACGGACCGTCTCTGGAAGAGGCGCTGGTTTTTCTGGTGGAGGCGGGAGGGGACACCGACACCAATGCCGCCGTGGCGGGTGCGCTGCTGGGTGCCCGAGACGGCGAGGCGAGCCTGCCGCCACGCTGGCTCGATCAGCTCGGCGCGGCGCGAGGGATCGCTACGTTGGCCGGACGGCTGATCGAGGCTGCAAGCCGTAAGCCGTAGGCAGCAAGTTCTTACGGCTTTCGACTTGCGGCCGTTCTTACGTACCTCCCAATCCGGTCCATCACGTCCCGGTCGGTCAGTGTGATGGAGACCCAGCGCGCCGTCCCGCGGCCCCGCCAGCTGAGCCGCACGACCTTGCGGCCGTAGCGCCACTCCCACCCGCTCCTCCCGATCGGGCGGGGCCGCCCGAACACGCGGGTCACGCCCTGCTTCGTGCGGTTCACGAGCGCTACGCCCCGGGCGTCGCCGAACCCCGCGGAATCGTACAGCGCCACCACGTCCGCGTTTCCCTCGACGAAATGCGCGCTCAAATAGAAACGCGCCCGGTCGCCGGGATCACGCATCACCACGCCGCACTCCATGATCTGCGCCGTGCGCGGGGACGTCTGGCATCGCACCACATCCGAGTCGGCGAGCGCGCGGGCGCGCTCGATAAACGCCCGGTAGCTCATGCCCGGCGTGAAGCCGCGGTACGGCGGCGCCTGCGGTGGTGCCGCGATCCGTGGCGGGACTTGCGCCGGCGCGGCAACGGGGGCCAGAAAGGCGAGCAGCGCGAGCCGCAGCGACGTCATGGGGCTCAATATAAGACGCTCAAACGAAACGGGCCCGGGGAACCCCCGGGCCCGCCAGCTGCGATCAGCGTCGTTCAGACCTTGCGGACGTTCTGCGCCTGCAAGCCCTTGGGACCCTGAGCGACCTCGAACTCCACCGTATCGCCCTCGGCGAGGCTGCGGAAGCCCTCAGCCTGGATCGCCGTGAAGTGGACGAACACGTCCGGACCCGACTCCTGCGCGATAAAGCCAAAGCCCTTCGCGTCGTTGAACCACTTCACCTTACCCTTTGCCATACCGTTCAAACCTCAGCACTAAGGGGCACTGCCCCGGACATGTGCGACCCTGGTCACCGCGACCAGAGACGGGCTCAAACAAAAACCGCGAGACAAGTGGTCCTCGCGGAGCGCAGACAAACCGGTGACGGTGCCACGTATTGCTTGAACCGGGGCCAAACGTAGGGTTTCAATCCGGCCCTGTCAATAGAGTAAGCAGCACTGGCTGCAGGGCTTGGGCTGGTGGCGCCATCATAACGACAGCTTGCCGCCACTCCGAATGGGGCCGATCCCAGAGGCTCTTCCGCCCGTCGGGTGGCATGGATAACGTGCTACGCCGCCGTCATCGCCCCCAGCCTTCGGCCCACGAGGTTTCGCCATGTCTCTGCCGCTCGTCTACGCGCTCTTGGCGTGGCAACAGCCCGCGCCACTACCCACCGCGCCCAGCGTGCCGCAGCCCATTGCCCGAGTCGACGTGAAGCCTGCCGAGTACGCCCTGGAGGTGGGCGATACGGTCCGGCTGCACGCGGTCGCGTACGACTCGAGCGGCCGAGCCATGCCGGAGGCCGTGATCCGCTGGTTCGCGAGCGGCGGCCGGTTCGAGGGCGGCGTCGATTCCACCGGCCTCGTGAGCGCCGGTTCCACCGGCACACTCAACGTCGCCGCCGTGGCCGGTCTGGCGGGACGGGCGGTGAAGTCCACGGTGGCTTTCGCGCGCATCACGGTGCTCCCACGACCGGCCGCGGCGATCGTCGTGATGCCACGGCCCGAGCGGATGCTCGCCGGCACCTCGCTCGTGCTGGCAGGGGTCCCCTACGCGGCCAACGGCGACCGGCGCTACGACCACGTCACCTGGAAGTCGAGCCGCCCGGGCGTGGTCGAGGTCACAGCGATCGGGCGTCTCACGGCGCGCGCTCCTGGTCGGGCCGCGGTCACGGCGCTCGCCGGCAAGACGAGCGCGAGCTGGACCGTCGTCGTGACCCGCAACGCGGTGGCTCGGGTGAGCCTCGCTCCGGCGGATACCGCGATTCGCTGCGGCGACGTAGTGCGCTTCGTGTTCCTGGCGACCGACGCGGGAAGGCGCACGGTCGCGGACGCCGATCCCGAGTGGGCCGTGTCGCCCGTCGGGGACGGCTACGCCGCGGTCGACGGGACGGGCGTGTTCGTGGCCGACCAGCCCGGCACCTACCGGGTGATCGCCACGCTCGGTGCGCGAGCGGCGGAGGCATTCGTGCAGGTCGCTCCCCGCAACATCACGCGCCAGGTCACCATCGTGGGCCGGCTCCCGCTCAAGGGGCTGCCGGGAGCCGAGCTGTGGGTCCATCCCGACGGCAAGCACGCCTACATGTCGACGATCGGGGACCGCATCTACGCGATCGACATCGCGGATCCCGCGAAGCCCTTCTTCACCGACTCTGTGGTGGTAGACGCGCGCGTCGTGAACGACGTGATGACGACCGAGGACGGCAAGTACGGCGTGCTCACTCGCGAGGGCGCGTCCACGCGCAAGAACGGCATTGTGATTCTCTCGTTCGAGGACCCGGCACACCCGAAGGCGATCGCCGAGTTCACCGAGACCGTCACCGGTGGCGTCCACAGCACCTACGTGTACCAAGGCCGCGTCTATCTCACCGACGACGCGACCGGTTCCATGCGCGTCATCGACATCCGCGACCCGTACCATCCCAAGCAGGTGGCACGCTGGCAGGTGGAGCGGCCGGAGGCCGGGCGGACGCTGCACGACATCGACGTGCGGGATGGGCTGGCGACGCTCTCCTACTGGAACGACGGCCTCGTGATCCTCGACGTGGGCAACGGCATGAAGGGCGGCAGCCCGGAGAATCCGCGGCTCGTGCTGCAGTACAAGTACGACTTGAACGAGCTCTACAAGAAGGTTGAGCTCGCCGGCGGGCCCGGCTTCATCCGTGGCACGCATACGAGCTGGCGCCACCGGCATTACGTGTTCGTCGGCGACGAGGTCTTCCCCGCGCGCCAGCAGGGCGGCGGCCCTGGAGTCATCGGGCTCGGCCGCGCGTACGGGCGGCTGCACGTGATCGATATCGCCGATCTCACCGCTCCGCACGAAGTGGCGTGGTTCGAGCCGGAAGATGGCGGCAGCCACAACGTCTGGATCACGGGTGACACGCTATACATGGGGGACTACCAGGGAGGGCTCCGGGTGCTCGACATCTCGGGCGAGCTGAAAGGCGATCTGCTCGCCCAAGGGCGGGAATACGCCCACGTCCACACCGGCGACGCCGCGGGTTTCGTAGCCAATGGGGCGAACGCCTGGGGTGCGATCTACTCGCGCGGGCTGGTGTACGTCCCGGACATCAACTCGGGCCTCTGGGTGGTGAAGATCGAGCCACCGCAACCAGTTATACCATAAGGAGTTAGCATGCATCTCGCGGTTTGGGTCGTACTGCTGCAACACCCGGCGGCACCCGCGGCGTTTCCGGTCACCAAGGTGGAGATCACGCCCCCCACGGCCGAGATCGAGATCGGCCAGACCGTGCGCCTCGCCGCGCGGGCGCTGGATGCACGCGGCCAGCCCGTGACCGGGGCCACCATCGCCTGGTACTCCGGGGGCACCGAGGGCGACGTCGATTCGACGGGGCTCGTAAAGGGCGGCTACAACGGTTACGTGCGGGTCACAGCGGTCGCCTACCTCCCCGGGCAGCAGGGCCAAGTGTTCGGGGATGCGGTGATCCACGTCCTGCCGGAACCGACGGCGCGCATCGACGTCGCGCCGGCGCCGGCGAAGGTCGTCGCGGGAACGCGGCTCACGCTCGCGGGAGCCGCGTACTCGAAGCACGGCGATCGTCGCGCCGACCTCGTGTCCTTCAGCTCGAGCAACCCCCGCGTGGTGAGCGTCACCGCCGACGGGCGAATGCATGCGCTCGCACCTGGGCGCGTGACCATTACGGCGAAGGCGGGTCCCGCGACGAGCCAGCTCCCCGTGCAGGTCGTCGCCAACACCATCACCCGGCTCGCGGTCGAGCCCGCGTCGAGCGCTGTCCGTACGGGTGACGTGATCCGCTTCACCGTGAGCGCGAAAGACGCCCAGGGCCGTGCCATCTCGGATGTCCCCGTCGAGTGGGCGGTGGCGGCGAGCGGCGAGGGGGGGGCGGCCGTCGCCCAGATCGACGCCGCGGGAGCGTTCGTGGCTGAGACGCCCGGGTTGTACACGGTCACCGCGAGTCTCGGTGGGAAGGGCGCCGACGCCGTCGTGCGGGTGGAGCAGCGCCGCGTGACGCGCGGCATCGACGTCCTGGCACACCTGCCGATCAAGTACCGCACGGCCGAGGTGTGGGTCCATCCTGCGGGGAAGTGCCTCTACATGACGACCATCGCCGATCGCGTCTACGCCATCGACGTCAGCGATCCCACGAGCCCCAAGATCGTGGACTCGATGCTGACGGACGCCCGTATCGTGAACGACGTAATGACGACCGAGGATGGTAAGTACGGTGTGTTCTCGCGCGAGGGAGCGTCGAATCGCAAGAACGGCATCGTCGTGTTCGATGCGAGCGACGCCTGCCACCCCAAGCCGGTCGCCGAGTACACCGAGACGGTCTCGGGGGGCGTGCACAGCTGCTACGTCTACCAGGGACGGGCCTACATCACCGACGACGCGACCGGCTCCATGCGAGTGATCGATTTTCGCGATCCCGTGCATCCGAAGGAGATCGCCCGTTGGGAGGCGCAACAGACCGAAGCCGGTCGCTATCTCCACGACATCATGGTGCTGAACGGGCTCGCCTACCTCGCGTACTGGAACGACGGGCTCATCATCCTCGACGTGGGCAACGGCATGAAGGGGGGTAGTCCGGAGAATCCGCAGCTCGTCTCCCAGCTCAAGTACGACTTGAACGCCACCTACGCACGCGTCGAGCAGCTTTGGGGAACAGGCTTCGTGCGGGGCACGCACACGGCGTGGCGCGCGGGAAAATACGTCTTCGTGGGCGACGAGGTGTACGCCGCCCGTCCGTATAAGGGCCTCTCCGGCGGCAATAACCTCACGTTCGGCCGGCTCCACGTCGTGGACGTCTCCGACATCCAGCACCCCAAGGAAGTCGCCTGGTACGAGCCGACGGACGGCGGAGTGCACAACGTCTGGGTCGTGGGCGATACGCTGTACCTCGGCAATTACCAGGGCGGGGCGCGCGTGCTCGACATCTCGGGCGAGCTGAAGGGCGATCTGCTCCGTCAGGGACGCGAGATGAGCTGGATCCTCACCGCCGACTCGACGGGATCGCAGCCGCACACGCCGTTCGCCTGGGGGGCCGTGGTGCGGGACGGCAATATCTTCGTGCCGGACATCAATAGCGGGTTGTGGG
Source organism: Gemmatimonadota bacterium (assembly GCA_003222135.1). Taxonomy (GTDB): domain Bacteria; phylum Gemmatimonadota; class Gemmatimonadetes; order Gemmatimonadales; family GWC2-71-9; genus 20CM-4-69-16. The sequence continues at coordinate 22,326 of QHUM01000015.1, read as the reverse complement.
TCTTGAAACTCGAGCCGAAGCCGCAGCCGCTGCCGTAACGATCTACGGGTGCTTGGTCGGGGGCGAGCTGTCCGCCTTCACGGGCAGCCCGACCGCCAAGCGGAAGTCTCGCAGTACGCCGTCATACGACTTCATGCGCTTGGTGAGCTCGGCCGCGACCGGGACCGGCGTCGCGGTGGCGGTTTGCTCGCAGCTCGTCGTGTAGGCGATGAGCGAATCCATCTGTGTGGTGAGCCGCCGCGCTTTCAGTCGGGTCGAGTCCTCGTACACCGCCGGCTTCATGTAGGGGCGCCCGCGCCCCATGAAGGCGCGCGCGCTGCCGCACAGCCCGGCCAGCAGCCGCCCGGCCCGCCGCTGGCTCACGCTGTCGTTCTTCAACTGCGTCCGCGTCACGCGGGCGAGTCCGTCTTTCAGCTGGGCGATCCCGCGGGTCGCCGTGCGCAGCCCGTCGAGGAAGCGCTTCTGCTCGCGGCTGGGCGGCGGCGGCGGCGCGAGCACCGACTCGGCCCGTACCAGCGCCGACTCGGCCCGTACCGAATCGGGTGCGGGTGGGGGAGGGGGGGTCGGCTGCTGCGCCCTCGCGGCGGTCGTGGCCACGAACACCAGCACGGCCAGGCAGCGCATCAGTGCTCCTCTATGCCTCAAGTGGAAGCTCGGGTTATAATGTCACAATGACGCTTCCCGCAACCTCCCGCCAGACCCGGACGTTCGACGATCGGGCGGATGCGCTCGCGCACTTTTTCCTGCGCGCCGGCGAGGCGCCGCGGCTGCTGGCCTACGACGACGCCGCGGGCTGCCCGTTGGACCAGGCGCTCGCCGCACTCGAGTGGACCGCGGCCGTCGGCATCCTCTCCGAGGACGATCTGATCCACGCCGCCCGGATGGGCGCCGAGGCTGCCGCAGCCGTCGTCGAGCGCAAGGACGGCGACCAGCGCGTCTTCATCTACTTCGGGCCCCGCATGGACGCCCCACCCGCCGACCCGTACGAGGGCACGCTGCTGTACGACGAGCCCGGAGTGCGCGCCTACATCTTCGCACAGCGTGTGCACGCCATCGCGCATTTCCTGCGCGCCACGCACGGGGTCGGTGCGGTGATCTCGATGCTGGGTCGCCGGGCGCCCGGGCTGCGCCACATCCGCCGCTGGCTCCAGACCCTGTTCAGCGAGCCGCTCGGCGCCGCGCGCTCCACCCAGCTCCTCGCCGGCTGGTTCGCCACCGGGGGCGCCGGCGTGTTGTTTCTGCCCGCTCAGCCCGGCGCGCCCTACAGCTACCACGAAGTCGGCATCGATATTTAACCCGGCTAAGCCGTCGGGGCCTCCCTGCGCGACAAAGAATACGGAGTCGCTCCGGGAGCCCCGGACAGCTTAGCCTGTGCGGGCGCGATGCGGACATGTGGATCCACAACTCCACATTGTGTGGACGGTCGCGGCAAGGAGCGATGGTGGTAGGGGTTACCATCCACATCGGATGCACACACAGGTGAGCTAACCCGAAGAAACATCGGCACTTGCGCGATTTTCCAGCCTCCCTATATTGATCCCACGCGGCTTGGAGGGAAGGGTGGGGACCTGGTGTCTCAACTACGCCTTCAAGACGGGTCCGAGCGGAAATTCCGGGGAGGCCGCCGATGCAAACAAGGGCTCAGGCGGCCGGCGATCCGGGAGGAACCTCTCCGGTTCGGATAGCTGGGGCCAGTCGCGTGCCCTAGCCACGTCGACGCGGTGCCTCGACGTGCAGTGCGGAAGGTCGGTCCGCGACCCGATCTGACCCGCAGCACCCACATCGGTGAACCTTGCGGCCCGGCCAGGCTGCTTGGGGATGGAAGCCGGAGCTCCTGTTCGCCCTACCGAGCGACGTATCAGTCAACCGGCGGCGGCGGGATGAAGAACGGAGGGAGCAATCCCCCGGCTCCGGGTAACCGATGTGTAGGGGCCCCCGGGCGGCCTATCGTGCCGTCCCGGGGGCTTCTGTATTTTCGCTCCTGTATTTTCATTTCCACCCATCATGGCCTGGCCCCCCTTCGTCGCAGCTGGCGCCGCACTCGGCGCCTGGGCGTACGGTACGTACGAGCCGAACAGCCCGCTGTTCGGCCCGGCCATCGGGCGCGGGTCGCGGGGCGGGCGCATTGCCTACCTGACGTTCGACGACGGCCCCAACACCGGCGCCACCGAGCCGATTCTCGAGACGCTGGCCGCCCACCAGGTCCCGGCGGCGTTCTTCATGGTGGGCGAGCACGTGCGACGGTTTCCCGCTGTCGCGCGCCGCGTCGCCGACCAGGGCCACGCCGTCGGCAATCACACGCTGCGGCACCGCAAGCTGCATTTCTCCGGTCCGGGCCGCGTCCGCGAGGAGCTCGAAGGCGCGCACGAGATCATCGCGAGCGTGACGGGGCGCGCGCCGCGCGTGTTCCGCGCCCCGCACGGATATCGCAACCCGTTCGTCACCGTCACGACGCAGCGGCTGGGCTACACGGTGTTCGGATGGACGTTCGGCGTATGGGACTCGGATGCCCGCGTGTCGGCCGACGAGATCCGTCGGCGGGTGCGTCGTAAGCTGCGCCCCGGCGCGATCGTTCTGCTCCACGACGGCGACGGTTACGACCCCGAGGGCGATCGCCGGCGCACGGCGGCGGCGCTTCCGGGGATCATCGCCGACGCGCGCGAGGCCGGCTACGTCTTCCGTTCCCTCACCGAGCTGATGCCGTGAGGGCGGGCCGCTGGCGCTGGCTCTGGTGGCTCGTGGGGCTGGTCGGCGTGGGGCTGGCCCTCAAGTTCTTCACCGGCTTTCCGTGGCGTGTGACCGTCACCACCCTGTTCGCGGCAGATCCCTGGCTGCTGGCCGTCGCCCTGGTAGTCAATCTCTCCTCGCTCGTCGCGAAGGGCTGGGCGTGGCATCTCATTCTCAAGCCGGCGGCTCCCCACAGCTGGCGCGCGGCCCAGGAGGCGAACCTCGTCGGCTCCGCCGTCAACGATCTCTCGGTCGCGGTCGCGGGAGAAGTCGCTCGGGTGCACCTGATCGCGCGGGAGGCGGGCGTGCCGGTCGGGGCGGCGGTTTCCTCGGTGGTGTGGACGCGCGTGGCCGAGGCGCTCGCGCTGGCGGTGTTCCTGGTGATGGCGCCGAGCGTGCTCGAGCTCGAGCCGTGGCTGCGGGCGGTACAGGTCGGCGTCGGGCTCGCACTGGGTGTGGTGCTGCTGCTCGCGTGGGCGCGCGGCTGGGCGTGGCTCATAGGCCAGCTTCCGGCCACGCTCGGCTCCCGGCTCGCCGCGCTCGCGAGCATGGGAGCGGGGGGGCGGCTCTTCGTGCCGACGCTGCTCGGCATGTGGAATTGGGCCACCCAGTGGGCGACGTATCACCTGGTGCTCGAGGCGACGCACGTGCCCGTCACCATCGCGGCATCCTTCACCGCATTGATCGCCGCCAACTTGAGCGGGCTGCTGCGGCCCACCCCGGCCAACGTCGGCGTGGTGCAGGCGGCGCTCGTCGTCGGGCTGTTGCCGTTCGGGGTCGCGCCGGAGCAGGCCGTCGCGGCCGGGCTCGCGCTCCAGGGACTCCAGGTGTTGCCAGTGCTGCTGCTCGGCGCGATGGTGACGGGGTGGCGATTGCTGCGGGTGAAGCGCGAGGTGGAGCAGACCGCGGAGGCGGCGTAGCGCTACCCCTTCACCACCCCCACCGGCTTGAGCTGCGCGACTTTCCGTCCGATACCAGCCGCGTGCACCACCTCGACGACGCGGGCCACGTCCTTGTACGCTTCCGGAAGCTCTTCGTCCACCGTGGCGCGCGTCGCCGCACGCACCACGATCCCCTGGTCTTCCAGCTCCTTCGGGATATTGCGCGACCGCGCGAGCTGTTTCGCCTTGTGCCGGCTCAGTCGGCGCCCCGCGCCGTGACAGCTCGAGCCGAAGGTCTCCCGGTAGGCGCCCTCCGTGCCGACGAGCACGTAACTGTACCGCCCCATGTCTCCGGGGATGAGCACGGGCTGGCCCAAGTCACGGAACGTCGGGGAGAGCTCTGCATGGCCGGGTGGGAACGCTCGGGTGGCGCCTTTGCGGTGGACGCACAACCGCCGCCGCCGGCCAGCGACCTCGTGGGTCTCGTGTTTGGCGATGTTGTGACACACGTCGTACACGAGGCGGGTGCGGTCCGCCGCGTCGTCGCCGAACACCCGGCGGAGGGCCTGCCGCGCGTAGTGCGCCATGAGCTGGCGGTTGGCGAAGGCGTAGTTCGCGGCGGCGTTCATCGCTCCCCAATAGCGCGCGCCCTCGGGAGAGCCGATCGGCGCGCAGCAGAGCTGCTTGTCCGGGAGGGCGATCCCGTACTTGTCGGCGGCCGCGAGCATCGTGTCGAGGTAATCGTCGCACACCTGGTAGCCGAGGCCGCGGGAGCCCGAGTGGATGGACACGGTGACGGTGCCGGGCTCGAGTCCCAGCCGGTCTGCCACCGTCGTGTCGTACCGCTCCGCCACGTAGCCCACCTCGATGAAATGGTTGCCCGAGCCCACGGTGCCCAGCTGGTCTCTGCCGCGGCTCTTGGCCCGGTCCGAGACGCAGTCGGGATCCGCGCCCGGCAGGGTGCCGTTCGCCTCGATCGCGTCGAGATCGGATTCACTGCCGTATCCCCGCGCCACGACCCACCGCGCCCCATCGCGCAGCACGCGCTCCAGATCGCGCCGCTCGAGCCGGAGGTCGGACCGCGAGGCACCCACACCGGACGGGATGGTGCGGTACAAGCCGTCCACGAGTTCGCGGAGCCGCGGCCGGACATCACCGATCGCGAGCGGCGTGGCCAGCAGCCGCACACCGCAGTTGATGTCGTAGCCGACGCCGCCCGGGGACACCACGCCCTCGTCCTCGTCGAACGCCGCCACGCCGCCGATCGGGAAGCCGTAGCCCCAATGGATGTCGGGCATCGCGATCGCGGGGCCGACGATCCCCGGGAGGTGAGCGACGTTGGCTACCTGCTGCAGTGCCTGGTCGCCTTCCAGGTCCCGCATCAATGCCGCGTCGGCGAAGATCAGGCCGTCGGTGCGCATGCCGCCGTGGCGGGGCACGCGCCAGCGGTAGGCGTCGATGCGCTCGATTCGGACCTTGCCTCCGTTCATACGTCGAACACGATGGTCGCGCGGTAGCCGCGTTCGTCCCGCTCGACCCGTGCCCCGTGGTGGGTCACCGCTTTGACCTCGCGCACGGCGGTGTGGCGCGCGGGGTCGAAGCCCTCGCCCTCAACGCCGGCCGGCGACACCCGCGCGGCAAGAAAGCGCTGCGTGTCGTACAGGTACAGCACGTCGGCGAGGAAATGGATCAGGCGCTCTGTGGGATCGGCGCCGCGCAGCGCGATCGTGCGCTCCTCCGCCGCGGCGACCGGGTTCGACCCCACCAGCAGCTCCCGCAACGCGTCCAACCCGGCCTGATACAGCCCCATCTCGCTCCGGGCCCGGAGCTCGACGGCGATGTCGGCGGTGTGGGGGACAAACCGATACGGAGTCACAAAGACAATAAGACGTCAAGCAAGAACGTCACGCAAAGGCGTCACGCAAGAACGTCACGCATAGGCGTCACGCAAAGGCGTCGCGCAAAGGCGTACCTGGCGGAGGAAATCCGATCCCGAAAGCACGCCTCGACCTCATACGTTCTAGGCCCATGGCCCCTACCTATCGCATGCCGAGTCCGCAGCGGCGCCGGGACGAGGCGGCCGTCGCGGAGCTATGCGACGCCCTCTGCGCCGCACGCTGCTCCGCGGAGCTGGCCGGGACGCAGACCAAGGAGTTCGTCGTCCGAGAGCTCCTCCTCGCGGTGATTCAACAAATCGATCAGGCGGCGGCGGCCGCGCGACGCCTCTCCTAGATTCGTGGATCGTGCGGAGGGCCCGGCGGCCGAGCCACCCGATCACGAGACGGCTCCTCCCTCCTTCTTGAGCTGCGCGTACCCCATCCCCTTGAGAATCGCGATCCGCTTCGCCATCGGCGGATGGGTCGCGAGCGCGTCCGCGAACAGCCCCTCATGGTCTGTCAGCCGGCGCCCCAGCGGATCCGCGATGCAGAGGTGTGCCGCGCCGCGCTTGATGTGCTCGGTCGGAGCCTCGGCCCCTTCGATCTTCTGGAGGGCGCTTGCGAGCGCGAGCGGGTTGCGGGTGAATTGGGCGCTCATCGCGTCCGCCAGGTACTCCCGCTTCCGACTCACCCCCAGCGCGAGCAGCTGCGCGATGATGGGGGCGAGCAGCCAGGAGACGATCCACGCGACGAGCAGGATCAACAGGAGCGGGCCGCCCTTCCGGTCCTCGCTACGCGAGCCGCCCCCCCCGCCCCCCCCGCTTCCTCGGAAGAAGCGCGTCGCTCCGTCGTGGATCAGGGCGACCGCCCCCACGAGGGCGGCGAGCGTCGTCATGAGCCGCACGTCGAGGTTCTTCACGTGGCCGAGCTCGTGCGCGATCACGCCTTGCAGCTCGTCGCGGGTGCAGAGGTCGAGCAGCCCCTGGGTTACCGCGACGTGGGAGTGCAGCGGGTCCGTCCCGGTCGCGAACGCGTTCGGGTCGGGGTCATCCACGATCCAGATGCGCGGCCGCGGGACGCCGGCCGCGATCGCCATCTCCTCCACTACGTTGACGAGCTGTTGCTCCTTGGGACCCTGCGGCTCGATTACCTCGCGCGCGCCCGTCGACCATAACACCTTGTCGGGACCTGTCTTGTAGGCGTACCACGCGAGCAGCAGCGCGACCAGCGACAGCGCGATACCGAACCACGGAAAGTCGTGGTGGTAGGCCTGGTGCGGCGCCCGCAGCGTGTAGAGGTGGTAGATGTAATCGCCGCCGAACCCGAGCCAGGCGAAGAAAGCGACGAAGCCAACCATCAGCCAGAAGGTGCGCCGGCGGTTGGCTTCCTGTTGCTGAAACAGGTTGAGGGAAGGCTCGTCGGTCACGCCTTGGGCTTCATCGAGAGGTCGACCTGGGGCACCGCGCGCTCAGCCTTGTCCTCGAGCTCCCACAAGTCGGCGGTCTGCGCCTTGGCCATCCCGGCCACCAGGTTGGTCGGGAACTGCTGCTGTTTGGTGTTGTATTGCGTCGCCGTGTCGTTGTAGAGCTGGCGCGCGAAGGCGATGCGATTTTCCGTGGACGTGAGTTCCTCTTGGAGCTGGGAGATGTTCCCCGTCGCCTTGAGCTGGGGATACTGCTCTACCACCACCATCAGGCGCGATAGCGCGCTCGAAAGGGCGTTCTCCGCCTGACTGATCTGTTTGATCGCTTCGGGCCCGGCGGCGTTCACCTTCACCGCCTGGTTGCGCGCCTGGATGACCGCCTCCAAGGTCGACTTCTCGAAGTCCATCGCGCCCTTCACCGCGTTCACGAGGTTGGGGATCAAGTCGTGGCGGCGCTTCAGCTGGACGTCGATCTGCTTGAACGCATTGAGGGTCTGATTCTTGAGCGAGACGAGGCCGTTGTATGCGGCGATGAGCCAGCCGGCGACGACGACCAGCAGAGCGAGGAATATCAGCGGTCCCATGGACGCTCCCGGTTCGAGATGGTGGTGCCCGACCCTTACGCGCCGCCGTGGGGCATGAGTTTCGCGAGCGCCTGCCGCACCGCTTCGGCCACATCGGCCTCGGCGGGGCCGAGTCGGGCCAGCGGATGGGCCACTTCGACGTGCAGCTCTATGCCGCGGCCGACGGGAATCCGGCGCCACGAGCTTGGCACGTCCGGCTCCCGCTCGGCGTCGCGCGCGATCCAGGCCGTGAGCGCCCGACCGGACTTGCCGCGCGGCGCCGCGCCCTTGGTGCGCAGCGGCAGGCGGTCGGGCACGGGGAGCGATGCCCCGAGCGTTTGCGCCGCCCGGCGCTCCAGCACGTCGCCCGTCTGGTCCTGCATCTCCTTGGTGATCGTGGCGAGCGTCCCGCCTTCCATCTGGCGCAGCTTGATCCACAGCAGCTGCAGAAAGTGACGGTACGAATAGGTGGCCGCGGTCCCCCGCCCTTCGGGCGGGCTCACCAGGCCCTTCGTCACGTAGAAGCGGATCGTCCGCTCGCTCGGCTGCGCCTTAGCGGCCGCGTTGATCGGCGTGATCGCCGAAGCGTCCAGGATCGCGCCCACCAGCGACGCGAGGTCGCGCAGGTTCCACGGCGCGAGCGTGCGGTATTCTCGCAGGTTGTGCAGCGGGTCGTGGTGCGCCGTCGTCCCGGTTCCGCTTCCCGTCACGCCTGGGCTCCTCCCTGCTCGCGGCGTCGCTCGCGGAACTCGATAACGGCCGCGAGCCAATCGGAGACTTCCTTGAGGTTGAACGGCTTACGGATCACCGGGCAGTGGTGGCGCTGGAGCCACGTGCGCACGTCGTCCGCGTCCGCGTCGCCCGTCATGATGGCGATGCATCCCACGAGCGCGGGCCAGCGATGGATGATCGCGAGGTAGAGCGCCAGCCCGGACATCGTGGGGAGGTGGATATCGAGCAGCAGCGCGTCCGCCTGGGCGGTCGCCAGCAGCTCGTAGGCCGTCTCCGCGCTCCCGGCGCTCACCACCCGGTACCCGTCCCGGCTGAGCGAGCGTTCCAAGACGCGCCGTAACGGCGCTTCGTCGTCCACGATCAGGACGGTGCGCAACTCGCAGGTCATGGGGCGCAGGGCCGGGAGTGGACGTGTCGCAAAACAGCCCTACGGTGCCGCAAAAACACCCTAATAAAGGGAACCCGCCGCACCCAGGTTGGCACCTCGAGTGTAGTGCCCTTCCCACCCTGGTTTGCGGAGGTTCTCATGTCGCGTCGCATCCGCGCGCTCGTCGCGCTCTTCGCTGTCTCGTTCGTGCTCGCCGCCACGGCCTGCGCCGATACCACCGGCCCGCGCCCCGGCACGACGCCGTGCGACACCAATAACAGCAACACCTGTCACTAACCCCGTCAGCCCGCGAGCTGTGCCAGCGAGGCTGACACCTCGCGCAGCTCCTGGGTGTCGAACACCGGCTCCGCGGCTGCAGTCGTCTCCCCGTGAAGCAGCGACTCGCAGTCGCGGAGTCCGTTTTTGATCCGCTCGATCCGGAACTCGAATTCGTGCAACCCAGCGCCGCTGGCCAGCTGCAGCGCCTGCTCCATCAACGTCTCGGCCTTGCGGCTTTGACCGAAGCGTGCCAGGCCGATGCCCTGCTTCATGTAGAAGTCCGCCCGGATGTTCGGGGGCATGTCCGCCACACGGGCATCGCACCGCTCCCGCCAGCGCGCGAATCCGACCCGGTCACCCCGGGAGGACGCGCAGTGCATCAGCTCGATCAGCGCGTTGCTGACGGTCTCGTTCGTTCCGCCCCGCTTGACGACTTCGGTCAGGGCGTGCTCCGCGGCGGTGACGTTCCCCACCATCAACAGCATAATGCCAAGGTCACCGAGCGCGCGCAGCCGCGACTCCTCGTCCTCGAACAGCTCGAAGCCGCGCCACACGTGCGGAATCGCATCCGCCGGCTGTCCCATGTGAACCAGGGCCACGCCGATGCCGTGCTCGGCGCGTGCTTCGGCGTCCCGCTGACCCGCCACGCGGGCATCGGCGAGAATGCTCTGCAGACACCGCTCCGCCTCGGCCAGGTTACCGCGCCCGAGCAGCGTGTTCGCCCGCCCGATGCGGCTGAGCAGCTCGGAGTAGCGATCGCCCGCGGCCGCCGCGAGCTCGCCCGCCTCCACGTACGCGGCCTCCGCTTCGTCGAACCGGCTCTGCTTACGGTTCACGCGGGCCAGGCGCAGCCGCACGGCGACTGCGTCGGGAGACGACAGCTGCGCCCCCCCCACCTGCACGAGCGTCCACAGCACATCCAGCGCCTCGTCGAGGCGCATGCCGTCTTCGAGATAATGGCCGTACGCCAGCAATGCGGGCGCAATCAAGCGCCGGTCGTTCAGGCGGTGGGCATCGGAAGCACTCGCCGCGATGCCGTGGACGTGCGCGCCTTCAGTCGCGGCGGCACGCAGCTCGCGGCAAAACCGGTCCGTCGCGACCCATTGATAGTGGAAGGCATCGGAAGACGCGGGCTCCCGGTCGGCAGCGAGCAGGTCCACGAGCCGCAGCGCCAGGAAGGCACCCTGTCCCAGCCGCGCTTCCAGCGAGGTCGCGGGCGTCTGCGCCGTGACCCGTTGCAGGAAGATTGCGTGGGGAAGGGATTCGAACTTCAACCGCGAAACCGGCATGTCCCGGTGCACTCCGGTGTTGGGGCCTGTGATGTACGCCACCCCTTCTATGGGCAGGCGCCGTGCCTGGGTGCAAGTCCAACGGGCCCACAACATAGCTCTTTCCGTGGAGGTGCGTTAGCCTGCATTTCCCGCGTTTTCTGGCCTTTCACCGCATTGTTCGGGTGCCGTGATCGTGGCCCGTCGCCGCTAATTGTGGTCCATGCGCCGGGGCGTCTCGCTTGCTGAACTGGCAGTGGTGCTTGCCATCCTGGGCGTCATCACCGCGCTCGTGCTCCCGCGCTGGAAGGACCTGCTCGATTGGGTGGCAGTGGATCGGTCCGCGGTGGAAGTGTCGACGGCCCTGGCGGTGACTCGCAACGCGGCCGTGCTGGGCAACACCCGCGCCCGCCTGTTGATTGCAGACGACTCCCTGCGTATCGACCGCTGGGAGGCGGGAGCCTGGCAACCGTACACCCGCTGGGTCGGCCCCGCCGACCGCGGCGTCACGGTCAGGGTTTCGAACGCCGACGTCGTGTTCGTCCCAACGGGGCTCGCCTGGGGGCTCGCGAACACCCGCGTGACCCTGCGGCGGGGAGTTCGGAGCGCCATGGTCACGGTGTCCCGGGTGGGCAGAGTGAAACGTTGGTGACGGGTGCAACCCTTTGGGGGGGGTACGCGTCTAAGTAGGCGGGTACGGCACGAAACCTTCCAAGGTCCGCCCCGTACAACAGGTCAGAGGATTTGGGTCGCGGCCGAAGTGTGACGGCCACTTCGCCCGACCGCCAGCCCGGGGAGCTATCAGCCCCGGGTTTGGTTTTTCTCCCAGTTCACAAGAACCGCTTCAGCCCGTCCTCGAAGGCCACGGGCTCGATCCCGAACACCGACTCGATGGCATTCGCCGGCGTGGCACTTCCTTCGACGAGCATCTGTACTTGGTCGCTCGTCAAAGGAGCCGTGGCGCCGAGCACATCGAACACCCCCGCCGCGGCCCGCACCAGGCCGAGCGGGACATGGACCAGCGGACGGGAGTGCCGCGACGCTCGGCCAATGGTGAGCAAGAATTCCTCGTAGGTCAGGACCTGCGGCCCTCCCAGCTCGAACACCCCGACCGTGTCGGGCCGTTCGGCAGCGAGGGCGAACGCCATTGCGACATCGTCGATCCACACCGGCTGCGTTGGGAACCGGCCGTCTCCGAACACCGGAACGAGGGGGGACCAACGGTGCAGGCGGGCGAGCAGACGGATAGGCGCACTCTCGGGGCCGTTGATGATCGACGGCCGGAAGATCGCGTGCGACAGCCCTGAGTCACGGACCAGCTGCTCGGCCTGTCGCTTGGTGCGGTGATAGGGAGTGGCGCCGGGCTCGTCCCGCGCCCCCACGGCGCTCATGTGGACGAAGCGCCGCACGTCAGCTTGGCCGGCGGCGGCCAGCAGCGCCTGGGTGCCGGCAACGTGGACGGCCGTGAACGTCTGGGCGCCCTGCTCGACGATGATGCCGACCAAATGAATGAGCGCGTCGGCGCCCGAGGCCAGCCGGTCCAGGGCCGGGCGGTCGGCGAGGGCTCCGGCGACAATCTCCACATTCAGGTCGGACAGGAAGCGCGCGCGTGCCGGGTCGCGCGCCAGCACCCGCACGCGGTGTCCCCGGGCGACGAGCGTGGCCGCCACATGGCGCCCCACGAAGCCCGTCGCGCCGGTGACGGAGATCAGCAAAGGAGGCTCAGGTCGGGGTGCCGCCCTCGTCCAGGAACACCAGTGTGCCGCGTCGCCCCACGATCGTGGCGAGTGCGTCGTACACCGCCGGGTCGAGCACCGTCCCCGAGAGGTCGGCCATGCGCTGGATGGCATGGTCGGGATTCATCTTCTCTTGATAGGCCCGCGACGTGCTGAGGGCGTCGTAGACCTCGGCGGCGCCGAGGATGCGGGCGGCGACAGGAATCGCCTCGCCGCGCAGCCCGTCCGGGTATCCGCTGCCATCCCAGCGCTCGTGGTGTCCACGCACTGCCGGGATGATGTCGCCAAGGTGTGAGAGTGGCGCGAGGATCTGGGAGCCGATCAGGACGTGCTGTTTGACGTGCTCGAACTCCTCGGGCGTGAGGGCGCCTTCTTTGTTCAGCACCGACTCACGGGTACCGATCTTCCCGATGTCGTGCAGTCGGCCCGCGACGCGCACGTGCTCGAGCTGCTCGTCCGAGAGGCCGAGCTGGTGGGCGATCGTGGCGGACAGGTCGGCGACGCGGGCCGAGTGTCCGCGCATATACGGGTCTTTCGCTTCGAGGGCATTCACCAGCGCTTCGAGCGTGGCGACGGAAATGCGCTCGAGCTTCTGGCGCTCGCGGTGCAGCTCGGCGGTCCGGGTCGTGACCTCTTCCTTGAGCCACTGGTTCAAGTGCCGGTTCTCGAGCAGCATCTCGCGCCGCTTGAGGGCGCGCTGCACGGCGCGGCCCAGGTCGGCGAGCTCGATCGGCTTGGTGAGGTAATCCATCGCGCCGCGTTGCATGCACAGGGCGGCGCTGGTGGCGTCGTTGACGGCGGTGAGCATCAGGATGGCGAGCTCGGGCTCGATTTCGAGCGCTTGGGGCACGAGGTCGACGCCGCTGGTGCCCGGCATGCGGATGTCGCACAACATGAGCGATACGCGATGGCGCCGCAGCTGTTGCAGCGCCTCCTCCCCCGACCCGGCCGCGTACACCTCGAACTGCTGCTGGGCGAGGAACTTCTTGAGGGCGTTGCGGATCGGCTCCTCGTCGTCCACCACCAGCACCTGGACCGGCCCCGTGCTCTCGACCACCGATCACGACTCCTTGGGTGATTCCCCCAGAAGATGGTGCGCGCGGGCCGGTCTGGACAGGCCCCGGCTCATGCGGCGACGAACGTGAGGTCGACCGGTCCGGGCACGAGCCCCGCGCGCTGCGCGCGCCCCAGCAGCTCCGTCACGGCGCGCCGCCCCTGCGGGCCGTAGTCGATGGTGTACGCGTTCACGTACATGCTGACGAACTGGTCGGCGCGGACGTCGTCCAGCCCGCGGCCGAATCCCTTCGCGTGGGCGAGGGCCTCCGCGCGGTGCTCGAGCCCGTACTGGATGCTCGCTTTCAGGTCTCGCGCAATGTCGCGCATGAGCGCGGCCCCGAGGTCGCGCCGTACGACGTTGCCGCCCAACGGGAGCGGCAGGCCGTGCGTCTCTTCGTACCACCACTCGCCCATGTCGACCCAGAGATGCAGCCCCCGATCGCCGTAGGTGAGCTGGCCCTCGTGGATCAAGAGGCCGGCGGCGGCGCGCCCCGCAACGACGTAGTCCTCGATCTCGTCGAACGGCACGACGACGTGACGGGCGGCCGGCTGGTACAGCTTGAGTGTCAGAAACGCCGTGGTGAGCTCGCCCGGCACCGCCACGACGGTCCCCGGCGCGGCGAGCGCGCCGCGAGGATCGGCCGGCCGCGGGGTGCGCGCGACGATGCGCGGCCCGTAGCGGTCGCCGATGCTCGCGCCGTGAGCCAGCAAGGCGTAGCGGTCGGCGAGATGCGCGTATGCGTGCAGCGACACGGCCGTCACCTCGAGCTCGCCTTTGAGCGCGCGGCGGTTCAACGTCTCGATGTCGGCGAGCTCGTGCTCGTAGCGCCGGCTGCCGGTGTCGATCTTGCCGGCGGCGAGCGCCCAGAACATGAAGGCGTCGTCCGCATCGGGGCTGTGCGCGAGGCGGATGGTGCGCCTAGCGGGCACGTGTCCGTCCGGCGGCCTGCGTCGCCTGCGTGTGGAAGGCGTCGAGGTTGTCCTTGTGGTCGGCGTACTCGGGGCGCCGGCGGGCGCGCTCGGCCGCTTCATTCCGGAGGAACTCGGCATATGCCCGGCCCGCACCCGCCGCGTCATGCCGCAGCTCGAGCGCCCGGGCCCGCAGCATGGATGCGAAGAGATGAGTCGGGATGGCGCGGTGGATCGAGTCCGCCTGGGCGAGCGCCCCCGCGGAGTCGCCGCCCGTCAGATCGAGCACGCCGATGTGATAACGCCCGTCGATGTCGAGTGCGGGGAGCATGGCGTATGCCTGCAGCGCCATGGGCAGAAAGAACTCCGCGCTGTCGGCCTTACCCTGCGAGTGGAGGGTCATGACCCGGTTGTAGAGCCGGGTAGCGCGCTCCTCGGGGGACATTTGCGAAATGTCGGGAGGCGGGAGACGGGAGGCGGGAGCGGTTTCGTCCGACGTCTCCCGCCTCCCGTCTCCCGCAGAGCTACCGAGCCGGAGCACGACTACGGTGAGCAGCGTCCCCAGGGCCGCGCCCGCTACGCCCCACGGCAGCCCCACCCGCCACCCCGCCGCCGGCGCGCTGCCGACTGGAGCACCGCATTTGTGACAGAACTTCGCCGTGGCCGCGAGAGGGGCTCCGCACGCGTGACAGGTCATCGAGGCCGGAATCTAACTGGCAGGAATCCCCGAGGCAGCGTACTCTTTCCCCATGAGCGCCGCCTTCCCCGGCCAGGAGCGCGCCAAGCACATGGGCGAGCTGAAGCGCGGCGACGAGCGCTGGGATGTCTACATCGAGATGCAGCCCGATGTGGAGGTGGGGGGAGGGGCGGTGCGGGGTCGGGTGCATTTCGTGAGCGGCGAGCGCCGCCGCACCACGAGCTGGATCTTCCTGGAGTGGTCCGAGCGCGAGATCCAGGATCGCTTCGGGGAATTTTCGGCTGTGGAGCTGTGGCACTTCGTGGCGGCGCTGGCTGGCTGACCAGCGTGTGGAAAAGTGTGCATCTTTCGCACGATTTTTTCGACACAAATGCATGAGACGTGCCTTGCGAGCAGTTCAGCGGATTGCTTGTTGCGTTTCAGACACAGAACGGTTGACACTACGCAACGACGCTCGTACCTTCCCGCATGCCTGGAGTAAGCCACCTGTGAGATCATCGAGAGCCTGTCGCTCGCAGCCCGGCGCCGGGCTCTCGTCGTTCCTGGCATCGACCGTGCAGAGAGCCCCGACTCACCAGACCGCTTGAGGAGAGCGACACCTATGACCGCGACGTTGCCGCCCACCACCTCGACCACGGGAGCGAAGCCGGGCGCCGCCGCCTCGCCCGCTGACGTGATTCGCAAAGCCAAGGACGCCGGGGTCCAGGTGGTCGACTTGAAGTTCACCGATCTGCCGGGCACCTGGCAGCACTTTTCCATCCCGTTGAAGGAGATGACGGAAGACCTGTTCAAGGAAGGGATCGGGTTCGACGGCTCTTCGATCCGCGGATTCCAGGCGATCAACGAGAGCGATATGCTGCTGTTCCCGGACCCGGCGAGCGCGTTCGTGGATCCCTGTCTCGAGGTGCCGACGCTGTCGCTCACCTGTGACGTGGCCGACCCCGTGACCGGCGAGCGCTACAGTCGCGACCCGCGCTACGTGGCGCAGAAGGCCGAGCAATACCTCGTGAAGACGGGCATCGCCACGACCGCCTACTACGGCCCGGAAGCCGAGTTCTACATCTTCAACTCGGTGCGCTTCGACCAGAACGCGCACGAAGGCTACTACCACATCGACTCCGAAGAGGGGATCTGGAACTCGGGGACCAACGGCGGCGCGGCGAACCTGGGCCACCGGCCGCGGCACAAGGAGGGCTACTTCCCGGTGCCGCCCGTGGACAAGCTCCAGGACCTGCGCTCCAAGATCATGCTCGCTATGATCGCCTCGGGGATCGACGTCGAGGTGCATCACCACGAAGTGGGTACGGCGGGCCAGACCGAGATCGACATGCGGTTCACCACGCTGACCCGCATGGCCGATCAGCTCATGATGTACAAGTACATCGTCAAGAACGTCTGTCACCAGCACGGGTACACGGCGACGTTCATGCCGAAGCCGATGTTCGGGGACAACGGCTCGGGGATGCACGTGCACATGAGCCTGTGGAAAGAGGCCAAGAACCTGTTCTTCGACCCGAACGGGTACGGCTTGATCTCGGACACGGCGCGCTGGTACATCGGGGGGCTGATCAAGCACGCGCCGGCGGTGCTCGCGTTCGCCGCGCCGACGACCAATAGCTACCGCCGGTTGGTGCCGGGGTACGAGGCGCCGATCAACCTCATCTACTCGCAGCGCAACCGGTCGGCGATCTGCCGCATCCCGGTATACTCGAAGTCGCCCAAGGCGAAGCGAATCGAGTTCCGGGCGCCCGATCCTTCGAGCAACGGGTACCTCACGTTTGCCGCGCTGCTGATGGCGGGCCTGGACGGCGTCAAGAACAAGATCGAGCCTCCCAAGCCGATGGACGTGGATCTGTACGAGCTCGAGCCGGAAGAGCGCAAGCACGTCAAGAACACGCCGGGCTCCTTGTCCGAGTCGCTGGCGGCGCTCGAAGCGGACCACGACTTCCTGCTCCAGGGGGGTGTGTTCACCAAGGACGTGATCGACACGTGGCTGTCCTACAAGCGGGCCAAGGAGGTCGATCCGGTCGCGCTGCGGCCGCATCCGTACGAGTTCTTCCTGTACTACGACGTGTAGACCGCAGGGGGCGGTGAAGGACGGCGGAGGACGGTGGAGGTTGCGCCGTCCTCCGCCGTCCTTTACCGTCTTCTACCGTCCATGACCACCACCACCGCCACCAAGACCACCGGCGCCAGCAAGCGCGAGATCCTGGAGCTGTGCCGCAAGGAAGCCATCACCTTCCTGCGGCTGCAGTTCACCGACATCCTGGGCGTGAACAAGAACGTCGAGGTGCCCGAGAGCCAGTTCGAGAAGGCGCTCGAAGGGGACATCATGTTCGACGGCTCGTCGATCGAGGGGTTCGTGCGGATCGAGGAGTCGGACATGGTGCTCAAGCCCGACCTCGCCACGTTCCGGATCCTGCCGTACGACGACGAAGGCGGGCGGATCGCGCGCATCATCTGCGACATCTACAACCCCGACGGCTCGGCGTTCGCCGGTTGTACGCGGCAGGCGCTGCGGCGCCAGCTCGACAGGGCCAAGGCGCTGGGGTACGAGATGATGGCGGGGGCCGAGGCCGAGTTTTTCATCTTTCAGCTCGACGCGAGTGGAGACCCGACCACGGACACGCACGACAAGGGGGGGTACTTCGATCAGACGCCCGTCGACCGGGCGGAGGAGATCCGGCGGCTCATCATCAAGGATCTCGTGTCGATGGGTTTCGAGGTGGAGGCGGGGCACCACGAGGTCGCGCCGGGCCAGCACGAGATCGACTTCCGCTACACGGAGGCGCTGGAGACGGCGGACAACCTGGCCACGTTTCGGTTCATCGTGCGCAACGTGGCCTACCGGCACGGCTTTCTGGCGACCTTCATGCCCAAGCCGATCTTCGGGATCAACGGCTCGGGCATGCACACCCACCAGTCGCTCTTCAAGGGCGGGAAGAACGCGTTCCACGACCCGAAGGGCAAATGGGAGCTGTCGGACGTCGCGGTGCGCTACATCGCCGGCCTGCTCAAGCACGCGCGCGGCTTCTGTGCCATCACCAACCCGCTGGTGAACAGCTACAAACGGCTCGTCCCGGGCTACGAGGCGCCGACCAACGTCGCGTGGTCGATGCGCAACCGCTCGCCTCTGGTCCGCATCCCCGACCGCCGCGGCTCGGGCACGCGCTGCGAGCTGCGCATGCCCGACCCGTCCGCCAACCCGTACCTGGCGCTGGCGGTGCAGCTCGCGGCGGGCCTCGACGGGATCGAGCAGAAGCTCACGCCCCCCGACCCGGTGAACAAGAACATCTTCACCATGAGCTTCCGGGAGCGCCGGCGGTTCCGGATCGACGAGCTGCCCCGCGACCTGCACGAGGCGCTGGACATGCTCGAGAAGGACGACGTCATCCGCGACGCGCTGGGCTCGCACATCTACGAGCGCTTCGTCGAGGCGAAACGGGAGGAGTGGCAGGAGTACATCGGGCAGGTGAGTGAATGGGAGCTCGACAGATACTTGGGACAGTACTAAAGGCGTAGCACAGAGGCGTAGCACAGAGGCGTAGCACGACGGCGTCACCGGTCCGGCGGCGGGTGGGCGATCAAGCGCCCGAGCATCTTCAGCACCAGGGCGACCCTGTTCTCCAGCGCGTGAAGAGCTGCGGCGTTCGTCAGGTCGAGGGCTGCCGCCACTCGCAGCTGCGTCAGGGTCTCCTGCGCAGATCCCCGTGCGTACATTAGAAAGCGACGGAACTCCGTCACGGTACCCCGGCCACAGGCCTCCGCTATGTTGGAGCTGACGGACAGCGCAGCGCGAACGAGCTGATCCGCCCGGCCTGCGGCTCCGGGTCCCGAGAGCGTGCGGCTCAAGCGGGCCGCCTGCACCGAAATACCCACAGCGAGCTCGTGCACTTGTAAGCGTCGCGCAAAGGCACGCAGAACCATGCCCAACAGTAGGAGCGTACGGTGGTAACGGCGGCACCCGTTTCACGCCTTCGTGCGACGTTTTCGCGCGACGTCGTCGCGAGACGCCTTTGCTTGACGCTGCTGTTGTTGTGCGCGTGCGACGGCGTCTCCCGCCCTGACGATACGCTCGGCCAGCAGAGCCTCGGCCGCTGGGAATGGCACGGACGCATCGTGGCCGAGCCCGACCCCACGCTCACCATCGCCCGCGTACGCGTGGACACGAGCCAGGGCGGCGGCGACGTCGTGCTCGCCCGCTACGACTTCAATCCCGCGGTGGGCGAGGGGGACGAGTACTCGCTCACGCTCGGCCTCGAGCTCGGCCGGGCGCACGATCTCGTGCCCGGCAGGCTCTATGCGTTCGGCTCCGCCCCGGGGCAGATCGCGGCGCACGCCACCGTCGCCTGCCTGTGCCGCCCGCTCCGGCCCGATTCGGTGCGCGGCACCTATCGGCTGGCGACACGCGGCCTGCGCCAGCTCACCGGTCGGGTCGACGCGACGCTGTACTTCACTGAGTGGAACGACACCACGCGGCACGTCACCTATTCGCTGCACCAGCGCATTGACGCGATCAAGTAGGGCGGTCGGTATCGCGGCGGCCTTCCTATCCGTCTATCCGTCTACCCGTCTACGAGCGCAAGCGAGTCCTTTAGGGTCCGCCCAGACTATCGACACCATCGTCGTCGTCAACCACAACATCTTCGACCTCGAGGGCGATGCACCGGGGTTTCTCGCGCGGCTCGCGAACCGGCTGCACGTGACGACGCGCGCGGGTGTGATCCGGCGCACGCTGCTCGTGAACCCCGGTGACCGCTACGACTCCGCGCGGGTCGCGGAGAGCGAGCGGGCGTTGCGATGGCTGTTCGTGTTCAGCCGGGTGCGTCTCGACACCACGCGCATCGCCGGCCGGCTCGCGCTCCGGGTAACGACCTCCGACGGGTGGAGTACCAAGCCGCAGTTCGGCTACTCATCGGCGGGCGGGGACGCGACCTGGCTCGCCGGGCTGGTGGAGGAAAACCTGCTCGGCACCGCCACCGCACTCTCCGCCGTGTACCACAAGACCCCGGACCGCACCATTCTCGATTTCCGCCACGTCAACCCGCACTTCTTCGGGCGGCGCACGCGGCTCGCGGCGGAGTACGCGAGCAAGTCGGACGGCAAGCGCGGGGTCTGGTTCCTAGGGGTCCCGTTCTTCGAAACGGGGGCCGCGCGAGCGCTCGGGACCGATGGCGAAGCGGCCTCGGAGCGCGTGCTGGTGTTTCGGGACGGCGTCGCCGATACGGTCGAGCACCGAGCCCTGCGCATCGGCGTGACCGCTGGCGTCGCTCCTCACGCGACCAGCCGGGATTTCGTGCGGCTGTGGGCCAGCGCGCTGTGGCGGCGGGAGGATTTCGACTCGGTCGGCCGCAATCCGTTCCCGCGCTCGACGTTCGGCGCGGTGGGCGGCGGGGTGGACGTCGGGCACGTGCGGTTTCACGTGCTCGAGCGCTTCAATTCGTACGCGCGCCGGGAAGACGTCGATCTCTCACAGCTGCTGCACGCCGGTGTGTGGGCGGCGCCGCGCGCCTGGGGCTACCCGTCGGATCGGGCCGGCGTAGGGGCGGAGCTGAGCGGTCAGGCGAGCGCCATCTGGCCGGGCGGTTTCGTCGTGCTGCGCGGCGCCGCGAACGGCGTGTACGCGCCGGGGGCGGGTGGCCTCGACAGCGGGCGGGTGAGCGGCGCCGTCACCATCGCGAGCCAGAACCTCCGGCGCCAGATGCTCGTTCTGCACGCCGAAGCCGGCGCGCTCGAGCGACCCAAGCCGGGCGCCGAGTTCGACCTGTGGGTGCTGCAAAAAGGACCACGTGTGTTCGGCGCCCATCAGCTTACGGGCTCGCGCATGGTGTGGCTCGCGCTGGAGGACCGCATCCTGGTGCGCGACGAGTTGTGGAGCCTGGTCGGCGTGGGGATCGCTCCGTTCTTCGACTACGGCGGCGCCTGGTACGCGGACGAGGCGGCCCGCCTCGGCGGCAACGTGGGCCTCGCGCTCCGGATGGGGCCCACCCGCTCGGTGCACGGCGACGTGGCCGAGTTCGCCCTGGGGTATCGGTTCGGACAGGGGTGGACGGGCAATCGCTGGGCGATCGCCGTGCGCAGCGGCGTGGTCTACTAGTGGATGCGGCCACGTCGAGACGGCCTGGCAGCTCATCCAGAAAGAGGTCTAGATTCCCGTCATGCCACGACCCCGTCATACGCGGCGCGAAGGCGTGCTGCTCGGTCTCCTGGTGGCGACGAGCATCTGGCTCTGGCTGGCGGTGGTAGATGCGATCGCGGGTCAGCCGTTCCGGACGTTCGCGGTGCTGGGCGGCATCGTGCCGTTCACCTTGCTCCACTACGCGCTCTGCCTGGCCTACGGTTTGGCCGCGGTCGCGGTGGTGCACGGCGCGGCGCGCGAGCCGAGCCTGCTGCTGGGTGCGTCGTTCTTCTTTTTCATCCTCGAGTTCGGATTCGTGATGCTGACGGTGATTCTCTCGCATACCGGTCTGGGGCCGCTCGCCTGGGTCCGCATCCTCGGCGGGAACCTGGTGGGCGCCGTGGTCACCCTGGTCGTGCTGTGGCGGCGCCATCCGCTGCGGCGTGAGATGTTGGAGGCGGAAGAGGCAGAGTAGTCTTCATCTTCGATCGAGGCACCTCCATGCGAAAAGTGATGTTGACGCTGGCCGGGCTGGTGTTGTGCGCGCCGCCGCTCGCGGCTCAGACCGCCGACGAGATCATCGCCAAGTACGTCAAGACCGTCGGCGGCATGGACCGCATTCAGGCCGTGACGACGCTGCGCCGCACGGGCAAGTTCACGGGCGGCGGCGGCTTCGAGGCGGTGGTGGTCCAGGAGAACAAGCGCCCCACCAAGGTGCGCGAGGAGTTCTCGCTCCAGGGGATGACCGGGGTCAACGCGTACGACGGCAAGTCCGGCTGGAAGATCGAGCCGTGGCAGGGGAAAAAGGATCCCGAGGCGCTGAGCGAAGAGGAGATGAAGCAGATCGTCGAGGACGCCGACTTCGACGAGCCGCTCGTCAATTACCAGCAGAAGGGGAACAAGGTCGAGTTCGTCGGGCTGGATCAGGTCGAGGGCACCGACGCCTACAAGCTCAAGGTGACGCTCGCGAGCGGCGACACGCGCTACTACTACATGGACACCGACTACTACGTCCCCATCAAGATCGAAATGAAGCGGATGATCCGCGGGGCGGAGCAGGAGTTCGAGACCTCGCTGGGCGACTACAAGGAAGTCGCGGGCTGGTACCTGCCGTACTCGATCGAGAGCAACGTCAAGGGGAGCGACAACAGGCAGAAGGTCACGTTCGAGAAGATCGAAGCCAACGTCGCGCTCGACGACCAGCGCTTCGAGAAGCCCGCCCAAGGCGCCAAGGCCGTGGCACCGGCTCCGGCCAAACCTCCCGAGACCAAGAAGGTCCAGACCAAGAAGCCGTCGCTCACCGCGGGCACGTTCTTGCTGCGGCTGACCCAGCAAGCCGCCTCCGTGAAGGTGGACTCCGCGACGATCTCCGGCTTGGGAGCGCGCAATATCGGCTCGGCGGCGATGAGCGGCCGCGTCGCGGCGCTCGACGCCGTGCGCGAAGGAGATCGGCTCACCGTCTACGTCGGGGCCGCGAGCGGGGGTGTGTGGAAGTCGGTGAACGGCGGCACGACCTTCAAGCCGGTGTTCGACAAGCAGCCGGTGCAATCGATCGGCGCCATCACCATCGATCCCAAGAATCCGAAAGTGGTGTGGGTCGGTACGGGCGAGGCGTGGACCCGTAACAGCGTCTCCATCGGCGACGGTGTGTACAAATCGGTGGACGGCGGTGAGAACTGGACCAACCTCGGTC
>QHUM01000014.1 GCA_003222135.1 Gemmatimonadota bacterium | reverse complement strand
ACCCCTCGATCCACGTCAACGGTGATTTGGAGTTTCTTGGCGCTCATACTACGCATAGATCAGGCCCGGTGAATGAGAGGGCAAGGGGTCCACGAGCTGGAAACTCGAGAGGCACAAGACCGATTCTCGGCGGATTCAACTCCGAAACGAATCCGAAAGTGATCTTGTGAGATGCGGTCCCTACCGTTCATGTACAGGCGTGGTGTCGGATCGTTTGCTTGAGAGGCGCTATCTTGCAGGAGTAGCCCTACTGCGCGGCGGAGATAAGATTAAAGCCTACGCGCTCGACCTTTGAGGCCACTATGGTAGACAAGCCGAAGCTGATGGAGCACGATGCGATGGTGTGCCGCTACTGCGGCAATGAGGAGCGCGCCTCGGAAGGCTACCCCTGCGCCGACTGCGGGACGTTCATCTGTCTGATTTGCTCGTTCCGGGGGATCACGCGCTGCAAGGCGTGCGAGGAGAAGGCCAAGGCGAAGCAGCAGGCCTAGCTCCGCCGCTTTTCCACCTCCCGCGCCACGTCCTCGGGCGACGTGCCCAGCTCCTTGGCGAGCTGCTCGATCGCGTGGCCCGCCCCCGCCCAACCCCGCGCCGCCGCCAGCGCGCTCAGCGCGATCTCCTCGGCCACGGTGGTCCGCTCTTCCAGATCGCGCGTGCGCACCGCTACCTCCCGGGCGAGCCACTGCTCGAGCTCCCGGCGATCGACCTCGAGCTGCCGCAGCCGCAGCGCGCCCTGCAGGGACATCTCCAGCTCGTCCAAGTCCACCGGCTTGATCAGATAGTCGTAGGCACCGAGCTTCATGCATTCGATCGCGGTGCGGGGCTCGTCGATCGCGGTCAGCATGATGACGGCGAGGTCCGGGTCCTGGGCGAGTGCCTTGGGGACGAGCTCCACGCCGGTCATGTTCGGCATACGGATGTCCGACAGCATCACCTGCGGCTGCCCGGCCGCCTGACGGTCCAGCGCCTCGGCACCGCTCGCGGCCTGCAGCACGCGGTAACCCAGGCGTGTCAGAAACCGGTCCAGCGCTTGGCGGATCCCCTCCTCGTCGTCCACCACCAACACGGTGGTCGGAGCGGCCTGCGCATCGGTCTTGGTCATGGCGCTAACGTATGTGCCCTCCACAACCCGAGCAAGCCAAGCTATCTTCGCGCCCGATGACCGAAGCCGCTCCGTCGAATCTCGCCCAAGTGCAGGGGATCACCGTGGGGCACTGGACCGACTCGCAGACCGCCACCGGATGCACGGTGACGCTCGCGCCCCCGGGGGGGATGCGCGCCGCGTGCGCCGTGCGCGGCCGCGCCAGCGGTACGCGCGAGCTTGACGCCCTCGACCCCCGCCATCTCGTGGGACACATCGACGCGGTGCTGCTCACCGGTGGCTCGGCGTACGGCCTGGGCGCGGCGGACGGCGTGATGCGCTGGCTCAAGGAGCGCGGCCGCGGCTTCCCCGTGGGGCCGGCGGGCGTGGTGCCCATCGTCCCCACGGCCGTCATCTTCGACTTCGACCTGGCGCCCGGATCGAAGGCCGACCGCTGGCCCGGCCCCGACGACGCCTACCGCGCCTGCGCCGCCGCCGCGACGGAGATTCCGGAAGGATCGGTCGGTGCCGGCACCGGCGCGACGGTCGGCAAGGCGCTCGGTCCCCGCGGCGCGATGAAAGGCGGCGTCGGAACCTGGGCGGCGCGCGCGGGCGATGTGGTGGTGGGCGCGCTCGTGGTCCTCAATGCCGTGGGAAACGTGCTGGATGCGAGCGGCCGCATCCTCGCGGGCGCCCGCGGCGCCGACGGCAGGCTCGTCGACGCGCTCGGGTACCTGGCGCAGGGCGGCGCGCCCTTCGACCGCGGCGGTGGGGGGGGCGCGGGGCAGAACACGACGCTCGCGGTGGTGGCGACGAATGCGCGGCTCGATCGGGTAGCGCTGCAGGCCCTAGCGCACTCGGCGGGCGATGCGCTCGCCCGCCGCATCGTGCCCTACGGCACGCCGTTCGACGGCGATATCGTGTTTGCGCTGAGTACCGCCCAGGTGACGGCGGCCACGCCGCTCCAGGCGGAAGCGCTCGCCGCCCTGGCCGTGCCGGAGGCGGTCGAGCGCGCCGTGCGCCTCGCGCGCGGAGTGCGCGACATCCCGGGGCTGGCGGATGTGAGCGCGTGATGAGGCACGCCACGCTGCAGCGTTGTGCCTCGCCGAGCCCACGCTTCAGCGTGGGATCACGCGACGCTCGGTTTCCCAATCGGTTTCTCTCATGACCGCCCATCTCGAGCGAGACATCGGCGACGTCGCCCGCAAATGGGTCCCCGACACACGGCTCGACGTGTTCGAGGTCGCGGTGCAGCCCGGCGCGCTCGCGGGCTGCACCACGAGCCGGGACGCCCTCACCGCCTTGCGTCGCATCGCCGCGGGTGCGCGGTTGGCCGCCGACATCCGGCTGCTCCCCGACTCCTCGGTCGGCGACGACCAGGCGGCGGTGGTGACGGCCGCCGCGGCGCCGCTGGTGCGCGAGCCGCGCGTGAGCGCCGACCGCGTGAGCGAGGCGCTGCACGGGGAGACCCTCGAAGTGCTCGAGCGGCGCGGCGACACCTGGCTGCGGGTGCGCGCGGGGGACGGCTACCTCGCCTGGGTCCACGTGGGCTACGTCGCGCTCGGCACGGCGGCGTGGGCCGAGGACTGGGCCGCGCGCGCCACCGTGCGCTCGCTCGGTGCCGACCTGCGATGCGAGGGGGCCCGCTTCCGGCTGGCGGTCAGTGCGTGCGCGGCGCCGCAGCGGGGCGGCCAGGTCGAGACGGCCGATGGGCGTGTGTGGGACGTCGCGGGCGGAGTCCTGCGGCCGGAGGTCGAGCTGCGGGTCGAGGCTCGGCTCGTGGCTGCGCCCGAGTGGGCGCTGCGGTGGTTCTCCGGCGCACCGTATGCGTGGGGTGGGCGCAGCGAGTGGGGCATCGATTGCTCCGGCCTGGTGCAGGCGACCTACGCGGCGCGCGGCGTGGCGTTGCCGCGGGACTCGGACTTGCAGTCCGCCGCCGGCCGGGAGGTGCCGCTCCAGACGACCGGCGGCGGCTACCAGTCGGGCGACGTGCTGTGTTTCGCCGACGGCCACCGCATCTCGCACGTGGCGTTGTGGGCCGGCGCGGGGCGCATCGTGCACTCGGCGCTGTCGCGCGGCGGCGTGGTCGCGGACAACCTGTTCGGCGACACGCCCCCGATGCGGCGGCTGCGGGAGTTTCTCGTCGCGGTGCGACGGGTGGACGGCTAAACGGGCAGACGGGTAGACGGATAGCGGCAGGCAGGACCAAGGGACGAGGCAGGACCTAGCGTCCTACACCTTCGATCCGCTACCCGTCTACCCGTCTACCCGTCTATTTTTCGTCGTCATGAAGCTCGTCCTCTTCGACATCGACGGCACCCTGCTCTGGACCGACGGCGCGGGCCGGCGGGCGATCCATCGCGCCTTGCTCGAGGAGACGGGCACGGCGGGCCCGATTGAGACCTACCGCTTCGACGGGAAGACCGATCCGCAGATCGTGCGCGAGCTGCTGGCCCTGGCCGGACACCCGGAGGCCAGGAACGAACAGCGCATTCAGGCCGTGTGCCGCCGCTACGTCGGGCTACTCTCGGCCGAGCTCGAGAAGCCGACCCAGGCCACCCGGCTGATGGTCGGGATCGCCGAGCTGCTCCGAGCCCTCGAGCCGTACGAGCGAGCCGGGCGTGCCGTCGTGGGCCTGTTGACGGGGAACCTGGAGCCGGGCGCCGCGCTCAAGCTCCGGTCCG
The DNA here is from genome assembly GCA_003222135.1 of Gemmatimonadota bacterium. Classification (GTDB taxonomy): domain Bacteria; phylum Gemmatimonadota; class Gemmatimonadetes; order Gemmatimonadales; family GWC2-71-9; genus 20CM-4-69-16. Next base: position 15,076 of record QHUM01000014.1, on the reverse strand, counting down.
CGGGGCTCGACCCCGCCCGCTTCCGGGTCGGGGCCTATGGGTCGGACTCGCGTCGCCGCGCCGATCTTCCCGCCGTGGCGGCAGAGCGCGCGGCGGCGCTCACCGGCCGGACATTCGCCGGCGCGGACGTCGTCATCCTGGGCGATACGCCGGAGGACGTCGCCTGCGGCCGCGCGATCGGCGCGCGGGCGGTGGCCGTAGCGACCGGCTTCTACGATGTCGCCGCGCTACGCGCCGCCGGCGCCGCCCGGGTGTTCTCCGATCTCGCGAACACCGCCGCGGTGCTGGACGCCATCTTCGCCGCATGATTTCGATCGGCTCCGCTCCCGCCGACGAGCTGGAAGTCAAGGCGCGGGTCGACGACCCCGCGGCGCTGCAGCGCGCGCTCGAGCGTGCGGGCGCGCGACTCGAGTTTCGCGGCGCGATGCTCGATCGGCGCTTCGACCGGGGGGGCGAGTTGGAAGCGCGAGACGAGGTGCTGCGGATGCGCATCTTCCGGCCCGGCGACGGCGCGCCCGCGTTCGGGGTGCTGGGCTGGAAGGGGCCACGCTCGCAGCGCGGGCATTACCGGCACCGTCCCGAGGTCGAAGCGCGGGTCGGCGATGCCGATGCGGTCGTCACTGTGCTCGAGCACCTGGGGTTCGCGGTCTCGTTGCGGATCGACCGCACGGTGGAGGTTTACCGGCTGGGGCAGGCGGTCCTCCGAGTCGAGTGGTATCCCGCGATGGACGTGCTGCTGGAGGTCGAGGGCGAGCCGGTCGAGATCGAGCGCGCCATCACGGCGACGGGCCTGCCCCGCGACCACTTCTTCGCCGAGTCGCTCCCGCATTTCGTGGCGGCGTACGAGGCCCGCACCGGCCGGCCCGCCCGCATCGCGGAGCAGCAGGCGTGAGCACGGTCAAGATCCCCATGCCGCTGCGCGTGCCCGAGCTGGCTCCCTCGCTGGGGCGCGTGGTGGTGCCGCGGCGCGTGGCCGAGCCATGGGTGCCGATCGACGACGTTCGGGAGGCGTTGGCCACGCGCGTGCTCGAGCTTGCGGGGGAAGCGCGGGCCGCGGCGGCGCAGGAGGACCGCGATCGCGTGCTTGATGCGGTGAGCCGCCGGGCGTGGCTCGCCGCGTGGGAGCGGGCGGTGCGACGCGTGGCGGAGCGGGTGATCGAGGCGCTGGACGAGAGGATCGAGCGGGCCGCCTGGCGGGTGCGGATGCCGCACCGCCGCTGGCGCCGCCGCCTGCTGTCGACGCCCGAGAAGCGGGCGGTCGCGGCGCGCTTGGCGACGGGCGGCGAGCCGTTCGTCGGCGCGCTCGACGCGCTGGACGCGGTCGCCGCCCGGGTGCGGGACGCGAGCGTGCTGGACAAAGCGGCGCACGCCGAGTGGCAGGACGCGCTGCGGGGCGCCGCGCGGCGGCTCGAGGCCGCGTGGCTCGCCCTCGAGGCGGTGGCGATGGAGGAGGAGCGGCGCTGGAGCCCGGAGATCGAAGCGCTGGAGCGCTGGCGCCCGTCGCTGTGGCCCGTGGTGGTGTTGTGGGCCCCGTTCGCCGCGGCGTTGGTGTGGCTGGGGCTGATCCTCGGCGGCTACGTTGCCGCTCCGCTATGGCTCGCCGCCCGCCTCGGCTTCTAGGACCCGCGCGCCGGCCGTGAGCGCCATCGGGGTCGGCGTGGACCTGGTGGAGGTCGCGCGGGTGAGCGCGATCTTGCAGGACAAGGGCGCTCGGGTGTTCGAACGCCTCCTGACGCCCGCCGAGCGGGCCTACTGCGAGAGCCGGCCCGATGTCGCGACGCACGTCGCGGTGCGGCTCGCCGCCAAGGAGGCCGTCTACAAGGCGCTCCAGGGGAGCGAGGCGGCGCGCGGCATCGGGTGGCGCGACATCGAGGTCACCCGCGCTCCCGACGGACGACCGGACGTGAGTCTCTCAGGCAGCGCGACCCAACGCGCCCGAGAGCTGGGGGTGCGGCGGGTGCTGCTCTCACTCTCGCACACCCATCTCGCCGCCATCGCGGTCGCCGTGCTCGAGAGTGACTAGGCGGCGCACATCCTTGAATTCCCGACAAATCCACTCTAGTATTTGTGGCCGCTCACTGAGACTCACTTCCATCCATCGTAAGCTGTTTGTCGGCTTGTTGTTGAGCGCTTGCGCCGCGTCCAGATCCGCGGCCCAGGCGACCGACTCGCTTGCGGTATCGCGCCGCGTAGTCGCGGCCACGTCGCTTGCTGCCAAGGAATACGCGGCGGGCGTGGCGCCGCGCGGGGGTCATGTGATAGCGGCCGCCGAAGTGGACGAGGCGCGCCAGTTCCTCGAGCAGGCGCGGCTCGACGCCGTCGGATTGCCCGCCCGGGTCCGCGCCGTCGCCGACACCGAGCTCGCCCTGCTCCGGGGCATGGTGGTGCGTGCCGCCCCGCCCGACTCCGTCGCGGCGCGAGCCAACGCCCTGGTGGGACGGATCGCCGCCGCGACGGGGGGCGCGCTCGTTCCGTTCCCGGCCCGGCCGCCGTCGTTGGCCCGTGGAGCCGCGGTGTATCGCGACCAGTGCCTGGCATGTCACGGCCAGGCTGGCCGCGGCGACGGCCCGAAGGCCAAACAGCTCGAGGGGCCCGCGCCCGCGAACCTCGCCGACCGGCGCCTGATGCGCGGCGTGTCGCCCGTCGACGCGTATCGCAAGATCACGATCGGGGTCGCTGGCACCGCCATGGCGCAGTTCGAAGAGACGCTCTCGCCCGAGGACCGCTGGGCGGTGGCGGTCTACATCGGGACGCTGCGCGCGGCGAACGGCGAGGAGCGCGAAGGGGAGGGGCTGTACGCTGCGTACTGCGCGGCGTGCCACGGCGCGACCGGGGGCGGCGACGGGCTGCTCGCCGCGTCACTCTCGGTGCGGCCGCCGGCGCTGCGCGACCTCGCGGCCCAGGCCCGCTTCAGCGACGCCGAGCTCGTGGAGCTGATCCTGCGGGGGCGTCCCGGCTCGCCGATGCCGGGGTTCGCGCACGCGATCGACCCGACGAGCGCGGAGAAGCTCGTCGCGTTCCTGCGCCTGCTCCCCACGGCCGAGCGGCAACACTACGTCGCGTCGCCCGCCGCGGCGATTTTCGCGACGGTGCGAGCTCAGGTCGATTCCGCCGTGGCGCTCCGATCGAGCCAGCTGGCGTTCGACGCGTACATCACGTTCGAGCAGGTGGAGACGGACGTTCGCGCCCGGAATGCGGCGCTCGCGGGCGACCTCGAAGACGCGTTCGCCGCCCTGCGTGGCCGCGCCGCCGGCGGGGCGGGGCCCGAAGAGCTGGAGGCGATCCATGCGCGCCTGCTGTCCGGCCTCGAGCGCGCGGAGCGGCTGGTGGCGGATCGGGGCTCACCGGCGAACCTGTTCACGGAGTCGTTCGTGCTGCTGTTGCGGGAAGGGTTCGAGGCGATCCTGCTCGTCGCCGCGCTCATGACCTTCCTTGCGAAGGCGGGGGCCATCGAGCGCCGCCGCCACGTCGCTCAGGGCGCCTGGGCGGCCGTCGGGGCGAGCATGGTCACGGCCGTGGTGATCGAGCTGCTGTTCCAGATCACGCCGGGGGAACGGGAAGCGCTCGAGGGCTTCACCATGCTGCTCGCGACCGTGGTGCTGTTCTACGTGAGCTACTGGTTGGTGTCGAAGATCGAAGCGGCCAAGTGGAACGCCTTCGTCAAGAGCCGCATGGAGGAGGCGCTCTCGGCGGGCTCGGGGTGGGCGCTCGCGTCCGTGGCGTTTCTCGCGGTCTACCGGGAGGGCTTCGAGACGATCCTCTTCTATAAGGCGCTGCTCACGTCGGCGGGCCTTGGGGCAGGAGGGGGCGGCACCACGGCGGTGTTGGGCGGGGTGCTGGTCGGCGGCGCCGCGCTCGTGCTGGTCTACATCGGCATCAACCGCTTCGGCCTGAGGGTCCCGCTCAAACCGTTCTTCGCGATCACCAGCGCGATGCTCTATTACATGGCCTTCGTGTTCGCGGGAAAAGGGATTGCCGACCTGCAGGAGGCGGGGCTGGTGAAGACGACGGTCGTCGAATGGGCCCCGCGGATTCCGGTCCTGGGGATCTATCCCACGCTGCAGTCGCTCTCGCTGCAGTTCTTGCTCCTCGTCCTGTTGCTGGTCGCGATCGTGTGGCTGCAGCGGCAGCGCCTCACCGACGGCGAAGAACGGCGCAGGCCGTCGTTTCCCTGAGGCCTCATTTCACCACGCCGGCGTCGTACGCCACCTTCCCCCCCACCACCGTCAGCACGCTCTCGGTCTTCGAGAGCTCCCCCAGCGGGACCGTAAAAATGTCCTGGGACAAGACGGCGAAGTCGGCCAGCATGCCGCGCGCGAGCACACCCTTCTCTCGCTCGGCGAACTCGGCGTACGCCGAGCCGCGGGTGTAGGCGAGCACGGCCTCCTCACGGTTGAGCGCCTCCGCCGGATTCACCGGGTGCGTCACGGCGAACATGATGTTCACGTACGGGTTCATCGGACCATCGGAGCCGAGGGCGATCGGAACTCCGGCGGTGAGGAGCGAGCGCAGCGGCTGCGCCGCGCCCGAGCGGCCCGGCCCGTAGCGCCGCCGGATCAGGTCTGGGATCGTGAAGTGTGCGGGGTTCTGGACCACCACGACTCCGAGGCGGCGGGCGGACGGAAGCAGGTCGGAGGTGAGGAAATCGCCGTGCTCGATCCGCGGCCGCAGCGCGTGCCACGTCGATTCCGGTGCGGCGCCCGACAGCAGGCGCAGCAGCACGGCGATCGCGCTGTCTCCCACGGCGTGCACCAGCAGCTGCTCCCGCGAGGCGAGCGTTTCGCGGATGATCGCGCCCAGCGTCTCGGGCGGGAAGTCGAGCTCGCCGTACCACCCGGGCCGGTCGGCGTAGGGACGGCGCATGGCGGCGCCCCGCTCGACCGGGGTGCCGTCGAGGATGTACTTGACCCCCGAGACGCCGACCTTCCCGCCGGGGCTCGGGCCGGCGGCCCGCGCGTCGGCGACGTCTCGGCCTCCGGGCCGGGTCATGGGGAAGCGGATCACGCGCCACCGGATCGGCACGTCCGCGGCGCGCAGCAGCGCCACGGCGCGCGCCGTCATGAGCGCGCTATTCATGTCCTGGACGGTGGTGATGCCGAAGCGCGCGGCCGCGTCGGCATAGCGTCGCAGATCGGCGCGGCTCGCGCTGTCGGGGACGCTGCTCGAGAGTCGCCGGCGCGCCTCCCACCACGCGTACTCCGTCAGGCGCCCGTCCAGCGCCCCTGATCCCGCGACCCGTCCGTAGTGGCCACCCGGCGGATTCGGGGTGTCGTGGCCGATCCCGAGCGTCCCGAGCGTCGCGCTGTTGAGGATCGCGACGTGGCCCGACCAGCTCTCGAGCACCACGGGATGGTCGGGAACGACGCTGTCCAGAAAGAAGCGGTTGGCGCGGGGGTCGTCGAGCACGCGGTCGCCCACCGTCGCGAGCAGCCACGTGCCCCGTGGGCGAACCCGACTCGCGGCGGCGAGCGCGCGCACGACCTCGAGGAGACCGGGGTCTCCAGTGGCTGACGCGATCCTGGTGCCGCGTAGCTCCGGCCCGGGATGCGCGTGCGCGTCGTTCAAGCCGGGAATGACGGTGCGGCCGCCCAAGTCCAACGCTCGCGTGCGCGGGCCGGCCAGACGGCGCACGGAGTCCGTGCTGCCGACGGCCACGATGCGGTCACCGCGCAGGGCGAGCGCTTCGGCCCACGGGCGGCCCGGGTCAGCCGTAAAGATCCGGCCCCCGGTGAGGATCAGGTCCGGCGGTCCCGATCTCCCCCGCGCGCAGGCCGCGAGCGCCAGCGCCGCGAGAGCGACCGCCGGAAGGCGCCGCATCAGGTGGGGGTGGGTTGCAGCTTGAGGGCCGGTGGGGTCGCGAGGGCGGCGGCGTCGGGCTGGCGCAGCCGCTGCATCAGGTAAATGCCGGCGATCACCAGCAGGAGGCTCGTTGCCTGCGCCAAGGTGAAGGGACCGAGCAGCCGGTCGTCCTTCGCCCGCACGAACTCCACCAGAAACCGCTCGGTGCCTGCCAGCACGAGGTAGACGCCGAAGCGCCAGCCGGTGCCGTGGCGGTGGTCGCGCAGTCGCCACAGCAGCCAGAAGGCGAGCATCATCAGCGTGGTCTCGTACACCTGGGTGGGATGCACGGCGACCACGTCGGTTGGGTTGGTTCCGGGCGGAAACACGACGTGCAGCTGTTGCTGCATGTCGGCGACTCGCGTAGGCGGCAGGCCGTCCGGGAACTTGACCGCCCACGGAACGCTCGACGGGATGCCGTAGTCATCGTTAATGAGGAAGCACCCCACGCGCCCGAGAGCGTACCCCAGCGCCAGCGGGGCGGCGGTGAGCTCCATGGTCCAGCGCGCGGGGATGCGCTTGCGCCAGCCGTTCAGCAGCACCCCCGCCACACCCCCCAGGAACCCGCCGTACCACACGAAGCCGCCGCGGCTCAGCAGCGCGTCCCACGTGCCCGTGAGCAGCACGTACCAGATCTTCGCCCCCACGATGCCGCCGATGACGGCCGCGAACACGATGTCCGCGGCGTAGTCTTCGTTCATGGTGCGGCGCCGCAGGTCGACCTGGATCGCCCAACCCGCCATCAGGAACGCCACCATCATCATCAGCCCGTAGCCGGTGACGGTGAGGGGGCCGAGCACCAGCTTGAACGGATAGATAGTCATTGCGGATTGCGGATTGTGGATGGTGGAATGACGACGGGGTCGAGCCCCGGCAGCGGCAAATCCGCGCGGGCATCGATGGTCCAATCGCTGCGCTCGCCGAGAGCGAGACGGTGCCAGCCGGCGCGCGCGATCATGGCGGCGTTGTCGGCGTTCAAGCGCGGGCTGGCGACGACGACGCGGGCGAGCCCCGCCAGGCGCTCGGCGGCGCGGCCCGTGAGGGTGCGGCTGCAGGCGACGCCGCCTCCCAGCACGGCGGTGTGGCGGCCGGTGGCGCGCACGGCGCGTTCCAGCTTCGTGACCAGCACGTCGAGCACCGCGTCCTGAAACGCGCGCGCGATATGCGGCCGGTCGCGGTTCAGGTCCGCGCTCGCGCGCACTGCGTAGAGCACGGCCGTCTTCAACCCCGAGAATGAGAACTCGAGTCCGTCGTCCAGCATGGGGCGCGGGAAGGTAAAACGCGCCGGGTCCCCGGTCGCGGCGAGGCGCTCGATCTCCGGCCCGCCGGGGTAGCCGAGCCCGAGGAGCGTCGCGACCTTGTCGAACGCTTCGCCGGCCGCGTCGTCGCGCGTCGACCCGAGCAGCCGGTAGCTCCCCCACGCGGGCACGTCGAGCAGGAGGGTGTGGCCGCCCGAGACGAGCAGGGCGACGAACGGCGGCGCGAGGTCGGGATGCTCCACGGCCGGTGCGAAGAGGTGCCCCTCCATGTGATGCACGCCGATCAAGGCACGGTCTCCGGCGTACGCGAGCGCTTTGGCGTACACCACGCCGACGAGCAGCGCGCCCACGAGGCCTGGTCCCTGCGTGACGGCGACTGCGTCCACGGCGCTCCAGCCGAGGCCCGCCTCCGCGAGGGCGCGCTGCACGATTGCGGGAAGGGCGGCGAGGTGGGCGCGGCTCGCCAGCTCGGGGACCACGCCACCGAACACGCGGTGCACGTCCTGCGACAGGATGACGAGGCTCGCGAGCTCCGGCGCGCGTCCCGGCCGGTCGCTCACGAGCAGCGCGGCCGAGGTCTCGTCGCAGGAGGTCTCGATCCCCAGGACGACGTCAGCCACGGCCGGTTTTTCGCTTGAGGGACACGGAGTCGGGCACGGCACGCGCCCGGATCCCCGGGGGCGCCGTCACGGTGAGGCGAGCGTAGCCGCCGGGCCCCGCCTTGCCGACCAGGTGCGCGACCACGCGCACGCTGTCTTTCGTGAGCGTGTTGACCTTCGACTCGGGGCCGCGCACCGTCACGCTCACCCGCTCCGGAGAAAGCAGGAACCCCGCGAATCCGGAGGCCGCGGTGGTAATGGGCACCGCCGCGATCGACCGCTCGATGATCGCCGCCACTTCGCCCGCGACCCGCACCTCCTTGGGGGCGACGCGCACGACACCGAGCGGCGTCGTGTCGAGCGGGACCGTGCGGAAGAACGGGCCGTTCACGCTCGAGATCACGGTGGGCAGCGTCGTGATCGACTCGACGGCCGCGAGGCGTTTCTCCGGTCCCACGACCCGCGCCACGCTCGGCACGATGGAGAGGCCGCGCAGCACGTAGCCGGATTCCGCCTCGACCCGCACCAACGGCACGATCCGCACGTCCTTCTTTCCGACCGAGTCGAGCAGCACGTCCAAGTCGCGCGGCGCGATCTCCGTGACCTGCACGTCCGTCCCCTTCGGGATGCTCACGTCGGACGGCTGCAGGTGGATGCTCCATACCGACCCGGAGAACGTATCGGGGATCGTCTTGCGGATCGTGCGGGGGAACGAGCGCAGCTTCAGGATCTCGCTCCCCTTGCCGCTCAGCGTGACGGTCACGCCCGCGGGCTGCTGCCGCACCGAGCGCCCCGGCGGCACGGTGACGGCGAGCCGGAGGGCGAAGCGTTGCGACAGCGGCTGTTGCGCCGCGACGGCGACGTACAGCATGATGGCGAAGAAGATCGCCGCGAGCTTGATCCCCCAGTTCCGGGTGAACAGCTGCCCGATGTTAACGGGCATCGACGAGCTTTCGAATGAGCAGCTCGTTCACTGGTCCGTCCCATTCCGCCGCGCCGATCACCTTCTTGATGATGACGCCGTCGCGGTCGATCACGAAGCTCTCGGGAACGCCGGTGGTCTGATAGATCTGCTGGATGCCGCCGCCCTTGTCCTGGAGGACGTCGAACCCGAGCCCCAGCTCCCGCACGAAGTTCATCACGCTGCTCGAGTCGCCGTCGTCGATGCTTACCGCGACGACCGCGAAGTCCGGTCCGGCGAGCTTCGCGTGCAGCCGCTCGAGCGACGGCATCTCGACCCGGCACGGCGCGCACCAGGTGGCCCACACGTTGAGCAGGACGACCTTGCCGCGGTAATCGGCGAGCGACGCGGGCCGCCGCGTGCGCAGGTTCACGGCTCGAAACGCGGGCGCGCGCGAGCCCACTCCGATCAGGTCGAGCTGGGGCCAGATCTTCGCCGCCAGCGCCACGCCGAAGACCAGCGCCGACGCGGCCCCGATCCCGATCGTCCACTGCCGCATCTGCATCATACCGTCACCAGACAGCGGCGCCGCAGCTCCTGGACCTCGCGGGCCGGGTCGGCGCCGGTGAAGACCGCGTTGCCCGCCACGAACGTGTCGGCCCCTGCCGCGTGCGCCGCCGCGATCGTCTGCGGCGTGATGCCGCCGTCCACCTCGAGAAACGCCCGGGAGCCGTGCGCCGTGAGCAGCTCGCGCGCGCGTCGAATCTTCTCGTTCGAAGCCGGGAGGTAGCCCTGTCCGCCGAATCCCGGATTCACCGTCATGACCAGCAGCAGGTCGAGATCCGCGACGACCTCTTCGGCGAGCGCGAGCGGCGTACCCGGATTGAGCGCCAGGCCCGCGAGCATTCCGCGGCCGCGCACTGCGGCGAGCTGGCGCTGCACGTGTAGCGTCGCCTCGGGGTGGAGCGTGAACACGGAGGCCCCGGCCGCGGCGAACGCTTCGATGTAGCGCTCCGGTTCCACGACCATGAGGTGCGCGTCGATCGGCCGGTCGGTGAGCTTCCGCAGCGCCTCGATCATGTTGGCGCCGAAAGTCAGGTTGGGGACGAAACGCCCGTCCATCACGTCCACGTGCAGCCAGTCGGCGCCCCCCGCCAGGACCTGCTCCACCTGCTCGGCGAGCCTGCTCAAGTCGGCGGCGAGCACGCTCGCCGCGATGCGGATGCCGTTGTTCATTGCGGGCTCCGGGCCACGACGATGTCCACCACCGTGCCGGCGGCGGCGAGCGTGCCGGCCGCGGGCTTTTGCGCCACGACGGTGCCCGGGTTCGCGTCGGCCGTGCGCCGCCGCGTCACCGTCCCGAGCGTGAGGCCCTCGAGCTCGAGCCGCGCGCGCGCGTCGGCTTGCGACAGGCCGAGCAGGCCGGGCACCGGAATCGTCGGCGCCCCGCGGCTCACGACCACGGTCACGGGGGCCCCGGGGGCCAGCACCGTCGCCGCCGGCGGACGGCTCAGCATCGCGACTCCGCGCGGCGCGGCTGCCTGGACCGATTCCACCTGGGCGACCGTGAGACCGGCGGCCGCCACGAGACGCTGGGCCAGACCACCGTCCAGTCCCGCCACGTCCGGCACCGGAATCTTGGGGGGTCCGTCGCTCGCCACCAGGGTAACCCGCAGCCCCGCGGGGGCGGACACGCCGGGAGGCGGATCCTGCCAGACGACCGTGCCTTGGGGAGCCGTCGGGTGCGGGTCAGACCCGCCGTCCTGCACCTGCAGCCCCGCTTTCCGCAGCGCGGCGGACGCCTCCGCCAGCGACAAGCCGAGCACGCGCGGCACGACCTGATGGCCGCGGAGAATCGGCGCGGGAAAGACGACCAGATACGCCGTGAGGTAGCCCGCCACGAGTGAGGAGAAGAGGGCCACGCCCCAGCGCTTGGCGCCGCGGGCATCAAAGTCCGGCAACTGCCACTCATGAATCGGCGGGAGGTGGCGCCGGAAGCGCATCAGCGCACCCGCACCAGGCGCGCCGCGTACGCGCCGTCGATGCCGTGCCGCTGCGGGATCGACTGAAAGTCCCCTGCCTCCGTCAGCAGCTCGGCGGGCACGGTCCCCGGGGGTGGGGCGTCGCGCCGGAACTCGGGATGTCGCTCCAGGAAATCGTTCACGACGTCGCTGTTCTCCTCGGGCTCGAGCGAGCAGGTGGCGTAGACCAGCGTTCCCCCCGACTGTACCAGAGGCCCCCCCGCCTCGAGCAGCGCCCGTTGGCGCGCCGCCGCGCGGTCGATCGCCCGAGCGGATATCCGCCAGCGGGCGTCGGGATGGCGGGCCATGGTTCCCGTGGCCGTGCACGGTGCGTCGACCAGCACCGCCGCGAGCGCTCCCGCCGCGCACGGCGCCGCCAGAAGATCGGCGACGGCCGGCCGAATTGCCACTCCGGCGCGTCGCACCGTCTGGACGAGGTGCGCCATCCGGTCCCGCCGCGCGTCCCCCGCGACCACGCGCGCCCCGAGCCGCTCGAGCATGACGGCCTTTCCCCCAGGAGCGGCGCAGGCGTCGTAGGCGAGCCCGCCCGCCGGAAACGCGGCGTAGCGGCACACCAGCGCCTGGGCAGGATCTTGCACGATGAAGGCGCCCTCCGCGAACCCCGGCAACCGGGCGGGGAGCAGGGAGCGGGGAGCGGTACCCGGCGGGGAAACCCGGAGGCCTGCGCCATAGGGCGCGTCTCCTACCCCGAAGTCGGCCTCTTGGAGCCGCGCTCGCAGGGTGTCGGGGTCCCAGCGAACTGGCTGGAGCGTGAGGGGTGGTCTCGCATCGTTCCACGCCACCAGGCGGGCGGCCTCGTCCGCGCCGAATTGCTTGCGCCAGCGAGCCAGCAGCCACGCGGGATGAGATGGTACTGCTCCCCGCTCCCCGCTCCTCGTGCGTTCCAGCCTTCGCAGCGCCTGGTTGACGAACCGCGCGCCGCCTTCTCCCGCGGCGTCGCGGGCCAGCTCCACACTGGTGGACACCGCCGCATATGCCGGAACGCGCGCGAGCGCGCGCAGCTGGTAGGCGCCGAGTCGCAGGATGTCGTCGAGACGGGGGTCGACGGTCGCCAGTGCCAGTGCTCGGTCGAGATCGGCTTGGCTCCGGAGCACCCCTCCGGCGAGCTGGTAGGCCAGGCGGCGGTCACGCTCCGCCAGTCCGGAGAGGTGGCGGTCGCGCGCCGCGGCGAAGCTGGCGCCGGAGCGCACCGACTGCAGGATGCGCAGCGCCGCGCGCCGCGCCGCCGTGGCGTCCTTAATCCAACATCCCTTCGAGCGGCGAGGACGGCACCGCGACCTCGCGCCGGGGCATGCGACCCGCGAGGTAGGCGGTCCGCCCCGCCTCGACCGCCAGGCGCATCGCATGCGCCATGGCGACGGGATCGTGCGCCGCGGCCAGGGCGGTGTTCATCAGGATCCCGTCCACGCCTTGCTCCATCGTGAGGCACGCGTCCGACGCCGTCCCCACGCCGGCGTCGACCACGACCGGGACGTGGAGCCGCCGCTTGATCGTGCGCACGCTGTGGGGGTTCAGCAGCCCGAGTCCGCTCCCGATCGGAGAAGCGAGCGGCATCACGGCGGCGCAGCCGGCGTCCTCGAGCCGCAACGCCGTCACCAGATCCTCGTTCGTGTACGCCAGCACCCGAAAGCCGTCTTTCGCCAGGATTTTCGCGGCCTCGAGCAGCCCCTGCACGTCGGGGAGCAGCGTCTCCTGGTCGCCGATCACCTCGAGCTTGATGAACTCGTTGAACCCCGCCTCCCGGGCCAGCCGGGCGTAGCGCACGGCGTCCTCCGCGGTGGCGCACCCGGCCGTGTTGGCGAGCAGGAAGTAGCGCTTGGGGTCCAGGTGATACAGGACGCCCGTCTCCCGGGTGCGGTCCAGATCCACGCGCCGCACGGCGACGGTGACGATTTCCGCTCCCGACGCCTCGATGGCGCGTACCATCGTGTCGTTATCACGATACTTTCCGGTCCCCACCATGAGGCGCGAGTGGAACGTGCGCCCGCTGATGGTGAAGGGGGTGTCGCGAAGCGTGTCCACGGCAGTCGCCATCGGGTCATCCCCCTCCCACAAAATGCACCAGCTCGACCGCGTCGCCGGGAGCGATCCGGACGTCGCCCAGCGCGGGGCGGCGGACGATGGTGCGGTTATGCTCCACCACCACAGCGCGCGGGTCGAGCTCGAGCGCGCCGAGCAGCTCGAGCAGCGTCACGCCCTTGCTCACCGCGCGGAGCTGCCCGTTCACCGTGATGTCGATCGTATCGTTCATTGCGTCAGCTCCTGCACGATCCGCCGGGCCGTCGCCCGAGGATCGGCGGCGTCCCACAGCGCCCGGATCGCCGCCACGCCGTACACGCCCGCGGCCCGCAGGTCGTTGAGCCGCTCGGGCGTCACGCCGCCGATCGCGATCACGGGTAGGCCGAGCCCGACGATGCGGGCCACGAGCCCCGGTCCGAGCGGCTCGCGCCCGGGGGGAGGGTGCGTGGCCGTGGGGAACACCGGCCCTACTAAAAGATAGTCGGCGCCGGCCGTGTGTGCGGCCTCCGCCTCGCGTAAGTCGTGGACCGATTTACCGATCCACCAGCCCGGGTCGAGGCGGCGCGCGTGCGCTGGGTCGAGGCTCCCGGCGGCGAGCTGGACGCCGGCGGCGCCCGCGGCGAGCGCCACGTCGAGGCGGTCGTTGACGAATAGACGGGTAGACGGGTAGACGGATAGACGGGTAGCCAAATCGTAGTGCTCGAGCCCGGTGAGCGTGTGGCCGCGCGCGTGGAAGGCCAGGTGCTCGCGGCCCCCGGAAGCGAGCGCCGCCGCGATCTCGTCCAGGTCCGCCCGGCGGGCGATCCGCTCGTCGGTGATGGCGTGCAGCCGCGGCAGCGGCGCGGCGTGCGTCACCCGAGGCGTTGTCCGGCCTTGATCCGCCGGCCGCGCATCCAGTCCGTGGCCGGCATGCGCGCCTTGCCGGCCGGCTGGACTTCCTCCACCTCCACCGCCCCGCGCCCCGCCGCGATGAGGAGTCGGCCGTCCGCATTCAGCACCTGTCCCGCAGTGCCCTGCCGCTCTGCGACCCGGGCGCCGAACAGCTTGATCTCCTGGCCGTCGAGCGCGCTCCAGGCACCCGGCTTCGGGTCGAGGCCGCGGATCAAGCGCGCGACCCGCTCAGCGGGATCGCTCCAGCGGACCTGCGCCGTGGCGCGCGTGAGCTTAGGCGCGTAGGTCGCGCGGGCGTGATCCTGTGCGACGGGACGGAGCGCGTCCTGCTCCCACAGCGCGAGCGCTTCCACGAGAGCCTGCGCGCCGACTTCGGCGAGATGCGCGGATAGCTCCCCGCCCGTTTCGTCCGGCTCGATCGTGTGCGGGATCTGCAGCAGCACGGGTCCCGAGTCGAGGCCCTCGTCGAGCTGCATGATGCTGACCCCCGTCTTCGCCAGCCCGTTCACGATGGCCCACTCGACGGGCGCCGCGCCGCGCAGCTCCGGGAGGAGGGACGGATGCACGTTCACCATCCCCCGGCCGGGAAGCCGCAGCAGCTCCGCCTTGAGGATGTGCCCGTAGGCGACGACGACGCCCACGTCGGGGGCGAGCTCGCGCAGCCGGTCGAGGAAGGCCGGGTCGGTCGGGCGCTCGGGCTGGAACACGGGAATCGCCTCGGCTTCTGCCTCGATCTTCACCGGCGGCGGGACGGCGTGCGAGCGGGAGCGGCCCTGCGGCCGGTCGGGCTGGGTGACCGCGGCGAGCACGTCGAACCCCTCACCGAGGAGGGCTCGGAGCGACGGGACCGCGAATTCGGGCGTGCCGAAGAAAACGACGCGCACCTAGAGCTCGCCCGCCGGCTCCGGCGTGACGTCCTTCACGTAACCGGGCTTGCCCTTGCGCGACTTCTTCCACTTCGCCACCAGCAGATGCCGTTTGACGGCGCTCAGGTGGTCGAGAAACAGGATGCCGTCCAGGTGATCGATCTCATGCTGGGCGGCGCGCGCCTTGAATCCCGAGAGCTCGACCGAGTACGAGCGGCCGTCACGGGCGAGCGCCTCGAGCGTCACGGCGAGGGGGCGCTCCACCTCGCCGTACAGGTCGGGGATCGACAAGCAGCCCTCTTCCGCCGTCTCGGTGACGTCGCTCGCGTGTACGATTCGGGGGTTGATGAGCACGAGAGGTGGGGGAAACTCCTCGCCCACGTCCACGACGGCGACGCGCCGCGCCACCCCGACCTGGTTTGCGGCGAGCCCCACCCCCTTCGCGCCGCGCATCGTGTCGAACAGATCGTCCACCAGCCGGCGCACCGCGTCGTCCACGACGGCGACGGGGGTGGCCGACTGCCGCAGCAGCGGCGAGCCGAGGAGGTGGAGCTGCCGGATCGTCACTGCGACTTCGCCTCGGCCGACCGGTTGAGGATGTTGGCGATATTCGAGCGGACGACGACCAAACGCGCTTCACCACTCTTCACCGTCACTTCGT
>QHUM01000039.1 GCA_003222135.1 Gemmatimonadota bacterium | reverse complement strand
CGGCTCCGGGATCTTCATCGTCTCGGCCGACATCCTGCGGCAGGTGCACGCCCCCGGCGTGCTGCTGCTCGTCTGGGCGCTCTCCGGTGTCGTGACGCTGATGGGAGCCCTCAGCTACGGCGAGCTCGCCGCCATGTTCCCCCGCGCCGGCGGCCAATACATCTACCTGCGCGAGGGGATCTCGCCGCTGTTCGGCTACCTGTACGGCTGGACCCTGTTTCTGGTGATCCAAACCGGGACGATCGCCGCCGTGGCCGTGGCGTTCGCCCGCTTCACCGCGGTGTTCTTTCCGTCCCTGTCCCCGAATGTCTTCCTCGGCACGACGATCAACCTGGGCAGCGGCCCCATCCAGGTGGGACTCTCGCCGCAGCGGCTCGTCGCGATCCTCTCGGTGATCGTGTTGACGTGGATCAACGTGCGTGGCGTGAAGACCGCAGCCGTCATCCAGACGTCACTCACCGCGATCAAGACGACGGCGCTCGCGGCGCTCATCCTCCTCGGGATCACCATCGGGCGCAACGCCGCGGCGATCGAGGCAAACTTCGGGCCCGCGTTCTGGCCGCCCGGCGGCCTCGTGGCGGCGCTGTGGCCCGTGATCGGCGCGGCGATGGTCGGCTCGCTGTTCTCCATGGACGCCTGGAACAACGTCGGCTTCGCCGGCTCCGAGCTGAAGGACGCCAAGCGGGACCTGCCGATGGCCATGGCGGCCGGTACGCTGATCGTGACGGTGCTGTATCTGCTCGCGAACGTGAGTTACTTGAACGTCCTGCCGGCGGACGCGATCGCCCACGCGCCGCAGGACCGGGTCGGCACGGCGGCGCTGCAGGCGATGTTCGGCGACGGGGGACTGTACCTGATGGCGGGCGCGATCATGATCTCGACGTTCGGCTGCAACAACGGCCTCATCTTGTCGGGCGCCCGAGTCTACTACGCGATGGCGCAGGACAACCTGTTCTTTCGCTCGATCGGCGTGCTGCATCCCGCGCACAAGACGCCCGCCGTCGCGCTCGTCGTACAGGCGGTGTGGACCGCCCTGCTGTGCCTCTCCGGGACCTACAGCGAGCTGCTCAACTACGTCATCTTCGCGGCGCTGCTGTTCTACATGCTGACCGCCATCGGCCTGTTCCTGCTGCGGGCGAAGCGGCCCGGCGCCGAGCGCCCGGTCCGGGCCCCCGGCTATCCCTGGCTGCCGGCGCTCTACGTCCTGGGAACGGGCGTGCTGTGCGTGAACCTGCTGTTCCAGCAGACGCGCTACGCGGGGTTGGGATTGATCATCGTGGCGCTCGGTGTCCCGGTGTATTTCGCGTGGCGGCGCTTCGCGGGCGGCACCCACACCCCTACACCCACGTCCACGACCTGACGTCACGCCGTCAGGCGCGCGGTGCGAAGCGCGCGTACTCACCGAGCAGGGTGATCACGGCTCCCTGCGCCGCCAGGGCCGCGCGCGCGGCCCGCATCGCAGGCTCGTCGGCCCGCGCTTCCACGTCGAGATAGAAGAGATACTCCCACGGCGTCGAGCGGTCGGGCCGGCTCTCGAGCTTCGTGAGGTTGAGCCCCGCCTCGGCGAACGGGGCGAGCGCGCGCGCCAGCGTGCCGGGACGGTGCGGCAGCTTCAAGCGGAGCGTGGTTTTCGCCGGGACGTCGGGAGGCGGCGCCGTGGCATCGCGCGCCACCAGCAGAAAGCGGGTCTGGTTGTGCGGCTCGTCCTCGATCCGCTCCGCCACTACGTCGAGACCGTAGCGGCGCGCCGCTAGCGCGCCCGCCACGGCGGCGAGCGACGCGTCGTGGCGCCGGGCGACCTCCGCCGCGGCCCCCGCGGTGTCGTAGAACGCGACCACCTCGACGCCGGACAGCTCGCGCAGAAACCGCTCGCACTGCGCCAGCGCTACCGGGTGCGACAACACCCGACGCAACGCCGCGCGCGCGGCGCCGGGCACGCCGAGCAGACAGTGATGCACCGCGCTCACCACCTCGCCCACGATCGCCAGCCCCGACTCGGCGATCAGGTCGAAGTTGGTCGCGATCGAGCCCACGAGCGAGTTCTCGATCGGCAACAGGCCATAGTGCGCGCGCCGATCGAGCACAGCTTGCGCCACATCCCGGAACTCGCGGTGCGGCTGCGACTCGGCATCGGGAGCCAACAAGAAGAGCGCTTCCTCGCTGTACGCTCCCGGCTCGCCCTGGAATGCTATCTTATTGCTCGGCATCTGCTTACGCTAATGGTTCGCGGGCCTTGCCGATAGTGAGCTTCGGGATATATTCGGGATACACGGTCCTGCAGCAAACCCGAAACCGAATAGCAGCGGAGCTCCGCATGCCGGCGCCGCTCGAGCGACCCAAGCCCCCGTCCCTGCCGTCTCCCCCCGCTCACACGGCACCTTGTCCCGACTGCGGCGCGGGTCTGACTCGGCAATCGGGGTGTCTCGTGTGTGTGCAGTGCGGCTGGGCGCGATGCGGCTAAGTGCTAGGCGGGTAGACGGACAGACGGGTAGACGGGTAGACGGATAGGGCAATGAACGGCCACAGGGACCAGCTCGGGCTTCATCTATCCGCCTATCCGCCTATCCGCCCGTCTCTGCCAGTTCTCGACGAGCGCCTGCGCGGCACCAAGTTCGTTTCGCTCACGCCCAAGTCGATCCTCAATTCACCACAGCAGACCGGCGTGGACTTCTGGTCGTTGAACCCGTACGTGGGGTGCGAGTTTGGGTGCAGCTACTGCTACGCGCGCTACGCCCATCGCTACGTGGTCGAGCGCGCGCGGGATGCGGGGAAGCTCTCCGAAGGTGAGTTCCAGGATTTCCGCGGGCCGCACGGCTGGGAGGCATTCGAGCGGCGCATCTTCGTGAAGGAGGGTCTACTCGCCGCGCTGGAGCGGGACCTGCAGCGGTACTTCCGGTCGGCCGGTCCGTCTGACCGCCCGACCGCACCGCTCGTCATCGGCACCGCCACGGACCCCTACCAGCCCGCCGAGCGCCGCTTTCGGCTCACGCGGCAGATCCTCGAGCGGCTGGCGCGCTGCGAGGGCTTGAACGTTGGGGTCATCACGAAGAGCCCGCTCGTGGCGCGCGACCGCGATGTGTTGCGCCGTCTGCAGGACGGGAACGACCTCGAGGTCTACGTCTCGCTGATCGCGGTCGACGCCCCCCTGATCCGCAAGATCGAAGCTCGCTCCCCGGTACCCGGCGTCCGTCTGCGGGCGCTGCGGCGGCTCATCGACGCAGGCGTGCGGGCGGGGTTGATCGTGGCGCCTGTCCTGCCGGGGATCACGGACGATGTGCCCCACCTGGAAGCGCTCTTCCAGGCCGCCCGGGAGGCGGGCGCGAGATTCGTGCACGCGGGAGCGCTGCGCCTCTACCCGGCCGTGCGGGACCGCTTCCTGCCGCTCGTGAGGGAACAGTTTCCGGGACTGGAGCAGCGGTATCGTCGCGCCTACGCGCGCTCGCTCGCCGCACCGCGGGAGTACGCAGCGGCGCTGCGGCGACGGATCCAGCGGCTGCAACGGAAGTACGGCTTCCCAGTGAACGATGGGATGCAGGATCGCTACGAGGGCCGGCTCCCCGCGCCGCAGCGCGAGCTGGCGTTATGACCGCCGACCGGTGTGGCGCTCAACCCGGAGCGTACCTCACGCGACGTCGCCTCCAGTGCGGGCGGCAGGCCGGTAATACCGGTTCAGCTCCCGCACCCAGCGGGGTGGCGTGAGCCGGCGCTCCTCGTACGACTCGACCAGCAACCCTGCGAGGTGACGGCCCAGCTCAAACGCTTGCGTGGGCGAGAGGTCGCCCGCCAACTCGTTCAGTAGCCGGACGAACTGGCTGACGTTGGGCGGCCGCTCGATTCCGCCCTTCGTGACGAGCCAGCGCTCGACCTTCAGCCGGGTGGCGCCCCGCGGCGTTGCGCCCTGCACGAAGTCGCGCACGCCGTTTGGGCTCATGGCGAGCTCACGTGCGACGCGTCGCAAAGATGAGCGCGCGGCTTCCCGGGCGACCGCATCGCGTAGCAGGGGAATGGGCAGCGTCGCGACGACGCCCCCACGCGCGCGTGGCACTTACGGCCGCGGCTTCCCCGGGTCGAATTGGGCTAGCAGCTCCTTGACCCAGGTCGGCACCGGCTCGCGTCGCTCCCCATACGCTTCGACCAACAGGTGCGCGATGCCCCGGCCCACGACCACGCCGTCGTGGGAGCCGAGGTCGCCGCTCAACGCCTCCACCAGGCGCACGATCTCACTGACCTTCGCCTTCGAGCGTGGCGGTGTCTCCCGCGCGCGGAGCTTTGCCTGTGGGGTGGTGCGCGCGCCGCGGCGCTTCAACGGGCTCCAGACATGTGGGGTTCCCACGCGGCTGCGGGACAACTGCACAAACTGCACGTCCTCCCGTACTACCTACCACCTGAGTGCATCCCCCGCAAGGCCTGCTTAGGCGACTTCGCTCGATGACTTGCCCCGGCGCGGTTCGTAATGCCGGAGCAGGTCCTGCACCCAGCGCGGCGACGCGAGCCGGCGCGTCTGGTACGCGTCGGCGAGCAGCGCGGTGATGGCGCGCCCGAGTTGCTCCGTCTGCTGGGGAGAGAGGTCCGCCGAGAGCTCGCTCAGCAGCCGCACGAGCTGACCCACGCCCGGGGGTCGCGAGGGGCGGTCCTGGGTGGCGAGCCAGCGCTCCAACTTCGTGCGGGTGGCGCTGCGGGGAGCCGAGCCGTTCAGAAAGTTGCGCAGACCGTTCGGGCTGACCGAGATGGCCTTGGCCGCGCCGCGCAACGACAATCGCGCGACCTCCCGCCCGACCGCGTCCCGCAACAGCTCGATCGGGAGCGTCGGAACGCTGCGACGACTAGCGCTCATGCTGCGCCCCCGCGGCGTGCAGTTTGTGCGGTTTTCCGGGGGTTACACCATCGTACGCTAGCACGCCTACGGAAGTGTGGCAACTCCACGCGGCGTACGCCGCCCCCGCGTCACGGCCCCCGCCCGTTGATCCACTGTTCGGCCAGCTCCCGGATCGTCCCCGGCGCGTTCCCTTCGGCCCGGTTGTTCACGTGGATCAGCGCCTCGATGCCCCGTCGCTGGGCTTGGCCCATAAGGCCCAGCAGATCGCGGCGCAACTCGGGCAGTACCTCCCTCACACGGTCGTACGGCTCGAACGCCCGGACCGCATCGGCATACTTGCGACCCGGCTTCAGGAGCGCGCGCGCGACCGTGAACCCGGCGGCGAGGGTCCAGGGGAGGTGCAGCTGGGTGCCGATCGGCGGCATCTCGGTCCAGGAGTTGAACACGTGCGCCACGCCGTGCCGCTCGAGCACCGCGCCGTGGCGATCCGTCATGAGCTCGGCGTTCCGCAGCTCGACCGCGTAGCGGAAATCCTGCGGCAGCTGCGTGAAGAATCGATCGAGTCGCTCGGCCCACTCTACGGCGTCGAGCAGGTCCGTGCCCCGCATCGCCTGAAACTGAAACACGAAACAGATCGTGTGCCGTTTGAACACCCGCGCGTAGCGCGCCAGCACACTGTCGAGAAACAGCCGGACGTCCAGGAAATCGGGATTGAGCTGGCCCGCCAGCGGTCCCCAGCGCCGGTCCCGGATGAAGCGGCGGGCCGTGATCCGGTCCCACACCTTCACGACGCAGGAGTAACCCTCGGGCAGCGCGCGGGCGTACGCGTCGAGGATCCGCTCGGAGGGAGACTCGTAGAAGGCGGAGTTGATCCCTACGGTGCGGAACAGCGGATACCGCACGTATTCCTCGAGCCGCGCCGCCGGTTGGGCTCCCCGATAGCTGCGGTGGTACACGTCGCCCGTCCAGCCGTCCACGGTCCAGCTCGCCGTCCCGAACTTGATATCCGGCGGCAGCGCCGCCGCGAGCGCGACGAGCTCGGGACGCGGCGGCGGCAGCGGCTCCGGGGCTGCGGCGCGGCCGCCGCTCACGATCGCTCCCCGGTCAACGCGTCGACGAGCGCGCGGATCGTCCCCGGTGCGTTTCCCTCGAGCCGGTTGTTGACGAGGATCAACGCCTCAACCCGCCGCCTGAGCGCCTCGGCGACCAACCGCAGCAGGTCCTGCCGCAGCTCGGGCTGCGGATCGCGAATCCGATCGTACGGCTCGAACAGCTTCACCGCGTCGGCGTAGCGGCGTCCCGGTCGGAGCAACGCCCGCGCCACGGTGAAGGGCGCCGGAAAGGTCCACGGCAGCTCTATCTGCTCGCCGAGCGTGGGCATCTCGGTCCACGAATTGAAGACATGCGCCACCCCATGGCGCGCCAGTACGGCGCCGTGCGCGTCGGTCAACAGCTCGCGGTTCCGTAATTCGACCGCATAGCGGACATCGCGCGGCAGCTGCCGCAGGAAGCCATCCAGGTCGTCCACCCAGCGCGCGGGATCGGGGAGGTCTTTGCCGCGCATCGGTTGGAACTCGAACACGAAGCACCCCGCGTGGTCCGTGAATGCGCGCTGGTAGGGCCCCAGCACCGCGTCTTTGAAGAGATCCGCGTTCAGAAAATCAGGGTTCCGCTCGCCCTCGAGCCGCTTCGCGGTGATCCGGTCCCATACCTTGCTTACGCACGGAAAGCCGGGAGGTAGCGCCCGCGCATACGCCGTGAGCACCTCCTCTTCCGGCGGCTCGTAGTACGCGCTGTCGATCCCCACCGTCCGGAACAGCGGGTAGCGGGCGTACTCCTCGAGCCGGCGTGCCGGTTGCGCCCCCCGGTATGCCCGGTGGTAGACGTCACCCGCCCAGCCGTCGTAGGTCCAGGTCGAAGTGCCGAACCTGATGGCGGAAGGGACACGCTGGCTGAGCTCGACCAGTTCGGCCGAGGGCGGTGGCAGCGTGGCGAGGTCGTCGAACAGAGTCGGTTGATTTCGTCTGGACATTAGAAGTTACAATATACCAATAGGTTATCTCTCCTGTCATTGGTCTTGCCAGCGGATCGATCTTCGGGATATATTCGGGTCCCCTGACAATGCTCGATGCCACGCAATCATCTGGCAAGCTCGACCGCCGCCTGCTGCTGGATCCCCCTCTTCGCCCTGCGCTGCGAGGAGGCACGTCGACCCGAGCTCGCGTCCCAGCCGTGCGCGTTGCTCGCCCCCGACGCCACCCGCCGGATGTGGCAGGTCTCGCCGCTCGCTCGCCGCGCGGGAGTGAAGCCAGGAATGACCGTGAGCCAGGCGATTGGTCTCTGCCCGTCGCTCCGGCTGTGTGAGCCCGACCCGGTTCATTACGACGAGCAGTTCGCACGGCTGCTTGCGGCGCTGAGCGATGTGAGCCCGGTGGTGGAGGCGGCGGAGCTGGGGAGAGCATACGTGGGGACCGACGGATTGGAGGGGCTGTACGGTGCGCCGGAGGGGATCGTCGAAGAGTTGCAATTGCGGATTGTGGATTGCGGATTGCGGATTGGAAATTCGCGCGTCCAATCCGCAATCGACAATCCGCAATCCGCAATCCGGGTGGGCTGGGGACTCGGCAAGTTCGTCTCCTGGGTTGCAGCAAGCCGGGCAAAACCAGGGGGGGCAGTCATCGTTCGCCCGGGGGAGGAAGGGCAGTTTCTTGCTGCGCAGCCGCTCGCCGTGCTGCCGCTCGATCCCGACACGCACCGCCGGCTCCGCCAGCTCGGGCTCTCGACCCTGGGCCGGCTCGCCGCGTTGCCGCAGGAAGCGGTCGTCTCGCAATTCGGAGCGGCCGGCCGACGCATGTGGCAGCTCGCGGCGGGGGAGGTGGTCGAGCGGGTCGTGGGCCGCGAGGCGCCCGAGCCGATCATCGCCGCGCTCGCGTTTTTCTCTCCGGTCGCCGATCGCGCGATGCTCGCACACGCGCTGGACCGACTGCTCGAGCGCGCGCTCAAAGATCCGCGGCGCATCGGCTGGCGGGTGCAGGTGGTGCGCGTCCGTGCCGAGCTCGAGCACGGGGCATCGTGGATGATCACAGCGACTCTGAAGGATCCGACCGCCGACCGGGATCGCATCGCCGCGCCGCTCTTGACCCGGCTCGAGCAGGCACCGCCCGCGGGGGCGGTGGAGCGGCTCGCCGTCGAATTCACCGGCTTCGCGCCGGGCACCGCCGAGCTGCAGCTCTTCGCCCGCGACGCGAGCGCCGCCGCGCGGGCCGGCCGGCGGCGCGCCCTCCGCACCGCCCTGCAGGAGATCAAGCTCCGGCTCAAGCGCACGCTGCTCTACCACGTCATCGAGGTGCAGCCATGGTCGCGGCTCCCGGAGCGGCGGTATGCGCTGATCGATTATGAGCCGTGATGAGATTGCGGATTTCGGATTGCGGATTTCGGATTGAAAACTGACCGGCTCCGGCCAATCAACACGCCCCGGCGCGTAGAGGTGGAGCTCGGAGCTGCCGGGCTCCCGGTGATAGTGGACCGCAACGTCGTCGAGTCAGTAGGAGAGATCTGGCGCTTAGATGATGAGTGGTGGCGCGTCCCAATCCACCGTCACTACGTCGAGGCGATCCTGGAAGGCGGGAAACATGTGGTGTTGTTCGAGGACGTAATCACCGGAGAGTGGTTCGTGCAGACGCCCTAGCGATTTCGGATGTGGGTTGGGAGTCGAAGCCCGTACATCCAATCCGCAATCCGAAATCTGCAATCCGCAATGGCATGTACACGGAACTTCACTGCCACTCGGCGTTTTCTTTCCTCGACGGTGCATCTCTCCCCGAGCAGCTCGCGCTCACGGCGTCGCAGCTCGGCTATTCGGGGCTGGCGCTCACCGACCACAACGGCCTGTACGGCTCGCTGGCGTTCGCGCACGAAGCCAAACAGCTCGGCCTCCAGGCGATCACCGGCGCGGAGCTGACGCTCGTCGACGGCTCCCACGTGACGCTGCTCGCCGAGACGCCCGACGGATACGCGAACCTGTGCCGCCTGATCACCGAGGCACATCTCGGCAGCGCCGACCGACGCGATCCGCGACTCGACTTCGCGTCGCTCGAGGCGCGCCATGCAGGGCTCATCGTGCTGTCCGGCTGCCGCGCGGGCCTGCTTCCGCGGCTCCTGATGCACGACGGCGTGACCGCCGCCCGGGCGTTCGCCGAGCGCTGCCGCTCCGTGTTCGGCGCCGAACGGTTCTTCGTCGAGCTGCAGCGGAACTACGTGCGGGGCGATCGGGCCCTGACCCGCTCCCTGATGGATGTGGCGGACGCCGCGCGGCTCGGCGTCGTGGCGTCCGGCAACGTGCATTATCACGTCCGCGCCCGCCACCGGCTGCACGACGTGCTGACGGCGATCCGCCACCGCGCGACGCTCGACGGGTCGCACGGCGTGCGGCGGCCGAACAGCGAGTTCTACCTCCGGCCGCCCGCGGAAGCCGCGGCGCTGTTCGCCGACTGTCCCGGTGCTGTCGCCAACACGCGCGCGATCGCCGAGCGCTGCCGGGCGTTCGACCTCACCCGGGATTCAGGCTACGGCTTTCCGGACTTCCGCGGGGCCGACCGGTCGCCCGCCCCGCAGGCGCTCGCCGAGCTGTGCCGGGCCCGCCTCGATGAGCGCTATCCGGCGGGCTCCGAACCCCGGGGCGAGGCAGATCGGCGGCTTGCGGAAGAGCTGACACTAATCGAACACCATCGACTCAGTGGGTTCTTCCTGGTCTATCACGACCTGTTCGACCTGGCACGCGAGGTGGCGGCGGACGTGCGCCGGGGCAGCAGGCGAGCCGAGGGAAACCTGCTCCCCGGCCGCGGGCGCGGTTCGTCGGTGTCGTCCATCGTCTGCTACCTGCTCGGCCTGTCGCACATCGACCCGATCGCCAACCGCCTGTTCCTGGGCCGGTTCCTGAACGAGAGCCTCGCGTCGGTGCCCGACATCGACCTCGATTTCCCGCGCGAGATCCGCGAAGAGCTGATCCGCCGGGTCTACCAGCGCTACGGCGACGAGCACGTGGGGCTGGTCTGCGCGTTCCCCACCTACCGCCTCCGCTCCGCGGTACGCGAGATCGGCAAGGCGCTCGATCTGCCGTTGGGAGAGATCGAGCAGGTCGCCAAGCTGGCGGACCGACGGTCCGGCGAGCTGGCGGACGAGCTGGACCAGCTGCCCGGCTTCGCGGGGCGGCGCACCGCCCCGCTCTGGAAGGAGCTGTGCGAGCTGGCCGAGGAGATCGCGGGATTGCCGCGCCATGTGTCGCAGCACGTCGGCGGGATGATCATCTCGAGCCGGCCGCTCGTCGAAATCGTACCGCTCGAGCGGGCGGCGATGGCAGACCGCGTCGTGTGCCAGTGGGACAAGGACTCCTGCGACGACGCCCGCTTCGTCAAGATCGACTTCCTGGCGCTCGGCATGCTGTCGCTCGTCGAGGAGTGCGTCGAGCTGATCGCGACGCGCGGGGGCGGGACGCCGCCCGACCTGTCGCGCATCGACTTCGCCGACCAGGCGGTGTACGACCGCATCTGCCGCGGCGACACCGTGGGGCTGTTCCAGATCGAGAGCCGGGCACAGATCCAAATGCTGCGCCGCACCCGGCCGCGTAACCTGGAGGATCTCGCGGTCGAAGTGGCGATCGTGCGGCCCGGCCCCATCGTGGGCGGCGCGGTGAATCCCTACGTGCGGCGGCGCGAGGATGAACGCCGCGCCCGGGCACGGGGCCGCCGCTACGAGCCGCCGGTGGACCACCCGCTCCTGAAAGACGCGCTCGCGGAGACCCTGGGTGTGATCCTCTATCAGGACCAGGTGCTCCAGGTGTGCCAGGCGCTCGCGGGGTTCACGCCGGGGCAGGCGGAGGCGCTGCGGCGCGCCATGAGCCGCCGCCGCAGCCGCGAGCTGATGGCGGGATTCTGGGACGAGTTCCGTGACGGGGCGGCGGCGCGCGGCGTCCCGGAGCACGTCGCCGAACGCGTCTTTACCCAGGTGATCGCGTTCTCGGAGTTCGGGTTCCCCAAGTCGCACGCCGCGGCGTTCGGGCTGCTCGCCTACCAGTCGGCGTGGCTCAGGCACTATCACCCGGCCGAGTACTACTGCGCCCTCTTCAACAATCAGCCGATGGGGTTCTACTCGCTCGACGCGCTGGGGCGGGACGCCAAGCGCAACGCGGTCGAGATCCGGCTCCCGGACGTGAACGCGAGCGACGTGTGGTGTACGGTTGAAGGCCGGGGAAGTGGCCGGTTGAAGGCCGGGGAAGTGGGACAAGATGGGGCTGGCGTGCGGGTGGGGCTCGGGTTCATCCGGGACTGGAGCGAGGAGACGGCGACCGCGGTCGTGACGGAACGCGCGCGCCGCGGCCCGTTCCGGAGCGCCGGCGATTTCGTGAGGCGGGCACCCCCCGAGCTCAAGCGCAACCCGATCGAGCATCTGGTATGGGTGGGCGGGTGTGACGGCTTCGGCCTGACGCGGCGCGAGCTGTTGTGGCAGGTGGGGCTGTGGCTCCCGCCCGAGACGGAGCGGGGCGGCGAGGCACGCGGCCGGCGCCAGCTCGAGCTGTCGCTCGATCACCCGTTCGAGCGGCTGCGTTTCGGCGGTCTCGCGGCAGACGAGCGGCTGCTCGCCGAGTACGCGGTGCTGGGGTTCGCGGCCAGCGGCCACCCGCTCGAGCTGCTGCGCGACGTGCTGCCGCCCGGAGTGGTGCAGAGCGACGCGCTTCCCCAGCTCGAGCATGAAGCTGGGGTGGAGGTGGCAGGCCTGGTCGTCGCGCGCCAGCGCCCCGAGACCGCCAAGGGATTCGTCTTCGTGCTGCTCGAGGACGTGGCGGGGATGGTGAACGTGATCGTGCGACCCGACGTGTACCGGGAGCACCGCACGGCGATCCGCGGCGAGCCGCTGCTGTGGGTGCGGGGTAAGCTCGCGAAGGACGACGGGACGGTGAACGTGATCGCGGAGGAGGCGCGGGGACTGAAACTGCACGGGAGGCGGGAGGCGGGAGACGAGAGCGAGTCGGTCTCCCGTCTCTCGTCTCCCGACTCCCGTGGATCACCGTACGCCTTTCTGAAGTCGATGCGGCGGGTCGCGCCGGAGTCGAAGGATTGGGGGTGAGGTGGCGCAATACACCGGCATTCGCAAACGTGTAGCTGGCTCCCATTTAAGAGGTCCGGATGCCTCCCTCTAAACGCGGCGACGCCGCCAAGGATCTGCTGAAGGCGCTGGCCGAGCTGCGCGACGCAGCAAACCAACTCCAGGCGGCGAGCAAGCCGAACGAGGACAGGGCGCGCCGCCTCGTCCAAAGCGTGCGCACGGCAACCGACCACCGTGCGGAGTTCGCGCCCGTCCGGGCCGCCGACTTCACGGGTCTCGACCTGGACTTTTACGTCCGCACCGAGCGCGAGCTCGCCGCGGCCGGCGTGCGGGTACTGGGCGACTACGAGGACGCCGCGTTCAACCGCCGCTCGCCCGACAAGCGGAGCTTCTATCGGCTCGGGCTGAGCGGCGACGGCACGGTGGCGGCGAGCTGGTTCGTCTTCCCCGCCAGCCCCACGGCGCAGCCGGCTCGCGAGCCGACGCGCTGTCTCGTACTCCACTCCTGGGCCCAGGACGGACGCGTGTTCATGACGATGCGCGGGGGATCGGAATCGAGCATCCCGAGGCCGCCCGGGCTCGACAGTCGGCAGCTCGGCGCCGCAACCGGCACCGCGGATGCCCTCCGCTCGCACCGCGAGCGCGTCGCCGCCGCGGGAGGCGCGCTGCGCTCGCTCAACAGCGTCGATGAGCTACTGGCCGCGCGCCTCGCCGAGGATGCGAGGATCGCCGAGTTCCGCAAGGCGCGGGGCCTCGAGCTGTTCGAGCCGATGTTGCGCAAGATGCTGGGTGACAAGTTCGAGGAGCGCGGCCGGCCCCTGCTGGACGCCATCCGGCGACACCCCGAGTGGTGGACCGGGGAGGGGCCGGCGCCGTCGGGCGGTGCGCCCGAGACCCGTTCCGACGCGTCGCCCATCACCATGTTCCTGCGGTCGCGCGAGAGCGACGGCGACCGAGCGCATCTCACGACCTTCGGGCTGACACTGCAAGGCCTGCCCGAACTGCAGATGAAGCGCGTGGCCGCGAACCATTGTCGCGCGGCTCGCTTCCTGATGGAGACGGTCGCGCGCAAACTCCTGGCGCACGTCGCCCGGCTCTCCCCGAGCGACGAGCCCCTGGAGCAGCGGATCGCCGACGTCGAGTTCCCACTCAGCCGCGCCGACGTTTCGGCCAGCGGGAGATTCGTGGTCCCCGGCGGCTACCCGGAGACCGACGAACCGGGTCCGGTGCGAGTGCGCCTCGTCCTCGAGGGTTTCACGGGAGGGAGCCGCCGGAAGCGAGGCATGCTCTCCGGCCTGCTCTCGGCGTTTCGCTCCGATCCCGAGCTGCTGCATGTCACCCCGCCGCCCGATCACGCCGACACGACCGACGCGTGGCTGCGGGAGTGCTGCCGTCGCCTCGGCCACGCTGCACCCCTGGCCCGGCGGATCGACGAGCTCGACGCACAGATGCAGATCGCCAGCCGGAAGGCCCGGGAGTCGTTGGCCGAGTGGCGCGAGCGGTTCCGCGCCGGCCTCCCCGCGGATCAGGCGCTCGTCGTCAAGGCGGGACTCGCGACGACGTCGGGCGGCCGAGAGTTCGTGTGGGTAAAGGTCACGGAGTGGCTGCAGGCCGGGACGATCGTCGGGACGCTGGAGAGCAAGCCGCGCAACTGTCCCGACTACCAGCAGGGTCAGCAGATGCGGATCGCCGAGGCGGACGTGTTCGATCGCGCCGTCTACGGGCAGGCCCGCAGCATGGTCGTGCACGCTCCGACGGACATCGTGGCCGAAGAGTTCGGCGTCGACCTATAGGCGGGTGGTTAGCTTTCTAGAAACTGCGCTAAGGAGATTCGCCCATGGCTCGGCACGAAACCGCCACCCTCGCCGGAGGCTGCTTCTGGTGTCTCGAGGCGGCGTTCCAGGATCTGAAGGGCGTCGAGCGGGTGCAGTCCGGATATGCGGGCGGTCGCGTGGCGAACCCCTCATACGAACAGGTATGCACGGGGACCACGGGTCACGCCGAGGTCGTGCAGATCACGTTCGATCCCCAGGTCGTTTCGTTCGACGACCTGCTGCATGTCTTCTTCACGATCCACGACCCGACGACGCTGAACCGGCAGGGTGGGGACGTCGGCACGCAGTATCGTTCGGCAATCTTCTATCACACGCCCGACCAGAAGGCCGCGGCCGAGCGGGTGATCGCCGAGCTGCAGAGCGAGCACGTCTGGGACGACCCCATCGTCACGGAGCTCAAGCCGCTCGAGTCGTTCTATCCGGCCGAGGAGTATCATCGCGACTACTTCCGTCGCAACCCGAACCAGGGCTACTGCAGCGCCGTGATCGCGCCCAAAGTGGCGAAGGTGCGCAAGATCTACCTCGACAAGTTGAAGCAGCCGGTGGCGTGAGGCTCGCCGCGCAGGGGCTGGGCCTCGTGGGGCTCCTCGTGGTGCCTCTGGCGCTCGGCGCCCAGGCGTCACCTCCGCGCCTGATCCGCGACGCTCGAGCGCAGGTCGCCGCCCGCAACCTGGACAGCGCCGACGTGCTGCTCGCCGCGGCGCTCGACACGACAGCTCATGCGACCTCCGAGGAGCGCGAGAACGCGCTGGTGTTGCGCGGGATGGTCGCGTTCGCGCGCGGCGACGACACGCTCACCCGCGTCACGTTCCGGGAGGCGCTCGCACTCGACACGAGCCTCGTCGTGAAGGGACTCGCCGACATCTCGCCCCGCCTCGCACAGATCTTTGGGGAGGAAAAGGAAGCCGCCACCCGGCTCGGGCTCGTCTACGTCGCGGGGCGCGTCGATGAACCCCCACGCCGGACGGCAGGGCCGCCAGTCGCCTACACGACGGAGTTGCTGCGTCGGCACGCCGCCGGCCTGGTGGAAGTATCGGTCATCATCGATACGCTCGGCCGAGCGGAGCCCGCCTCCGTCCGGATCGAGCAGCTTCCGGACTCTGGCCTCGCGGTCCCGGTGACCGAGATGGTGCTCGCGTCGCGGTTCTCGCCGGGCCGCCACCGCGGCCGCGTCGTTCGCGTGATGACGCTGATGCAGATTCCGGTGCAGCCGCCGCACCTGGTTGCGACCGAGCTAGTCACCGCCGCGAGGACGCAGCTCGCGGGACGCCACACGGACAGTGCGTTCACGCTCCTCGGCATCGCGCTCGACACAGCGATCACGGGCGCGACGGAGGGCGAGCGGGCCTACGCGCTCCTGGTTCGCGGGATCGCCCGGTCTCAGGTCGATCGGGACAGCCTGGCAACGGTCGATTTCAGCGCGGCGTTGGGGTCGTATCGCCAGCTCCTCGATCGGGGCATCGCCCTCGCCCCCTTCCTGCGTCGCCTCGCGGACTCCGTCCGGCAGGGCCGTCGCGGCGGCGTGATCGCTCGGATGGCCGCGCCGACGGCCCTCGCCCCCGTGGATGAGCAGCCGGCCGTCGTCTCGCACCCGCCGATTCGCTATCCGCCGGAGATGCGAACCCTCGGCGCGAGCGGCACTGTGATTGTGGAAGCGGCGCTCGCGGCGACGGGACGCGTGGAACCCGCATCCGTCCGGATCGTGCAGAGCGCTAACCCGGGCTTCAACGACGAGGTTCGGCGGATCGTGCGCGCCGCACTGTACCGGCCGGCGAAGGCCCGCGGTCGTCCCGTGCGCGTGGTTATCCGGCAGGCGCTCACCTTCGCAGGCTATTAGCGACGCCCGCGTGAGCCGCTTCACCGACGCGCTGGTGGTGACGCCGCTCGCCGACGGCAGTACCTGGGTGATGGTGCGCGCCTTCGGTTACGACGTCGGCTCGGAGGGCAGTGGCAACCACATCGAGGTGCCGATCGGCTTCCAGACCGACTTCGCCACCATCCCCCGACCGTTCTGGGTGATCCTGCCGAAGTGGGGGCGCTACGGCAACGCGAGCGTGATCCACGATTGGCTGTACTGGGCCCAGCCCCGAGCGCGGCTCGAGGCCGACGCGATCTTTTTCGAAGCGATGGGCGTGCTCGGCGTGAGCGCGCCGGTCAAGTACGTCCTGTATGGCGCGGTGCGATTGTTCGGGGGCCTCGCCTGGGTGCGCAACCGCGCTGATCGGGCGGCGGGGTTCGACCGGGTGCTGGGGGACGTGCATCTGAAAGCGTCCACTCCCTCACAGCGCCCGGGAATGCTGCGGCGGCTGGCGAATCACGCGTGGCGCCGATTCGGCTCGCGCCGCTCGGCCTGACGACCCTAGGCCCCCGCCCGCGTCTTGCCCAGGTACGTCCGCACCAGCGGCGCCACGCGCCCGCGTACCAGTGCGGACTTGAGCCGCTCCTGTTCATCCGGTGTCGCGTCCACCAGGTACCGCTCCCCGCTTCCGGCTCCCTCCCGCACCGCGACGGGAATGCCGTCTCGGTACAGAATCCGGTTGGTCGCGAGGGCCGCCACGGCGTCTCCCGGCGTGATGATGCCGGCGAGGTTGAGCGGGTCGGCGCCGCTCAACGTGACCAGCGCGCCGCTCCTCTCCTGGCGGCGCACCGAGCGGAGCAGTCCGACCGCCTCGGGGAGGGCGTACTGCTCGCCCGAGAACCCCCCGACGAAACGACCGCCCCGGATCTCACCGCGCGCCTCGAGACGCCGGTACACACGCAGCAGGTCGCGCCACGGCACCAGCAAGGCTTCGCGCGTCACCACCCGCCGGAACACGACCCCATAGCGCCGCAGCAGCTGCCGGGCGACCGCTTCGGCGAGCTGATCCTCGGGCAGGACGGACCCCGGCCGCACGCGCGACCAGCGGCCCGCCGTCTCGACGCCGAACGGCACCACGCGGCCGCGCCGCCGGAAGGTCCCCGCCCCGATGGGCCGCCGCCGGTCGGACGGGACCAGCAGCGCGCGTAACCCGGCGAAGCTGTCCGAGGTGACGAGTCCCCACGCCACCAGCTCGCCCAACCCCTTTTCCACCTCGGTCCGGAGCAGCCGCGTGGCGTTCACGAGATCGCCAAAGAAGGACGCCCCGCGCTCGTCGAGCACACCCAGCACCGCGCCCGCCGTATGGGAGAGCGCTCCCTCTGTCGTGTCGGGCGGCGTGGACAGCGACCGCCAGATCGCGCCTCGCTCCCGTCGAAACAGCGCGACGGGCGTCGTGCGAATGGGGCCGGCTTTTCTGTTCCGCGTCGCGCCTTCCGCGTTCCGCGTTGCCGAGAGCCGTCCCCACGCGACTTCGCCCGAGAGGCACAGGCCGTCGAGCCAGAGTGGGTCGTACTCCCGCATCCGAGCGGGAAGCACGTCGGTCTCCCACGCGCCCGCCGGCAGCTCGAAGCCGTCGAGCAGCTCGAGCACGGCGGCGAGTCCTTCCGGCCCCTCGGCGCGCGCGTCCTCGGCAACCCGCTGCCAGCGGAGCAGGAAGCGCATGAAGTCGGCGGCCGTGACCGGCTCGATCTCCTTGCGTAGCCGGTCGAGCGTGTAGCGGTGGATGCGCGCCAGCAGCCGCCGCTCGCACCACTCGAGCTCGGCCACCCCCGGGGTGAACCGTCCACGCAGCACGAAGCCCTCGTGCTCGAGGGCACCCAGGGCGAAGTCGACGTCCGGCACGGGGACACCGAGCGCCCCGGCCAACTGGGACGCCGTCGTCGGGCCCACGGCCTCGAGTCGCCCGCGCACCAGCTCTCGCATCCCGTCCTCGCGCGTCCAGCTCCTCGCGCGCTCCCGCTCTGGCGGTACGAGCGCCGGCTCGCAGACAACCCCGGGGAACACCGCTTCGAGCATCGGCAGCCGCTCGGCCGCGATCCAGAGAGGGCGTTCCGTCAGGAGCCGGCCCGCCCGCCCTTGTCCGGCGAGCTCCTCGAACCGCCCCTGCCATTCCGCATTCCGCAATCCGCAATCCGCAATCGGTATTGCCCCCATCACCAGCAAGGCGTCATGCAACTCGTCCGCACTCCCAGCCTCCGGCCACGCCTCGTCCTTCACCCGGTCGATCGCATCCCGGTCGAGCGTGCCGAGCTCGTCGGCCGTCTTCACGTCGAGGCCGCGGCGGGTGATCACGGCCTGGGTGCGGCGCTCTTCCAGCGGGGCGTCGTCCAGGAACGCGTACGGCTTGGCGTTCAGCACCTCGTGCGACAGAGGCGAGGGCTCCGGCGTGTCGCGCGCCACCAGCGTGAAGCGTCCCGCATCCATGCCTTCGAGCACCCGCTTCAGACCCGGAAAATCCATCGCCTCGAGCAGGCAGTCGGCGATCGTCTGCTGCACCAGCGGATGGTCGGGGATCTCCCGGTCACCCACCAGGTTTTCGGGGCACGCGAGCTGGTCGGGGAAGACGGCGGCGACCAGGTCCTCCGCATCCATGCGCTGCAACGGCGTCGGCACCTTCTTGCCGCCGCGCGAGCGCAGCACGGCGAGCGCGCGCGTCGCGTTCCAGCGCCAGCGCGAGCCGAACATGGGCGCGTCCAGCATCGCCTGCACCAGCAGGTGCTCCGCGGTGTCGGGCTGCAAGTAGTGAAACACGTCATCCAGCGGGAAGCTGTGCTGCGGCCCGAGCGACAGGACGATGGCGTCCTCGGTCGCTGCCGCCTGCAGCTCGAAGTTGAAGCTGCGACAGAAGCGCTTGCGCAGCGCGAGGCCCCACGCCCGGTTCACGCGACTGCCGAACGGCGCGTGCAGCACGAGCTGCATCCCGCCCGCCTCGTCGAAGAACCGCTCGAGCACGAGCGTCTGCTGCGTGGGGATGACGCCGAGGATCCGCAGCGCGGCGTCCAGGTACTCGACCATCTGGCGGGCGGCGGCCTCGGGGAGTCCCGGCACGGCGCCCACGAGCCAGGCGATCGCGCCGGGCGGATCGCCCAGACGGTCCGCGATGTCCTGCCTGAGCCGGGAGACTTCCTCCGACAGCTCCGCCGTGCGCGCCGGGGCTTCACCCAGCCAGAACGGAATGCTGGGCGGCTGGCCCTGCGCATCCACCACCCGCACCTGCCCCGACTCGATCCGGTTGATCAGATAGGAGCTGTTGCCAAGCTGGAAGATGTCACCCGGCATGCTCTCGATCGCGAAGTCCTCGTTCAGGGTGCCGACGAACGTTTCCGTCGGCTCGAGGATCACGCGGTAGTCCCCGATGTCGGGGATCGCGCCGCCCGAAGTGATCGCTGCGAGCCGGGCGCCGCGCCGGCCGCGCAGCCGGCGGTTCACGCCGTCGTAGTGGATGTACGCGCCGCGCCGGCCCCGGCGCGTGGTGAAGCCCTCCGCCAGCATCTGCACCACGTCGTCGAAGTCCTTGCGGGACAGGTCGCGATAGGGATACGCGCCGCGCACCAGGTCGTACAGCACCGCTTCGTCCCACTCGTCCCCTGCGGCGGCCGCGACGATCTGCTGCGCCAGGATGTCGAGTGGGTGGTCGGGGATCACCAGCCGGTCGAGCCGGCGCTCGGCGGTCGCCCGCACCAGCGCCGCACATTCGATCAGCTCGTCGCGCGACAGCGGGAACAGCCGTCCCTTGGGGATCGCCTGGAGGTGATGCCCCGCGCGTCCCACGCGCTGCAGCAGCGTCGCGATCGAGCGCGTCGAGCCGATCTGGCACACCAGATCCACGGAGCCGATGTCGATTCCCAGCTCGAGCGATGCCGTCGCGACAAGCGCCTTGAGCTTGCCCTCCTTGAGCCGCATCTCCGCGTCGAGCCGCTTCTCTTTGGACAGGCTGCCATGATGCGACGTCACGTATTCCGCGCCGAGACGCTCGGAGAGGTGCAGCGTGACCCGCTCCGCGAGGCGCCGCGTGTTGACGAACACGAGCGTGGTGCGGTGCTCGCCGATCAGCTGCGCCAGCCGGTCGTACAGCTCGTCCCACACCTCGCCCGCCATCACGGCCTCGAGTGGGGAGGAGAGGATCTCGATGGCGAGATCGAGCGCGCGGGCGTGCCCGGAGTCGATGATGGTGGGGGCTCGGGACTCAGATGCCGGGGCTCGATTGGCGCCGACCAGGAACTGCGCGATGTCTTCGATCGGCTTTTGGGTCGCCGAGAGCCCGATGCGCTGCAGCCGCCGGCCCGCGAGGTGGTCGAGCCGCTCGAGCGACAGCGCGAGGTGGCTGCCGCGCTTGTCGCGCGCCACGGCGTGGATCTCGTCCACGATTACGGTTCGCACGCTGCGGAGCATCTCGCGCGCGCGCTCCGACGTGAGGATCAGGTATAGCGACTCGGGCGTCGTGACGAGGATGTGAGGGGGCCGGTGCACCATCGCTTGCCGCTCCGCCGCCGGCGTGTCGCCGGTGCGAACGAGCGTGCGGATCTCGACGTCCGGGAGGCACATCGCCTCGAGGGTGTGCCGGATCTCCGCGAGCGGCTCGGCCAGGTTCTTTTGAACGTCGTTGGAGAGCGCCTTCAGCGGCGAGACGTACACCACCTGGGTCTCGTCGCGTAGCGTCCCCTCGAGCCCCTGGCGCAACAGGGAGTCGATTGCCGCCAGGAAGGCGGCGAACGTTTTCCCCGAGCCCGTGGGCGCGGCGATCAGCGCGTTGCGACCCGCTTGAATGACGGGCCACGCGCCCCGCTGCGGCTCGGTGGGCTCCGCGAACCGGGCGCCGAACCAGCGCTCGATCACGGGGTGGAAACCGGAGAGGGGCATGACGGAAATATGGCGAATAGTCGCGGCTGAAGCCGCGGCTCGGCACTGCCGCTGAAGCGGCGCCCGTTTACGGGCAGAGCCGAGCCGCGAGTTGACTCGCGAACTACCGGAGGGCAGCCTCCAGCGTCGTGCCCCGGGTCGCGGCGATCCGGACGATCGTCTCCCCGATCTTGTTGTTCGGGGTCGAGGCCCCGGCGGTGATCCCGATCGTGACCGGCCCGGCAGGCAGCCACCCGTCGCGGCGCTGCTCCTCCTGGTCGCCCACGGGGCGGAACCGGATGGCGCCCGCCTCCGGGTCGATGCAGGACGCGTCTTCGACGTGATAAGTCGGCACCTTCTCGTGACAGATCGCCGCGAGGTGGGTCGTATTACTCGAGTTGTAGCCGCCGATCACGACCATCAAGTCGAGCGGCTCCGCGATCAGCTTGAGCACCGCGTCCTGACGGTCCTGCGTGGCCGAACAGATCGTGTCGAACGTGCGGAAGTGCCCGGCCAGCGCGGCTTCGCCGTAGCGTTTCGTCATGCTCGTCCGGAGCTCGGCGGCGATGGCGAGCGACTCACCCGAGAGCATCGTGGTCTGATTCGCGACGCCCACCCGCGTCAGGTCCCGGTCCGGGTCGAATCCGGGCGACACCTTGCCCGCGAAGTTCTGAAGGAACCGCTCCCTGCGACCGTCAGGGAGTCCTTTAGGGCTCCCCGCTCCCTCGACGTAGTCGCAGACCTCCCGGGCCTGCGCCATGTCGCGCACCACGACATAGTGGCCCTCGGGGTACTTCGTCACCTGACTCGAGGTGGCTTTCGTCTCCTCGTGGTAGTACTTGCCGTGGATGATGGCGGTGAAGCCGTCCTTGGCGTACGACTCCACCCGCTTCCACACGTTCAGCACCGAGCCGCAGGTCGTGTCGACCAGCACGCAGCCGATGGCGCGCAGCCGATCGAAGTCGCGCACCGTCACGCCGAAGGCGGGAAGGATGACGACGTCGTCCGGTGTGACGGGGCTCAACCCGAGCTCGGCCCCGTCGGGCCGCTCGAGGAACACCACGCCCATCGCGCGCAGCTTCGAGTTGACATGCGGGTTGTGGATGATCTCGCCCACGAGGAAGATGCGTTTGTCGGGGAACTTGGTGCGGGTCTCGTACGCGTACTCGACGGCGCGGTCGACGCCGTAGCAGAATCCGAACTCGCCGGCCAGCTTGAAGGTGAGGTCGCCCAGCGCCAGCACATACCCGTGCTGGCGGATCGTGTCCACGACATGACTGTGATAGTCGGCCGTCAGGGCGCCTTCGATGCGTCCCTTCAGCCCGAAGCCTCTCCGGAAGTAGGTCTGCTCCACGCGGGCAATCTAACGCCGTGCCGCGGTGCCGGGCACCGCGTGCTCGGCGATCACAGCCGCGCCGCGCACGGCACCATGCCCGGTCCGATGGGCACCGACTCGAACGACGCGGCGAGGGCCACGCGCCCGGTTCCCGCGACCTCGGCGCCCGTGCCCCGGGCGCTCGCCGTGAGCACGTCTCCGGCCCGGGTCACCGATACCGTCCCGCTGTCGAGCACGACGCCGTGCGCCACATCGCCCGTCTGGAAGCGTGCCGTCACGATCGCACCGCGTGCCGTAGTGCTGTCGGCGCGCGCCATGAGCGGGTATTCACCAGTCGCGACCGAATCGCTCGACCGGAGGTAGACCAGGACCCCGTTGCCGTGCTCGCTGCCTTGCAGCACCAGGCCGTCCCCGACCGCTGGCGCGCAGCGGCTGGCGACGGCCGGGATTTCGAAGCGCAGCGTGTCACGGGACTGCCGAATGATGCGGGCGCGCAACCGCGCCGCCGGCCCCGCTCCTCGGCTCCCGCACGCCGCAGCGCCGAGCGCTAGCAGCACGAGCGCGCGCGCGTTCAGGGGGCCGGCAGGGCGGCGCCGAGCTGCGCGCGCGCGGCTTCGAGCGACAGGGTGTGGGGCGCGAGCGCCTCGATCAACGCCGCCGGCAGCGGTCGCGGCCTCAACTGTTTCCGGTCCACGCAGACCAGCACCATCCACCCCGCGGCCGTGAGGGCCTGGCCCGTGCCGCGGAACACGTCGAAGTTGAGCGTAAGTGAAGTAGTGCCGATCCGCCCGACGTACGTCGCGACCCGCAGCCGGTCATCCAGGCGAGCCGGCGAATAGAACTCGCTGTGTACCGCCTTGCGGGGGAGAAACACGTCATAGCGATCGAAGACCTGCGCGTAGGCGAGGCCGCAGGCGCGAAACAGCTCCGTCTCGGCGATCTCGAAGAAGCGCACGTAGGAGCCGTAGAAGATGATGCCCGCGAAATCCACGTCCGACCAACGGACATACTCTTCAATGAAATACGGCGCGACGCGCATAGCTTCCCGGGCAGTGGCCTGAGCGGGAAGCTAGAGGGCCTGAAACTACGACGCCAGGCGGGCGGCCCGTGCGGCGCCGCTACGCGCGCACTGTGGGTCCGTGGCTGCCGCGCGCGTCGGGCCGAAGGCCGTAGGCGCGCAGCCGTCGCCACAGCGTGGTGCGGCTGATGCCGAGCCGGCGCGCCGTTTCGGCGAGCTTGCCGTGCGTCTGTTCCAGGGTGTCGAGGATCGCCAGCCGTTCGCGCTCCGCGAGTGTCTTCGCGTGATCGCCGTCGGCCAGGAAGATCGCCTCACCGAGGTCCGCAGCGCCCTGCTTCAGCGACTGGGGTCGGCCGCCCAGGCTGACGAGCCGCTCCCGCAGGGCACCGCCGCGCAGGAACGTCGGGTCGCCCAAGCTGTCCACCACTCGGCGCGCACGCTGGTTCGCGTAGATCATCCGGCCGTAGGCGTCGAACACCACCACACCCTCGCCGAACGACTCCAAGACCGCCTGGCCGAGGGGCGCGAAGGAGAGCGGAGGTGGAGCGCTGGTAGTCTTGTCTCGTTGTTGTGGCATACCTGATTGCATACTCGGATGCAGGGTCAGAGTTTCAGGCAGCACCGCCGCCATAGAGAGGACCCCCCCATCGCGCCGAGGTCACATCCGCCTGAGGGATCCCCCTAGCGCCGGCGCCGCCGCCCGCCGCGCACCAGGCGGACTCGTTCCTCGCGCGACAGACTGCTGAGCTGGCGCCTCAGGTCCTCGAGCGTGTCGGCACGCACCGCCTCACGCTTGCCACGCAGCACGGTGAAGCGCACCGGACGATCGAGGGGCGGCAGGTCGCGGGGCTGTAGCCGGCGCGCCTGTCCCTCCTTGAGGCGCAGCCGTATCACGCCGGCGCCGCGCTCCACTTCGTAGTCCACGGGGACGCGGTCGCCGTACAGGTGGATCGAGGACGGCAGCGCGTCGAGTTCGTGGCGCAGGCCCTCGGGGACCGACGCGTCGATGTCGAGCACGAGGCGCGTATTGATGAACTCGTCCCACGAGGTCACGCCTTCGAGCTGGGCGGCGAGGCGGGCGGTCAGTCGCTCGGTGGCCGCTTCAGCGAGCCCTCCCCCCGAGCGCCGCCAGTAGAAGCCGAAGCGCTCCAGCGCCTTGCGTATGCGTCCCTGGTCGGGATGCGGCGTTTCTCCGGCCAGCAGCGCCTGGACCAACGCCGTACGGGCAGCGGCGGCGAGGTCCGCCGGAAACGGGCTCCTCAGCGGCTCGACCTCCCGCTCCAGCACGAAGCCGCAGTACTCGACCGTGCGCACCACCATGAGGCCCTCACGCCGACGCTGCCGCTCGAACACCACACCCGGGGCGCCCCGCCGTGCGTAGCGGCGCAAGGCACGCTCGGGGAGCTGGGTGCCTTCGATGCTGGCGCGCGGCACGCCGAACCGGTCCGCGAAGTAGCGCAGCGTCCCGGCGACCGCCCCCCAGCTGCCACACACCGATCCGCGGCTCACTCGCGCCTCGCGCCCGTCCGCCGTCTCCTCGTCGATCACCAGGTCGAATGGCATGATCTTCGCGACCAAGTCGGCGAAGGCCGCCAGTATCTTGTCGCCTGCATAGGGGAGCCTTTCGGGGAGCGGCAGCTCCAGCTGGCGGTACACCGACGCCGTCCCGAGCGCCACGTCCTCGATCGCCTTGACGAGCACACCGCGACCCTCGGCCCAGGCATCGACGCTCTCGCGGAACAGATGGCGCGGCAGGCCGTACACCTCCCCCAGGTAGCCGTGCTTGTTGACCGCCTCGGCGAACACGTTGTACGCCGTGAGGTGATCGCTCCCCGGCACGATCAGCCCTTTCAGGTCCCGCTCCTCCCGGGTCATGCGGTGCAGCGAGTCGATGTTGGCCGTGACCGCCACGATCGGCGTAAGCTCGCCCTCCGCGTGATAGAGGAGCTCGCCCCACGGCCGCTCGACCGGCATCGCCTCGACTTCCCGGCCGTAGCGCGTCAGCCGGCCCCGCTCGATGAGCCCTCGCTCCGTCAGGAGCTCGAGCGCGTCGCGATACGCCTTGCGATCGAGCGGGACGGGCAAGTCGAGGTCTTGCGCGTCCACGCCCAGCGCGGCGCAGGTGATCGCGACGCGCTCCGCGTCGCCTGCGAGCTGAAATTCCGGCGGGGTCGGCACGAGCCGCTCGAAATCGAGCGCGCGGTCCGAGAGGATGTGCACCTCGCCGCCTGCGACGCGGCCGTGCACCCGGCCCGCCATCTGGAGGATCTCATTCGCGCCGAGGTACAACCGGGTCAGCACGTTGCGGCCCCGCTCCACGACGTTGGTGTAGCGGGCGTCGTAGATCACCACCGTATCGAGACCGCGGATGTTCAGGGCGGACTGGCCGGCCGCGGTCATCGCCAGCAGGAACGGGCGCCGCACCTCGCCGTCCAGAAACGGGCGGATGACCCGGATCGGCTCGCCGCCGTGATAGAACGCCGTGGGCAAGGCCTGCCAACGTGCACCGACCTCCCGCGCGATCTGCTCGACTTCAGCACGGGTCGGGACGAACACGGCCACGCCGCGCCGCTCGCGCATGACCTGCTTGACGAAGCGCTCGTTCAGGAACTCGAGCGGTTGTTGGGGAAGCACGCGCACTTGAGCGGCCTTCGCCGGGTCGAACGCGCGGGTCTCCAGCACCTCGACCGAGGCGAGGTAGCGGGCGTAGAAGGCCGGATCCACGGTCGCCGAGAGCCAGATGAAGCGGCACCGGGCCCGCTTGCCGAGCGCGAGGCAGAGCTCGAGCTCCGCCGACGTCTGGTGGATTTCGTCGACGACGAGCGTGTCGCGCTCGGTGATCAGGCCGTCTTCGAACCAGCGGCGCGCGATGCCCGTGGTGACGATCACCACATTCCAGGTCGGCGTTTCGGGCGTCGCTTCGCGCTCGCGGTTCACGACGCCGACCTTGAGGGGCGCCCCCAGGATGGTCTGGGCGATCGAGCGGATCGCGAGCGTCTTCCCGGTGCCGGTGCCGGCCACGATGCCGAACCCGCGCCCCGAGGCGGCCAGGCGGTCGATGTCGCCGCCGTGCTCGCGCGCGAGCAGCGTGTCGATGTTCAGGCCGAACGCCAGCTCGATCGTCTCGCACGCCGCCCGGGTCGGGG
This sequence comes from Gemmatimonadota bacterium, assembly GCA_003222135.1. Lineage (GTDB taxonomy): Bacteria > Gemmatimonadota > Gemmatimonadetes > Gemmatimonadales > GWC2-71-9 > 20CM-4-69-16. The sequence continues at coordinate 194,855 of QHUM01000039.1, read as the reverse complement.
CGATGACGACGACCCGCCCGGTCGAGGGCTCGGCGGCGAGAAAGGCCTTGGGATCGGGAGGAAGGAAGTGGTCGCGCGACACTCGCATCGCCCGCAATATAGATAGATTGGTTCAAGCTCTCGATCGAGGAGGAAGCGGGAAATGTCCGCTCGCTGGCTCGCTTGCCTCGTGCTGCTCTCCTGGAGAACGGCATCCGCTCAGAAGCTCGAGAAGCGGCCGCTCACCCCCCAGCAACTCGAAGCGCAGCTGCAGTACCAGACGGGGCGGGTCACCGTCCGCAACGGGCTCGCGACCCTCGAGCTGCCAGCGGATTTCCGGTACTTGGACGCGCGCCAGGCCGCCATGGTGCTCCAGGCGTGGGGGAATCCCCCCGGCAGCCGCACGCTCGGCATGCTCCTGCCGTCCGGCCACAGCGTGTTCGCCCGCGAGGCGTGGGCCGTCGTGATCACCTACGACGAAGACGGTTACGTCAAGGACGACGACGCGGCCAAGATCGATTATGTCGACCTCTTGAAAAAGATGCAGCAGGGGATCCGCGACGAGAACGACGAGCGCAAGCGCGCCGGCTATCCCACGGTCGAGCTCGTGGGCTGGGCCGAGCCGCCACGCTACGACAGCGCCAGCCACAAGCTGTACTGGGCAAAAAACCTGCGGTTCGGCGACGACACCGCGCACATGCTCAACTACAACATCCGCGTGCTCGGGCGGCGCGGCGTGCTCGTCTTAAACGCCGTCGCCGAGATGGACCAGCTGGAGCAGATCAAGGGCGCGATGAGCCAGGTGATGGGCTTCGTCGAGTTCACCGACGGACATCGCTACGCCGATTTCGTTCCAGGGACCGACAAGGTCGCTACGTACGGGATCGCTGCGCTGATCGCGGGCGGCGTGGCCGCGAAGGCGGGGCTCTTCAAGGTGCTGCTCGCCGCCCTGATCGGGCTCAAAAAGCTGCTCGTGGTAGCGCTGGCCGCCGTCGCAGCGTTTTTCCGCAAGCTCATGGGACGTAAGAAAGCGGGAGGCGTCGGTGCGACGCCCCCCGCTTGAGCGCAGTGAGCGTCAGTCTCCCAAGGAGATCCCCAGGTCGCGCGCCGTAGCGATCGTGTCGGAGTCGAGCGGGACGGTCTTCGGAGCGGCGAGCGCTTCGTCGATCGAGATCGGTGCGATTGTGGGAGGACGCAGCGCGACCATGGTGCCGAACTTCCCGTCGGCGATGACACGCACTGCCGCGGCGCCGAAGCGCAAGCCCAGCAGGCGATCGAACGTCGTCGGGCTGCCGCCGCGCTGCAAGTGCCCGAGCACCAGGCTGCGCGTCTCCTTGCCCGTCATCTCCTGGATCGAGTGCGCGACCTTGTCGCCGATGCCGCCGAGGCGCTGGTGCTCCGGGTCGATAAGCGAGACGCTCCCGCCCCGGGGAGCGGCTCCTTCGGCCACGACGACGATGCTGAAGTGGCGTCCTTCCGCCTCGCGCCGGGCGATTTTCTCGCACACCTTGCTCATGTCGAACGGAATCTCGGGCATCAGGATCACGTCGGCGGAGCCGGAGATGCCGGAGTGCAACGCGATCCATCCGGCGTGGCGCCCCATGACCTCCACGACCATGACGCGCTCATGGCTCTCAGCGGTGGAGTGGACCTTGTCGATCGCTTCGGTGGCGGTCTGGACCGCCGTGTCGAATCCGAACGTGAGCTGCGTGCCGCCCACGTCGTTGTCGATCGTCTTGGGAACGCCCACGACGCGAATCCCCTTCTCACGGAACAGCCGCTGCGCGATGCGGAGCGAGCCGTCGCCCCCGATGGCGATGAGGGCGTCGATGCCCTTGCGGCGGAAGGCGGCAACGAGCTCGTCGGCCCGATCGTGCTCGATCGCGCTGCCGTCGGCGCCTTGTCCGCGCCAGCGGAAGGGGTCGCCCCGGTTGGTCGTGCCGAGGATGGTGCCGCCCAGGTGGGTGATGCCGCGGACGGCGTTGGCGTCGAGCACGACGACGCGGTCCTCGTCGAGCAGCCCGTCATAGCCACGCCTGATGCCGACGCATTCCCAGCCTCGATGGATCGCGGCGAGCACGGACCCGCGGATCACGGCGTTCAACCCCGGGGCGTCGCCGCCGCCGGTGGAGATCGCGATTCTCAACGCGCCGGCGGCGCCATCTTCTCAATCAGGCGCAGCACTTCTCCGGGCTCGGCGTGACGCCCGAGGGCTTTCTTGGAGAACACGCGGCGCCCGTCGACCTCGACTTCGAACACGCCGCCCGAGGATTGGATCAGCTTGACGTCCGCGTGCGGGTGGGCCTTGCGAATTTCGGCCGCCAGACCGGCGGCCCGAGGTTCGTAGTTTCAGACGACACAGTATTCGATGGTGACGCGCATACGATTGAGGGCGAGGGGGCTCGGTTGCGTGAAGGATAGTCGCGCTTGACACGCCACGCCACAGTCCCGAGCTTGCGCGGCAGCGACCCCTCATGAGCCCCCTTCCTCGCCCCCAGGCTTCGCCCGGCGTGCTGGTGCGGGCGCTCGTGTCGCTGGGCGCCGCATCGGCGGTTGCGGCGGCGGTGGCCGCCTACGTCGCCGGGCGCGCGGTGCCGGGTCCCGGGTTCGGCGTCGAATTCGTGACGCTGGTGGCGATCGGCGCCCTGTCGCGGCGCTACGGCGTGGCGCTCCCCGGCAACGGCTACTCGTCCTACATCCTCGGCGTCACGGCGTTCGCCTTGCTCGACCGCGGCTGGGCGTGCGCCGTCCTCGTGGGCCCGGCGGCGATGGTAGCCGGCGACCTCGTGGTGCGGCGGTTGCCGGCGCGCGCGGCGCTCGTCAACGCCGCCCACCTCACGGCCGGCACCGCGGTCGTCGGCCTCATGTACGACCGATTGGGGGGCGTCGCGGGCCCGGACGCGCTCGACCCCGCCAATCTCGGGCCGCTCGTCGCGCTGCTCGCTCTCCTGCCGGTCGTCGTCAATGCCACGTTCTACCTCGAGCTCGCGCTCGGCCGCTCGCTCGCCTGGGTGGACGCGTGGCTCACGGCGCGCTGGGAGACGATCGTGTACGCCTGCTCGATCGCGCTGGCGCTCGCCTGGCTGCGTCTCGTCCACGCCGGGCTCGGCCCGCTCGAGACGCTGGTGGTGGGGGCGGCGCTGGCAGCGGCGACCGCGACCAGCGTGTACGTCGTTCGGCTCGGGGTGCGCGCCGACGAGCTCGCCCTGATCCAGGGGCTGTCGCAGGCCATCGCCCGGGACATCTCGCTCGCGAAGAGCTTCGGGCGCATTCAGGAGCTCACCCGCCGGCTGGTGCCGTGGGAGCAGATGGGGTTCGCGCGGTATGACGCGCACACGAACGAAATGGAGCTGGTCGCCGACACGGCCGCCGGCGGCCGGACCAGCTTTCGCTTCGACGCCAACGCGGGACTGACCGGCGAGGCGGTGCGGCTGCGCCGCCCTGTCGTGGCGCACGCCCTGCGGCCCGATCAGGTGGTCGTCCCCGGAGCGGAGCGCCCCGGCGCCGAGGTGCTCGTCCCGCTGTACCACGCCGGCCAGCTCGTCGGCCTGTGGAGCGTGCGCCACTCGGATCCCCTGATGTACCGCGAGACGGACGGGGAGGTGCTCGCGCTGCTCGCGCCCCAGCTCGCCCTGATGCTCGCGATCGAGGCGTCGGTCCAGCCCGTGGTCGGCGCCTCCGAGCGCACCACCACGTACATCGAGACGCTCACCGCCACGACGCAGCAGATCCATGCGTCGAGCCAGGAGGTGGCCGCGGCGGCGCAGCGCGCCAGCCACGGCGCCAAGCAGGCGGCGAGTCTTGTGAGCCTCGTGACGCGGGAGTCCGAACAGCTCAAGCAGCACGCCGGCGAGGTCGCCACGGCCGGGGACCAGACGCGCGAGTCGGGCGCCCAAATGGAGAAGACGACCGAAAAAGTGCGCCACGCGACCGAGGACGCCGTCCGTCGCCTGGCCGATCTGGGCGTGACGACCGCGGAAAGCGCTTCCGAAGTACGGCGCCTGCGCGACGTCGCCGAACAGGTGGAGAAGTTCTCCGAGACGATCGGGTTCATCGCGAACCAGACCAACCTGCTCGCGTTGAACGCCACGATCGAAGCGGCGCGCGCGGGCGTCCACGGGCGCGGCTTTGCGGTGGTGGCCGACGAAGTGCACAAGCTCGCAGAGGCGAGCGGGCGTGAAGCCCGCGCGGTCGGGAAATCGGCGCAGGACACGCGCGGGGCCCTCGACCAGGCCGCGCAGCTGCTCGAACGAGTCCGCGAGGACCTGACGGAGGTCGTGCAGGGCTCCTCCGCCTGGGTCGCGGACTTGAGCCATATCGCCACAGCGGCCTCCGGCACGGCGCGCGCCGGTAAACGGGTCGCAGAGCTGGCGCGCGGCATCGCGGACCTGTCGGGACGCATCGGCGCGTCGCTCGAGCAGGCGCGGGCCGGCGCCCAGGCGTCGGCCGCCGAGACGGAGGCCGTGGCGGCCGCAGCAGCGGAGCAGCTCAAGGCCATTGCCGAGCTCACCCACGGCGCCGCGGAGTTGACGCAGCTCGCGGACAACCTCGCGAAGGCCGTGCGTTTTGTTCGGGGGGACAACGGTCGACCGTAGGCTCGCTCCGGCGCTGGCCGTGCTGCTCGGGGCGTGCGGCAACGGGATCGGGCCGCCCGCGCCGGCCGCGCCCCGCATCGACTACGTCGATGGCGCGATCGAGCCCATCCTGGGGCGTGGCGGGACGGCGGTGGTCGAAGGCTTCGGGTTCGGCGCGGTGCAGGGCACGGGCGGCGTCACGCTCGCCGGCACGGGCGGCGGAACCGTTCCGGCCTCTGTGGCCGGAGCGGGAGGGTGGAGCGACCTGGCCGTCCGCATCACGATTCCGGACAGCGCGGTCTCGGGACTGCTCACCGTGACCACGGCGACGGGCCTCCAGCTCACCGCCACGGTACACGTGATTCCCCACGTGCGGTTTGCTGCGGATACGCTGCGCTGGCAGTCGCGGGTCGCCTTCCCGAGCGCACCCGTCGGCGTTGGCGCCGCGGCGGCGGAGATTCCCGCCGGCAACGTCGTCTCGACCACGCTGTACGCGGCGGGTGGCGCCGAGCTGATCGGCGCGCGACTCGTCCCCGACGCCGGCGTCTACGTCGCGCGCGCGCTGGGCGGTGGGACGGTGACCGCGTGGGTGCGGCAGCCCGACAACGCGGACCCCGTGCAGAGCCGGACCCTTCCCGTGCCGCGCGCGTTCGCCGCCGTCGCCGTCGCGACGCGCTATAACTCCCACTTCAGCGGGAGCGCGCTGTACGTGATCGGGGGCGTCGACTCTGCCGGCCGGGCGCAGCCGTCCGTGCTCGCCGCCGACGTCACCGCCGACGGCGTCGCGGGGCGGTTCGCGCCGATCGAGCCGCTCCCCGCGCCCGTCGCGGGCGCGACGGCGGTGGTGCGGCGGGGGCGGATCTACGTGATCGGCGGCACCGACTCACTCGGGCGTCCGCAACGCTTTGTGTTCGTCGGGCGCCTTGCCGCCGACGGGCACGTCGACGGCTGGTACGTGCAGCCCCTGCTCCCAACGCCGCGCGCCTACGGCGGTGGCGTGGTCCTGGACGACCGCGCGATCACGTTCGGCGGCGTGGCGGACAGCGTCCCGCCGGGCGGCGGCCTCGACGCGGCGACCACCCGGCTCGCCTCGAGCGATACGGCCCCGGTGAGTCTGGTCTCGGGCTTCTTTGCCGGCTCGTGGGCCTCCGGGGCCACGCTCTTCCCCGCTCCCCGCTCGCAGTTCGCCACGCTCGATCTGGGCGACGTCGTGCTGCTGGTCGGCGGCATGTACGGCGGCGCCGCGACGAACCCGGCGGAAACGATCGCCGCCGCGGTGACCGGCGACTCGCTCGGCCCGTTTGCCGGGCCCGTCGGGACGGCCACGATCGCCGGGCAGGGCGGCGGTACACTCGTCGGGCCGGCCGGTGTTACCTGGCGCGAAGCCGACGGGGCACGGCACGGGCTCGTCATCGGGGGGATCGACCTGAGCACGGGCCTGCGGAAATCGGGCGTGTGGGGTTTCTAACCGGAGCCTGACTTATTACCGTAGGGCCACGCCTTGGGGGGGGGACCGTTTCGTGCGTACGCTCGCGATCCTGGGATTGGCGCTCACAGCCGCCGTCGGCACCGCCGGCGCGCAGCGCGCGCATCAGTTCGAACTCGGCGCACTCGGCTCGTTCACGCACTACGACAAGACGTTCCGCCTCGAGAGCCGCGTCGGCGGCGGCGCACGGCTCGGCTATTTCTTCACCGACATCGTCGGCGCCGAGCTCGAGGCCGGTTACCAGGACCTGCGCCCAAGCACGGGGACCAGCTCGCCCTCGTTGACCCTCGGCAGCGCCAGCCTCAGCCTCAATTTCGGAAACGCACGCCACCTGTTCTACCTCCTCGGTGGGTACTCCCGCCTCGATTTCGAGAAGGTGACGCCGTACCGCTTTACCGACGACGCGGTCCATGGCGCGATCGGCGAACGGTTGTTTCTGGGCGACCACGCGGCGCTGCGGGTCGAAGTGCGCGCCCTGTACACGCCCAACACGGGATTCGCCGGCGGCACCTGGGCCGGCCACGTGGTCGGTTCGCTCGGCCTGTCGCTGTTCACCGGGACGGGGACGCTCGCGGACGAGGACCACGACGGTGTCCCCGATAAGCTGGACGTCTGCGCCAACACGCCGCTCGGCGCCACGGTCGACGTGCACGGCTGCCCGCTCGACTCGGACCACGACGGCGTGTACGACGGGATCGATCAGTGTCCCGGCACGCCCGTGGGCGCGCGGGTGGATGCCAAGGGCTGCCCGATGGACTCGGATCACGACGGCGTGTACGACGGGCTCGACCAGTGCTCCAACACCCCGATCGGCGCGCACGTGGACGCCAAAGGCTGTCCCACCGACGCCGACGGCGACGGAGTCCCGGATGGTATCGACCAGTGCCCGAACACCCCGGCCGGGGCGATCGTCGACGCGGCCGGGTGCCCGCTCGATTCCGACAAGGACGGTGTGCCGGACGGCATCGACAAGTGCCCCAACACGCCGCCCGGCACAGAAGTGGACAGCACCGGGTGCCAGCGCTTCAAGGATTCCGACGGCGACGGCGTGCCCGACGACCGCGACAAGTGCCCCGGTACACCGCCGGGGAGCCGTGTCGACGCGAACGGCTGCGTGATCCTGTTCACCCCTGAACGGACACCCGTGATCCTCCGGGGGGTGACGTTCGAGCCGGGCAGGGCGGTCCTGCAACTCGAGTCCTTCACGGTGCTCAACATCGTCGCGCAGTCGCTGGTGGCGAATCCCATCATCCGGATCGAGATCGCGGGATACACCGACGGCACGGGCTCGGCGGCCACGAATCTGCGACTCTCTCAGGCCCGCGCGGAGGTGGTGCGCGCGTATCTGGTGAGCAAAGGCGTCGCGCCCACGCGCATGGTCGCGCGGGGGTACGGGGCCAGCAACCCGATCGCGGTGAACACCACGGCCGAGGGGCGCGCGCAAAACCGGCGCGTGGAGCTCCACCAGTTACCGTAGAGGAGCGCACATGAGACGGACCGCGGTGCTGGCCGCGCTGCTGGCGCTCCCCTGGGGACGCCTGCAGGCGCAACACGGCGGACAGTTCGAGGCCGGGGCGTTCGGCGGCTATACGCGCTACGACGCCGCCCTCGGCCTCGCAAACAAGCTGGGCGGCGGCGGCCGGCTCGGCTACTTCTTCGGCGATGCATTCGGCCTCGAGGCCGACGTGCTGTTCCAACCCCAATACACCGTCTCGAGCAGCGGCACGCCCACCACGCTCCAACCGCTGATCGGCAGCGCCAGCCTGGTGTTCAATGCCGTCCACGCCAGTCGCCTGATGCTGTACGTGCTGGGCGGCTATTCGCTGCTCGACTTCGGCACACGGGCGCCGTATCGCTTCACCGACAGCGGGGTCCACGGCGGCGCCGGCGTCCGCATCTTCCTCACGCCGCGCGTGGCGCTGCGCATCGAAGGGCGCGGCGTCTACGTGCCCAGTACCAAGTACGCCGTGGGGTCCACCACGGCCAAGCATATCGTCGCGACGGCGGGCCTTTCGGTCTTTCACCTGGGCAGCGGGCCGCCGCAGGACTCGGACAAGGACGGCGTCCCCGACAAGCAGGACGCCTGCCCCAACACGCCGCTCGGAGCCACGGTCGACGCGCGTGGCTGCCCCACCGACTCGGACAAGGACGGCGTGTACGACGGGCTCGACAAGTGCCCCGGCACCCCGGCCGGCGCCACCGTCGACGCGAGCGGCTGTCCCAGCGACTCGGACTCGGACGGCGTGCCGGACGGCATCGATCAATGTCCCAACACCGCGGCCGGGGTGCACGTGGACGCGAAGGGCTGCCCGATGGATTCGGACGGGGACGGCGTGCCCGACGGCATCGATCAATGCGCCAACACCCCGGCCGGTGCGAGCGTGGACGCCGCGGGGTGCCCGGCGGACTCGGACAAGGACGGCGTACCCGACGGGCTCGATCAGTGCCCCAACACGCCCGCCGGCGCGCTCGTCGACGCCAAGGGCTGCCCGATGGATTCGGACCTGGACGGCGTGCCGGACGGCCTCGACAAGTGTCCCAACACGCCCGCCGGCACGCCCGTCGACACGACCGGTTGCCCGCTGCCGCGACAGCTGATCCGCGACTCGGACTCGGACGGCGTGCCGGATGACCGTGACAAGTGCCCCAACACGCCCGCCGGCTCGAAGGTGGACGCGAACGGCTGCATCATCTTGTTCCAGCCGGAAATCGTGCCCGGCGCGCCCGGCGCCGCGTCCCGGCCGACGCTGATTCTGCGGGGCGTGACCTTCGAGTGGGGCCGGTCGGCCCTGACCCGCGATTCCTACGCCGTGCTCGACCAGGTGGCGGGCTCGCTGGTCGCCAATCCCGAGATCCGGATCGAGATCGCGGGCTACACCGACAACACGGGATCGGCGCCGCTCAACGTGCGGCTGTCGCAGGCCCGGGCCGCCTCGGTGCGCGCGTACCTGGCGCGTAAGGGCGTGTCCCCGGAGCGAATGGTCGCGAAGGGATACGGGGCGAGCGGGTTCATCGCCCCCAACACCACTGCCGGGGGCCGGGCGCAGAACCGGCGGGTGGAGCTCCACAAGCTGCCGTAACGGCGGCGGTCGGGTGAACCGGCGGACCCTAAAGGACTCGCGTGCGCTCGCGGGCGGTCGGCAACGCTGACCGCCCGTCGCGTCACTGGGTCCCAGCGCGTAGTTTTCTCCGTCCCGCAACCGCCTGAGCACCACATGAACGCCCGCTGGCTGCCGTTTCTCGTCGCGACCGGCCTTCTGACCGCCAGACCGCCCGACCGTCTGCGAGCGCAAGCGAGTCCTTTAGGGACCGCTCAAGCTTCTCCCCGACCCTTCCAGGCCACGGATTACTACAAGCTCACGAGCGTCGACGGGCCGCGGCCCGCGCCCGACGGACGGCGCATCGCCTTCGTCGTGACGACGGTCGTGGAAGACAAGGACCGGCGGCATTCCGAGATCTGGATGGCGCCCGCGGACGGCTCGGCGCCGGCGTTCCGCTACACGAGCCCGGCAACGGAAGCGTCGAATCCGGTCTGGTCGCCGGACGGCTCGCTGCTCGCCTTCACGAGCAAGCGCGAGGGTTTCGACGACGACGTGTGGTTTCTGCGGACCACGACGCCCGGCGGCGAGGCGTTCCAGGTGCCGGGGGTTCACGCCCTCCCGGTGTTTTCGGGCGACGGCAAGTGGCTGCTGTACGCTTGGCGCGGCCCAGAGCCCGACAGCATGAAAAAGGATCCGTGGCGGACCCGGGTTTCGCCGAGCGCGATCACCCGCGGGCCGGACCCCAAGCGGTTCGACGGCCGCGTGTACACGTCGCTGCCGTTCGTGGAGGATGAGCGCGGGCTCGTGCCGCCGCGCGAGACCCGTCGCGCCAGCCATCTGTACCTCGTGCCGTCGGGCGGCGGCGAGCCGAAGCAGCTCACCGGCGGCGACTTGAGCCAGCGAGCGCCGGACTGGTCTCCCGACAGTCGGGCGATCGTGTTCGTACAGGACTCGACCGACACGAGCGAGGTGAGAAACCAGGTCCGACCACAGTTGTACGTGCTTAACGTGGCGGACGGCGCGGTGCGCCGGCTCGTTACGCCCTACTTCGAGAACTTCGCGCCTGCCTGGTCGCCCGACGGCACCGCCATCGCCTTCGTCTGCTCCAAGGGTCGCGGCGAAGAGAACGATGTGTGCGTGATTCCGGCTACGGCCGGGGGGGGGCCCGTGCGCAATCTCACGAGCGCATGGGATTTGGATCCGTCGGGCCCGGTCTGGTCCCCGGACTCGAAGACCGTGTACGTGAGCGCCGAGACGCGCGGCAACATTCACGTGTTCGCAGTGCCGGCGGCTGGAGGCGCCGTCCGCCAGATCACAACGGGCGAGCGGCAGCTCAGCGGTCCGGCGATCACGCGCGACGGCAAGTGGCTCGCCTACCCGGCGAGCGACGCCACGCACCCGGCGGAACTGTTCGTCGCCCCGGTCGGGCGCGCCGGGACCGGGCCCGACAAGCGGCTCACGTCCTTCAACGACTCGCTGCTCGCGCAGCTCGTGGCGATCCCGGCAGATACGGTGTGGTTCACGAGCGTGGGGGGCTTGCGCATCGAGGCGTTTCTCATGCGCCCCTACGGCTACCGCCCTGGGAAGACCTACCCCTTGATCCTGTACATCCACGGCGGCCCGCACTGGAACTATGGCAACGTCTTCTTCCCCGAGATGCAGCTGCTCGCGGGACAGGGGTACTGGGTGCTGCTCGTCAATCCGCGCGGTTCGACCGGGTACGGGCATGACTTCACGTTCGCGACGCGCGGGCGCTGGGGGATGGAGGATTACCAGGACCTGATGAAAGCGGTGGACGTCGCGATTGCCCGGGGCGGCGTGGATACGACGCGCCTGGGAGTCGCCGGGGGATCCTATGGCGGCTTCATGACCAACTGGGTGGTCGGGCACACGCACCGGTTCGCGGCCGCGGAGTCCGATCGTTCGATCTACGACTGGTACTCGTGGTACGGCTCGTCGGACGCGCAGGGCCTTACGGACTACGAGTTCTCCGGTGCGCCGTGGGACGCGGACTCGCTGTACCGGGTGCTCTCGCCGATGACGTACGCGACGCGCATCCGCACCCCGCTGCTCATCGTTCACTCCGAAGACGACCGGCGCACGCCGATCACGGACGGCGAGCAGCTGTTCGTCATGCTGCGCAAGCGAGGAATACCCGCGGAGTTCGTGCGCTACCCGCGCTCCTACCACGGCTTGTCGCGCACGGGCCCGCCGTGGCTGTTGGTCGACCGGCTGGAGCGGATCCGCAGCTGGTTCGCGCACTGGCTCGGCGGCAGCGAGACGCCGCCCGCCGCCGGCACGTTGCGCTGACCCGCGTGGCGCCCCGCGCGCGCGTCGCCCTGCTCGCGGCGGGGCTCGTCGCCCTCGCCCCGGCGCTCGCCGCCCAGCAGCGCCACCGTCCCAGGCAGGCTGCGGTGCCGCGCCGGCCACCGGCCCCCGTCGTGACCCGCGTCCCGACGCCCAAGGCGATCCTTGGCTTTGACCCCGGCGACGACCGGAAACTCGCCGACTGGCCGGTGTTGCTGCGCTATTACCAGGCGCTGGCGCAGACGAGCGACCGCGTGCGCTACCGCGAGCTCGGGAAGACCACGCTGGGCGCGCCGCTCGTTGCGCTCGTGATCTCAAGTCCGGCCAACTTGAAGAGCCTCGACCGCTACCGTCAGCTCAACGCCCGGCTCGCCGACCCACGCACCATCCACACCGCCCGCGAGCAGCAGGAGGCGCTGCGCGACGGCCGCGCCATCGTGCTCATCACCTCGGGCATCCACTCCAACGAGGTCGGCGGGCATCTGACGCCCGCGCTCCTCGCGTATCGCCTCGCGAGCGACACCGCGACCGCCACCCGCCGGATCCTCGACAACGTGATTCTGCTGCTCGTTCCGTCGCTCAACCCCGACGGCGTGTCGATCGTCACGCACTGGTACAACCGCACGCTCGGCACGCCCGCCGAGGGCACCGACCCGCCCGAGCTGTACCATCACTACGCGGGACACGACAACAACCGCGACTGGTACGCCTTCACCCAGGTCGAGACACAGCTGGTGGTCGACTCGCTGCACAACGTATGGCATCCCGAGATCGTGCACGACATTCATCAGCAGGACACCGACGGCTCGCGACTCTTCCTGCCCCCTTATCTCGACCCGGTCGAGCCGAACGTGGATCCGCTGCTTGTGGACGGGGTGAACGCCCTGGGGGCCGGCATGGCGTGGGAGCTCGCGGGCGAGGGGAAAACAGGAGTCTCGATCAACGCGATCTACGACGCCTGGACGCCCGCTCGCGCCTACCAGCACTACCACGGGGGCGTGCGCATCCTGTCCGAGGCGGCGAGCGCCAACCTGGCCTCGCCAATCGACATTCCGTTCGACCACCTCGCGGCCCGGGCGCGCGGCTTCAACCCGCGCGAGCGCTCCTGGAACTTCACGAACCCGTGGCCCGGCGGCCGCTGGACGCTGCGTGACATCGTGAGCTACCAGACCGACGCCGCCTACGCCCTGCTCGAGAACGCGGCGCGGTACCGCGACGTCTGGCTCGCCAACTTCCTCACCGTGGAAGGGCGCGGGGTACGCGGGTGGCGCGGCTGGCCGTACGCGTACGTGATTCCCCGCCAGCAGCGGGACACGGTGGGGCTCGCGACGCTCCTCGGCATCCTGCATCGCGGGCAGGTGGAGATCCGCACCGCCCTCCATCCCATCACGCTCGGCGGGCAGCGCTACCCCGCCGGCAGCTACGTCGTGGTGCTGCGGCAGCCGTACGCAGCGTTCGCCAAGACCTTGCTCGAGCCACAGCACTATCCCGACCTGCGGCTCTACCCCAGCGGGCCCCCGCTGCCGCCGTACGACGTGACGGCCCACACGCTGCCGCTCCTCATGGGCGTGACGGCAGTGCCGGCGCGCGACTCGCTACGGTTCGGCCTCTCCGCGCCGGTCGAGCCGCCCGCCGCCGCCCCGGCCTCGAGCGGCGTCGCCGGCCGGGAGGGGGCACGCATCGGGCTGTACCGCTCCTACGACCCCTCGATGGACGAGGGATGGACGCGCTGGGTATTCGACACGTGGCACGTGCCGTACGTCTCGATCGTGGACTCCGTGGTGCGCGCCGGCAAGCTCGCGGCGCAATTCAGTGTGATCGTGCTGCCCGATCAAGCGCCCGACGAGCTGCTCAACGGCCTGCCGCACGAGTATCCCGCGCCGTACGCCGGTGGTCTCGGCCTGGACGGCGTGAAGGGGCTGCGTCAGTTCGTGCAGGACGGCGGGACACTGATCGCGCTCAACGACGCCAGTCGGTTCGCAGCCGAGCAGCTGCTGCTCCCCGTGCGCAACGTGCTCGCGGGCGTGGCCGACGACGAGTTCTACGCGCCGGGATCGATCTTCCGTCTCGAGCTCGACACGGCCGCGCCGGAGGCGCGCGGGATGCCGGCTCAGAGCATCGCCTGGTACGAAGGTGGTCCCGCGTTCGACGTGCTCGATTCGAGCGCCGTGCGGGTGATCGGCCGCTACCCGACCGATGCCGACAAGGTGCTGCTCTCCGGCTGGGTGTTGCACCCCGAGCGCATCGCGGGGAAGGCCGCCCTGGTGGAAGTGAAGCAGGGGTCCGGGCGGGTCGTCCTGTTCGGGTTCCGGCCTCAGTACCGCGGCCAGAGCATCGCCACTTACCCATTGCTGTTCAACAGCTTACAGGTCGCAGCGCCGTAGCGTGATCCCCGTCTCTTGTCTAGCTGACCCGGCATTCCTATCGTGTAGCCCCCTATGGCTGTGGTCCGGCAGGCAGGTGCCCTCTTGCTGGCCGCGCTCTTCATGAGTCGCGGCCTTTTTGCACAGGATAGCATGCCGCCGGCACCCGCCGCCCCCGCACCGCCCGACGTGTCGGGCGTGCTGTCGCCGGCACCCGCCGATCAAGCCCACGTGACGCTGCGACCGATCGAGCTGCGCTACGTACAGCAGGAGACGCTGCTCGTACCGCAAACGTCGGCGATCAAAGGGTTGTACGTGAATGCCTGGGCGTTTGGCTCGCCGAAGCTGTGGCAGCTGGTACGGCTCGCCGACGAGACCGAGATCAATGCGTTCGTCGTAGACGTGAAGGACGACACCGGCTGCCTGCTGTACCCATCGGCGGTCCCCACCGCCCAGCAGATCGGCGCGAACGGGTGCACCCGGGCGAAGGACGCGAAGGCACGGCTCGACACGCTGGCGGCGCACGGCATCTACGCGATCGCCCGCATCGTGGTCGCGAAGGACCCGTTGCTCGCAGAGCGGAAGCCCGGCTGGTCCGTGAAGGATCGCACCACGGGCGGGCTGTGGCGCGACCGGATCCACAGCGCCTGGGTGGACGCGTACAACGATTCGGTGTGGATCTATTCGGCGCAGCTGGCCGCGGAAGCCGTGCGGTTGGGGTTCAGCGAAGTGCAGTTCGACTACGTGCGCTTCCCGGACGAGCCGCGCGAGCGTATGGCGACCGCGATCTTCCCGGCCCACCATGGAGAAACGCAGCGCGAGGCGGTGCGCGAGCACATCACGCTGCTCCGCAACCGGCTGAGGCCGCTCGGCGTGCCGGTCACGTTTGACATCTTCGGCCTCACCGCCTCGGCGACGAGCGGCGACTTGGGCATCGGGCAGGTGTGGGAGGATTTCATCAACGTTGCGGACGTGGTGCTGCCGATGGTCTATCCCAGCCACTACTACCGCGGGGCGTTCGGCCTCGCGTGGCCCAACGGCGAGCCGTATCGCGTGGTGCGCTACGCCTTGACCGACGCCCTGCAGCGGTCGCGGCTGCATCCTGCCGCCGCGGAGATCCGGCCGTTCTTACAGGCGTTCACGCTCGGCCGCCGGCTCCCTCGCTACTCGCCGTCACAAATTCGCGATCAGATCCGCGCGGCCGAAGACCTGGGCATCACGTCGTGGGTGCTGTGGAACCCGCGCAGCGTGTACCAGCGCGAGTCCCTGCGCCCCAAGCACAGCGCCGCGCGGTCCGCCGGCCGGGAACTCTCCAGCACCACCGGCGGCCGTTAGCCCCAGCCGTCAGGCCGGGGAATCATTCGACAGGAGCCAGCGCCATCCCCGGCTGCCACTCGGTGATGTAACCGGTGATGGCAGACGCCGCGACGCTGTACGGGTTGGCGAGGTAGAGTTGCCCCGGACCCGAGCGGCCCGGGAAGTTGCGGTTGATCGCGCTGATCGTCACTTCGTCCCGCGTTTTCGACACGCCGGGCCCCGCGTTGATACAAGCACCGCACGACGGCTCGAGGAACGTCGCACCGACCTTCTGGAACAACTCGAGGTAGCCCCGCTCCTCGCAGTAGCGCTTCACGTCCTGCGATCCGCACTGGATGTAGAACCGCACCCACGGCGCGACACGCGCCCCTCGCTCCGCCGCCTCCGCCAGCACCCGGGCGTACATGTCCATGTCTTCCTTCTTGCCCGCCGTGCACGAGCCGGCGTAGGCGATGTCCACCCGGATCTGCCGCGCCGCGGCGTCGATGGGTTGACCATTCCCGGGATCGCCGGGAAGCGCCATCATCGGCCGGATGGCCGTGGCGTCGATCTCGATGACCTCGCAGTACTCGGCGCCGGCGTCGCTCGCCAGCCCGGCACACAACCGCTCGGCCTCGCCCCGCGCCATGCCGCGGTATTCCATGAGAAAGTCGACTGTCTTCGCGTCCGGAGCCACGTAGCCGGTAAAGCCGCCGACCTCCGCCGTCATGTTGGTCATCGTGGCGCGCTCGTCTACTGACAGCGATTCGACAGCATCCCCACAGTACTCCACCAGCTTGCCGATGGCGCGGCCGCTCTTGACGTACGGCTGCCGCAGCACCTCGAGCATGAAATCCTTGGCCGTCACGTTGTCCGGCTTCTTGCCGCGCACCACGACCTTCACGGTTTCGGGGACCGTGAGCCGCACGTCCTTCGTGATCCAGGAATTGAAGATCGCGGTGGTGCCCACGCCGAATGCGACACAGCCGACCGCACCGGCATGGGGAGTGTGCGAGTCCGAGCCGATGATCACCATGCCGGGCTCGGCATGTCCCTCGAGGATCTTGGAGTGGCAGATCGCCTCCGAGCCCCGTCCGCCTCCGTGGTGGCCGAGCCGCAGCTCGCCGTACAGCTTGATTCCCTGCTTCTGGGCGAAGGCGCGCTGCTTCTTCTCGAGCTCGAGCGCCACATCGAGCAGCCCCTCCTTGACGCGCTCGGGGGTCATCGCTTCGGGAAGGAACGTGAGGTGATCGCGAAACATGAGGATCGAGCCGGGATCGACCACCTGCTCCTCGGCGCCCACGAGCTGCTCGAAGAAGATCGCCGCCATCGGGGTCACGTATTCGTGACTGAACCGGATGTCGGTGACGACGAACCCTTCATCTCCCGGCTTGACGGCCGGCACACCGACCTCGCCCCGCGACGGGTCGACCACCCAGTGGCGCGCGATGATCTTTTCGCCGAGCGTCATGGGCCGGCGGGCTGTCCGGGGTGGCGCGAGCACGACGTTGCCCTGGAGCCGGGCGACGTTGAAGTTGAACAGCCCCCCGTACTCGATGATGCCACGCGTGATCTCGCCCTCACCCTCGGTGAAGGCGGCGAGCGGGATCGCCTCGCCGCGGCGGACCCGGTCGATGATCGAGAAGTCGGTCGTGGTGAGCACGCCCAGGTTCTGGCAGTTCTCCCGGTAGATCCGCTCGATGTTCTCCGCCACCACCAGCCTGATGCCGGCGCACATCTCCGCGTACGGCGACTGCTCTCGCGACGAGCCCTTGCCACGCCGCTGGCCGCTGACCGAGGCGACGAAGCCGCCGCGCTTCACCGATCCCCGCGCGATCGGGAACTCCTCGCCGCACTTCAAGCCGAGGTACGGGAAGTCGCCGAGGGTTTCGTCGTAGTAGTAACAGATATAGGCGGGGGTGATCTCGTCGGTCGAGATGTTGTCGCGTAGCTTGCTGGCGGGGGTCCAGTCCAGGTCCTGCCCGGCGAGCTGGGCGCGAACGAGCGCGGGGTCTTCGGTCAGAAACAGGATGCGTCCCTCGAGCCGGACGAGATCGGGAAGTCGCTCGACCCGGCGGGACTGCAACGCTTGCAGCATGAGCGAAAATTGCACCGCTTGCTCGGGACCGAGCAAGGCGAACCAGGAGAGACCACGATGCTGTCCATGCGATGTCGGCTTGCTGTCACGATACTGCTCGTCACGGCGGTGGCCTCACTCCGGGGGCAGCGACCCGCGGCCGCGCCATCGTCCCTGCCACCGGTGAGCAGCGCGGCGCTGGACGCGCACATCCGTTACCTGGCGGATGACCTGCTCGAGGGACGCGCCCCCGGCACGCGGGGCGGCCGCCTCGCCGCCCGATACATCGCCGCGCAGTTCGAGGCGCTCGGACTCGAGCCGGCGGGGCCCGACAGCTCCTACTTCCAGCCGGTCGCCCTCGTCGGCCTGACCGCCCATCCATCTCTGGTGTGGGGCCCGAGCGGCGCACCGCAGTGCCTCAAACAACTCGACGACTTCGTGGCGTGGGCGGAGCGACCGGAGCCCCAGATCACCGCCGACGGTGAGGTCGTATTCGTGGGTTACGGCGTCCGGGCGCCCGAATGGCGGTGGGACGACTACAAAGACGGCGACGTGCGCGGCAAGGTGCTGCTGATGCTGGTGAACGACCCGGGGCTCCAGGACTCCACCGTGTTCAACGGCCGCGTACTCACCTACTACGGCCGCTGGACGTACAAGCTCGAGGAGGCGGCGCGACGTGGCGCGTTGGGTGCGCTCCTGATCCACACCACCGAGAGCGCGACGTACCCGTGGGAGGTGGTACGGGGGTCGTGGTCGGTGGAGCAGTTCAAGCTCGACCGCCCGGCGGCACAAAGCCTCGCGTTCGCGGGGTGGGTCACCGCCGCCGCCGCGCAGGCGGCACTCGCGCGCGCCGGCTTCAATCTCGATTCTCTCACGCGCGCCGCCGGGCGGCGCGATTTCCGGCCGGTCGCTACGCGGCTGCACGTCGCCGTGGACATCGTCAGCGCCGTTCGCCGGGTCAGGTCCGAGAACGTTGTCGCGAAGCTCCCGGGGAGCGACCCGACAGTCGCGAAGCAAGTCGTGCTGTTCACCGCGCACTGGGACCACAAGGGGATCGGCCCCGCGATCCGCGGCGACTCGATCTACAATGGCGCGGAGGACAACGCGTCCGGCGTGGCCGCCGTGCTGGCGGCGGCGCAGGCGCTCGTCCAGGTGGCCCCGCGCCCGCGGCGCACTCTGCTGTTCGTCGCGACGACGGCCGAGGAGAGCGGCTTGCTCGGGAGCGAGGCGTACGTCGAGAGCCCGCTGGTGCCGCTCGAGCGCACCGCCGCCGTGCTCAACGTCGATGTGGCCAACGTGCGCGGTGCCACCCGCGACATCGATGCGCTCGGGACAGACCGGTCCACCCTCGGGGCGATGTTCCAGGGCGCAGCGAAGCTCGAATCGCTCACCGTGGTTCACGAGCCGGACGTCCGCGGCGCGTTCTACCGCTCGGATCATTTCCCCTTCGCGCGAGCCGGCGTGCCCGCGCTGTCGATCCGTCCGGGAAGAGACTTTGTGGGACGGCCCGCCGGGTGGGGAAACGAGCAGGACGAGTTGTACAACCGCGAGCGCTATCACCAGCCGAGCGACGAGTACCGCTCGACGTTCAGCTACGCGGGGCTCGCGCAGGAAGTACGGGTCACGCTGCGTCTGGCCCTGGCGGTCGCGAACGCAGCGGAGCTGCCGCGCTGGCTCCCGAGCTCCGAGTTCCAGCGCCCAACCAACCGATTGATGCCCTGAGTACAATCGATTGCGGCGCGTCTAGTGCGCCGTGGCAAAAGCAGTTATTGATGGCGGGCGGGCCAGCCTCCGAGCGCCTCTGGCCGATTGGGACGCCGCCGAGTAGGTTTGCGCCGCTTTTCGACAGCCGGGTCTGCCGCACTCGTCACCGCGGAGCGAGCACCTGGAACTCCCGACATCGCATCGGTTGCCCTTATCCTGGCTGCTCGAGGCCGCGAGCCCGCCGCTCCAGTACCGGGCGTACGCCGAAGTCGTGCGAGAGAGCGACCGCGATCCGGAGCGACTCGCCGCGCTGCGCCACGCGGTGCTCCAGTACAAGGTCGCTCAGGCGATCGCGCGCAAGCAGAGGCCCACGGGGCTGTGGGGAGGTAACCTGCTGGGGCCGGTCGCCTCGAAGGCGCACGGCTGGAGCGAGCCGGGCACGGTCTACCAGTACCGGCGCCTGATCGAGCTGGGGTGGCCCCCCACCGAGCGGCCGTTCCGACTGGCGGACCGCTTGTTATTCCAGCTGCTGTCGCGCATCGAGCCGGACGACCCCGACCGTGTGGTAGCCCAACGGGCGCAGGAGCTGTTGATCGAGTATCACAAGGCCGCGAAGTCCGACCCGGGGCTGGGGCACTGGGCGCGGCGGCTCGGCCGGGAGGCGGCGGCGTGCGCCCTCGCGCGCGCCGGGCACATCGACGACCCGCGGGTGCGCGGGACGGCGCACACGATCGCCAGCAATATCTCCCAATACCTGCGAAGCGAGCTCGCGGCGAAGCCGTTCAAGAAGGCGCAAGGCAAGACCGTGCTCGAGCCCGGGGCCTACCCTCCCACGGTGTTCTCGATCGAGATGCTCGCCTTCCTGCCGCCGGTGCAGCGGGAGCGTGCCGGATTCATCGAGCGGCTAGGGCACTACTTCTCCACGCCGGCGCCGCGGCGGGCGTTTTTCATCCTGGCAGGGAAGAAGCTGTTCAAGCCGATCTTCGAGCTGCTGGGCGACCCCTTACGCTCCGACGCCCAGGGCCACATCAGCGACGTTCCGTTCGCCCTGTACTGGCTCGAGCTCCTGACCCGGCTCGGGCTGGTGCGCAATATCCCCAGCGCCAGCCGCGTGCTGGCCCGTCTATTCAACGAGTGCGACGAACAGGGGATCTGGAGC
Organism: Gemmatimonadota bacterium; assembly: GCA_003222135.1. Classification (GTDB taxonomy): domain Bacteria; phylum Gemmatimonadota; class Gemmatimonadetes; order Gemmatimonadales; family GWC2-71-9; genus 20CM-4-69-16. Next base: position 174,869 of record QHUM01000039.1, on the reverse strand, counting down.
CCGAAGAGCTTGCGCACCCTGCCCAAGGCGATCAACCCCGTCACGGCCCATTACTTCCCGCTGGAAGGGCCGGGCAAGAGCCCCGCGCAGCGGCAGACCGACGTGACGTTCCGGCTGGCGCTGATCGCGCGGCTGATGGGGCTTCCCGTCGAGATCGTGTGAGCACCCCAGCAGCAGTCAGCACCTTGCGGTAGCGGCGCGCGTTAGGTAGTAGTAAGTACTACTACTGTATGGCGACTGTCGACCTCACCCCGTTCGGGTTCACCGCCACCGAGTCGGTCGTGTACTCGGCGTTGCTGCGCCTCGGCCCCGCGACCGGGTACGGCGTCGGCCGCGCGACCCGGCTCGCCCGTGCCAACGCCTACGGCGCGCTCGAAGGCCTCGTCAGTCGGGGCGCCGCGCAGCGCGCAGCCGGCCGCCCGGCCCAGTATCGCCCCGCCGACCCGCGAGCGCTGCTCGCCCGACTCGCCGCCGAACAGGGCGAGGCGCTCGACCGGCTGAGCCACGCGCTCCAGGACGCGAGCCACCCCGCTGAGCCCGAGACCCGGACCGTGGGCGGTGCGCGAGCCGTCGCGAACGTGATGCAACAGCTCGTCGCCCGGGCGACGGGGAGCATCCAGGGCATCGTCGGCGCGGAGCTGTGGCGCCCCACCCTGCCCGCCTGGCGGCGCGCCGCCACGCGGGCCACAATCGACGTGCGGCTCGCAGGCCAAGCCGCGGATACCGAGGGGGAGAGCCTCCTGAAAGGCTCGGTCGCGGCAGCCACCCCCACCGTGCTGTTGATCGACGACTCCCAGCTCCTGACCGCCGCCGGGGCGGGCGAGCAGATTACCGCCCTGTGGAGCTCCCATCCGCTCCTCCTCACGCTCGCCCGGGTCGCGTTGCGCAACCTCGCGTGATCCGCCGTCACGCGGCTGTCGCGCTCCTGGTGACGCTCGAAGTCGGGTGCGGCACGGCCCCGATTCCAGACGGCGAGCGGTTCCCCGCAGGAACGCCATTCACGGCGCACGTCGTCCGGATCGGTGACGCCAGGATCCGTTACGTCGACGCCGGCACCGGAACGCCGGTGATCTTCATCCACGGTCTCGGCGCGTCGATGTACGCTTGGCGGAAGACCCTCGCCCCGGTCATGGCTGCCGGTTTCCGGGTCGTCGCGCTCGACCTCCTGGGATTCGGCTCCTCCGACAAGCCGGCGCACGGGTACACGAACGCCGCCTACGCGCACTTGGTCGTCGCGCTCATGGACTCCCTGGACCTCCCCGACGCCGTGCTGGTAGGCCACTCGATGGGGGGCGAGATCGCGGCGGAAGTCGCGATCGCCTTCCCGGCGCGCGTGCGCGGACTCGTCCTGATCGGGGCGGCGGGGCTCGGCACCCGCGAACCGGTGCTGTTCCGGGTGGCCCGCTGGCGCGGGGTGGGCCCGTTGATGCTGGCGTTCCGGGGTCGGGGCCTCGTGGCCCGGCTCCTCAGGTCGACGTACGCCGACCCCGGCAAGGTGACCGAATCCGACGTCGACCAGTATTACGCGCCCGCCGCGGAGGCCGAGTACGGCCGGGCGCTGCGGGGCGTGTTGCGCGAGTTCAACTTCGGCGGGCTGGAGGGGCGCCTCGAAGCCATCCGAGCGCCGACCCTGGTGCTGTGGGGTGAGGCCGACCGGTGGATCCCCATCGCCCTGGGCCGCGCGCTGGCGGCCCAGCTCAACCGCTCGGCGTTCCTGTCGGTGCCGCACGCCGGACACTCGGTGCAGGAAGAGGCGCCGGACGAGGTGAATCGGCTGTTGATTAAGTTCTTGAAGGAGGGCTTGCCCCGGGTGCCGGCGAACCTCGTCCTGCGCCGGGAGTGGCGTCCCTGGCTGGGGAGTATACATTTCATCAACCATGTGGTTGAGATAGTGAGACCCTGAAACCTAAGCTCAGCAATCTCAGAGCATTACGGATCATCGCCGCCGCCCGGGACGAGTTCGCCCGACGCGGCTTCGACGGGGCGCGAGTCGATCAAATCGCCCAGCGCGCTGGGGTCAACAAGCAGCTGCTGTTCTACTACTTCCATTCCAAGCGCGGGTTGTTCAATGCGGTGCTCACGCGCGGGGCCGCCGAGCTGGAGCAGGCGCTCGCCTCGCTCGCCGTCGCCGGGAACGGACCGCTCGATCGCATCGCCACGGCGCTGGCGGCGCAGTTCGACTTTCTCGCCGCCCATCCCGACCTCGTCACGCTGCTCACGCAAGCCGGCCGATCCGACGCGCGACCGTTCGCGCCCGCCATCAAGCGCCTGGTCATCCTGCTCGCGGAAGGCCAGGGGCTGGGACAGGTGCGGGACGACGTCGATCCCCACCTGGCGGCGGCGCAGGCGCTCGTCCTCATGGTCGCGTATCTCGGGCTCGAGTCGCTGATCGCCGCGAGCGCGCCGCCACTCGGCGCCGACGAGCCCGCGCTGCGCGAGCGCTGGAAGGAGGCCGCCGTGAAGCTGGTGCTGGAGGGAGTCCGGGCCTAGAAAGCGACCTCGAGGCCGACGCGAATCCGCCGGCCCGGCCCGTAGAAGCGGTAGGGAGCGTTTGCGACGTCGTACCACGCGGTGAACGCTTTCGTGTACTCCGACGCGGTAAACACGCCGTCCCCGTTGCCGAAGCGCTGCTCGGCCCGCTCGAGCAGCACGCAGTCCACGGGACCGCTGGCGAAGTTGCCGGAGTTGCGGCCCTGCCAGTTCCGGCAACTGCCGAGCAGGTTGAAGTCGACCGCGTCACCCACCAGGGCGCCGGCGGCCGCCGCCTCACTCCTGAGCAGCGTGACCTGCTCGGCGGCGTAGCGCGCGCGCAGGTCCGGATAATCGACGCCGCCCACCTCGGTGAAGACGTTCAGCACGTTCGTGAAGTTGAGGAGGTTGCGCGATTCGGCGAACGCCGTCGCCTCGTAGCGACCGAGCTTCAAGCCGCGTGTGACGCGCACGTCGATGGTCTTGAACCACGGGAGCGCGGACGCGTTGAGCTGCTCTACGAAGGATCCGCCTGGATCGTCGATCGTATAGCCCGCCGCTTGCGGGAACACGCGCGTGTAATGCCCGCCGCTCGCGACGCGGAAGGTCACGAACACGCCGGCATTCTGGAGCATCGCGCCCAGGGGCGTGCCGCGGCGCCACCCGTCCGGAAAGGTCAGTGCGCCCCAACCTGCGATCACGTGTCTCGGGATCCGCAGTGTGTCGCCGCCTGTGCCTTGAGGCGCGAAGCCCACACGCTGGTACGAGTAAGCCGCGGATCCCGAGAAGAGATTCGAGAACCGCTGGTCGAGCCTCACGTCGATGCCGAGGGTGTGCGGGAAACCCGCATCGGTGAAGATCCAGAAGTCGCCAGTGGACCCGCCGGTCGCCGGGTCAGGGAGCTGGACGAGCCGCCCCACGATCTCCGAGGGCCTGGTCTGGTCGTAGAGCGCGACGTCCAGCACCAGGTCCTCACCGATCGCGTGCCGCGCGCCCAGCTCCATGATCCCGCTCTTCAGGAAATCGAGATCCCGGCCGTAGATCTGGGAGCGATTCGTCACCGAGAGGTCCGTGTTCTTACCCAGGAAGAGCAGGCTCAGGTCGGGTACGCGCACCTGCCGTCCGTAGGACGCCCGCACCGCCGAGCGATTTCCCAGGGACAACGACACCTGAATCTGCGGGCTCACGGCGCTGTGACTCGGCGCCGGGTAGAACTTTGCGTCCGGCCGGTAGGGGTTGAACGACCCCGAATCGGTCGAGATCCGCCCCGGCGTGTAGGGATATTTGGCGTGCGAGTCGTAGTAGTCGTACCGCAGCCCGCCCAGGATCACCAATTCTCCCAATTCGAGGCGGTCTTCTACGTAGGCTCCGTAACGGATTGGGGTCTCGTGATACGCGTTGATGCCGAACGCCGAAATGGGGCCGGCACTCGCGTTATAGCGTCGCGTGTCGATGCGATGAAATTCGCCGCCCAGCTTGACGTCGTGGACGCGATTCGGCCGCCAGTCGAGGGCGGCCCGTGCCTGCCAGCGCGCTTCGCGCGCCAGATCGATGTCCCCGACCACGCCTTGTGTCCAGAGCGGGAAACGGGGGCTTTGCTCTGCGCCGTACGGGTTCATCCTGTACGGCTGTACGAGGTCGAGGTCGCCCCGGTTCAGGAGCGGCACGTCGTCCTGGCACGCTCCTTCGTTGGCCTGGATACAGCGGATCTGCCGATCGTCCAGCAGCCCGACGCTCTGGTACGTCGAATCCTTGATGCGCACGTCGTGCCGGTAGTGGAAGTCGAACAGGTAGCTCAAGGGCTTCACGAGAAAGCCGCCGAACGGGCTGCGCGTGTCGAGCTCCGACTGGCGCGTCAGCGGGCCGGTGATCGCCTGATCGAGCTGGTATGACAGGTTCATCTGCAGTGCAACCGGCCCGGCGCCCAGCTGTCGGAGATGCTGCGTCCAATTGAGAATCGCGGCGCGGCTGCGCACGCTCGTGCCCGTATAGGCGCCGGAGTTATAGAGATTCACCCCCGGGAAGTCCCGCTGCTGCGACTGGCTGGCGAGACCGGTCAGGCTCAGCCAGGACCCGGTGCCGTAGCTGTGCTGCAGCTTGCCCTGCCAGGCGTACGATCCCGTGGCTGTAAAGGGCACCCGCAAGCCCTGGCATGACGCACCGTAGTTCCCCGACGGATCACAGTATCCGCTGTACTGCACGAAGCGGGGAAGTGCCACGAGGGCAGTGTCGGTGTTGGCGTCGCCCCATGTTCTGGGCTGATGCACGACCGTATCGACGCCGTCCATCACGTAGACGGGCGCCTGGACGTCGCGGTGCTGCTCGGTCTCGAGCGACATTTGCCCGTTCAGGGTAAGAGCCGTGAAGAAGGTGAGCTTGCCCCGCACCGGGCCGCCGGCGCTCGCCTCGAGGCGATGCAGCCCCACGTTCCGCCAGGCGTCGAAGCCGACGTCGTCCGTGCGGTACCGCAGCGTGCCCCGCCATTGCCGGCCTCCCGCCGGCGTGACGAACGACACGAGTCCCGACTGCGCGTCCCCGGCCTCCACACCGACGGCACCCGTAGTCACCGAGGCTTCTTCGATCGCGTTGGTGCCGAGATCCAGCCGGCGGACGAGCGCGCCATCGATGTAGACCGCTGCTGCACCGCCATGGATCGAGAGCCCCGTTTGATCGGCTGTCGGGAAGACGCCCGGCTGGAGAGCGAGCACGTCCCGCGGGTCGGTCACGGGGAGGTCAGAGAACGACGTTCCCTCGATGATCGTTCTGGAGGTCGTGAGGCCGCGCGCTAGCGCTGGCGGTGGAGCGAGCGCCGCCTGACCGATGCGGACGTCTGTGACGACGATCTCCCCGGCATGCACTCGGACGGCGGTCACGTCGGTCGTGGGATAGGCGGCGAACTGCACCCGCAGCGTGTAGGCGCCAGCCGGCACGTGGTCGATGGAGTACGTGCCGTGGACCCCGCTCAGCTGGCGAAACGAGGTACCGACGAGCGACACCTGGGCGCCGGCCAGGGGTGAGCCGGCCGGATCCATCACCGTGCCGTCGATCCTGCCGGCCGTCTGCTGAGCGATGAGCGGTGCCGAGCCGGCGACGACCAGCCAGGCGACCGACCACCACCGGAGCCCGCGAGCCAGTCCGCGCATGAGCTGGGAAGTGGGAGATGTGCGTTAAACGATAATTCCGCCCCTCGGTGGAGCGATAGTAGCCGGGCGCAGCCCGGCCGTCACCAGTTCAGCCAGTACGACGCTTTCACGAGGAAGGTGTTATTGGGGTGGAGCGTGAAGAGGTCGCCAAAGTCACCGGCGAGCGACTGCGTTCCTGTCGCCCGGAGGAAGTCGTTCCGCCCTTGCGTCCAGACAACGAACAGGGTCGAGCCGGGCCGATACTCCCAACGCAACACGACGTTGGAATTGAACTGCTTGAAATTGAACCCACTGGCGAGCGTGCCGCTGTACGGCTTGAACCGGTCGTCGTACGCCGCGGCGCGCGGATTGGCGAGCTCGCGCGCGTTCGAATACGTGCCCTTGCTCACGAACGGCTGGGCATAGATCTGGAGCGTCAAGTCGGGCGTTATGGTGTAATCGACCCGCCCGGTGAGCGACAAGGTCTTCTGGTCCAGGTGGGCCAGGGGGTAGTGTGTGGTGCCGGCGGAGTCCGTGACGGGAGAGAACGGCTGGGTGTTGTCGATGTTGTGGGTAACGCTCACGCCGATCGTCGTGTTGAACTGCGACGCGATGCGGACCGACACCTGCGAGCCCAGGTTGACCGATTCAGACCGGCCGCCGTCCCCACGCCAATAGTTCGTCCACAGGGCAGGCACCACAGCCGGCCGGCTGTCCCCGTCCCACTCCGCCCAGGATGAGACGATCGGATCGACCCGCACGGCGGGGCCCCCGCGAGCCCGACGGTCGTCGAAGGTCGGGGCGAGGTGACCCAATGTCGTGCCGGCATGCAGCCACCACCGGTTGTTGAGCTGGACGTGGACGTTGGTGTTGGCGGCGCGCTCGACCGGCAGCCCCGCTCCCGTCCAGAATTGCCACCAGTTGAAGTTCCAGAACGCGGTCTGATACAGCGAGCTCGGATGGAGCGACTGCACTCCGAACCAGGTATTCCAGCTCTGCTGGTCGGCCCGCAGCAGAAAGCCGAGGTCGTTCACCTCGAAGCCCGGGGACCGCCGCTGATAGCTCGTCTCGAACCGGGTTATCCCTCCGCCCACTTTGCCGAAGAGCAGCTCTTCCGCGTCGCCCGCCAGTGAGGTCCTGGTCGAGTCGAAGGGGAGGCCGGCGTCCGGCCGCTGGTAGTAGTGCACCGCGTCGCGCTGCGTCGCCGTGATGGCCGCCGCGGTGCCCGTCACGTGGCTCAGGTCGAGCGAGCCCGAGACCTGATAGCGGCTCCCCAGGAACCGGTGCCGAAAGTCCACCGCGCCAACATAGGCGCTGTGGCGCAGCCCGCCGTCGGTCAGCGGGTCGAGACTGCGGTTCACCGCCGTGAACATCACGCCGACGCCGCTCTGTCCCTTGCGGAAATCCTGCTGCCCGCGCAGCACCGCATAGTTGGTGGCGGGCTCGGTGGTGCGATCGGAGCTCCCCGTGGCGCGCTGCGTGATGGCGTCGAGCACGCCCACGGTCTGACCACCCGGCAGCCGGCCGGTCACCTTTGCTGCGCCGTAGATGGTGGTGGCGATGGGCGAGCCCGGGTCGTTCCCGGGGAGCTCGGGCGCCCGCCCGATGCGGCGTGAATAGAACAACCGCTCCCCATTGCAATTCACCTGGCTGCAGTTGACGTCGAAGCGGAAGACACCCGTTCCCGCGACGAAGAACGGGCGCCGTTCCTGGAAGAACGTCTCGAAGGCCGTGAGGTTCAAGACCGCGGGATCCGCCTCGACCTGCCCGAAGTCGGGGTTGACCGTTGCGTCGAGTGTCACGTTGGACGTGAGCCCATACTTCAGGTCCGCGCCCGCGGTGAGCTTTTGGGAACGGTCGAACCCGGGGCCCACGGGCACTGAGACGTTTTTCGTCACCATGTACGGCGCGACTTCCAGCCGGCGCGGCGCCGGCAGTCCCACCAGACCCGTCACATCCCCGAGCTGGGAAGCGAACCCCGATTGGGATTGCCGGTATACCGGCCAGCTGACCCGCTCGGTGTAGCGCTGAATGTCGCGCCACACCGCGAAGCCAAAGGTGTTGGTATCGGCGTGGGCGTATCGCAGCTGCGACAGCGGAATCCGGAACTCCGCGGTCCAGCCGAGCGAGTCCACGGTCGTCGCCACCTCCCACACCCCGTCCCACGCATCGTCCTCGTTGTTGTCGTTGTAGATCGCATAATCGCGCTTCACCCCACCGGGGTTTACCGCGAACTCGTACCCGGTGCGCCGGTCGTGGTAGGAGTCGATGACGATCTTGATCTGGTCGGTGGGCGCGCGGACGTCGCGGCGGGCGAGAATCTTCAGGATGCTGTCGGGATGCGGATCGAAGGCGCGGATGAAGGCGTAGAAGTTGTGGTCGTCGTAGGCGACCTTGGCTTCCGTGGGAAATCGGGGGGGCCCATCCTCGCGCGGCGAGAACTCGCGAAACGCCGTGATCGCCGGTGCCTCGCGCCACACCGCGTCATCGTCCTTACCGTCGATGACGACCGCGCGCATGGCCCGCCGGGCGACGACACTGTTCGCCGTGGGTGGAGGCGTCCGAGCCGGCGCCGTCTCGGCGCTGCTGCCGTTCGCCTGCACGACGACCATGAGGGCGAGCATGGAAACAGCCACCGGCATACCGGGACCTTTGGTCTAGGATACCGGGATTTAGACGCACGCCGCCCGGAAAAGGTTGCACCAACGTCAGGGCCCCCGGGGAGAGAATCCCGGGGGCCCTGCTCCCACCGGTGCAGCGGCTAGTTTTGCGTCGCCACGAGACTTGGCTCGATCGGAACGGGTCCCTCGAATACCAGGTGGCCGGCTTCGAACCGGGCACCGCGCAGCGCCAGGCTCAACACCTCGCCTAAGTCCTCGACCACGTGCACGTCGAGGGTCTTGCGTACCTCCTCAGGGAGATCCTCCAGGTCAGCCGCGTTCTCCTTGGGAAGCACGATGGTGCGAATGCCCGCACGGACCGCGCCCAGCACCTTCTCCTTGACGCCTCCGATGGGCAGCACTCGGCCACGCAGGGTGATCTCGCCGGTCATCGCCACGTCGTGGCGCGCCGGCCGCCGCGACAGGGCGGACACCAGCGCCGTGGCCATCGTCACGCCTGCGGACGGGCCGTCCTTCGGAATCGCGCCGGCCGGGACGTGGATGTGCACGTCGGTCTCGGTGAGGGCCTCCTCCGGGATGCCGAGCTGGTCGGCGTGGCTCTTCGCGTACGTCAGCGCCGCGCGCGCCGATTCCTTCATCACGTCTCCCAGCTGGCCCGTGAGCACCAGCTCGCCCTTGCCCTGCATAACGCTCGCCTCGACGAACATGATGTCGCCGCCGACCGGCGTGTAGTACATCCCGGTCGCGACGCCCAGATCGTCCGCGCGCGCCATGCGCTCGGGATGCACCTTGGGCCGCCCGAGCAAGTCGTCGACGTCCGACGCCGCGACGGCGAGACGCTCCACCTCGCCCACCGCCACCTTGCGCGCCACCTTGCGGGCCAGCTTGCCGATTTCGCGCTCCAGCTGACGCACGCCGGCTTCGCGCGTGTAGCTCGTGATGATCTTGCTCAGCGCGGCGTCGTCCACTGTGAGCTGTCCCGGCGCCAGGCCGTTTTCCTGCAGCTGGCGCGGCACCAGGTAGCGCTTCGCGATCTCGAGCTTCTCGCGCTCGGTGTACCCGGCGAAGTTGACGGTCTCGAGCCGGTCGAGCAGCGGGGCCGGGATGTACTGCAGGAAGTTCGCCGTCGCGACGAACAGCACCTCCGAGAGGTCGAACGGCACCCCGAGGTAGTGATCGGTGAACGAGTCGTTCTGCGCCGGATCGAGCACTTCCAGCAGCGCGGCCGCCGGGTCGCCCTGGAACGAGACGCCCAGCTTGTCGACTTCGTCGAGCAGGAACACGGGGTTCTTGGCACCGGCCTGCTTCATCCCCTGGATGATGCGGCCCGGCATCGCGCCGACGTACGTGCGGCGATGGCCGCGGATGTCTGCCTCGTCGCGGGCGCCGCCCAGCGAGATACGCACGTACGGCCGGCCCATCGCCCGGGCGATCGACTTCGCGATCGACGTCTTGCCCACGCCCGGCGGCCCGACGAACAGCAGGATCGATCCTTTGGACTGTTTATCGTCTTCGTTGCCGCGCGCGTCGCCTTCCGGAGTACGCTGGCGCAGCTGGCGCACCGACAGAAACTCGAGCACCTCGTCCTTCACGTCCTGCAGGCCGTAATGGTCCTCGTCGAGGATCGCGGCCGCCCGCTTCAAGTCGAGCGACTCTTCGGCCCGCTTGTTCCACGGCAGCTCAGCCACGGTCTCGAGATACGTGCGGATGACCTGGGCTTCCATCGAGTCCCGGGCCGCGCGCTCGAGCCGCGCCAGCTCGCGGTCCACTTCCTTCTGGGCGGCTTCGGGAAGCTCGAGCGCCGCAAGGCGCTTGCGCAGCTCCTCGACGTCACTCGCCTCGTCCCCCTCGCCCAGCTCCTTGCGGATCGCCTTCATCTGCTCGCGCAGGAACAGCTCCCGCTGGCGCTCGCCCAGCTCCTCCTGAACCTGCGACTTGATGTGCTCCTGGGCGTCGAGCACGCCGATCTGGCGCTGGACGTGCACCAGCACCCGGCGCAGCCGCTCCTCGACCTCGAGGGTTTCGAGCAGGGCCTGGCGCTCGGCCGGGTCGATCTCCAGGTAGCCGGCCACGAGGTCGGCGAGGCGTCCGGGTTCCGTAACGCCCTCGAGCACCTGCCGGACGACCTCCTCCGGTAGCCCGGACTTCTGGCCCAGCTCCGCGGCGCGTTCGCGCGCCTCGCGGTGCAGCGCCACGAACGCGGCATCGTCGGGGCGGAGCGGCGGCAGGTCCTCGACCTCCCGCACCACAGCCTCGAGATGGCCCTGGTTGTCGACGTAGTGCAGCGCCACGCCGCGCTTCTCGCCGTGCAACAGCAGCTGCACGCCGCCCAGCCCGCGCTGAATCTGGCTGATCTTGGCGATCGTCCCGGTCGTGTACAGCACGCCCGGAGTGACGTGATCGACGTTCTCGCGCTGTGACACGGCGAAGATCACGCGCGAGTCGCCCTTCACGGCCGCTTCGATGGCGCGCAACGTCGTGGGGCGGCCCGCGCCGATCGGCGTGGACACGCCCGGAAACAATACCATCTCCCGGAGCGGCAGCACCGGGAGCGTCAAGCGTTCAGACATAGGTTCTTCCATTTGAGAGTTGACACCAACATCACGCCCGGACTGCGGAAGCATCGTCCGTGCCACTAGAAAACGCTCGGACGAGCACGTCCGTTCCGTACGGGGCGGTCAATAAGGCAGAAGCTGCCGTTTAGCCATCGGCGATGGACCGTCGGGCGGTCAGCTTGGCGCCACGAAACGTAAGTGCAAACGCTTTGGCTGGTTGCAGGGCGGGCGTTGCGCGGCTAAATCTATGCGGCGCTCACTGGCCGAACCCTGATGAATGACGCCGACAAGTCGCTCGCCGGACGCCTGATCCAGGCCCTGGGAAGCTCCTATACCGTCGAGGGGGAGCTTGGTCGCGGCGGCATGGGCGTGGTGTACAAGGCCCGGGACGAGCGCCTGAAGCGTCAGGTAGCCATCAAGGTCCTACCCCCCGAGCTCGCCTTCCGAGAAGAGATCCGCATCCGCTTCCTGCGCGAAGCAGAAACCGCGGCGCGGTTGTCCCACCCGCACATCGTCCCGATCCATTCGGTGGGCGAGGGGCCCGACGGGCTGGTCTACTTCGTGATGGCCTTCGTGGACGGCGAGTCGGTGGCGGGAAAGCTGAAGCGGCGGGGGCGCCTGCCCGCGGAGGAGGCGCGTCGCATCATGCTGGAGACGTCCGACGCGCTCGGCGCGGCGCACGCGCTCGGCATCATCCACCGCGACGTGAAGCCGGACAACATCCTGCTCGAGGGGAGCCGGGGCCGCGTCGTGGTCACGGACTTCGGGATCGCCAAGGCCCTGTCATCGACGACGGGCTCGGCGACGCTGACCGCCACGGGCGTGGCGATCGGGACGCCGCACTACATGAGCCCGGAGCAAGCCGCGGGAGACCGTGAAATCGACGGCCGCTCGGACATCTACAGCCTGGGCGTCGTGAGCTACCAGATGCTGACCGGGGAGCTGCCGTTCCACGCGCCAACCGTGCCCGGCATCCTGATGAAGCACATCACGGAGCGGGCGCCACTCGTCACGGAGAAGTGCAGCGACTGCCCCGACGACCTGGCGGCGTGCGTGATGCGCTCGCTCGAGAAGGACCCGGAGGACCGCTGGCCCACGGCAGACGCGCTGCGGCGGGCGCTCGAAGCGCGCAACGCCACCATGTACCGGTCGCGGCGCCCATCGGCCGGCGCGGCATCGCGGGCCACACGGTTCCCGCCGCCGCCCTCCCTCCCAGTCCCTCGCAGCCCGAACGTGGGGGGAGGAGTGCGGGGGCGGCGTCCGACGCGCCCGCAGCGCGAGGCGGTGCAGCTCGCGCCCGGGGGCGAAGCCGACATCGTCCGCAAGATGCGGTCGAGCTTCGTGTCTTGGGCGTCGGTAGCAGGCGGGTGCCTGCTGTTCGACGCGGCGACGGGGTGGCACGGGTGGTCGTTATTCGTGGCCGTGCCGTGGGGAGCGTTCGGCCTGCTGCCGCTGTACATGAAGCTGTGGAGCGCAGGCTATTCCTGGCGCGACGTATTGCGCCGGCCGGCAGCGCCCGAGTCGGCCGAAGCCCAGCTTGCGGCGGCGGGATCGCGGCCACTCGACCTCCCGGCTGCCACGGGGGAGGAGTTCGGGCGCCTGGCGACGGCGGTGCAACAGGCGCGGAACGACCGCAAGGCGATCCTCAAGATCATGGAGCTCGTGCCCAAGTCCGAACGGAAGCTGCTCCCGGATGTGATCGTCACGGTGGACGGGCTGCTGAAGCGTGCCGAGGACCTAGCGCGAGCCGCGCACGCCATGAGCGGTGACGTCGATCAGCGGGCGCTCTCGCGGCTCGACGATAAGCTCGCACTGACCAAACGGGAGCCGGAGAGCTCGGAGCGCGAGCGCCAGCTCAACCTGCTCCAGCGACAGCGGCAGACCCTCGCGAACCTGATCACGCGCCGTCAGCTCGTCGAGGACCAGATCGAATCGTGCGTGCTCGCCATGCAGAACGTGCGGTTCGATCTGCTGCGACTTCGATCCGCGGGGGTGGCAGCGGTGCTCGACGATCTGACTCACGCCACCCAGCAGGCCCGGGCCCTGTCCCGCGACGTCGACCACGCGATCGCCGCGGCGGGCGAGATCCGCGAAGCGCTGGGAGAGCAGACCGGCGCCTAAAGCGCCTCGCCCCGCCGGCAGCGCACGACGAGCGGCGGACCGTCGTCGCGCTCGATGCCAAACTCGAGCAACAAAATGAACTGCTGCACCGCGTCCTCGCAGCGCCCCGCCCGCAGCGCCGCGACGGCGAGGAGCTCGTGGAGCTTGGACCACCCGTCGCGACCCGCCACGGCCGTGCGCATCAGGCTATCGGCGACGCGCGGCGGTCCCTCCAGGGCGAATCGCGTGAGCGCGTCCCCGAGCCATTCCCGAGGGTAGGGGTGCCGCAACGTGCCACGCACAGTGGCCAACGCCGCCCGCGCGTCCGCCGCTGCTCGAGTCCACTGCTTCGCTCGTGCCGCGACCACCGCGAGGCCGGCGCGCGCCTCCGCGCTGTCGGCACCCGCCGCGAGCGCCCCGGACAAGAGGGCGGCGGCGCGCGCGTCCTGTCCGCGCCGCGTCGCGACGAGACCGGAGAGCAGCCACGCGCCTGGGTCGTGCCCCGTGTGCACGAGCCGCCCGAGAGCCGTGTCGGCGAGCGTCGAGTCACCGAGCCCCAGGAGGATCGCGGCGGTGTTGACGGTCCAGCGCGGCTCGTCGGGCTGCGCCCGGCGTGCGGCGTCGATATAGCGCAGGGCGGCGGGATCACCGCGGCGCACGGTCAGCGCTTTGGCGAAGAGGAACGGAGACGCGCCGTCCGCCGCTTGCGTCGCGGCGCGCATCGCGACCAAGGAGTCGAACACCCCCTCGGTACCTCGGCTGTCGAGAAAGCGACGTGCCGCCACGAACTCGAGGCGCGGCAGGTCGTCGCGATGGGCGACGCTGGAGTGCTTGAGCAGCTCGGCGACACCGGTTGGCCCGAGCAGCAGATGCCCGAAGTAGTCGGCGGGCTGGTCCACGCCGAGGTACTCCCGGCCGAGCGCGCTGAGCGCGCCCTGCGGGCCGACCAGCCGCCCGAGCCAACCGGCGTCGTACGCCAGTGGGCGGGCCGAGCCGAGCACCATCACGTCGCCGGGCGAGCTGAACCAGATCTCCACGTACGGGAACACGGCGTGCAGGTTCCGGACGATGCCCGCCACCACGGACACCGGGAGCTGGTAGAGCTGCACCCATTGGCAGAAGACGCCGTCGTCCGTGAGTCGCCCGCGCACGATGCGGAAGAACTCCGGGGTGTAGAGCGTGGCGACGCCCGCGAGCCACGGGTTCGAGGGCTCGGAGACGATCACGTCGTAGCGCGCGCGGTCGACCTGGAGCGCGCTGCGCGCGTCGTCGACCGCCACCGACACGCCCGATCGGGCGAGGACGGTGTCGTTCACGTGCAGGAACCACCGGCCCATGTCGAGCACGGCGGGCTCGATCTCGACGACGCGCACGCGCTCCATCCCGGGGACGCCGGCGAGCACACGCGTGGTCACACCGCTGCCGTAGCCGATCACCAGTGCGCTGGTCGCGTCGGGGTGCGCCGCCGCCGGGGCAAGGCCGAGCAGGATCTCGGTGTCCATGTCGCCGTGGTCGGAGGCGTCGGCCTTGCCGTTGACCTTGAGCGTGCGGCCCGGACCGCTCTCCCACACGGACACGGTCGCGTTCCACCCTTCCTTGAAGGCGAGCTGACGCACGCCGCGATGTGCGAGGAATTCGTCGATGGCGGCGGCGTTCATCGGCTGGCGGGCGTAGATGCTCGGCCCCAGATCGATGAGCCGGGTGCTCCAGCGCGGCGCGGCGAGTGCCACGGCGAGCCCGACGCTCGCGAGGCTGCCCGCGCCGAGCACCCGCAGCCGAAGCCGGCGGTGCTGCGGGGAGCCCTCGGCGACGCCGCGCGCGGCCAACACGGCGAGCGTCAGCGCGGCGGCGGCGTTGATCACCACTCCGGCGCGAAGCGTGAGATCGGTGCCGAGCGTCACGACCAGGACGAATCCCGTGAGCACCGCGCCCGCGATGCTGCCCAGAGTGTTGAGCGCGTAGGCACGCCCCACGTCGGCGCCGCGCGCGGCGTCCCGCGGAGCCACGAGATCCGTGAGGAGGGGGAAGGTCATCCCCATGCCGAGTGCGGGGATCAGCACGACCGCGCCGACCGCCAACCCCATGGCCAGGAGGCGCCCGGTGGCGCCGAGCGACGGCGCCTGAAACACCGCGATGATGTAGCGCGGCAGCACGCCGAACACAACGAAGAGGACGCCCGCTCCGGCCGCCGTAACCGCCTGCGCCATGGCGGCGTCGGCTGCGGTCTCGGACGCCGGCGCGCTGCGGCGCGCGACCACGGCGCTGCCGGCGCCGATCCCGAGCAGAAAGACGAGCAGCACCAGGGTGAAGGCGTAGGTCGACCCACCGACGATCATCACGAGTACGCGGGTCCAGGCGATTTCGTCGAGCAACGACGCGAACGCGGTGAGCGCGAGCAGCACCAGGGCGATCCGCCGCAGCTGCGGCGCGATGTGGTTCGCCTCGGGCTGGCGCCCGGGGTCCGTGGGTGGTGCGGCCACCCGGGGATCGGGCAGGCGGAGCGCGCTCACGCCGATGAGCAGGTTCAGCAGCGCGGTGCCCCAGAGGCTCGCCCGGATGCCGACCCACTCGATGAGGAAGAATCCGGCGAGCGCCGTGCCGACAACCGCGCCGAGGGTGTTGAGACCGTACAGCCGGCCCAGCGAGTGCTTCAACTCTGCGCGGTCCGCCCCCGTGAACGCCCGCGTGAGCACCGGCAGCGTCCCTCCCATCAGCGTGGTCGGGACCAGCAACACGACCGCTGCGAGGCCGAAGCGGAGGGCGACGCTGGCCCCGCCGCTCAGGTGCCACGCACCGGCGGCCGCGACGTACCCCTGGTGCACGAGCGCGAGGACGAGAGGCGAGACGAGACCGAACGCCCCGATGGCGATTTCGAGCCCACCGTACAACGCCGCGGGGCGCGGGTGGCGGTCGGCGCGGCGGCCCAGCAGCCAGGCGCCGAGACCGAGGCCGCCCATGTACGCGGCGACGACCGTGGTGACCGACTGGATCGTGGACCCGAACGCCTGGTAGAGCAACCGCACCCAGAGGAGCTCGTAGACCAGCCCCGTGGCGCCCGACAGGAAAAACAGGAGAGCGAAGGCGCGGGCAGCGCTAGAACGCATGCAGCTCGCGCATCGCCCGCGCGAGATCCTCCACCTGAGGCAGGATGAAGTCTTCCAGCGCGGGCGCGTACCCGACGAACGTGTCGGTCGAGGCCACGCGCGTCACGGGTGCGTCGAGCCAGGAAAAGCACTCGCCCGCGATCTGCGCCGCGATCTCGGCGCCGTAGCCCCACGAGAGCGCGTCTTCGTACGCGACGAGCACGCGGCTGGTCTTGCGCACGGATTCGCCGATGGTATCCCAGTCCACCGGCGACAGGCTGCGCAGATCGATCACCTCCACGCTTACACCGTCCTTCTCCTCGAGCTCCTTGGCCGCGACCAGCGCGCGCTGTACCACGGCGCCGTACGTCACCACGGTCAGGTCCGCGCCTGACCGCGCGACCTTCGCCTTGCCGAACGGAATCATGAAGTTCGGGCCCGGGTTGGGCGCCTTGTTGTAGGTCTGGCGGTAGAGGTGCTTGTGCTCGAGGAAGAGGACGGGATCGTCGCAACGGATGGCGGTGCGCAGCAGGCCGTTCGCGTCGAGCGCGGTGCTGGGACAGATGACGCGCAATCCGGGAATGGCCGTGAAGACCACCGCCCCCGTCTGCGAGTGGTAGATGGCGCCGCCCTTGAGATATCCGCCGTAGGTGACGCGCACGACGGCGGGGGCGCTGAACGCGTTGTTCGAGCGCCAGCGCATCGTGGCCAGCTCGTTGCGCAGCTGGTGGTAGGCGGGCCAGATGTAGTCGAAGAACTGGACCTCGACGACGGGCTTGAGCCCGCGGGTGGCGAGCCCGATCGCCCGACCGACGATGTTGGCCTCGGCGAGGGGCGAGTTGTAGACGCGCTCGCTGCCGAACTGCCGCTGCAGCCCCCACGTGACCTTGAAGACCCCGCCCTTGCCCTTCACGTCCTTGAGGTACTGCTCGCGGCTCACGTCGGCCACGTCCTCGCCGAAGATCACGATGCGCGGATCGCGTGCCATCTCGTCCTTGAGGCACGCATTGAGCAGGTCCACCATCGTGGTCGGATCGCCGGAGAACTGGGGGTCGTCCTCGGTGTCGAACTGCTCCGACGTCGGGTCGACGTCCGGAGAGTACACGTACTTGAGCGCCGATTCCGGCGTCGGTTGGGGAGAGCCCAGGGCCATGTCGGCCGCGACCTCGATCTCCTCGTCCACCTGCTGACGGATCTGGGCGATCTCGGCCTCGGTGGCGACGCCCTCGGCGATCAGCCGCTTCGGGAACGTGAGCGTGCAGTCGCGCTTCGCCTCCTCCTCGCGCTCCTTGGGCGGCTTGTAGACCACTTCGTCGTCGGAGAGCGAGTGCGAATACGGACGGGTGACGTGCGCGTGCACGAGTGCGGGGCCCTTGCGCTGCCGGCAGTATTCGGCCGCGCGCAGGAGCACCTCGTAGGAGGCCACCGGGTCGCAGCCGTCCACCTCCGCGACCAGGAGATCCGGGAAGTTGCTGACCAGCTTCGACACGGAGCCGCCGGCGGTCTGGACTTCCACGGGGACCGAGATCGCGTACTTGTTGTCTTCGACGAGGAACAGCACCGGCAGCTTCAAGTTGCTCGCGCTGTTGAGCGCCTCCCAGAATTCCCCTTCGCTCGTCGTGCCGTCGCCGACCGAGACGTAGACGAGCTCGTCGCCCTTGACGGGCTTGTCGGTGATGCCGTCGATCCCGGTGTAGCGGAGCCAGGCCTCCGCGCAGCCCACCGCCTGCAGCAGCTGCGTGCCCGTGGGGCTCGACTGACTGACGATGTTGAGGGCCTTGTGACCCCAGTGGGACGGCATCTGCCGGCCACCCGAGTTGGGATCCTCCGCCGCGCCCACCGCCGAGAGCAGCATCTCCGTCGGAGTCATGCCGAGGGCGAGGCACAGCGCGCGGTCGCGGTAGTAGGGATAGAACCAGTCGTAGGCGGGCCGGAGCACGCGCCCCGCCGCCGCGAGCACGGCTTCGTGGCCGGCGCCCGAGATCTGAAAGAAGATCTTGTTCTGCCGCTTGAGCTGGATCTCCTTGTCGTCGATCCGGCGGGACAGCAGCATCAGCCGGTAGATGTCGAGGAGATCCGGCTTCGCGAGGGCCTTAGCGGCCTTGGATCTCGGCTGGGTCCGGGTCGCCATGCGGCTAAAGATAGCCGATATTTCGCGCATGGATGAGGCAGCCAAGAAAGCGGTGTTGCGCCTGTTTCCGTACGGCCTCTACGCCGTCACCGTGAAGCACGGCGGCGAAGAGCATGGCATGACCGCGAACTGGATCACGCAAGCCTCCTTCGAGCCCCCGATGGTCGTCGTGGCGGTGGAGAACACGTCGAAGACCATCGGCATGATCCGGGACACTCACCACTTCGCGGTCAACGTGCTCTCACACGGACAGCGCGAGCTGGCCGGAAAACTGGGCCGCTCCTCGGCCAATACGCCGCAGAAACTCAAGGGCATCAAGACGAAGCCGGCGCCCGTTTCCGGAGCGCCGATCCTCACCGAGGCGTTGGGGTGGATCGAGTGTCGCGTCGTCGCTACGCTCCCGTCGGGCGATCACACATTGGTGCTGGGCGAAGTGGTCGAAGCAGGCGTGGAGCACGACGGCGGCCAGCCATTGACGCTGCAGGACGCGGGGTTCAAGTACGCCGGTTAGCGCTTCTCGTATACGACCTTCCCCCCAACGATCGTGACGCGAACCCGCGCGGCGGCGAGCGACTCGGCCGGGAGCGCGAACAGATTGCGGTCCACCACCACGACATCCGCGTAGTAGCCCGGCGCGAGCGCGCCGCGCTTCGTCTCGTCGAACGTCGCGAAGGCGTTGCCCGCGGTGTACGCGCGCAACGCCTCTCCCACGGTGATCTTTTGCTCGGGCACCCAGCCGTTCGGGTTCTTGTCGTCGAGCGTGCGCCGCGTGACAGCGGCGTAGACGCCGGCGAGGGGGTCGAGCGGCGCGACGGTCCAGTCGGAGCCGAACGCCAGCTTCGCCCCGGTGTCCAGCAGCGTCCGGAAGGCGTACGTCGTCTTGATGCGCACTGGGCCGATGCGCCGCTCCACCCAACGGCCGTCGTCAATGGCGTGGTAGGGCTGCATCGACGCGATGACACCCAGGGTGCCGAACAAGGGAATGTCCTGCGGCCGCAGGTGCTGAGCGTGCTCCACGCGAAACCGGCGATCACGCGGCCCATGCGCCTTGGCGACGCTGTCGTAGATCGCCAGGATGAGGGCGTTCGCGCGGTCGCCGATGGCGTGCACCGCCACCTGCAGCCCCGCCGAGTCGGCGTTGCCGATCCAGCTGCGCATGTCCCGCTCGGGGTTCTGCATCAGGCCGCGATAGGCGCCCGAGTCCGCGTAGGGCTCGAAGAAGAGGGCGGTGCGCGAGCCCGCCGAGCCGTCCATGAAGCCCTTGAGACCGCCAATCTTGACCCACGCGTCGCCGGTGCCGTGCGCCTTTACAGACTCCGCCACGGCGCGCCAGGTGTCGACCGGTAGGTAGACCGCGACCCGCATGGTGAGACGCCCGGCGCGTTCCAAGCGGCGGTAGCTGGCGAGGTCGGCCCAGGACGCGGACATGTGCGCAGTGGCGGTGACGCCGAGCGACGCGGCGTGCGCGAGCGCGCGTGCCAGCGCCGAGTCGCGCTGCGCCGGCGACGGGTCAGGCTGGGCCCGGCCGATCAGATCGAGCGCCTGGTCCTTGAAGATCCCCAGCGGCTCGCCGGTTTTCGCATCGCGGATGATTTCGCCACCCGGCGGCGTGGGCGTGGCCCTGGTGACACCGGCGGCCCGCATGGCAGCGGCGTTGGCGAGTGCCTCGTGGCCGTCGAGTCGGTTGACGAACACGGGATTCGCCGGCGTCACGGAATCGATCCATTCGTGGCGGGGGAGCGGCTGGCCGGGCCAGCGGGTGTGGTCCCAGTCGCCGCCGGTGATCCAATCCCCTGGCTTCAAGGTCCGGGCGTACTCCCGGATCCGCCGCACGAACTCCTGGGGCGTCGCGGCATCGCGCAGGTCGACCGACGCCAGCTGGAACCCGCCGCTGATGAAGTGCGTGTGCGCGTCGGCGAGCCCCGGGAGCAGGAGGCCGCCGTCGGCCCGGATCACTCGGGTGTGCGAGCCGACGTATCGGGCCACGACCCCCGAGTCGCCGACGGCGAGGATCGCGCCGTCGCCGATGGCCACGGCGCCAGGCTGCGGAGCGCCGCTCGAGAGCCCGGTCCACACCATGCCCCCTTGGATGACGATGTCGGCCGTGCGGCCGCAGGCGGCGGGTGCGGCGAGCGCGAGGCACAACAGTCCCAGTCCAGGGCGTCGACTCATACCGCCTCCCTCAGCGCAGCTTGGTGATGCGGCGGATCGTCTCGAGCGCCGCGACGGGGTCGGGGGGGGGCGCGGCGGCGCGGGAGGCGCTTCCCTCGGCTGCGGCGGGCGGGACGGCGAGCGCGTCGCGGATATCGAGCAGCACCTCGAGCAGCAGCTGCTCGCGCTGATAGGCGGCGTCGACGTCGGCCATCCGCGTCTGGTCGCCGGCGGCCTTGGCGCGCTCATAGGCCTCGCGATAAATCGCCTCGAGGTTCCCGAGGATGCGGTCGCGGGGTCGTGGACTCATGGCCGGGAAAGATATAGCTTCGCCACATGAGCCTCAAAGGCAAAACGGTGCTTTTCTTCGCCGGCCCTCTGTACGAGGACCTCGAGCTCTGGTATCCAAAGATCCGGCTGGAGGAAGAAGGTGCCGCCACGACCGTCGCCGGCATCGGCGAGAAGACCTACGCGGGGAAGCGCGGCTATCCGGTCACGGTAGACACGAACGTCGCCGACGTCGACGCCGCCGACTTCGACGGCCTGGTCATTCCCGGCGGGTTCGCCCCCGACCAGCTGCGTCGCCACGAGGCGGTCCTCAAGATCACCCGCGAGATGTTTCGCGCCGGGAAGCCGGTCGCCTTCATCTGTCATGCCGGCTGGGTGCCGATCTCGGCGAAGATCCTGAAGGGAAAGCGCGCGACGAGCGTGCGTGCCATCAGGGACGACATGGAGAACGCCGGCGTGACGTGGGAAGACGCACCCGTCGTAGTCGATGGAAACCTGATTTCGTCCCGCACGCCCGCCGACCTGCCGCAGTTCTGCAAGGCGCTGATCGCGGCGCTACGCCAAGGGCCGCAGGACTAGCCCCGCGGGCACCTTCGGGGCGAAGTAGGTGGATTTAGGCGGCATCACGTCTCCTGCATCCGCCACCGCGAACACCTGCTCCACCTTCGTGGGGTTGAGCAGCACCGCGGCCGCCGCCCGCCCGTTGCGCACCGCCTCGAACGCGGCCCGCGGGTCGGGCGTGTACGCAAGCGACGGGGTCGCGGTCCCCGCGCCCAGGATGTATTGCACGACGAGGGTCTCGATCCGCGCCACGTCGAGCGCGCGGACGGCGGGCGTCCTGGCCATGCCCGGGACGCGGTCGAGCGCGGCGTCCGGCTTGAGGACAAGCGTGACGTCGTAGTCGTCCGGGAACGCGACGATGCACGCGGTGCGGTCGCGACCGAGCTCGGCGAGGCGCTCTACCCGGTCCATGCACGGCGCGACGCGTCCCACCTCGAACCACGTGCGCCACTGCTCGATCAGTTTCGCGGCGTCGCGGGCGACGCCGAACACGATGCGGTGCGTCGGCAGGATGGCCAGTCCGGGATCGTGGCTCGAGACGATGAACGACAGTACCCGGTCGGCCCGGGGGTCTTCCGCGGCGAAGGCGACCGCGGTTTCATAGCGGTGGTGGCCGTCGGCGATGTAGAGCTGGGCCCGGCCGGCGAGCGCCGCGAGCTCGCCGGCTCGCGCCCCGGTGACGGTCCACATGCGGATGCCGACGCCGTCGAGCTCAGCGCGCGCCGCCGGCACGCCGCGCGCGGCCTGCGCGAGCGCCTGCGCGAGCGCCCGGTCCGCGTCGGGGGCGAGCAGGAAGATCGACTCCAGGCTGGTCCGCGTCGCCCGGAGCAGCGCCAGCCGGTCCGCCTTGGGCGCCGAGTGGGTCTGCTCGTGGGGTCGCACCCGCCGCGTCGCGAAGGGCTCGGCCCGGACGGCGGCGAACATGCCCAGCCGCGTCCGACGCTCGCCCGAGGGGAGCGCGTAGTCCTGCGCGACCACGTACACCGCGTCTGCGTCGTCCCGCCGCAGCACACCGTCGTGCCGCCACGCCGCCAGGCGCGCTGCGGCCGCAGCGTACGGATCCGCGCCGCTGGGCGCTTCCGGCAGGATGAGGTGGACGATATTGTGGGGATCCCGCGCCGCGTAGCCCACCCGCTCCGCCCGCGAGATGACGTCGTAGGGCGGCGCCAGCAGCGCCGTCAGCTGGTCCATCGCGGCGTACCGCTCGCCCGCGAACGGGATCACGAGCGGTGGCAGATCGACACTCACGACTCCTCGGAGCCTCCCTTGTCCCTGCGCGACGCGCAACAGACGGTCGACCGCTGGATCGGCCAATATAAAGAAGGATACTTCTCGCCGCTGACCAACCTCGCCCGGCTGACGGAAGAGGTCGGCGAGCTGGCGCGCGAGATCAACCATCGGTTCGGGGAGAAGACCAAGCGGACGGACGAAGCCGAGGGCTCCGTGGCGATGGAGCTCGCCGACGTCCTGTTCGTCGTGATCTGCCTCGCCAACTCACAGGGGATCGACCTGGACGAGGCGTTCGCGGCGATGATGCGGAAGGTCACTTCGCGCGACGCCGACCGCTGGACCAGGAAGGAACGCTGACTTCCTCGTACATGCGCTGGTAGGAGAGGAGGCGGTCCGGGTCGAAGGTCCCCGCCTCGGCCGCCCGCCGCACGGCGCAGTCGGGCTCGGTGAGATGACGGCAGTTGTCGAACCGGCACCCGTCGAGAAAGCGGCGGAACTCGGGGAAGCAGCTGCCGAGCGCGTCCGGGTCCACGCCCCACGTCCCCACCTCTCGCAGCCCCGGCGTATCCACGACGTAACCTCGCTCCGCCAGCGGCACGAGCAGCGCTGCGCGCGTGGTGTGCTTCCCTTTTCCCCAGTACGCGCTGACCGCGCCGATCCGCAGGTTGAGCCCCGGGTAGAGTGCGTTCATGAGACTCGACTTCCCCACCCCGGATTCGCCGGTGAGCACCGACGCCCGGCCCCGCAGCAGGTCCCGCAACGCCGGCAGCCCCTCCGCCGCCTCGACCGACGTCGGCAGCACCTGGTAGCCGGCGGGCGTGAACCGCTGCCGCAACGCGAGCTCCGCGCTCCGCTCGAGCTCGATCTTGTTGAGCACGATGACGGGCGGAATCCCGTTCGCCTCGGCGATGACCAGAAACCGGTCGAGCATTCGCAGATTGGGCTCGGGATCGCGCGCCGCCGCGACGACCACGACCTGGTCCACGTTCGCGGCGAGCGGCTGGGCGCGGGGGCGGCGCTCGCCGGCGGCGCGCCGCGCCAGGACCGAGCGCCGCGGACGAATCCCGGAAATCGTCGCCGGCCCATCCGCTCGGAGCTCGAGCTCCACGACGTCCCCGGCGACGACGCGATCGTCGTCCCGCCGCCGCAGCCTGCCCCGCAGCACGGCCGTCACTTCACCCTGGTCGGTGTGCACGCGGTAGCTCGACCCGGTACGCACCAGCACGACGCCCGAGCTCAGGGCCATCGCACCTCACCGCCTGCGGCTCCCGCTGTGTCGATGCAGCGGTCGAGGTGCCGCTTCACCTCCTGCAGCGTGAGGGCGAGTACCGGTGCCAGCGCCTCCGCCGGCGTCGTCCCCCAGGCGAGGTATTCGGTCTCGAGGTGCCCCACCGGCCGGTCGCCGCCGTCGGACCAGCGCACGAACAGCAGCGCCGCGCCGTACAGGCCCTTCGCGTTCGGCGCATCATCCACGAACGTGGCCACCGAGTACGCTCGGCCGTCCGTGCCCCCGAACGCCGGCGCCCGCTCGTGCGCGCGCTGGTAGCCGCCCAGCGTGCCGTCGGTCAGTTCCGCCGTAGTGACTCCCGGACGATGTTGCCGAGCAGGAAGACGACGTTCGCTGGACGCTCGGCGAGGCGCCGCATGAGGTAGGGATACCAGTGGCTCCCGAAGGGCACATAGACGCGCACGTTGTAGCCCTCGCGGCGCAGCCGCCGCTGCAGGTCGCGTCGCACGCCGTAGAGCATCTGGAACTCGAAGCGCTGCGGCGCCAGCCCCGAGCGGCGGGCGAACTCCTTGGCGTGCGCGATGATCGCGGTGTCGTGCGTGGCGATGCCGGGATACGTGCCGCGTTCGAGCAGGCGCTCCATGCAGCGGACGTAATTCGCGTCGACGTCGCGCTTGTCCGGGAACGCGACCGTAGGCGGCTCCTGATAGGCGCCCTTGCACAGGCGCACCCGGGCGCCCAACGCGATCATGTCCTCCACATCACGCTCGGTGCGCCGCAGGTAGGACTGCAGCACGACGCCCACGGCGTTCCCGAACTCGGGATGGAACGTCCCCCGGAACAGCTGCAGCGTGCGCTCCGTGTATTCCGATTGCTCCATGTCGATGCGAACGAACGATCCGTGGTCCCGCGCCTCGGCGATGATCGCGCGGAGGTTCTCGACACACAGCCGCTCGTCGATGGCGAGCCCCATCTGGGTGAGCTTCACCGAGACGTTCGCATCCGCGCCGGCGCGGCGAATGCGATGGAGCGTTTCCAGATACGTGTCCCGCGCGCCGCGGGCTTCGGCGGCGCTCGCCACCGACTCGCCCAACAGGTCGAGGCTCGCCCTAATGCCCGCGGCGTTGAGCTGCGTGACCGCGGCCACGGCCGCCTCGACCGTTTCTCCTGCGACGAAGCGCGAGGCGAGCCGGCGGGCGAGCCCGCTCCCGCGAATGATGCTGAAGATCCGGGGTTGCTCGCTGAGCCACAGGAGACCGGTGCGGAGCATCGAGGCGAGCGGTCAGGGATCGGGCGTCAGGGATAGAACCTCGAGCCCCGGCGCGCCTGCTCCTGGAGGACCTCGCACGGAGCGAAGCGCGACCCGAGCCGCTCGGCGAGGCGCTGGAGCTCCTCCACGAGACGCTGGGCCCCGAGGTCGTCGGCGTGGCGAAGCGGGCCGCCGCGGAACGCCGGAAACCCGAAGCCGAACACGGCGGCGATGTCGCCGTCGCGCGGGCGCGCGACGATGCCCTCCCCAACCGCGCGCGCCGCTTCGTTGAGCATCACGAGGACGAGCCGTTGGATCGCCTCCGCCGGGCGCGGCCCGCCGTTCGGTTGCGTGCCGATGAGCTGGTACACGGCGGCGTCGACGCCGCCTTTCTTGCCGCGCGCGTACGTATAGAATCCCTTCCCCGCCTTGCGTCCGAAGCGACCGGCCTTGACCAGAGCGGCAAATGCGGGCGCCGGGGCGAAGCGATCACCGAACGCTTCATGCATCACCCCCGCCACCTTCTCCGCGACGTCCATGCCCACCTCGTCCAACAGGGTGATGGGTCCGACCGGGAAGCCGAATTGCACCATCAGGTCGTCGAGCTCTTCGATCGCCGTCCCTTCCGCCAGCAGGTGCCCCGCCTCGTTCATGTACGGGGTGAGGATCCGGTTCACCCAAAAGCCGGGACTGTCCTTGACCACGATCGCGGTCTTCCCCATGCGCCGCCCAAACGCCACCGCTGTCGTGACGACGCCCGGCGCGGTGCGCGCGGACGGGATCACCTCGAGCAACGGCATGCGGGCGACCGGTGAGAAGAAATGCATGCCGATCACCTGCTCGGGGCGCTGTGCCGCTTCGGCGATCCGCCCGATCGGGATGGTGGACGTGTTGGACGCGAACACGGCCCGCTCGGGCGTCACCGCTTCCACCTCCCGCAGCACCTGCCGCTTGACGGTGAGGTCCTCGAACACCGCCTCGATGACCAAGTCGGCGCGACCGAAGCCCGCATACGTGTCCGCGCCCGACAGCAGGGCCACGAGCCGGGCGTGCTCGTACTTCGTCAAGCGGCGCCGCTGCAGACGCTCGTCCAGGATTTCGCGCGCCGTCGCGAGGCCCTTCGCGACGCGCGGCAGGTCGGCGTCCTTCATCCGGACGTCCACGGCGGCCTGGACGACCGCCGTTCCCGCGATTCCCGACCCCATGAACCCCGAACCCACGACGCCGAGCCGCCGCACCTCGGTGGGCGGGGGCGGGTTGGGGACGCCGAAATCCTTCTTGAGCTGGCTCGTCGCGAAGAAGATCTGCACGAGCTTGCGGGACACGTCCGTGACGGCGAGTTGACCGAACAACTGCGCCTCGCGCTTCAGACCCTTGGCGAGTCCGTGCGCCAAGCCGTACTCGACCGCCTCGAGCGCCGCGAGCGGTGCCGGATAGTTTCCCTTCGTCTGCTTCAACACCTGCTTCCGCGCCCCGCGAAACACGAGGCGCCGCCCGAGCAGGTTGCCGTCGAGCAGCCACCCCGTGAAGCCGCCCGGGCGCTTTCGCTTGGGGCGCCATCCGCCCGCCATGCGCTGCGCCGCGGCGATGGTGACGTCCCGGAGGATTGCGGGGTGCACGAGCTCGTCGACGATCCCCAGCCGGAAGGCCTTCTGGGCCCGCTCCACCTTGCCCGCGAGGATGATGTCGAGCGCGGCGCGCGCGCCGATGAGCCGGGGCAGCCGCTGGCAGCCACCGGCCGCCGGCAGGATGCCCAGCTGAACCTCGGGGAGCCCGAGTTGGGTTTTGGGGTGATCGGACGCGACGCGGTAGTGGCACGCCAGGGCGAACTCGAGCCCGCCACCCAGGCAGGCCCCGTGGATCCCGACGGCGATCGGCTTGGGAAAGCGCGCCACGCGCTCCAGCAGCTCCTGACCGTCCGCCACGAGGCGCTCCGCTTCGGCCGCGCTGGTGAGCGCGACGAACTCCTCGATGTCGGCACCCGCGATGAAGGTGTCCGGCTTGCCCGAGAAGAACGCCACACCCCGGACCGCGCCCTCGCGCTCGAGCGATTCGAACGTCGCGAGGAAGTCGGCTTTCAGCGCGCGCGAGATTTTGTTGACCGCTTCGCCCTTCATGTCGAGCGTGACGACCGCGATCCCGTCGGCCAGCTCCCAGCTGAGTGCGGATCCCGCCATTAGCGCCGCTCCAGGACCATGGCGAAACCCATACCGCCCTGCGCGCAGATCGACAGCAGGCCGAATTGCACGTCGCGGCGGGCCATCTCGTTGGCGAGCGTGGTGATGATGCGGCCCCCCGTCGCGCCGAACGGGTGACCGATCGCGATGGACCCACCCATCACGTTGATGATCTCCTGGTCGATCTCCCAGCCCTTGGCCGCCCAGCCCTGGAGGTTGGAGAGTACCTGCGCCGCGAACGCCTCGTGGACCTCGACCAGTCCGAGGTCCCGCCATGCGATGCCGGCGCGCTCGAGCGCCTTGGGAACCGCGAAGATCGGGGCCTGGAGCAGCTGCCAGCCGGGGTCGACGGCGGCGACCGCATATGACCGGATGAAGGCGAGCGGCGCGTAGCCGAGCGCCCGCGCCGCGGCGTCGCTCATGAGCAGGACCGCCGAGGCGCCGTCCGTGAGCGGCGAGGAGTTCGCGGCGGTCACGCTGCCGTAGCGACGGTCGAACACAGGTTTGAGCTTCGCCATCTGCTCGATCGAGGTATCGCGTCGAATGCCGTTGTCCTGGGTGACGACGGGCTCCGGGAGCCGGGCGGGGAGCCACGGTACGATCTCGGCGGTGAGGCGACCGTCGGCGGTGCCCTGGGCGGCACGCTGGTGGCTGCGCAGCGCCCATTGGTCCTGCGCGGCGCGGGTGATGTGGTTCTCCTTCGCCATTTTTTCGGCCGACTGCCCCATCGTCTCGCCGGTCGACGGCTCCGCGATCGCCGGCGAGACCGGCACCAGGTCGCGGGGGCGAAGGCGACTGAAGGCGCGCAACCGGCCGCCCAGCGACCGCGCCTTGCTCGCCTCCACGAGCACGTCGGCGAACCGGCGGGAGGCGAGGATTGGAATATCGGAGAGCGATTCCACCCCACCCGCGATCACCACATTCGCGTTGCCGAGCGCGATCTGGTCGTGGGCGTTGGACACGGCCTGGCCGGCGGAGGCGCACGCGCGATTCAGGGAGTAGGCGGGGATCTCCTTCGGGAACTGCGGGAGCAGGCTCACTTCGCGGCCGACGTTCGGCACCAACGCGGACGGGACGACCTGCCCGAAGACCACTTCGTCCACGTCCGTCCCATCCAGATTGGTGCGCTCCAGCAGCTCGCGGGCCACGTAGCGGGCGAGGTCGACGGCGCGCGCGTCCTTGAGCGCCGTCCCCGATTTGCAGAACGGCGTGCGACACCCCGCGACGACGGCGACCCGCCGCCCGTTTCCACCAGGCATTACATTCTCCTCGCAGAATTCACACGCTGAAGCGTGCGCTCGGCAGGCACTGCCCTGAAGGGCACCATCTGGGCTTCCAGCACCGACGAAACCTACCACGGGTCCCGCGGGGCGGCCAAGACGCGCTGTGTCGACCGAAACGGAGTTCTCGCACGAGAGCCGGGCCGCGGCGCTGCTGGCGATGGTCGCGGAGCCGGTGGACCTGCTGGTGATCGGCGGCGGCATCACGGGCGCCGGTATCGCCCGCGATGCGGCGCTGCGCGGTATCCGCACGGCGCTCGTGGACAAGGGCGACTTCGGCGGCGGGACCTCGTCGCACTCCTCGCGCCTGATCCACGGCGGGTTGCGCTACCTGGAGCAGCGGGCGTTCCGCCTCGTGTTCGAGGCGAGCCGCGAGCGGCGCGTGCTGCTCACGATCGCCCCGCACCTCGTCCGGCCGCTGGCGTTTCTCTTCCCGGCGTATCGAGGCGCGCGCGTGCCCGCGTGGCAGCTCCGGGCGGGCCTGTGGCTGTACGACCTGCTCGCAGCCTTCCGCAACGTGCGGGCGCACCGTTGGCTCGGACGGAAGGCCGTGCTGCGCCTCGAGGCCGGGTTGCGCGAGCGGGACCTGCAGGGCGCCGGGCTCTACTACGACGCGCAGGCGGACGACGCGCGCCTCGTCCTCGCGACGATGCGGAGCGCCGCGCAGGCGGGCGCGCTGGTCGCCAACTACGCGGAAGTGTCGAGCCTGCTGAAGCCCGATGGCCGGGTCCGCGGCGCCACCCTGCGGGACGCGCTGAGCGGCGCGACCTGCACCGTGCGCGCCCTGGTGGTCGTGAACGCGACGGGACCGTGGCTCGACCGCGTGCGACGCCTCGACGATCCCCGGGCCGAGCCGCTGCTGCGGCTCACCAAGGGTACGCATGTGGTCGTGCCGCGGCAGCGCGTGGGCAACGCCCACGCCGTGACCCTCACCTCGCCGATCGACGGCCGGGTGATGTTCATACTGCCCTGGGGAGAGCAGAGCTACATCGGAACGACCGACACCGACGAGAACGTGTCCCCCGACGCTGTGTGGGCCAGCCCCGAGGACGTGAACTATCTGCTGCGCTCGGCGAACGCCTGCTTCCCCCAGGCCCGCCTGGCGCCGACGGACGTCGTCGCGACCTGGGCGGGACTGCGTCCCCTGCTCGCCCCCGCTCGGGATCTGTCGGCGTCGGCCGTCTCGCGCGAGCACCGTGTCGTCGAAAGCCCGACCGGACTGATCACGATCGCCGGCGGCAAGCTCACGACCTACCGCGTCATGGGGCGGGACGTGGCGGCGCGCGTGGCCGCCCGGCTCCATGATCTGGACGGCCGGCCCCGGGGCGCCGATCCGCCGACGCATCGGCTCCCGCTCCCCGGCGGCGAGGCGGCGGACCTGGACGTCCTGGTCGAGGCCGCGAAGGCGCGCGGCGCGCTCGAATCCGGGGCGCGCCACCTCGTCCACAACTACGGCAGCGAGTCGGCCGCCGTCCTGAACCTCGTGGACCGCGACCGGGGTCTGGGCCGGCCGATCGTCGCCGGGCGCCCGGAGATCTGGGCGGAAGTGGTGCACGGGGTCGAGCGCGAGATGGCGATGCGGCTGGCCGACGTGCTCGTCCGGCGGCTGCATCTGTTCTACGAGGCGGGCGGCTATGCCACGGGCGTTGCCCCCGCCGTCGCCGCAAGAATGGCCGAGCTGCTCGGCTGGGACGCGGGGCGTGTCGAACTAGAGCTTGTCGAGTACCGCGCCCTCGCGGATCACGCGCGCGGCTTCTTGAGCGAGCGGACACGACCCCACCAGGGGCTCGGGTGATGCTTGCCAACCCCTCCACGCGCCCGTACTATCTCCCCGCGCCACAAGGGTCTTGGCACCGCGTGCGGCCTCAACGTTTCACAATCGTGCAGATCGTCCTGGTCGGCCTCCCGTTGTTGGGAGGCTGCACGCGTCAGCGTGCCGCGATGCCAGACCGCAGCTCCGCCGCGGCACCCGCCCTGTCCGGTCCCACCGATTCCCTGATCCCGAGCGGCCCCCTCGGGGCCGCGATCCAGCGCGGACGCGCCCTGCTCGTTGCCACCCGCGAGAGCCTCCCGGACCACGTCGGCAATGGCCTGCGGTGCACGAGCTGTCACCTGGACGCGGGCCGCCGCCAGGCGTTCGGCTCGTGGGTGGGTGTGTATGCGCGCTACCCCCAGTACCGCGCCCGCAGCGCGACCGTCGAGACGATCGAGTATCGGGTGAATGACTGCTTCCGGCGCAGCATGAACGGGAAGCCCCTCGCGCTGGACGGCGCGGAGATGCGCGACATCGTGGCGTATCTCTGGTTTCTGTCGCGCGACCTCCCGATCGCGCCGCCGCCCGCGGGCAATCGGCTGCAGCAGTGGGCCGCACTCACCGCCGACACGGCGGCGGGCGCCGCGGTCTACGCCACCACGTGCGTGAAGTGTCACGGCCTCGACGGTCAGGGGACGGCCGTCGCGCCGCCCCTGTGGGGCCCCAAGTCGTACAACGTCGGTGCGGGGATGACGCGCGTCCGGACGGCGGCGGCGTTCATCCGCGAGAACATGCCGTTCGACCAGCCGGGCACGCTCACCGACCAGCAGGCGTTCGATGTCGCAGCGCAGGTGAGCGCGCACCCGCGGCCCGACTTTCCCGATAAGATCAACGACTGGCCGAACGGCGACGCGCCCCCCGACGTCGCCTACCCTACCCTCGCCGCTCGACGGAAATCGCCGGCCGCGCCAGCGCGGGCGCACGCACCCTAGTCCTCAACGCTCCCATTCGATAGGAGGTCGCATGTTCGATATCGACCACTTCACCACGCACCGCCGCGGTTTTCTGGGCCGCGTCGCCGCCAGCGCCGCCGCCTTCGGCCTGGGGGGGCTGGTCGCCCCGTTCACGGCCGCCGCACAGCCTACGGCGGCCCCCGGCAAAGTCTCAGCGAATCCCGAATTCGAGGCATGGCTGAACAAGATCACGGGCAAGCACAAGATGGTGTACGACGTGCCCGAGCCCAACGAAGGCTTCGCGTTCTGGTGGTCACGCGTGTTTCTCAACACCACGAATGAGACCTACGGTACGACGGATGCGGACAACACCGTCGTCATCGTGCTCCGGCACTCTGGGATTCCGTTCGCGATGGAAAACGGGATGTGGGCGAAGTACAAGTTCGGCGAGGCGTTCAAGATCACCGATCCCGCCACCAAGGGACCCGCGATCCGTCATCCCCTGCTTCATTTGAAGCCCGGCGATGTCCCGATTCCCGGCATCGGCGCGGACGAGCTGCTCGCGAAGGGCGTGCTCATCGGCGTGTGTAACATCGCGCTCACCTTCAACAGCATGAGGTTGGCGAAGGACATGGGGATGCAGGCCGACGCCATCAAGAAGGAATGGGTCGCGAACCTGCTGCCTGGCGTGCTCGTGGTGCCCTCGGGGGTGATCGCCGTGAACCGCTCGCAGGAGAAAGGCTGCGCGTACTGTTTCGCAGGGTGACGCACGCCCGGGCGTCCAGGGGGGGAGGAGCCGCTCCCCTGGACGCCCGGGCAACCCCCTCAGATACCCTTCTTGACCCGCACCCGCGGCCGCACGTGCACCCGGACGTTCCGATCCTCGTTATCGATCTGATTCAATGCCCAGCGGGCAGCATCCTGAACGTCGCGGGACTCGTCGTGGAGGGCCGCCTTGAGTGGCTCGAGCGCACGGGAGCTCTCGATCTGGCCCAGCGCCCACGCCGCGGCGACACGCACATCCGGCTCACGGTCCTTGAGCGCGCCTACCAGGGGGTCGACCGCGTCCGCATCCTCGATGTGACCCAACGCCCACGCGGCGAGCTCGCGGGTTTGCTGGTCGGCATCTTTGAGAGCCGCACTCAGCGCGTCGACTGAGCTGCCGTCTTCGATTTGCCCGAGCGC
The DNA here is from genome assembly GCA_003222135.1 of Gemmatimonadota bacterium. Taxonomy (GTDB): domain Bacteria; phylum Gemmatimonadota; class Gemmatimonadetes; order Gemmatimonadales; family GWC2-71-9; genus 20CM-4-69-16. Next base: position 142,733 of record QHUM01000039.1, on the reverse strand, counting down.
CCAGATGGCGGCGCGCCGCACGTCCGGAGACTGGTCGTGCACCAGGGCGCCGAGGCCGCGCACGGCGCGTGGGCTCTCGATCTGCCCCAGCGCGTGCGTCGCGCCGAGCCGGACCTGGGCGTCACGGTCGCGCAGCAGCGGCAGCAGCAGATCGACCGCGTCTTGGTCTTCGATCTGTCCCAACGCCCAGACGGCCGCGCGGCGCACGTCGGGCGACGGGTCCTTGAGTGCATCGCCGAGCGCGGGCACGACGCGCGGGCTCTCGATCTGGCCCAGCGCCCAGGCCGCGGTCTGTCGCACCGGCGCGGCGGCGTCGCCCAGGGCCGTCGTCAGCGCCCCGACCGAGCTCGAATCCTCGATCTCCCCGACACCGCGGGCCGCCATCGCCCGCACGGCCGCGTCCCGATCCCGCAGCGCATCCTGCAGCGGGCGCAACGCGCGACGGTCGTCGAGCTCGCCCAAGCCGAGCGCCCCGGTCTCTCGCAGCCCCGGATTCGGGTCGCGCAGCAGGGCCAGGAAGGCATCGTAGCTCTCCGGCGAGCGCGCGCGGCCGAGCACGCGCGCCGCGACGTTCCGCACGCAGCGGTTGTCGTCGCGCAGCACGGCCCGGAAGGCACCCAGCCCACCCGCCTCCTCGCCGTACCAGTGCGGACCGCGGTGGACGTGCACCCGCACGTGGGGCCGGTTGCCGATGTGCATCGCCATCGGCATCGGCATGGGTGTGGGCATCGGCATCGGCATCGGGGTGGGAAGCCGTCTCGGCTCCCCGGAGAAGTCCCAGGAGTTGCTGATCGCCTGTGCCGCCAGCTCGCACACGGTGGAATCCGACGTCTTGAGGAGTGTCAGGACTCGCGCAAGGTGGCTCGAGTCACTCGGGGCATCGGGCGCTTGCTGGGCGGCGAGCCCAGTCGCCGTGAGCAGAAGGACGGCTGGCCAGCGGACCATAAAGACCTCGACGGAAACGGGAGGGGACGGAGACTATCGGGCGCTAGAGACTGGGATGTGTGAAGGGACCGAAAGGTTGCAGCGCGTCAGCGCCACCCCCGGAGGCTCCTGATGAAATCGTGCAGCACCAGGAACTTCTCGAACACCGGCACGCCCTTACGCTTGCGCCCGAACTCCGCGAACAGCTCCCGCAGCCGGCCGCGCCGCGCCACGTAGAACCGGAACGTCTCGGCGAAATCCTCCTGCGGGTGCGTCGCGGCGTACGCGGTAACGTAGTCCGGCAAGGTCGTCGTCACGCCCCGGCGCTCGAAATCGACCCACTTGGAATCGGCCACGCGGTACAGCTTGCGCACTTCGCCGAAGGCGCGGCGGAACCGCCCCGTGCGCGTGAACGACCAATTGTGATACAGAAACGAGTGGCCGAGCTCGTGCAGGATCAGCCCGGTGAGCATGTTCCAGGAGATCTCGTCGCGGCGCCGCTTGCCGGTGACGTAGCGACGCTCGATCTCGATCACCTTGGGCGTCCGATGGGCGACGCCCGATACACCGGGGCGCAACAGCACGCGGTAGTTCCAGTCTTTGAGCCGGCCCACCACGAGCAGCTGCCGCACCCGCCGCAACGCCTGGCCGATGAGATCACGTCCCGTGGCGTCTTCCCCGCACCAGGGACAGACCTCCATCCAGTCGTTCACGCCTTTGCTGCAGTGCGGGCAGACGTTGTGAAACTCCCAGTAGTGCCATTTCTGGGGACGGCCGCACCACGGGCAGAAGCCCATCGGATACATCACGCCGCCGCCGCAGCCCCAGCGGCACCGCCGATGGTAACTGAACCCCTTCGGCGCCTTGAGAGGCTCGGGGCTCGAGCCCGGGTCGGTGATGTCGCGCCCGCACCAGGGGCAGAACGAGAAGCTGTCGGACACCACCCAGCCGCAGTAGTAGCACTCGGCTCCCGTCTGCTTCGTCGTGTCCCGCCACTCGAGCCGCCGGCCGCAGTTGGAGCAATACGCCCAGAAGCGCTCGAGCTCGGCGGCACACGTCGGACAGCGCAGCTCCGGCGTGGGCACCTCGCGGCGCCGGCTCACGACCTTAGCCATGGTCGCGCTCCAGCGCCTCGTCGACGATACGTTGGATGAAGGCGTCGTAGGCCATGCCGGCTTTCTCCGCGGCGTTCGCCATCTCGTGCTCGAACGCGACGAAGGGATTGGGGTTGATCTCGAGCACGTAGACTTCGTCGTCGTGCGTCAGCCGCAGATCGACCCGCCCGTAGTCCTGGAGCCAGAGCGCGTGAAACGCGGTGGTGCAGATGTCGCCGATTTTCGCCGTCAGCTCGTCCGACAGCCCTTTGGCGAACACGTTCTTGATCTTCTTGCGTTTGCGGTACTCCTCGTCCCACTTCGCCTTGTACGTCGCGATGCGATGCTCGGCGTTGTCGGCCTCGCCGAACGTCATTTCGATGATCGGCAACAGCTGGACCGTGGCGTTCCCGACCAGCCCGACGTACAGCTCCCGGCCCTCGATCAACTCTTCGACGATCGCGGCCTGCCGAAATTTTTCGTGGATGAACTTCACCCGCTCGCTCAGATCTTCGTCGTTCTCCACCACTGATGCCTGAGCGATCCCCACAGACGCGTCCTCGAGCAGTGGCTTGACGATGAGGGGGAACCGGAGCTCGGACGGACGCATCGGCTTCTCGCCGAGATGACACTCGGCGAACGCCGGGACGCGGATCCCGTGGTAGGCGAGGATTTTCTTCGTGAGTGACTTGTTGCGGGCGACCAGCAGAGCCGTCGGCGAAGAGCCGGTGTAGCGGTAGCCGTGCATCTCCAGCACGCCGGCGAGCGCGTACTCGTGGCGCGCATGACCCCGGAACGACTCGCAGCCGTTGAACACGAGCTTCGGCTGGAACTGGGCGAGGCGCTCGAGCGGCGGTCCGAGCTCCTCGCCCATGCCGATCATGAGGACGTCGTGCCCCTTCGCCATCAACGCGCGGGCCACGTCATACTCCGCCTCCTCGACCTTCGCCTCCACCTCCTTCTTGTAGTCGGCGTCCTCCCAGTCGGGGTGGAGGGTGTCGAAGAGAACGGCGACCTTCATGTCCGTACCCTCTGCATGTCCTTGCCCACGGTGGTGAGGGCAATGAGAATCACGAGCCCCCCCACCGCCCCCGCGGACGGGAGCAGCAGCATTGCCGGGCGCAGGCCGAACCGGTCGGAGAGATAGCCCACGAGCGGCGGTGCAATGGCGTCGCCCGCGAGGTGCGAGAACAGCAGGTAGGCGCCGATGACGGACGCCCGCACGGCCGGCGGCACGACATCCAGGATCACCGCCGACAGAGGGCCATTGTACCAGGTATAGAGGAAGAACGTTGCGAACAAGAGCGGCACGAACAGCCGCAGCTCGTCGACGAGCAGCAGCGCGGCGCATATCGGCCCGCCGAGCACGAAGCCGGCCCCGGACACCACCACGCGGCCCCCGCTCCAGCGCGTGAGCAGCCAGTCGCCCACGCGGCCGCCGAACAGCCCACCGAGCGCACCGCCGGCGAGTCCCCAGATGCCGAACTGCCGGCCCACGACCCCGACGGACAGGCCGTGGGTGCGCTGCATGAAGCTCGGCGCCCAGGCGATGAGGCCGTTCACCGCGAACGTCACGAGCGCGCCCCCCAGGAACATCCAGATCAGCGTCGGCGTGCGGAGCACGGTGGCGGCGGCCTGGAGGAATTCCCCGAAGGCCGTCGCGGCGACCTCCGACGCCTCAGTGGTGCGCCGCACGGCGGCGGGCACGAGCCGTACGACGGTCCAGATGATGCCGGCGCTCACGCATGCCGCGAACACGGCGGTTTCGACTCCCGCTGGCAGACGTTCGAACAAGCCCAGTAGCCCGCTCAGCACCGCCCCCACGAGCGCGAGCCCGATCAGCGGCTTCCCGTACCGCATCGCCTGCCGCCGGCCGCGCTCGAACCACCCCCGGACCGTGGCCGTCAGCGGAGCGGGCGGGCGTCGCCGCGGCTCCCGCAGTCGGGAGGCGAGGATCGCGAGCAGGAAGCCCGGCACGCCCACCACCACGAAGGCCGCCCGCCACCCGTAGTGCTCGGCGAGCACACCGCCCAGCCAGATGCCCAGCACCCCGCCGAGCGCCATCCCGACCGAATAGATGCCGATCGCGAATGCCCGCTGTCGCCCCCAGTAGAACTCCGCGATCAACGCCTGCGCGGCGGGCCCGTAGCCGGCTTCGCCGACACCGACCATCGCCCGGCATGCCATGAGCTGCCAGAACCGATGGACGGCGGCGCCGAGGGCGGTGCAGGCACTCCACAATCCCACGCCGAACGCGATCACGGCGCGGCGGGAGCGCAAATCACCGATGACGCCGAGCGGCAGCGCAGCCAGCGACAGCACGACGACGTAGGCCGAGCCGAGCCAGCCCAACTGCTGATCGGAGAGGGCGAGCTCGCGCTTGACCTGTTCGAACAGGGCGAAGATGACGTTGCGGTCGGTGTAGTTGAGCAGGTTGATGAGCGTGAGGAGGGCGAGGGCGTAGGCCGCGTATGCCCCGGCGCCGCGTCGCCCGTCGTCCGCCTCCCGCTCGGTGCGCCTAGGGCCGACGCTCGGCAGTGGCCGCCTCCGCGCGCGCGTCGCGGTCCGCCTTCGCCTCCTGGTACGCCTCGGTCAGTTCCCGCATCATCTCTGCCCGCTGGTGATACAGGCGCCGCAAGCGCCGCGGCTTTCGCTTGGCGAGCGCGTATGTGGCGAGCAGCGGGAAGCCGACGGTGTTGTCGAGGTAGCACACCACCGTGTCCGGCAGCTTGTCGGGGTCTACCTTGCCCCAGCTGACTGCTTCCGCGGGAGTAGCGCCGGACAGCCCGCCGGTGTCCGGCCGGGCGTCCGTGATCTGGAGGTAGTAGTCGTGTCCCTTCTCGCTGATGCCGAGCACCTCCTGGATCTGCGGCTCGGTCTGGAGCACGAAGTTCTTGGGACTGCCGCCGCCGATGATCAGCACGCCGCTCTTGCCGCCCTGCGTCTTGGCGCGAAACACGATCGCCGAGGTCTCGTTGACGTCGGCGCTCACGTCCAGGCGGAGCTGCGAGCCCGTCAGGGCCTGCTCCGCCACATTCATGCCGATCGAAGAATCCCCCGGCGACGAGGTGTAGATCGGGACCCCGCACTCGTGCGCCACGCCCAGCAGGGACTTCCGCGAGATGCCGAGCGCCTGCTCGCGCCGCAGAATGTAGCCGCCCAGCAGGTAGTGGTATTCGGCCGTGCTCATCGATCGCTGGAACTCGGGGCCCGCCGAGACTTCGCGGATGTAGGCGTCGGTCGAGAGCAGCACCTCGTAGTCGAAGAAGATGTCGTAGATGCGGACGACGCCCTCCTCGCGCAGCTCCACGTCGTCGGCGAACGGCGTGCCGCGGTGCATCGAAAGCCCCAGACCGAAGTGCGCATCGTGATAGAGGTTCGCACCGGTCGAGACGATCCAATCGATGAACCCCGCCTCGACGAGCGGGATGAGCGTGGACATGCCGAGGCCCGCCGGCGTCATCGCACCGGTGAGGCTCATCCCCACGGTCACGTCGTCCTCGAGCATGCGCTCCGAGAAGAGCCGGCACCCCTCGGCGAGCCGGCCGGCGTTGTACGCGAGGAAGGCGTTGTCCACGAGCTCCGGTACCGTCTCCCGGCCCGTGATGGGCTTCGGATCGATGCGCTGCCCGCGCAGGAAGTCCTTGCGTGTGGTCATGGGTCACGCGTCTCGGTCGATGGCCGGGAACTCCCGGGTGCGGCGCTCTCGAGCCTGTCGGATGATGGTGACCGCTTCGCCCGCGGTGTCGGTCGTGTGGAACAGGTCCAGGTCCGTCGTCGCGATCTTCCCTTCCCCGGCGACCCGATCGCGCAGCCAGTCGGTCATCCCCTTCCAGTACGTCCGGCCGAACAGGATCACCGGAAAATGACGCACCTTGCCGGTTTGGATCAGCGTCAGCGCTTCGAACAGCTCGTCCATCGTGCCGAAGCCGCCGGGAAAAACGACGAACGCCGTCGAGTACTTCACGAACATCGTCTTGCGCACGAAGAAATAGCGAAAATTGATGGCTCGCTCGACGTATTGGTTGAGCCCCTGCTCGAACGGGAGCTCGATGTTGCAGCCGATCGACAGACCGTTCCCCTCCTGGCAGCCGCGGTTGGCCGCCTCCATGATTCCGGGGCCGCCCCCCGTGATGATCGGGAAGCCTTCCTCGGCAAGCATGCGCGCGGTCTCGACCGCCTTCTCGTAGAAAGGGTCTTCGGCGGGCGTGCGCGCCGAACCGAAGATCGTCACCGCATTGTACACGTCCGAAAGCGTGTCGAACCCTTCGACGAACTCCCCCATGATGCGCAGCACCCGCCACGAGTCGGTCTTCGTGAACGCACGGCGCTCACGGGAGAGGGGGGTGAGGAGCCGCTCATCCTCAGTGACCGCTTGGTGCTGCGAGCCGCTCGAGCGCTGCGACATAGTCGTCCTGCACGTTGTAGAAGAAGGGGGAGAGGCGGACGTGACCGGGACGCGCGTCGGCGATAATCCCCGCCACGGCGAGATGCCGCACCCGATCGGCGGGATCGTCGGCCGGGAGCATCACGATCGCCGAGCGGTCTTCGGCCCGCGCGGCCACCTTGGGCCGGAAGCCCGCGGCCCGGGCGCGCGCGATCAGGTCTTCGGTGAGCGCCGCGGTCACGTCCCGGATGACGGGCACGCCGATCTCCTCGATGTAGTCGAGGCCGCCCAGCTGCGTGTAGATCGCGGCGAGCGACGGCGTGCCGAGCTCGAAGCGCCGCGCGTCGTCGTGCCGCTCGAGCGAGCGCGGCTCGAACGCGAACTGGCGCTTGTGACCGAACCATCCGGCGATCCCCGGCTCCAGGCGCCGTGCGAGCTCGTCCCGCACGTACAGAAACACGATTCCGGGACCGCCCAGCAACCACTTGAGTCCGCCGGCGGTGAGGAAATCGACGTCCGCTGCCCGTACGTCGCACGGCACCTGCCCGACCGACTGATAGGCATCGATCAGGCACAGGGCGCCCTGGGCGTGCGCCGCGTGCGCGACCGCACGGATGTCCTGGATCGCGCCGCTCGTGAAATAGACGTGCGACGTCGCCACCAACGCGGTCCGCTCGTCCACCGCCCGGGCGATCGCCTCGACCGGCACCGAGACCTGATCCGGGCTCTCGACCACCACCAGCTCGACGCCGCGCGCCCGCTTGGCAAGCCACTGATAGGCTACCGTGGGGAAGTCGAGCGACGTCACCACCACCTTGGGCCGCCGTGTGTAGTCGAGCGCTTCGGCGACCGCCGAGAGGGCGACCGAGATGCTCGGCGCCAACGCGATTTCCTCTGCCGTCGCCCCGATCACGTGGGCGTAGCGCCCGCGCAGCTCGGCCAGGGCGGCCCACCAGACGTCGTACCACGCCGCCGCGCCGCGCGCGTCCCACGCGTCGAGGAACTCCGCGCCCTTGCGCCGGGCGCGCTCGCCCAGCGCGCCGAGCGAGCAGGTATTGAGGTAGACGCGGTCCCGAAAGATCGGGAACTCGCTGCGGTAGCGCACGAGCCGATGCGCCACAGCCTGATGGCCCGTCTGGAACCCGCCGGCGAGCGTCATAGGCGGTCAATATACAGAAGGAAAAGCACGGTCGACACGTCCCGGAGTAGATTCAGTCGCATGGTGTCCCCCGTCACGTGGTCGGCCCTGCTCGCGCGCCTCGTGCTCCGCGCGGCGGTCAACCCACGACTCGCCGTCGACCTGCTGCGCCTGACGTGGAGCTTTCGGGCGCGCGACTGGTACCGCCGCCCGCCGTTCTTGCCGCTCCCACCCCGCGCGTACACGCGCTGGCGTATGCTCACCGCGTACGGCGACGAGCACGCCGTGCCGCCGGTCGAGGACGTGATCAATTTCGCCCGCTGGCGGCGCGAGACGATGCACGTATGACAGAAAAAGGCGTCGAGCAGAGACGTCGCGCGGAGACGTCACGCGAGACCGTCGAGCTGAAGCGTCGAGCCCTCGAACTGGGCTTCGATGCGGTGGGAGTGGCGTCCCTCGAGCCGAACGCGCACGCCGCCGAGCTCGACCGCTGGCTGGCCGGGGGCTATGCCGGCACGATGACGTACCTGCACCGCCAGGCGGCGAAACGGAAAGAGCCGGCCGCCATCATGCCGGAAGCGACGGTGGCGGTCGTCACGCTGACGAACTATTTCCACGACCCCGGGCCGCCGGCCCGGGGTCAGCCGCGCGTCGCCCAGTACGCTCAGTCCGCCGACTATCATCGCGTGCTCGCCGGCCGCTTGGAGCGGCTCGCGGACGCGATTCGTGAGCTCGCACCGGGCTCGACGACCCGCGGCTACGTGGACGCGGGACCCGTTCCGGAGCGGGAGCTCGCGCAGCGCGCCGGCCTGGGCTGGATCGCCAAGAACATGATGCTCATCCATCCCGGGATCGGCTCCTTCACGTTCATCGGCGTGGTTCTCACCGATGCCGCCCTCACGCCCGATCTGCCGTTTCAGGGGGATCGCTGCGGCACCTGCCGGCGCTGCCTCGATGCCTGCCCTACCGACGCCTTCGTCGCGCCGCACGTGATGGACGCGCGCCGCTGCATCTCCTATCTCACGATCGAGCATCGCGGCGACTTCACGGCGGACGAGCGGTCGCTCGTCGGTGATTGGCTGTTCGGGTGCGACGTGTGCCAGGACGTGTGCCCGTGGAACGTGCAGTTCGCCCGGGCGACTGCCGATGCGGAGCTCGCTCCTCGCTCGGACCTCACGGCCCCCGACGCTCGCGAATTCCTCGAGCTCGATGATGACGCGTTCGCCCGCCGGTACGGCGACACTCCATTCGCGCGACCAGGTCTCCGCGGGATGCGACGCAACGCCGCCGCCACGCTCGCCGACAGAGCGCCGTGAGCGAGCAGATCGGCGAGATCCAGCGCCGCCTCACGGACGGGCTCGCCAAGATCGATCCCCACCACCGCCTGCTCGGCCGGCCGGTCCACTACCGCGTGATCGATGGGGCGACGCTGGAGATTACCTACCGAGATGTGCCGGGGATCGCGGAGGCGGAAGTGCTCGGCGTGAAGCGTTTGCTTCCGAACGACTGCTTCTGCAGTGTGTCGCCGCAGACGGCAGAGTGCGTGACGGTGAGGTTCGTCGTCTCGTTGAAGTAGGACACGGGAAGCAGGAATGAGGTTTCAGCACAGGCATACTAGCCTGTTTTCTCCAACCTGATCACTGGTAACTCGGGGGGATTCCCCCATCTCATCGGGATCGCGGCTGTCCCCACCCCCGCCGACACGTAGAGCCAGGTCTCCCCGACCCGCTTGAGTCCCTGCATGTAGCGCCCCCCGAACTGCGACGGCACCAGGAGCGGACCCAACCACGGCAGGTGCAGTTGGCCGTTGTGCGTGTGCCCCGACAGCATCACGTCCACCCGCAGTCCGGCGGGGAGGTACTCGATGAGATCGGGATTATGCGAGAGCAGGATGCGGGGGATCTCGGGCGCGACCCCGGCGAGCGCCTCGTCGGGACGGGTCGCGCCGTGGGTAAAGTCATCCACTCCGGCCACGGCCAGGGTGGCCGCGCCGCGCCGCACGAGGACGTGGCGGTTGGTGAGTAACGTCACGCCCGCGCGCTCGAGCACGGCGCTGACCGCGTCCGGCCCCACCCAGTGGTCGTGATTGCCCAGCACGGCCACCACACGATCGCGCGCGTGGAACTGAGCGAGCACGGACGCGAGCCCGTCGAGATCGCGCTTCACGTGGCTCACGAAATCCCCACCCAGCGCTACGAGATCGGGCGCGAGCTCGGCGACGCGGTCCGCCACGCGCACGAGCCAGGAGGCCGGCACGACCGGGCCGCGGTGGAGATCCGTGACGAGCGCGATGCGGTAGCCGTCGAGCTGCGGCAGAAGGCCGGGGATCGAGACGCCGACCTCGGGCGTCAGGAGCAGCCGCCCATTCCACCGCGCCAGCGGCGCGCACAAGTGCTCCACCACCCAGCCGATCGGCACCTTTACCGCGCGGTCGAAGGTGGGCGGGCGCCCGTCGCGGCTGGGCGGGTGACGCCGGGGATAGAAGAGCGGCCCGATCACTTCGCGACGACGCGCGAGACGACATCGTACATGAAATGGATGCCGAACGTCAGCGCGTCGAGGCTCACCCGCTCGTCGTTGCCGTGCACGCCACGCGATTCGGCCTGGTTGAGCGGGAACGGCGATACGCCGTAGCTCACGATCCCCAGGCGCCGGAAAAAATGGCTGTCAGTGAACCCCGTGAGTGGCGGCGTGGTGACGAGCGCGTCGGGATCGCGCGCGTGCGCCGCCGCCACGATCGCCCGGAACAGCTCGGTGTCGGTCGAGCTCTCCGTGGCGGGCCAGCTCGGTCCCTGGGGCGTAATCGTCACGGCGCTGTCGCCGACCACGCGCACCAGCTCCGCGAGGAACGCCGCCGGATCCTGCCCCGGCAAGAGGCGTACGTCGATCGCGGCCGACGCGACCGGCGGGATGACGTTGGTCTTATCGCTCCCCTTGAGCCCCGTGATCGAAACCGTGTTCCGCAGCAGCGCGTTGTAGGTGAGGTCCGCCGTGAGGGCGCGAGCCGCGGCCGAGTCCTTGAGCGCCGCCCGCACGTCCGCGAGCCAGGCCCGCCGTGCCGCATCGGTCTCGATCGTCGCGAGGTCGTGGAGATAGCGGTCCACGGTGGGCGTCACGACGAGCGGTGTTTGCCAGGTCGCGATCCGGTTCAGCGCGCGCACCAGCCGGTGCACCGGGTTGTCCGGCGTGGGGCGCGAGCCGTGCCCCGACGTACCCTTCGCCGTGACGTCGAGCCAGAACGGGGACTTCTCGGTCGTGCCGACGCCATAGTACTCGATGTGGCCGCTCGCGTCGGCGCGGATCGTGCCCCCTTCGGTGATCAGGAACTCGGCGTCTCGGATCAGATCGGGATGGTTTCCGGCGAACCAGCCCGCGCCCACGCCCGCGCCGATCTCCTCGTCCGACGTGGCGAGAAAAATGATATCGCGCTTGAGCGGAACGCCCGCACGCTTGAGGATGATCAGCGTCATCAGCTGCGCGATCGCCTCACCTTTCATGTCGAGCGCGCCACGTCCCCAGAGGTACCCGTCCTTCACCACGCCGCTGAACGGGTCCACCTGCCAATACTCGGGGCTGGCGAGCACGACGTCCATGTGATTGAGAAGGACCAGCGGGCGCCCGGTCCCGTCGCCGTGCACCCGCGCGAGGAGGTTCGCCTTGCCGGGCGCGGGTTCGAAAACTTGCGCCTCGATCCCCTCCCGCCCCAGCAGCGCCCGCAGCCACTCCGCCGCCTTCAACTCGTTCCCCGGTGGGTTCGTCGTGTTGATAGCGACGTACTGCGACAAGAGGGTCGCCGCTTCCTTTCCGGCGGCCCGCCACTCGGCGTCGCTCTTGGGCACGGCTTCGCGAAACAGCTGAGGAGGCAGCAGCACGGGCTGCGACGACGGGCCCATGAGCGACGGCCGCGGCGGCGGCGGCCGGACGCAGCCCACGAAGCAGAGCGAGCACAACCCCACGAGGGCGCGACGACGCACGGTGCCTCCGGAACGAGATGGTCTGGAATCGCGGAAACTAGGCGCCGGCACGCCGCGCGGGGAGTCCCCGTCTCTGCTACAGCCCGCGGGTCTCCCCGTGCGCCAGCATCCAGAACTGCTCCGGCGCGAGCCCCGCCTCCCGCCACGCGACCCGGGCTCGGATGGGAGGCTCGTCCATGGCCTCGTCGGTGAGCTTGAAAGTGCCCCAATGCATCGGAATCATGACGGTTCCATGGCCTCCGCCGCCCAGGTCGCGAAACGCCCGCACGGCCTCCTCGGGATTCATGTGCACCGGCTGCATGAACCAACGGGGCTCGTATCCGCCGATCGGCAGCAGCGCGACGTCGAACGGCCCGTAGCGCTCGGCGATGCGGCGGAACTCGGGGTGGTAGCCGGTGTCGCCGGCGAAGAACACGCGGTGGAGGTTGGTTCGCACGGCCCAACCGCACCACAGCGTGTCCCCGCGATCGCGGAGCCCGCGCGAGCTGAAGTGCTGCGCCGGCGTGCAGGCGACGAGCGCCGGACCGATGGGTGTTTCCTGCCACCAATCGTGCTCGCACACATCCCGCGCGCCGCGCGCCCGAACGAAGCGTCCCAGCCCGAGCGGCACCAGCCACGTGGCGCGAGGCTCCCGCGCCGCAAGCCGGCGCACCGTGCGGTCATCCAAGTGGTCGTAGTGGTTGTGAGACAGCATCACGAGGTCGATCGGGGGCAGCGTGGCGAAGTCGATCCCCGGCGCCACCCAGCGGCGTGGGCCCGCGAACCGAACCGGCGACGCACGGCTGCTCCACATCGGATCGGTGAGCACGTTGAGCCCACCCACCTGGAGCAGGAAGCTCGAGTGCCCGACCCACGTCACCAGCAGCCGGTCGAGCGCCGCGCGGGGGGCCGCGAACTTCGGCTCGAGCCGGTGAAATGCCGAGTGCGGGGGATCGGCCGGACGCGGCCGGGTGAGGCGCTGCACCAGCACCCACTTGAGGAAGCCGCCGAACGCGGGCGCCGCCGCGTTCGCCCAGGGATTGCGGAAGCCGCCGCCGGGGCGGTGATGCGAAGCGGTCACGGGCCGCGAAACCTAAAGCGGGGAGCGCGGTCACGCCACCGCGCCCCCGCTGCAGGCTCGCAACGCCCTTAGTGCACCGTGATCGTCGCCTGGCCGGTCTTCCCTTCGCTCGTCGCGCGCAAGGACGCGCTTCCCGCAGCCCGCGGCCGGACGAGCGCCTGCGCGCCGTACGGATAGACGTTGATCACCGTGCTATCGGTGGCGAACCACGATACCGCCCGATCGGTGAGCACCGTTCCCGTCGAATCGCGCAGCTCGGCGCGGAAGCCGACGCTGTCCCCGATGGCAAGGTTCGCGCTCCCGGGCACGACCGTTACCGAGGCCACGGGCGCCGACGAGCCCACGACTTGGATACCGAGCGTGTCAGACCGTTGACCGCTCACCGCCGTGATGGTGGCATAACCGGCTTGGCGACCCATCACCGACGCCGTGTCGCCCACACCACTCACCTGCGCGATCCCGCTGTTGCTGCTCGTCCACGACACCGAGGGATTCGACACGGGGTTGCCGGCGGCATCGCCCACGGCAGCCCTGAGGCTGATCGTGCCGCCGACGCCGACGGAGCTAGGCCCGGAGATGCGGACGTATCCGCCGCCGCCCGAGCCTGCTTTGGGGAGGGACACCGCTAGCTGCATGGTGTCGCCCCGTGTGACGGTCACGTCGGCCACGATCACGGGATTGAGGAACGGATAATCGGGCTGCTCGACCCGAACAGTGTAGGACCCGGCGCGTACGAACGCGATCGTGTAGCGTCCCGTCGAATCGCTCCGGCTCGTTGCCACGACGTACGCGTTCGGAGGATCGCACGCGGCGCTACCGCACACCGTGACGTTGGCGTTCGCGATGGGACGCGTCGCGCCGGTGTAGTCGCTCGTCACGCTGCCCGCAATCGTCCCCGTCGCCGCGGAGTTGATCGCGCGGATTTGCGGCATAAGGATGAACTCGTTGGTGCCATAAAAGTTGTACAAGAAGCTGCGACCGACGTCGAAATCGATGACGATTTCCGCACCGTCAGTGGGGACGTTGACCGGGTACTCGACCAGCGCGTAGAGCGGTTCTTCGGTCGAGCCCGACCAGTTCTGCCAGTTCACTCGTGCCCTGAGGCCGCTGTTCCAAACGACCGAGGACAGGCTGGTGTCGATCGTCATCCGGATCGCGTGGTACTGACCGGCCGGCAGCTCTCCTTCCCCGACGAAGGCCGTCGTGCCCTGTTGCAGCGTGAGCAGATTGAAGCCCTTCCGCGGCTCGGCGATGAGCACCCAGTCCCCGCCCCCGCTCGTGTCCGTCTGCGCGCTCGCCTCGACTCGAACAACGTAGATGTTGACGCTCGCCACCGAGTCGTACGGGAACGGCGCGTCGGTGAGCAGGATCTTCGCCAGCGGCTTGCCACGCTGCGCGACGGTCGGGTTGGTGTCGTCCTGGTAGCATCCGCTCACGGCGACCAGGACGGCAACGACGGCGAGCGAGCTGATGCATCTCGACATAGTCACTATGGTCACTCCCCACGAGGAATCCGCGCACAATGGCTTCGTCCTAGAATACTCCGGCGCCCCTGGCCGGCGTCACAACCCCCGGGTAATGTGACGTTGTGGCTTCCTCGATGGGTATAGAGAACGTGGGGACGAGCGACGGAGAGCTGGTGCGCTGCGTCTTGGCGGGCGACACCGGCGCGTACGGCGCGCTCGTCGCACGGTACCGTGATCGCCTCGGCCGCTACGCCGTGCACATGCTCGGAGACCGGCAGGACGCGGAGGAAGCGCTGCAGGACGCGTTCGTCCGGGCGCATCGCTCGCTCGCGCGCTGCGACGATCCCGAGCGATTCGGCGCGTGGCTCTACGGCATCCTCGTGAACCGATGCCGCACGACGGGCGGGCGGGCCGCGCGACGCGCGCGGCTGTTCGTGCGCGACGACGCGGCGCTGAACGGTGTGCCGCTCCCCAGTCCGGCCGAGCGCGCCGAGTGGGACGACACCGTCCGCTGGGCGCTGGGCCGCCTCTCCCCGGAATACCGGGAGGCGTTCCTCCTCAAGCACATCGAGGACCTGGAATACGAGGAGATGGCGCAACTGACCGGCGCGGGGATTTCGGCGTTGAAGATGCGGGTGAAACGTGCTCGCGAGCAACTGCAGGTCATTTTCCGGGAGGCGGAACGTGTTTGAGGATCGGCAGGACCCGGTCGAGCGGATCGTGAGCCACGTGCGCCACCCCGTGCGGATCGATCCGGCGCTCGACGGACGCGTGATGCAGGAGATCGCGCGGGGCGAGAGCGTCCGGGCACCCGGCGCCGCCGTCGCCGGGTGGCGCTGGCTCATCCGGCCGCGTCAGTTCGCCGTCTCGCCGCTCGGCGCTCTGGCGCTGGCCGCGGGGCTCGCGGCCCTCATGCTGGCGCTGCCCCGTAGGGGACCTCGCTCGGGGCTGCCAGCCGAGGCCGCGCGCCGGGAGTTTCAGTTCGTCGTGGTCGCCCCGCGCGCCGCGCGGGTGGCCCTGGTCGGCGATTTCAACGACTGGGACGCCACGCGCACGCCGATGCGACCCGCCCAGCGCGGCGGCTCCGTCTGGACCGCGGTGCTGCCCCTGTCTCCGGGGCGCTATCGCTACGCTTTCCTTGTCGACGGCTCCCGCTGGCTCGCCGATCCCGCAGCCCCGCACGTACATGACGACGAGTTCGGTGCACCGAGCTCGGTCGTCACCGTGGGTGGCTCGTGACGACGAGACCTGTGCCCCACGGCCTCAGGTCCCTCGCGACCGCCGGCGCGCTGGCCGCGGTGTTCGTCGCGACCGCAGCCGCGCAAGATCATCCCCAAGATCCGCGGCTCGGGCGCCTCGACGCCGGCGCCCGCTCCCTCGTCGCGGTCGTGATCGACTCGGCGCGGGCTGCAGGCCTTCCTACCGAGCCGCTGGTGCAGCGCGCGCTCGAAGGAGCGACCAAGGGCGCGCCCGGGTCCCTCATCGTGAGCGCCGTGCAGCGCCTCGCCGCAGATCTCGGCAGAGCCCGCGCGGCGCTGGGAGCGGGCGCGACGCCCCCCGAGCTCGAGGCCGGGGCGGCGGCGCTGCGGGCGGGTGCAGGTACCCCAGTCCTGGCGCAGCTGCGGCGGTCGCGTCGCCAGACCATCACCGTGCCGCTCGCCGTCCTCACGGACCTCGTGGCGAGCGGCGTGCCGGTGGACAGCGCCGCCGCCGCGGTCCTCGCGCTCGCCGCCGGCACGCGCGACGCGGACTTGATCGACTTCCGCCGCGCCGTCGAGCGCGACATCGCGCTCGGCGCGGCGCCGACCGCGGCCACTGCCGCGGCGGCGGCCGGCCTGCAGAGCACCGACGCCACGCATGTGAACGCGGGCGCCCGCGACGCGCGCCCCGGTCGACCGTAGCACCGCGCTGTCGTGACGGCGGGGAGACGGGCCTGGGCCGCCACCGCGGCGGCAGGATGGTCCCTCCTCACGGTGCGCGCACCCGCCGCCCAGACCACCGGCACCGTCGACGTCGGCTTGTCCACGGTGCGCTACGACGGATTCCTCGCCTCCGGCGCCGCGTCGATGACGCCCGGCGTGCGCTGGGAACGACCCGACGGTGCGGTGACTGCGCGCGGCACCTACCTGCGATTCGAAAGCGGCCACCGCAGCCTGCAAGGCTCGGTGGCCGGCTCGTTTTTCACTCCCGCAGCCCGTCGCTGGCGGGGTGAATTCTCCGCCGCCGCGGGCGCCAGCCGCTACGTCGAGTTCGCCAGCTTCTGGCATGCGGTCGGGGAGGCGCGGCTGCACATCATCGAGGCAGAGCGAGGCGCCTGGATCAGCGGCACCGCAGGACGAGCGTCGTACGGCTCCGCGCCGCGCGGCGTGCTCGCGGCCAGCGCGGGTGCATGGCTCCGCCGGGCGGCGCTCACGCTGCGGGTGTCGGCGAGTCTCTCCCGCGTCGGCGATACCTCCTACACCGACGTCGAATCCTCCGCCCACGCGGGGTGGGGCCAGGTCACGCTGGATGCGACGCTCGGCGGGCGGGTCTGGAGTCGCGGCGGGGGGCGCGGCATGTACGGCGAGACGAGCGCCGCCCTTGCGCTCGGCGAGCGCATGGCGCTCCTGCTGTCGGGGGGCCGCTATCCAACCGACCCGATCAGCGGCAGCATCGCCGCTCGCTACTTCGCAGCCGCGATCCGCATTCACACAGCGGCTCCCCGTCACACGATCTCGCGAGACCGCACGGCGCCGCGCGGTGCCGGGGCGGACGGCGCCGGCACCTCGACCAGCGCGCGGCTCGAGGTGCAGGTGGATCGCAGCAGGCCCGTGCGGCTGGTGGTGCACGTCGCGGACGCCATACGAGTGGAGGTCGCGGGGGATTTCACCGACTGGCAACCGCTGGCCCTCAGCCGGGCCGGGGGTGGCATCTGGGAAGTCGTGCTGCCCATCACGAGCGGCGTGCACCGCATCGACGTCCGAATCGACGGGGCGGCGTGGATCGTGCCGGCCGGCGCGACACGCGCGCCGGATGACTACGGCGGGGACGTAGGCATCTTCGTGGTCCCCTAGCGCCGCCCGCCCGCCAACGCCGCCGCGTCCGGGCGCCGCCGCAACGCCAGCATTGCCCACATCCCCCCCGCCGGTCCCAGGGCGAGCACGCTCATGCTCCAGCGCCAGCCGATCCGCTCCGCAACCCACGGCAAGAGATAGATCGTGAGACAGGTGAGCAAGAAGCCCAGGCTGGTCTGAAGGGTGAGCGCCGTGCCCACCAAGTCCTGAGGGGCGAGCTCACTCACGGACGCGGAGAACTGCGCCGAATCCGCGACCACCGTCACACCCCAGACCAACAGCACGGGCAGCAGCACCGCCAGCGTCTGCCCGAACACTGTCCCGACCGCGAGGGCGCAGGCGCCGGAAAGCGCCATCGCGCTGGTCGTGACGAGCGTCCGCCCCCATCGGTCTGCGGCCGTCCCGCCGAGCCAGCAGCCGACGGCGCCGCTCCCCACCACGGCGAACGTCACGAGCGCGGTCGAGCCCGCAGGCGGCGCGACGCCGGTGCGGGCGTGCTCGCTCGCCGCGACGAACGCCGCGATCCAAGTCCACATCGCATAGAGCTCCCACATGTGGCCGAGATAGCCGAGGTTCGCGAGCGTGACGGCGCGCTGGCGTACAATCCGTGGCACGGCGCTCCAACTGAACCTGAGAGCCGGGGTCGCGAACGGGCCGTCGTGCGGCACGAGCGCCATCAGCGCGGCACCGAGCAGCGCCAGCGCCCCGGCGAAACCGAGCACGGGACGCCACACCGTCACGGGCACGAGCCAGCGCAGCAGATGCGGCAGCGCCGAGCCGAGTGTCAGCGCGCCGACCATGATGCCGATTGCCCAGCCACGGCCCTCGCGGAACCAGCCGGCCACGATCTTCATCCCCGGCGGGTACACGCCGGCGAGCGCAGCGCCGGTCGCCATGCGTAGCGCGATGCCGACGGTAGGATTCGAGGCGCTCGCGACGCCGAAGGTGGCGAGCCCCGCCGCGATCGCCGACGCTTGGACGAGTCGCCGCGCAGACCAGATGTCGCTCAGCGTGAGGACCGCGGAGACGAGCGCCCCGACGACGAAGCCCAGCTGCACCGAAATCGTGAGCCAGGCCGTGCCAGCGGGTGTGAGCTGCCACACGCGTGAGAGCGTCGGTGCGACAGCCGACGCGCTGAACCACGGCGCCATCGCCAGGAGTTCCGCGACGGCGAGCACGCCCAGGACGCGCCGCGCGCTCACAGACCCGTCGGGTGGTCGAGGAAAGTCCAGGGGAGTCCGAACTTCGCGCACAGGTGTTCCGCCAGCGCCTTGATCCCGACCGTCTCCGTCGCGTAGTGCCCGGCATAGAAGACGTTCACGCCCAGTTCTTCGGCATCGAAGAACGTATGGTGCGCCCCTTCGCCCGTGACGTAGGTGTCGAGTCCCGCCGCTCGCGCCTGGCCGATCATCGAACCGGCCCCTCCGGTGACGATCCCCACACGGCGCACCCGCTCCGGGCCGAACGCCAGGACGCGCGGCGTGGCCCCGAGCGCCGCGGCGACCTGCTGCTGCAGTGCCTCGCGCGAGGTGTCCAGCTCCCCCCACACGCCGATCGGCACGCCGTACTCCGTGCCGAACCCACCGCGCAGCGTGACGCCCAGCTGCCGCGCGAGCACCGCGTTGTTGCCGACCTCGGGATGCATGTCCAGCGGGAGGTGCGCGCTGTAGAGCGCGACGTTGTTCTGCACGAGTCCCGCCACGCGTCGGTACGCGGGTCCGGTGAGCGGCTTCGGCCCACCCCAGAAGAGCCCGTGATGCACCAGCAGCAGGTCGCTCCGCTGCTCGACCGCCATTCTCACGGTCGCTTCGCACAGATCGACGGCCGCGGCAAGGCGCCCGACGTCCCCAGTCTTCGTCACCTGTAGCCCATTGAGCGCGTGGGGCGCGTCCGGCACCTCGCCGACGCGCAGGTAAGCGTCGAGGTACGTGACCAACTCCCCGAGCTGCATCAGCCGGTCCGGCGGTGACAGTATGATGACATTAGCGCGGCAGCCTAGGGACACTGACGTGAGATTCCCACATGGGGAAATCTATAAGTCACTGTGTAGTAGCGAGATAAACAATCCACATGCGGGAAACGCTGACGTGTGGATATCTAGCGCGGCCTAATAGGACCGCGGCGCCGCAGCCTTCTCCAAGGTCTCAGGCTCAAGGGCGGTCTCGCCCATCCGCACCACACCGTTGATCTCTCCACCCTCCTGCACAAGCAAGCGCTTGGCCGCGATGTCGCCGTGCACCACGCACGATGCCTGGATTTCGACGCGCTCGTCGGCGCGGATGCTCCCCCGGACTTCGCCGCCGATGATCGCTTCACGGGAGATCACGTCCCCTTCCACTTCCCCGCCCTTCCCGACTAGGACCTGACGCCCGGCGCGCACGGTACCGACCACGGTTCCTTCGATCTTCACCACCCCTTCAGCGGTGATGTCCCCGACGACGCGCATGCCGGTGCCGATGATCGAGAGGCCGGTTTCGCTCTCTGGAGCGCCGTGCCCCTTCTCGGTGAAGATGGCCATGTCAGTTCTCCCGTTTCATGACCGTGAGGGGATCGAGCGACTTGCCCTCGCGGCGGATTTCGAAATGGAGGTGCGGCGCGGTGGATCGCCCGGAGCTACCCGAGAGCGCGATCACCTGCCCCGCCACTACCGAGTCGCCTTCGCGCACCACCAGCCGCGAGGCGTGTCCATACATCGTCTCATATCCGTCAATGTGCCGCAAGAGGACGAACAGGCCGTAGGCGGGGTCCGTGCCAGCATGCGCCACGACGCCTGCGGCGGCGGCGCGCACCGCCGTCCCGGTCGGCACGGCGATATCGATGCCGGGGTGCGACTCGGCGGGATCTCCCGCCTGCACCTGCCCGCGGGTCACGAAGCCGCCGTCGTCGAGCGGCCAGTGGAGCGGCGACGCGGAGTCGGACGCGGGGCGCGGCGGCGCGCCGGGCGCCCGCGCCCGCACGGCCAGCGCGCGCGGCAGGTCGGCCCGGACCACGACCTTTTCGGGCGGCGCTTTCACCCCCAGCAGCTGCCGCAGCTCCTGGTAGTTGGCCTCCGCCCGGTTCAGCGCGGCGGCGAGCTGCTGCACGCGGCCGTTCTCCTCCTGCAGACGCGCTACCTGCCGGTCGAGGAATTGCGCCCGAACCGCATTGCGCGTGATCGGTCCGGCGAACAAGAAGAACAGCACGACCAAGACCGCGATGCCGCCCGCGGTCCATTTCCCGACTTCGAAGGCCCACAACGGCACCCGGTACTGGCGGGATTCGAGCTCGCCATCGGTGTGGACGACGATGGTGACGCTCTTGTGCTTCATCCGTCGAACGGCGTTCCCAGAATCAGCTCGAGCAGGCGCGCGAGGTCGTCGTTCGAATAAAAGTTGAGGTGGATCTGCCCCTTCCCTTTGGCCCGCAGCGTGACGCGCACGTCGGTGCCGAGGCGGCGGCGCAGCGCGTCCTCGATGCGGCGCACTTCGGGCGCTGCCCCGAGTCCCTGCTTCAAGCGCGGCCGCCGCACCGGCGCCCGGCCGCCCCGCACCCGATCCTCGACATCACGCACGGACAGCCCCAGGTCCACGGCTTCCTTGGCGACCGCCGCCACCGCGCGCGGGTCATCGAGCGCGAGCAGCGCGCGCGCGTGCCCGACCGACAGCCGACCTTCGTGCAGCAACGCGAGCACGCCCGCCGGGAGCTTGAGGAGTCGGAGCGCGTTGGCCACGGTGGAGCGGTCGCGTCCCACCGCGTCGGCGACGTCCTGCTGGGTGAGGCTGAACTCGGCGATGAGACGCTCGTAGCCGCGCGCCTCGTCGACCGGCGACAGGTCGTCGCGTTGCAGGTTCTCGATCAGCGCGAGCGTCAGCACCGTGCGGTCATCCACATCGCGCTTCACCGCGGGGATCCGCTCCCAGCCCAGCGCCTGACAGGCGCGCAGCCGGCGCTCACCGGCGATCAACTCGTAGCCGGGGGCGCGGTCGCCAGGGGCGGCGCGCACCACGACCGGCTGCAACAGCCCCGCTTTGAGAATCGACGCTTTCAACTCTTCCAGGGCGGCCGGATCGACGTCCCGCCGCGGCTGGTACGGGTTGGGCCGAATGTCGGCGATCGCCAGCTCGACGAGGCTGCCTTCGCGTTCGGCTTCTTCGCGCGTGGGTCCCAGCAGGGCCTCGAGCCCCCGACCGAGACGACGGCGACCAGCGATGGTTTCCGTCATGCGGGCACCTCCGGCAGCGGTTCAGGAGCGGGCGGGGCAGGGGGAACGGAAGCCGCGGCGCCGGCGCGCTCGACCCGACGGATCAGCTCCTGCGCCACGGCCAAATAGCTCTTCGCCCCCACGGACTGCACGTCGTACAGCAAGATCGGCTTCCCGAAGCTGGGCGCCTCGGCGAGTCGGACGTTGCGGGGGATGGTGATGCCGAACATCTGGGAGCCGAAGTATTCCTTCGCTTCGTCGGCGACCTGTTTGCTGAGGTTCAGGCGGGCATCGAACATCGTCAGCAGCACGCCGTCGATGGCGAGCGCCGGGTTGAAATTGCGTTGCACCAGCTTCACCGTGTTGAGCAGCTGAGACAGGCCTTCCAGCGCGTAGTACTCGCACTGAATGGGGATCAGCACGCTGTCCGCCGCCGTGAGCATGTTGAGCGTGAGCAGTCCGAGCGACGGGGGGCAGTCGATGATGATGTACTGGTACTGGTCGCGGATCGCCTGCAGGGCGCGCCGCATCATCGCTTCGCGCCCTTGTTTGCCGACGAGCTCGAGCTCGGCGCCGACGAGATCCTGGGTGGCGGGGACGACGTCGAGATACGGGAAGTGCACGTGGGCAAAGCGTGCGTCGACCAGTGGGCGGCCGTCGAGTAACGCGTCGTACAGCGAGTGCCGGATGCGATCGCGTTCGATGCCGACGCCGCTTGTCGAGTTCGCCTGCGGGTCAGCGTCGACGAGCAGAGTCTTGCGCTCGGCGGTCGCCAGCGACGCGGCGAGGTTGACGGCGGTGGTCGTCTTCCCGACGCCGCCCTTCTGGTTAGCGATGGCGATGACGCGAGACATCTGATAACTTATTGTTAGACAATGAGTTATGTTGCGCGACGGTCACAGGGAGTAAAATATACGTCGCCCAGCACGACCGGTAAAGTGCCGGTTTCACGTGAAACTCATGGGTAGTTTCACGTGAAACACGTCGCTCACGCTACTCGGCGTCGCCAGCGTGCAGTCTCGACGACGAGGTTATGAAGATCGCTCGGGCTCACACCCGGAATCCGTGCCGCCTGAGCCAGGGACGTGGGCCGCACTCGATCGAGCTTCTGCCGCGCTTCGGTCGCAAGACTCAGCATCTCGAGATAGGGAAGCTCGGCTGGCAGCACGAACGCGGCGAGCTCCGCGAGCCGGCTCGCCGCCTCGCGCTCGCGCGCCAGATAGCCGTCATACTTGAGCTCGATTTCCGCGCTCCCCACCACGTCGTCGTCGCACGTCACCGTCAGGCCCGCCGCCTCGAGCAACGCGCGCAACGACGCCCCCGGACGCCGCGCCACGCTCGCCACGCGCTCCGGCTCGGTGAGCGTCGTGCCGGTGGGGGCCAGCACCGGATCGGCTTGGCTCGGATTGATCGTCGTTGCCCGAGCGGTGTCCAGAAGCCGCTCTTCCTCCCGCAAGCGTCGCTCGGCTTCCCGCAGCTCCGCCGCTGTGAGGAGGCCCAGTCGCTCCGCCAGCGGGGCGAGGCGGCGCAGCGCGTTGTCTTGTCGCAGCAGCAGTCGGTACTCGGACCGCGACGTGAACAGCCGATACGGCTCATCGACCCCGCGCGTGATCAGATCGTCCACCAGCACACCGATGTACGCCTCGTCCCTCCCGAACAACACCGGCTCCAGGCCGCGCATTCGGCGTACCGCGTTGATCCCCGCAACGGCGCCCTGGCCGGCTGCTTCCTCGTATCCCGTCGTACCATTGATCTGGCCGGCGAAAAAAAGGCGCTCGATCGCCTTGGTTTCGAGCCAGGGAGTGAGCTGCGTCGGGGGGTAGTAGTCGTACTCGATCGCGTACCCGGGCCGCGTCAGCTTCGCCCGCTCAAGACCGGGGACAGCGTGCAGGAACTCGAGCTGGACACCGACGGGCAGGGAAGTGGAGAGCCCGTTCACGTACAGCTCGTGTGTGTCGAGCCCCTCCGGCTCGAGGAAGACCTGGTGCCGCTGGGCGTCGGGGAACTTCACGATCTTGTCTTCGACCGATGGGCAATATCGCGGGCCCCGCGCAGCGATGGCGCCGCCGTACAGCGCCGACTCCTTCAAGTGTCGGCGGATGATGTCCTTCACTGCCTCACCGGCCCACGTGATCCAGCACGGCACCTGGCGTGGCCGCTCGACCCGTTCATAGCAGGAGAAGCGATACGCGGTCCCGTCACCGTCTTGGCGCTCGAGTTTGGACCAATCGACCGAGCGACCGTCCACGCGAGGCGGCGTGCCGGTCTTGAAGCGCGACACTGTAAGTCCAAGTGATTCAATATGTTGCGCGACTTGGACGGCGGGCTGGTCGCCCGCCCGCCCCGCCGGGATCTGGGTGTCCGTCCCGAGGTGAATGCGGCCACGCAGGAAGGTGCCCGCCGTGATTACGACAGCGTGCGCCGTCAACACTCGCCCATCAGACGTCGCGACACCCGTCGCGTGCGTTCCCTCAATCAGAAGACGGCTCACCATCCCCTGCGTCAGCTCGAGGCTCGGGTGGCGCTCGAGCAGCGCGCGCACCGCGCGCCGGTACAGCGTGCGATCGCACTGCGCGCGCGGCGCCCACACCGCCGGTCCCTTGGAGCGGTTGAGCATGCGGAACTGGATCGTCGCGCGGTCGGTGGCGCGGCCCATGATACCGCCGAGGGCGTCGATCTCGCGCACTACGGTGCCCTTCGCGATCCCGCCGATGGCGGGATTACAGCTCAACTGGCCGATGGTGTCGAGGTTGGAAGTGAGCAGGAGAGTCTTCGCGCCGAGGCGAGCGGACATGACGGCGGCCTCAGTGCCGGCGTGGCCGGCGCCGACGATGATGACGTCATAATCGACAGGCATGAGGAAAAGGTACTAGGACAGACGGCGAGACGGATAGACGGGTAGTGGCTCCCAGGGCTTAGGAGTGAGGTTACCTCGAGGCGCTCTCGGTGATCTTGCGGAGCAGCCCGTACAGCGTCTTGCTCGTTTCAGTGGCCAGTGCTTCGAGTCGACCAAACTCCGCGGGACGGAGATAGCCGAGGGAGTGGGCCATGCCCAGCATCGTTTCCACTTCTGCGAGTGAGCCTCGTGCCGTGTCAAGGTAGCGGCGGTATTCTCGGCTGCCGCGCTTAGCGCTGCCCTCGGCGATGTTCAGAGGAACACTGTACGCGGCGCGCCGTAGCTGATCGGCGAGGGAGTGCTGTTCGAACTCGGGAAATCCACGCGAGGCCTTCACGCATTCCACCGCAAGGCGCTCCGCGTGCTCCCATGCTTTGAGATTCCGATAGGGAGGCATGGCGGCAGTGTAGCGATGACGGGGGCGGACGCCTAACCCGTTCGTTGCAGTCCGTACCATACCTATACACGACCCACTGGGATCCGCTACCCGTCTCGCCGTCTACCCGTCTGTCCTAGGCCGCCCTGACCCAGCGAACGAGCTCTTTGAGGTTTGGCCGCTTGCCGGTCATCAGGATCCCGACCCTGTATATCCTCGCCGCGATCCATGTGACCAGTACGGTGCCGGTGATCAGCAGCGCGAGCGACGCGATCACATCCAGCGCCGAGAGATTCCCCGCCGCCCACCTCGCCGGAGTCGCGATCGGCGACGTGAACGGGACGAGCGAGAGGGTCACGGCGAGCCGGGACTCCGGGTTCGCGAGCGTGGCGAATGAGCCGAAGAACGCGATCATGATCAGGACGGTGACCGGTACCTGGCTCTGGCGCGCCTCCTGCTCGGTGGAGCAGGTCGCGGCGACCGCCGCGAACATCGCCGAGTACAGGAAGAAGCCGCCCAGGAAGAACGCGATGAACACAAGAGCGGTCGCCCCGGATACGTGCGGCACCTGGAACACCTGCCCGACCTCGGGGTCGGCGCCCCCCATGCGGCTGACCAGCGCTGCCCGCTGAGTGAGCAGCAGCCGGCCCGACGCCCCCCAGATCGCGAATTGCACGAGCGACACCGCCCCGACGCCGAGCAACTTTCCGAGCAGCAGCTGGAACGGTCTGAGGGAGCTCACCAGGACTTCGATGACGCGCGACGTCTTCTCCTCGATGACCGACCCCATGACCTGCACGCCGTACAGCAGCAGCGAGATGTAGAGGATCAGCATCATGAAATACGCAAGCGAGAACGACTGGCCGGCGCTCTCCTCGGTCGTGCGCCCACCCGTGATCTTCTTCGTGTCGAGCGACACGCGGATCTGGGCTCGCGCCACCATCGCCGGATCCACGCCGGCGCGCTCCAGCCGCGCCCGCTCTGCCAGCCTCCCCAGGGACTCGCGCAGCAGGCCGATGTCTTCCAGCGAGGACACATTGGACGCGCGGTATTCCGCGTGGCCCGTGGCGGTCAGGGAGTCCGACAGCACGAGAAACCCGTCGATGCTCTTCAGCCCGACTTCGCGGGCCAAGGAGTCTTCCACGCCCGCGCCGCCCGGCACGCGACCCACGACGACGAACCGCTGCGTCGAATCGAGCCGCGCCGCCACGAGGGCCCCGAGCGTCGTCGTG
The DNA here is from genome assembly GCA_003222135.1 of Gemmatimonadota bacterium. Classification (GTDB taxonomy): domain Bacteria; phylum Gemmatimonadota; class Gemmatimonadetes; order Gemmatimonadales; family GWC2-71-9; genus 20CM-4-69-16. The sequence goes on along the minus strand of QHUM01000039.1, from coordinate 116,953 downwards.
GTACGGTCCACCACCACCAGCCGTTTGACGCCGCCACCGCCTGACATGAGCAGCGGCAGCAGGAAGATCGCCGCGAAGAACACGGGCCCGAGCAGCGCCATCACCCAGAACGACTTCTTGCGCACCCGTTCCAGGAACTCCCGCCGCACGACCGCCCAGACCTTACGCAGGGGCGGCCTCCGCCCCCGGCTGTGCAGCGGCCCGGGCTGCCTCCGGCCCCACCAAGTCGATGAAGATCTTGTTCAACGAGGGCTCCATCAGCTCGAACCGCGACAGCCGCGCCCCGGACGCCACGAGCCGCTGGAGGATCTGCTGCGCGTCTGCATTCGGGGCGAGCTCGAGCTCGGCGTACTGACCGTAGTCGTCGACCTTCTTCACGAGTCCTGTCTCGGCAAAGACCTGCTGGGCGGCCCCAGCGCTCCCGTCGAACCCGATCACGAGATGGTGTCCGCCATGGGTCCGCTTGATGTCGCTCAACGCTCCGTCCACGAGCTTTCGCCCGCGGGCGATGATGCACAGCTCATCGCACAGCTTCTCGGCCTGTTCCATGATGTGGGTCGAAAACAGGATGGTCTTGCCGCGGCGGCGCAGATCGAGCACGGTATCCTTCATCACCTGCGCATTCACCGGGTCGAGCCCGGAGAACGGCTCGTCCAGGATCACGAGGTCGGGGTCGTGCAGCATCGTGGAGATGAACTGCACCTTCTGCTGCATCCCTTTCGACAGCTCGTTCACCCGGCGCTGTCGCCAATCGCCCAGCCCGAGGCGGTCCAGCCACTCGAGCGCCCGCGTGCGGGCGGCCCGGCGCGGCACACCCTTCACTTCGGCGAGGAACACGAGCACGTCGAGCACCCGCATCCTGGGGTACAGGCCCCGCTCTTCCGGCAGGTAGCCGATGCGACCCGATTGATCGCGCCCCGCTCCGCGCTCCCCGAACAGCCGCACCTCGCCCTCGTCCGGCTCGAGGATGTCCATGATCATGCGGATCGATGTCGTCTTCCCGGCGCCGTTTGGCCCGAGCAACCCGAAGATCACGCCGCTCGGGACCGCGAGCGACAGGCCGTCCACCGCGGTGTGACCGGCGAAGCGCTTGGTGACGCGGTCGAGGACGACGACGGGGCTGTTCATGCTGCGGTAATCTGACAGGGAAGGGGGAAGAGGGAAGGGGACAGCCCCTCCGGGCTACGGCTTCACGGCATCCGTGAGTGCGTTCCAGGGCAACAGCGCGCACTTGATGCGCACCGGGAACTTGGACACGCCGGCGAGCGCCCGCAGGTCTCCGAGGGACTTGTCCTTCGCGGCGGACTCGTCGCCCTGCATCATCGCGCTCATCCGCGCGGCGAGGGTGAGCGCCTGGGGGACCGTGCGATCCTTGAGAAGCTGCGTCATCATCGACGCCGACGCCTGGCTAATCGAGCAGCCCCGCCCGATGAACCGCACGTCCCGGATCACGTCCGCGTCCACGCGGAGCTGCAGATCGATCTCGTCACCGCACAGCGGATTGTTGAGCGATACCGAGTGCGTCGCCCCCTCGAGCGCGCCCTTGTTGCGGGGGCGGCGGTAGTGGTCGAGAATCAGCTCCTGATAGAGCGCGCTGAGCCGCGGCTCAGGCGGGGACGTATCCAAACAGGGCTCCCGCCTTGACGAGCGAGCCGGCGAGGGCGGCGACGTCGCCCAGCTCGTTGTAGAGGTAGAACGAGGCGCGCGCGGTCGCCGGGACGTTGAGCCGGCGCATCAGCGGCTGCGTGCAGTGGTGGCCGGCTCGGATGCAGACGCCGTCCTGATCGAGGATGGTGGCGATGTCGTGCGGGTGGATGTCCCCATACGTGAAGGACACCACGCCCGCACGGTGACCGCGCGGCCCGTAGACCGTCACACCGTCGATCTGCGTCAGTTGCTCGATCGCCGCCTGAGCGAGCGCCTGCTCGTGCTCGGCGATCCGCTCGAGACCGATCTTCTCCAGGTAGCCGATCGCCGCCGCGAGCCCGACCGCGGCTTCTACGTTCGGCGTCCCGGCCTCGAACTTGTGTGGGATCTTGTTGTAGGTCGAGTGGTCGTCGAAGACGCGCGAGATCATCTCACCGCCGCCGTGATAGGGCGGCATCGCCTCGAGCAGCTCCGGCTTGGCGACCAGCGCCCCCGAGCCCATCGGCCCGAGCATCTTGTGACCCGACAGTGCGTAGAAGTCGCAGTCGAGCGCCTGGACGTCGACCCTCAAGTGCGGCGTGGACTGCGCGCCGTCCACCACCACGACCGCCCCGACCGCGTGCGCCAGCTTGGCGAGCTGCGCCACCGGGTTCACCGTGCCGAGCGCGTTCGAGACGTACGGGAAGGCGACGAGCTTCGGGCGCCGCTCGAGCGCCGTCCCGAAGTCGGACAGGTCGATGCGACCGTCCTCCGTGATCTCGACCATCCGCAGCGTCGCGCCCCTCTCCTGACAGAGGATCTGCCATGGCACGAGGTTCGAGTGGTGGTCCATTGCCGTCACGACCACGGTGTCGCCCCGGCCGACGTGGGCGCGGCCGTAGGAGCCCGCCACCAGGTTGATCGACTCGGTCGTGCCGCGCGTGAAGACGACGCCCTCGGGCGCCCACGCGTTCACGAACGCCGCGAGCTTGGCGCGCGCCGCTTCGTAGGCTTCCGTGGCGCGGATCGCGAGGGCGTACGCGCCGCGGTGGACGTTGGCGTTGGTGGTGCGGTAGTAGTCGGCGATCGCGCTCAGGACCGCCTCGGGCTTCTGGGTGGTCGCCGCGTTGTCCAGGTACACGAGGCGGCGGCCGTGCTCCTGCCGCTCGAGCAACGGGAAGTCGGCGCGGAGGCGGGCGGCGTCGAGCATCATTCCAGCCCGGCGCGCACCAGGCGGTCGAGGCGCTCGCGCACGTCGGGGCGCTGCATCCGGCCCAGGATCTCGGCCGCGAAGCCGTACGTCACGAGGCTCTGCGCCGCCTCGGGCGACAGGCCGCGGCTGCGGAGGTAGTACAGCGCCGTCTGGTCGAGCGGCCCGACCGTCGAGCCGTGGGTGCACTTCACGTCGTCGGCGTAGATCTCAAGCTGGGGCTGGCTGTCGGCCCGCGCCTCGGTCGAGAGCAGCAGGTTGTTGTTCGTCTGCTTCGAGTCGGTGCGCTGCGCGCCGGGCCGCACGATGATCCGGCCGTTGAACACGCCGTGCGCCCGCTGCGCCAGCACGCCGTTGAAGAACTCGTGACTGGCGCAATGCGGCTGGGCATGGTCGATCACCGTGTGATGATCGGCATGCTGGCTGCCGCCGAGCACGTACAGGCCGTTGAGAATCAGCTCGGCGCCCGTGCCGTCCAGCACGGTGGTGATGTCGTGCCGGGCGAGCGAGCCACCCAGCGTGAGGGCGTGGAATGCGAGGTAACTGTCGCGTTCCTGTCGGGATTGTGTCGTGGCTACGTGGTAGGCGCTGCGGCCCTCGCGCTGCACGCGATACAGCTCGACGCGTGCGCCCTCACCGACCACCGTCTCCGTGACCGCGTTCGTCCAGTACAGGCCCTCGCCGATGGATGCGTAGCTCTCGATCAGGGCGGCCTGCGCGCCCCGCTCGACGACGAACAGGCTGCGCGGGTGGCTGACCGTCGGCCCGTCGGTCCCCGCCGTGCCGCTCGTCGCGAGGAACAGCACCTCGAGCGGCTGCGCCAGCACAGTGTCCGCCGCCACGTGCACGAACGCGCCATCCGCGAGGAACGCGGTGTTCAGCGCCGCGAACGCGCTGTCCTGCCATGGAGCGTACCGGGCGAGGTGCCGCCGGGCGAGCTCACCGCCGGGGCCCGATCGGGTGGCCTCGGCGAGGCTGGTCGCCTCGACGCCCTGGGGCAGGCCGGCGAGCGACGACAGCCCGGGCGCGTACCGCCCGTCCACGAACACGATGCGCGGGCCCTCCCCGGTGCCGCTGACCGAGAGCGCGTCGACGTCACGGATCGCGAGCTGCGGGAGGCGGGAGGCGGGCGGCGTAAAGTGCGTCTCGGCGATAGGCGCGACGCTGGTGAATCGCCACGCCTCCTGCTTCATCGTCGGAAAGCCGAGCTCCGTGAACCGCGCGATCGCCCCCTCGCGGATCTCCCGGAGCCAGGCAGGCGCACCGGCGGCACCGTTGCTCGCGAACGCCTGGAAGTCGCGGACGTAGTGCTCCGTCATACGACCGGCGCCGCCTCGCGGATCCAGTCGTAGCCTCTTTCTTCCAGCTCGAGCGCCAGCTCTTTACCGCCAGATTTCACTATCCGCCCGGCCGACAGCACGTGCACGACGTCGGGCTGGATGTGCGTGAGAATCCGGTAATAGTGCGTCACGATGACCGTAGCGTTGTCGGGCCGGCGGAGTTTTTCCACCGTCTGCGCCACCGTCTTGAGCGCGTCGATGTCGAGGCCTGAGTCCGTTTCGTCGAGGATCGCGAGCTTGGGATCGAGTACGGCGAGCTGCAGGATCTCGTTGCGCTTCTTCTCGCCGCCCGAGAACCCGTCGTTCACCGGCCGATTGAGATAGCTGTCATCCCAGCCGATGATCTTGAGCTTTTCCTCGAGTGAGTCCATGAACTCCACGGGCCCGAGCTCCTCCTCGCCGCGATGCTTGCGGATTGCGTTCACGGCGGAGCGGAGGAAGTAGGCGTTCGTGATGCCGCGGATCGCGACGGGATATTGAAACGCCAGGAACACACCTTCGCGCGCGCGCGCCTCGGGCGTCATCGCCAGCAGGTCCTTGTCCTCGTACGAGGCCGAGCCCGCGGTCACCGTGTATGCGGGATGCCCCGCCAGCACCTGGGCCAGCGTGCTCTTCCCCGAGCCGTTCGGGCCCATGATGGCGTGCACCTCGCCGGCGCGAACCGTCAGGTCGATGCCGCGCAGGATTTCGCGGCCCTCGACCGTCGCATGCAGATCCCGAATCTCGAGCAGCACGTTTCCCTTTTCCCGTTTCCCTTTTCCCGTCATCCGACGCTCCCCTCGAGACTGATCCCGAGGAGCCGCTGCGCCTCGACGGCGAACTCCATCGGCAGCTCTTTAAAGACTTCCTTGCAGAACCCGTTGACGATCATCGAGACGGCGTCCTCCGCCGACAACCCGCGCTGCTTCGCATAGAAGATCTGGTCCTCGCCGATCTTCGACGTCGAGGCCTCGTGCTCCATGATCGCCGTGCTGTTGCGCACGTCGATGTAGGGAAAGGTGTGCGCCCCGCACCGGTCACCGATCAGCATCGAATCGCACTGCGAGTAATTGCGCGCGTGCTCGGCGCCCTTGAGAATCTTCACGAGCCCGCGATACGTGTTCTGCCCGCGGCCAGCCGAGATGCCCTTGGACACGATGGTCGAGCGTGTGTTCTTCCCCATGTGGATCATCTTCGTGCCGGTGTCTGCCTGCTGGCGCTGGTTCGTCACGGCCACCGAGTAGAACTCGCCGATCGAGTTGTCGCCCTGGAGGATGCAGCCGGGATACTTCCAGGTGATCGCCGAGCCGGTCTCCACTTGGGTCCAGGAGATCTTCGAGTTCTTGCCGCGGCAGGCGCCGCGCTTGGTGACGAAGTTGTAGATCCCCCCGCGGCCTTCCTCGTCGCCCGGGTACCAGTTCTGGATGGTCGAGTACTTGATCGTGGCGTCGTCGAGCGCCACGAGCTCCACGACGGCCGCGTGCAGCTGATTCTCGTCCCGGACCGGCGCGGAGCACCCCTCGAGGTAGCTGACGTAGCTCCCTGCTTCGGCGACGATGAGCGTGCGCTCGAACTGTCCGGTCGACGACGCATTGATCCGGAAATACGTGGAGAGCTCGAGCGGGCAGCGCACGCCCTTGGGGATGTAGGCGAACGAGCCGTCCGTGAACACCGCGGAGTTCAAGGCCGCGAAGAAGTTGTCGTTGTGTGGGACCACCGATCCGATGTACTTGCGCACCAAGTCCGGGTGCTCGCGGATCGCTTCGGAGATCGCACAAAAGATGATCCCCTGCCGGGCGAGTGTCTCCCGAAACGTGGTGGCGACCGATACCGAGTCGAACACCGCGTCCACCGCGACGCCCGCCAGCCGCTTCCGCTCCTCGATCGGGATCCCCAGCTTCTCGAACGTTTCGACCAGCTTGGGATCGACCTGGTCCAGGCTCTCGAGCTTGGGGCGCTGCTTGGGCGCCGCGTAGTAGCTGATCGCCTGATAGTCGATGGGCCCGTACGTCACGTTCGACCAGTGCGGCTCCGGCATCTTGAGCCAGTTGCGGTACGCCTTGAGCCGCCATTCGAGCATCCACTCCGGCTCACCCTTCTTGGTCGAAATCAGCCGGATGACGTCCTCGCTCAAACCCGGGGGAACGACGTCGGACTCGATGTCGGTGACGAACCCGTACTTGTACGGCTGGAGAACCTGGGCTTCGATCCCGGAGCTCATGACGACTCCTGTGGCGGCGCCGCGGTGAAGGTGATCACATACTCGCAGGCGTTGCAGCCGCTCGCGATGTGGGCGCTCCGCTCGACCGCCGCGCCGAGCACGTCCCGCAGGAACCGCTCTTCCGCCGCACACACCTCGGGGAAGCGCTCGGCTACGGCGCGGATCGCACAGTTGTGCTCCGACAGCCGGAACGTTCCGGCCGCCTCCTGCCATTCGGCCATATAGCCCTGCTGGTTCATCAGCCGGGCGACCAGATCGAGGCGCTCTGAGGCCGCAGCCCCCGCCAGTTCGGCCTGCAGTTGGCGGGTAAGATCGCGGTAGTGGTCCTCGAACAGTCCGACCGCCGCCTGGCGGCCGCCTTGCTCGGCGACGCGCTGGAGCAACTGCGTGAGCGTCTCCTCGTAGGCACGCGGGAACAGGCCCTCCCCGTCCGGACTGAGCCGATACGCGAAGGTGGGTGCGCCGACCCCCCGCTGCTCACGACCGTACCCGATCAGCCCTGCGGCTTCGAGCTCCTTCAGATGATGTCGGATCGCGTTGACGGAAACGCCCAGCTGGTGGGCGAGCTGCTTCGCCGTGAGCGGCTGGGCGCGCTTCAGCGCGAGCAGGATCTCCGCGCGAAGTCCTTTGTGCGCCGTGAGTTGCGGAGGATGGGTGCGCATCGGAAACCGAATCCTAAGTGACTTACTCGGGATTGTCAACTAAAACAAGACGAATTGGGGTGAATTCGCAAATCGCTGTCAGTTATCAGCTTTCCGCGCCGTACGCCGTCAGTAGATGTCGCGATTCACCTCGCGCACCAGCCGCTCGTAGTCCTCGGGGGTGTTGAGGTCGTCGAGCACGGCCGGATCATCGACTGTGACAATCACGAGTTGTGACGCGTGGGTGTGGAGCACGGCGTTGGCGCCGTGCCGGGTCGCGGCCTCGCTCGTCTCGATCTCCTCGAACAGCGAGGCATCCCAGATGACCGGCTGCCCGCGGCGCGCGCCGAACGCGGGCACCACGGCCGGGGCAGCGCCGCGGGCGTACGCGTCGATGAGGCGCTCGACCGTCGCCAGGCGAACGTGAGGCAAGTCTACCGGCCAGGCGAGGACGGCGGCCGGCCGGAGCGGTTTCAGCGCGGCGAGGGCGGCCCGCAGGGAGCCGATCGGGCCCGTTGCGACGTCTGGGGTCTCGATGATGATGCAGTCATGTGGCGCGAGGATGGGTGTGACGCGTGCGGCGTCCGGGCCGAGCACGACGAGGCGGAGCTTCAAGTCGAGCGCTTCCAGCGCCTCGAGAATGCGAATGATGAAGGGGCGGCCCCGAAAGTCGAGCAGCGGCTTGGGGGTACCCATCCGCACGGAGCGCCCGGCCGCGAGCACGACGCCGGCCAAGGACATGACTCCTAGCTTACGCCGAGTTGCACCGCGGCGCCAAACCCCCAAATTGGCGGCGCATGGCCGTACGACGCATTCGCCAGCTGGGCGATCCCATCCTGCGGGTCCGCTGCGAGCGGGTCCAGAACCCCAAGTCGGCCGCGACTCGCCTCATCGCGGACGACCTGCGGGACACGCTGCGCGTGGCGAAGGAAAAGTACAAGATGGGCCGGGCCATGGCAGCGCCGCAGATCGGGGCGCCGGTGCGGATCGTGTTCGTCCAGATGGACAAGCAGCGTTGGACCATGATCAACCCGGAGATCACCGACGTCGGGCCGGATGACTTCCTCGTGTGGGACGACTGCTTCTGCTTCCCGAACGTGTTTGTGCGCGTGTCGCGCGCCTACACGGCGTCCCTCACATACACCGATTTGAAGGGCAAGCAGCACACCATGCAGCTCGAGGGGCCGATGGCCGAGCTGCTGCAGCACGAGATCGATCATCTCGACGGCATCCTCGCGCTCGACCGCCCGGCTGGCCCCGATCCTTTCGCATTCCGCTCGGAATGGGAAAAGGTCCACGACCCCGCGGAGCGCTACAGCCCGCCCAAGCCGCGCGAGCTGCCCTGACGCGCCAGCCTGATGGCCAGCGCCAGCTTCGCGACAGTATCCGTCCACCACGAGCCACAGCGCCCGACGGACGTAATTAGATTCCGAAGCGACAGGGGTGCTCGCCGCGTGGTCGGGGCGAGCTGAGATCACACCCTTTGAACCTGATCCGGCTAGCACCGGCGAAGGGAGTCGGTATGGATTGCGTGACCCAGCAGTACCTGGCCCGCCAGGGCACCGTAACCCCCCAGATGCAGCGCGTCGCGGAGCGGGAAGAGCTCCCGGTGGGGCAGGTGCGCGACGAGGTCGCCCGCGGTCGGCTCGTCATCCCCGCCAACGTGAATCACCTCGCCGGGCGTCTCGACCCCATGGCGATCGGCAAGGTGGCGCGCGTGAAGATCAACGCGAACATCGGCAATTCGGCGGTCGAGTCCAACATCGACCAGGAGCTCGATAAGCTGCACCACGCGGTGCACTACGGCGCCGACACCGTGATGGACCTCTCGACCGGCGGAGACATCGACGCGATCCGCCAGGCGATCATCGACGCCTCGCCCGTCCCCATCGGTACCGTGCCCATCTACCAGGCCGTGACCGCGGTCGCCAAAGTGGAAGACCTCACGGCCGACGACCTGCTCGACATGGTCGAGCACCAGGCGCAGCAGGGGGTGGACTACGTCACGGTGCACTGCGGCATCCTGCGCGAATACGTCGGGCTCGCGCTCGGACGGGTGACGGGGATCGTGTCGCGCGGCGGCTCGCTGCACGCCTACTGGATGATGCACCACAATCGGCAGAACCCGTTCTACACGCACTTCGACCGCATTCTCGAGATCGCGCGCAAGTACGACGTGACGCTGTCATTGGGCGACGCGCTGCGGCCGGGGAGCCTGGCCGACGCGAACGACCGGGCCCAATTCGCCGAGCTCGACACCCTGGGCGAGCTGACGACGCGGGCCTGGGCCAAGGACGTGCAGGTCATGATCGAGGGGCCGGGGCACATCCCGATGCACCTGATCGAGATCAACGTGCGGAAGGAGAAGGAGATCTGTCACGAGGCGCCGTTCTACACGCTCGGCCCCCTCGTGACCGACATTGCGCCGGGCTACGACCACATCACGTCGGCGATCGGCGCCGCGATGATCGGCTGGTACGGGGCGGACATGTTGTGCTACGTGACCCGCAAGGAGCACCTCGGCCTTCCCAACGCCGAGGAAGTGCGTGAGGGGGTGATCGCGTACAAGATCGCCGCGCACGCGGCGGACATCGCGCGCGGGCGCGCCGGCGCGCGCCAGCGCGACGATGCGCTATCCCGGGCGCGGTTCGCGTTCGACTGGAACGAGCAGTTCCGCCTGTCGCTCGACCCCGCCCGGGCGCGCGAGCTGCACGACGAGTCGCTCCCCGCGGAGTACTTCAAGTCGGCCGAGTTCTGCGCGATGTGCGGACCGAAGTTCTGCTCGATGCACATCACGCGGGAGATCACGCGGAAGCTGGAGGGGGCGAAGGACGCAGTGCCGGCGGACTGAGTCAGCTCGTCACGAGAGCGAACGCTCGTACGGGGAAGCTCCCAATGCCTTTGACTTTGGCCGGCACCGCGAAGAAGCGAAATCCCGTGTCAGGCAGCTCACTCAGGCTGCACAAATGCTCCACGATGGGGATCCCCGCGCCGAGCAGGGTGGTGTGCGCGGGCCGGGCGCCGTCCGTGTCGTCATCGATGTTGAGCGAGTCGATGCCGACGAGCGCGACGCCAGCGGACGCCAGCTGCTCCGCCGCGTCGCGGGTGAGAAACGGATGGCCCGAGCCGTATCGCGCAGTCCGCCAGTGCGCGTCCCACCCGGTATGTACCAGCACGGCCTTGCCCCGCACGTCGAGATTCCCGAACACGGCCGCCCCGAGGCCGCGTCCTGAGCGGGCCGTCGCGCGGATGACGACGCCCTCCAGGTCGGCCACCGCTTCGAGCGGATAGTCGCCGACGTCCGGTTCACCGTCGTAACGGTGGAATGGGGCATCGATGTACGTGCCCGTGTTCGCCAACATCTCGATCTTGCCCATCTGGAAGGTCGTGCCGGGACCGTAACGGGTGCGAGACGCGTCGCGCGACAACCAATCGCTGATCACCGGAGCGGGGAGGCCGGGGTAGGTGACCATGCCGTGCTCGATGGTGTGGCTCAGGTCGACGAGCCGGCGGTGCGGCGTCATCGCCATTCGCACATCAGTTGCCCGCCCCTGGCCAAGAGACCTGCCAACCGCTCGACGTTACCCTCCAGATCCTCATCCACCGCACGGGGGCAGAACTCATAGATCCGCTGGGCCAGGGCGTGTGGGTCGTGCGGCTTCCCGACAAATCGTGCGCGGAACCAGTCAACACCGGCGCCGGTCAGCTCAAACGGCTCGTCGGGCGCGAGCGCACGCAGCCACGCGATCACCTCGTCCGGCGTGCGCCGGTCCCGCCTTCCTCCCGTCCCCAAGCGCGCCAGCAGGTCGTAGGGATCGGCCGTTGGCACCAGGCCGACGCGCACCGGAACCGTGTCGCGCCCGAAGTAGCGATCGAACCGAAAGAGGAGAAACCCCCGCTGCCGAAACTGATCGTGCGCCGCCTGGAGCAAACCGCCCGCGCGCACGGCCGTCACGACGACGATGACACCGCCCGTCGCCACCGGATCACCGTTGCGGTCGACACCCATGAGCGCGCGGGAAGGCACGCCGGCCAAACGCTCCAGAGTTGCGACGGCGCCGTCGAAGTCGGCGGGTACGGTGAACCCCGCGGGCAGGTGATACTCGGGACGCGGCGAACGCAAGCGCCGCCGCACGCCGATGAGCACGACGTTGAGGGCAAGCAGAGCCATGAGCACGAACACCGCTTTCCGGGCGCGCGGGCGGGGGGGCCGGGGCGTCTGCCCGGCGGCTTCGCGCAGCAGCGCGACGGTCGGGTCGTCCGTCTGGACGGTCGAGGCGTCCGTCAGGGTGACGGGGGCAATCGGGCGCTGATCCAAACCATCCAGGCCGATCTCGCGCAGCAGCGTTGCAGCCCGGCGCTCTTGCCTTGCCACGAGGAGCGGCCGGAACGGCGGGAGCAGCTTCCACGTCATCAGCACGGCCCCCTTGACCGGCCGGATCGGCCTTGACTTCCGGATGCGCCAGCGCCGCGGAGCCCCACTGCCGGCGGACCAGCACCCGAAAAATGCGCAGCAGGCGGGCCGGGTCCCGCACGGAGCGGAAGCGCTCGGTGGCCCGCCCGGGGATTGGAGCGAACAGGCGGGGACCGTCCGCGTTGGAGACGTCGAGCGAGCGACCATCGGGTAGTTCCGCCGCAAATTCGACGAACATCCCCACGTTGCCCGTGGAGCCGACGACGGCCGCCACCACACCGCGCTCCTCGGTGGCATCGTTGGTGATCAGGAGCACGCGTTGTGTCGTCGACGGCCCCAGCCGGAACAGATCGCCGGCGACGGCGAAGCCCTCGCGCGAGAGCGCGTTCGCGTTCGCCTCGAGCCAGGCCGACACGTCCCGGGGGAACCCATGCCGCGCGGGATCGTAGCGTTGATAGACCGGGTGGGCTTCGTCACCCGGACCGAGCCAGACAAGCGCAACGCTGATGCCGTACACCGCAGCGATGAGCCCGAGAATGGTGATAACGGCGATCACGTTCGATTCCTTCTGCGCAGGAGTTGCGTCAGCCGGGGCCGCCGGACGGACCCGGTGGCTCCCTTGACGCTCCCAGCAAACGGGCGAGTGCCCCCAGCAGCTGTCCTTCGGCGGTCGTCCCTTCCGGCGCGTCCGCGAGCACCACCGCGAACCGGCGCCGCAACAGCGGATCTCGCATGGCGTGTGCAGCGAATTGCAGCGTGAGTGGGGCGAACCATGCAGCCTGGCGCGCCCCGGCACCGGAGCGCGCCACGGCGGCGTACTGCTCGAACAGCGCCAGCAGAAACGCGCTCTTTGAAGGAAACTGCCGGTAGATGGCCCCCTTCGTGAACCCCGCCGTCTGCGCCACTTCGTCGAGCGAGCCGAGCTCGATGCCCCGCTCCGCGAAGACCTGGAGCCCGGCCTCAATCAGCAGGGACTTCGTCTCCGCCTTACGCTTGGATCGCACGATACCCATAAGTATCTATGATACCGATTAGCATCAATACTGCAACCTGAACTCGTTTGGGAGCGAAACTTCAGATACCCATAGGTATCTTACAAAGCCATGTTGCTAGTTCGGCGGCCGTTTGCCAGCCCGTGTAACGCTCCAGATTGCGCCGTCGGGGACCGCCGCAAAACATTGGGGCCACGCCCCCCCCCGACTCCCCCAGACAGGAGCAGCCCTGTGAGCGACCAGCCAACCGGAGTGCCGCCCGGCGGAAAGCTGCAATTCGACCGTGCCGAGCGCGCCAGCCAAACGAGCGGGTCGGCCTGCGCCGTATGTAAGCAGCCTATCACGACATCGTACTACGAGATCAACGGTCACGTGACCTGTCAGCGATGCCGCAGCCGGATCATAGCAGAGCGGGACCGCGGCACCTCGGGCACTCGATTCGCAAGAGCATTGGGGCTCGGGCTACTGGCAGCGGCGGGGGGCGCGGGACTCTACTACGCCGTGGCGGCAGCGACGGGGAGCGAGTATGCCATCGTAGCCATCGTTGTCGGTCTGCTGGTGGGTAGCGCCGTGCGCAAGGGCTCGAACCGGCGCGGAGGCTGGCGCTACCAGGCGCTGGCGATGTCGCTCACGTACAGCGCCATCGTCGTGACCTACATTCCGCAGATCGTCAAAGCGGTGACGGAGCGTCGCGCCAGCGTGATCAATGAAGGCGTGCGAGGGGCGGCGCGATCGGCACCCACAGTCGATTCCGCGCGCACGGCGCCGAAACGGATCGGCGTGGGCGGGGTGCTGCTCGGTCTGGGGGCGCTGTTTCTGCTGGCGGCCGCATTGCCGATCCTCGCCGGGATCAGCAACATCATTGGACTGTTCATCATCGGGATCGCGCTGTACGAGGCGTGGCGGCTGAACAAGGCCATCGCGCTCCGCATTACCGGGCCCTACCAGGTGAGTGCTCCGCCCGGCGCACCCGCTTAGGTTCCCGAGATGGTTGACGATCCGCCCGCGGCGCCGGCACCACCGGTCTGCCCCGACTGCGGCGCCCAGGTCGCGCCCGCACTGCTCGCCTGCCCGGCCTGTCACCGCTTGGTGCACGCCGACGCGCTGAAGCGGTTGGCCGCCGACGCCGAGCAGGCGAAACAGACGGGTGACACCAGCGCCGAGCTCGCCGCATGGCGCCAGGCGCTCGAGCTCCTGCCACCCGACACGGCGCAGCACCAAACCGTCGCGGCCAGGGTCGCCGAGTTGAGTCGCGCCGTTGATCGACAGCCGGCCGGAGCGAAACACGGCTCCCGCCTGGGCAAAGGGGCGGCGGGAGGTCTTGGCGCCCTCGGCGTATTGCTCGCGAAGTTCAAGTTCGCCCTGCTCTTCGTGATCACGAAAGCCAAGCTGCTCCTGCTCGGGCTCACCAAGGCGAGCACGCTGCTCTCGATGCTGCTGTCGATGGGCGTGTACTGGACGCTGTGGGGCTGGAAGTTCGCGGCAGGGTTCGTGGTGTCGATCTACATCCACGAGATGGGGCACGTGCAGGCGCTGACCCACTACGGCATCAAGGCGACGGCGCCGATGTTCATCCCCGGCGTCGGCGCCTTCATCCGCCTCAAGCAGTACCCGACGGACCGCCGCGAAGACGCGCGGGTCGGACTGGCGGGACCGATCTGGGGCGCCGGCGCCGCAATCGCCGCGTATGGGGTCTACCTCGCCACCGGCGCCGGGATCTGGGGGGCGATCGCGCATGTGGGCGCGTTCATCAATCTTTTCAACCTGTTGCCGGTGTGGCAGCTCGACGGCGGGCGCGGCTTCCGGGCGCTCACGCGCCCGCAACGCTGGATCGCCGTCCTGGTGGTCGGACTGGCGTGGCTCCTGACGGGGGAGGGCCTGCTCCTGCTCCTGGTGGTGGCCGGGGCCGCTGCGGCGTGGTTCGGAGACGCTGCTCCCGAGCCCGATCGGACGGCGCTGCTGCAATACACGTGGCTCGTCGCGCTGCTGTCGCTCATGACCAAGATCACCGTCGCGGGCGCCACCCCACGGTGAATGTCGCCCGAGACAGCGCCCCGCTCGCCTCGTCCACTTGCTGTGTCGGCCAGACTTGTGACGGGGGTGGGTCCCCGCCTATGTTTGCGATTCGGCCCGGTCCTCCGGGCCGTCGTACGTGGCGCTTTCGGGAGCCCGGATGACGTACATCATCGCTGAGCCGTGCATCAACCTGAAGGATCGCTCCTGCGTGGATGTCTGTCCGGTGGACTGCATCTACGAGGGCGAGGACCAGCTGTACATCCACCCCGACGAGTGCATCGATTGCGGCGCCTGCGAGCCCGAGTGTCCGGTCACCGCGATCTTCCCGGAGGAAGACACGCCGCCGCAGTGGAAGTCCTATATCGCGAAGAACCGCGACGTCTTTCAGAGCGCGACGCCGCCGGGCAAGCCACAACGTAAGGGCAGCTAGCTCACCCTCACCGCAGCGTTTCCAAGAAATCCGCGATCAGGCGACTCGTCGCGAGCGGCTGCTCGAGCGGGGCCAGGTGCCCCGCCGCCGGTACGACGTGGAATTGCGCGTTCGGGATCAGCCCCGCCATCGCGCGGGCTCCGGCCGGCGGCGCGATCTGATCCTCGCTCCCCGCCAGCACCAATGTGGGCACGCGGATCTGCCGCAGCGTGTCGGTCGAGTCGGGCCGATCGCGCAGGGCTTGCAGCGCGGCCACCATCCCCGGCACCGACCAGCGGCGCGCCATCTCTCGCACCTGCTCGGCGACCTCGGATTGGGTCTCGGGCGCCAGCAGTTTGGGCAACAGCCGGCTCACGAGGGCCTCCGGACCGTCGCGCTCGGTGAGTGCGGCGAGCTCGTCGCGCTCGCGCTTCGCGGCGGGAGCGTCGGGCTCCGCCTTCGTATCGACGAGCAGTACGGCGCTCACGCGATCGGCGTGGCGCCGCAGCAGCTCGAACGTCACGTATCCACCCAGCGACAGCCCGCACACCGCCGCCGACTCGATGCCCAGGGCGTCGAGGATAGCCACGAGGTCGTCGGCGTAGCGGCCGACCGACGCGCCGTCCGCCGCCGCGGCACTCGACGCGCCGGCGCCCCGGAGGTCGGGGGCGATGCGCTTCCAGCGAGCCAGCGCCGCGAACTGATGCCGCCACATGGTGCGGTCGAACGGGAAGCCGTGCACCAACAGGATCGGCGGGCCGTCGCCCCGGACTTCCACCCCCAGCTCGGTGGCGCCCACCGTGACGCGAATCGGCTGATGTGATCCGGACGTCCGCGGACCCAGGACGCGCGCGATTTCCTCCGGCAGGGGCGTCGCACGGCCCAGGCGATCCACGCAGACGAACACGATCTCGGCCTCCGCGATGAGGGTGTCGTCCGCGACGCGCCGCACCACGTGCCGCAGCGTCATGCTGGTCGTTCCGCGATGGGCGACCGCGGTCTCGATCCGCAGCACGTCCCGCGGGTACGCCCCGGCCTTGTATTCGATCACCGCTTTGCGGGCCGCGGGCCACACCCCATTGCGGTCGAACAGATCCATCCCCGGGCCGCGTGCGAGCGCGTCCCACCGCGCGCGCTCCAGCAGCGTCAGCAGCGCGGCCTGGTTCAGGTGACCGAACGCATCGCAATCGTACGGATACACCGTCAGCTCGACGGTGGGGAACGCCGTCATCGTACCGACTCCGGCAGGCGCGCGGGCATAGCAAACGTATGCCAGAAAACCACACGTCGCATGTTCCACGTTTCACGGTGCAGGAGACAGGCGAAGGCCTTGGCGCCGTACGTGGAGTCGAGGACCAGCCCGTGCTGCGCCGCGAGCCGGCGCGCCGACTCGCCGTCGACCGTCGGCCACCCGTAGCCGCGGCCCAGCCCGTTCAGGATGTCGGGGGAACGGGGCGCGGGGAGCGGTACGCCCACGCGGGCGAGGAGGCGCCGCGCCCGCCGGGCGAGCCTCGTGGCTCGCCAGCGATTGGCGACGAGCGCCGGCGCGACCCGCACACCGATCACGCGCGTGGGCCAGCCGAGCCCAGCGATACCGAGCAGCAGACCGGCGACGGTGCCGCCCGTGCCGAGCGGCGCCACGATCGTCTCGGGTGGATCGGGGAGTTGTTGGGTGAGCTCCAGCGTCGCCAGGAGATGGCCGACCACGGCTCGCGGGTGCGCGCCGCCTCCGGGAATCCAGCGCCGGGGCCCGAGTCGCCGGGCGCCGCGCCATGCGGCGAGCAGCGCGGCGGGCAAGGTGGCGCGGGTAGCGGCCCGCACGACCAGGGCGGCGTGTGCCTGGGACGCCGCGGCGACGGCGCGGCTCGTCTCGGTCTCGGGCTGCGGAAACTGAGCGAGCGCGGCGCGGCAGGAGAGCGCCGCCGCATGCACCGCAGTGGCGAGGCAATGGGTCGAGCCCGTGCCGCCCACGGTCACGAACACGCTCCCTGCCGGCGCCCCCGCCAGCAGAAACTCGAGGCCGCGCACCTTGTTCCCGCCGCAGCGCGGCGAGGAGCGGTCCTCGCGCTTGACCCAGAGCGCCTCCAGGCCGAGGGCGTGCGCGAGCGCCGGAGTACCGGGCTCGAGGGGCGTGGGCCACTGCCCCAGACTACAGGGCGCGAGCGCGGCACGTATCTTTCGGTTCAGTCGCTCCGGATCGGACACTGGCAACCTTCAGCCGGAGGGTCGCGATGCGCGTTTCGACCGATTACATCCGCCACGCCGCGCGCGCCGCCCGTAAGTGCGCGGGGGACCCGCTGGGGGGCGTTCCCCAGCCGCCGGACCCCGAGTTCTACAAGACACTGGCGAAGGCGCTCGAGGAGATCGCGGCCGGCCTGGAGCAGGTGGGCAAGGAAGAGTGAGCCGCGGCGGACGGCCTCGTGCATAGCTACATCCAGACGCCCGAGGCGCTGGCGGAGAGCGTCGCCGCGTTCCGGCGCGAGCCGCTGGTCGGGGCCGACACGGAGGCGGCGAGCTTCCATCGCTATCGCGACCGCATCTTCCTCGTCCAGCTCTCCAGCCGCGACGGCCGCACGGCGATCGTCGATCCGCTCGCCCTGCCCGACTTGGCGCTGCTCGGCGAGCTGCTCGCGGACCCGGCCGTCGAGAAGGTGTTCCACGACGCGGACTACGACCTGCGCATTCTGGACCGCGATTACCGGTTCCGCGCGGCGCGGATCTTC
This sequence comes from Gemmatimonadota bacterium, assembly GCA_003222135.1. GTDB lineage: Bacteria > Gemmatimonadota > Gemmatimonadetes > Gemmatimonadales > GWC2-71-9 > 20CM-4-69-16. The sequence continues at coordinate 99,382 of QHUM01000039.1, read as the reverse complement.
GACACGCGCATCGCCGCACAGCTCGCCGGCGAGCCGGCCGTGGGGCTGGCCGCGCTGCTCGAAAAGTACGTGGGGGTGAAGCTCGCGAAGGAGCATCAGAAAGCGGACTGGTCGCGGCGGCCGCTGCCGACCGAGATGCTCGAGTACGCGGCGGCCGACACGCGGCACCTCCCGGCCCTGCGGGACGCGCTGCGGGACCGCCTCACGCAGCTGGGCCGCCTGGCCTGGGCGGAAGAGGAGTTCGCTCGCCTCGAATCCCTGCGCTGGACCGGTGCGCCGGACGCCGGCGACGGGTTTCTGCGGGTGAAGGGGGCGCGCGCGCTCCCGCCGCGCTCGCTCGCGGCGCTGCGCGAGCTGTGCGCCTGGCGCGAAGCGCTCGCGGCGGAGCAGGACAAGGCCACGTTCCGCATCATCGGGAACGACGCCCTCCTGGCCGTGGCGAAGGCGCTGCCCCGCTCGCCCGCAGAGCTCGCGCAGGTCCCGCAGCTTCCGGCCACGCTCGCGCGCCGGCATGGCCCCGCGCTGCTCGAGAGCGTCCGGCGGGCGCTCGCGCTCCCCGAAGCCGAGTTACCGCGCGTCGAGCGCACCGCGCGGCCGCCGAAAGACGCCGCGTTCGACGGCCGCGTCGAGCGCCTCAAGGCGGCGCGCAACCGCGTGGCGGCCGAGCTCGGCCTCGATCCGGGCGTGTTGTGCGGCCGCTCCACCCTCGAGGCGGTCGCGCGGACCACCCCGACCCCAAACGATCGCGCCGGGCTCTCGCGGGTGGCGGAGCTCCGGCGCTGGCAGATCGAGGTGCTCGGAAACGCCCTGCTCGCAGCGCTCGCCTAGAGCCCCATCAGGGCGCGTACCTTCGGGTCCATCTTCTCCGGCGTCCAGTACGGCTCCCACACAATCTCGATGTTCACATCGTTCACACCGTCGAGCGCGCGGATCACCTTGTAGGCGTCGTTCGTGATCATCGGACCGGCGGGGCATCCGGGTGAGGTAAGCGTCATGCGGAGCTCCACCTCGCCGTCCGCGATCTCCACGTCGTACACGAGTCCCAGGTCGACGATGTTCATGTCGAGCTCGGGGTCCTTCACCTGGCGCAAGGCTTTGCGCACCACCTCGGCCGTGAGCTGTGCCGGTGCCGTCATGGACCACTCCTTCTTCAATTACGCCCCTCAGGTGCGAAGCTAGCGGACCGCGTAGCCGCGCACCAGGCAGTGCCGCTGCCGCGCGATCCAGGCGTACACGCGCCGCGCCACCGGGCGCACGCCCGGAACCCGGAAGAGTCCCGCCAGCCACCGCCGGCCCGGCAGGAGGCGGAGGATCTCGGGCGCCGCGTCCGCCCCGGCGAGCACGCGGCCGTCGGGAGTGGGAAGCACGAGGTGCATGGCCGCGGCGAGCGCCGGCAGCGGGATGCCCAACCTCGCGACCCGTTGCTGATCCTGGAACGGGACCAGGTCGAGCCGATGGTCCCGGTCCCAGCGCCGCACCAGATCCACCCACCGCCGGCAGAACGCGCACTCCCCGTCGTAGATCAGGGTGGGCCGGTCAACGCGCATCGGACACCTGCGCCGCGCCGTCGGCGAGCCGACCGCGCACTTCTTTGAGAATCGTGAACGGGCGCCGCGCGCGCGGAACGAAAGCCCGGTTCGTGAGCAGCACGACGAACAGATCCCGGTCCGGGTCAATCCACAGCGACGTCCCGGTCCAGCCGGTGTGGCCATAGCTCTTGGGGCCGAACCGCGTCCCGGCGCTCGACACCGTTTCGCCCGTGGGCAACGCCTGCCAGCCGAGGGCACGCGCCTCTGTGCCGTGCCCGAAGTCTGCTGCCTTGGTAGTGAAACGTCGCACCGTCTCCGGGCGCACCAGCGCCCGGCCGTCCGGACGCGCGCCGCCCCGCAACATGAACTGCGCAAACCGGGCCACGTCGCGCGCCGTGGAAAAGAGGCCTGCGTTCCCGGACACGCCGCGCAGCTTGAACGCGCTGCCGTCGTTCACGACGCCCGCCACGGGGTGGCCGCGCCAGACTCCCGTCGGGGCGATCCGTCCCTTGAGCCGGGCCGCCGGCCGGAACATGGTTTGCTGCAGGCCGAGCGGCGTGAACACCTCTCGAGCGGCGAACGCGTCGAGCGGCTCACCTGCCGCGTGCCGCACCGCCTCCCCGAGCAGGATCGCGTTCAGGTCGCTGTAGATCACGCGCGTGCCGGGTGGGACGCGGGGCGTTTCCGCGAGCACGCGCCGCATCAGCGCCGCGCTGTCGGGCAGCGCCTTGAGCTCGGGGTCCGGGATGTCGGCGCGCAGCCCGGACGTGTGCGTGAGGAGCTGCTGCACGGTCACGCCCGCCGTCCCCGTCCCGGCGAGGTCGGGGAGGTACGTCGCGATGGGGGCGTCGAGCGTGACCCGGCCGCGGTCCACCAGGATCATGAGGGACGGCGTCGTCGCGATCACCTTGGTGAGCGAAGCGAGGTCGTAGAGGGTGCTCTCGGGGTCGACGGCCGGGCTCCCCGCCGACCAGGTGAGGTGGCCGTAGCCCTTGGCGAACAGGATGGTGTCGCGCCGGCCGATCACCAGCGCCGCGCCCGGATACGCCCCCCGGCGCACGCCGCCTTCGACGATCGGGTCGAATGTCTCGGAATCGAACCGGGGCGGACCGACCCCGGGGCCGTGCCCCGACGCTGCCGCAGACCCCGTTTGTAAGAGCAGCAGGATCGTTAGCACCAGATGCCCGGAATCCGCCGGCTGCACGAAGGACACCGCCCGTCCGGGCCGACCCGTTGCTGCTTGATCGTGTACCCGCAGCGCTCGATGAGCAGGTCGCCGCAATCGGGACAATGGGTGTTCTCCCACCGGCCGACCCGGCCGGGGAGGTTACCGGCGTAGATGAACTTGAGGCCGGCCCGGGCCCCGATGTCGCACGCGCGGAGCAGCGCGTCCGCCGAGGTGTCATCGGGATCGGTCATCTTGTAGTCCTTGTGGAACGCGGTCACGTGCCACGGGATCTCGGGCGAGATGGCGGCGATGTAGTCGGCGGCGCGCGCGAGCTGCGACGCGTCGTCGTTGAACCCGGGCACGATCAGCGTGACGAGCTCGAGCCACAGGCCGCGGTCGTACACCATCCGGATCGCGTCGAGCACGTGCTGCAACACGCCGCCGAGCTCCCGGTAGCGCTTATCGTCCATCGCCTTGAAGTCGATCTTGTAGCAGTCGGTCCACGGCCGGATGTAGTCGAGCACTTCGGGCGTGGCGTTCCCGTTGGAGATGAAGGCCGTCTTGAGCCCGTTGGCGCGCGCGACCTTGAACACGTCGACCGCCCATTCGGCCGTAATCAGCGGCTCATTGTACGACGAGCCGACCAGCCTGGCGCCCTGGCGCAGGGCGAGCCGCACCAGACCGTCGGGGGTCACGTCGCTCGGCAGCACGCCCGCCGCGTCGTCGCGCAGCGCCTGGCTCGTGAGCCAGTTCTGGCAGTAGCCGCAGTGAAAATCGCACCCCAGCATGCCGAAGGTGAGCGTGTCGGAGCCCGGGAGGGCGTGGAAGAACGGCTTCTTCTCGGTCGGGTCGCACTGCAGCGCCGCGACGTATCCGACCGGGACGTACAGCGTGCCGTCCTTGTTGAAGCGGACCTTACAGATGCCGCGCCGCCCCGGCCGCACCAGGCAGCGGTGGCCGCAGGCGAAGCAGCGCACGGCGCCGCCCTCGACCTTCTCGACCAAATCTCCTGCCCGCACACGCGCGTCCAGGGCCTGGGCGAGCGTGGCGGCGCCGCCGTCGGGAGCGTCGTGGGTCAGAAAGGAGATGATGCCGCGGTGCGTCATGGGTGGGCCCTGCCCGGAATATACGCGGGACCCGAGCTAGCGGAGGGTCCCCGGCGGGAGCTGATAGAGCAGCAGCGCGGAGGCGATGTCCCGGGGCGAGAGGTCCCGGACCTTCGTCATCGCGAACATGATGTCGGTCGAGTCCGACGAGTGGTCGAGACCGATCAGGTGCCCGATCTCGTGCAAGGCGACGACCCTGACGTCGTCCACCGCGAGGGGGCGACCGGCGGGGTCGAACGTGGCGAGTGTGACCACGCCGCTCACGAGGTGGCCATCCTGGTCCCAGCTGAGGTCGGTCTGGCCGGTCCGCTGGATCTCGAATTGGAGCCTCCAGCGGAAGCGCACTTCGGCCGACGTGGAGTCCGCGTCGAAGTTGAAGCGCACCGGCACGCCGGCCTCCTGCCAGCGCTGGAACGCGCCGCGCACCGCGTCGAGGAAGCCCGCCTGAAAGTTGGCGGCGGTACCCGGCCCGAGGAACACGCGCACCGGGCTGAGGATGCGGTTGTCCCAGCGATGCAGCATCGAATCCTCGCTCTGGGCCACGACCTCGTTGAGATAGGTGTAGCCCGCGCTGGCGCGGATGCGGCGCCGCGTTTCGGAGCGAGCGAGCAGCTCCATGTAGCTCGGGCCCGACTCGCCGGTCGAGACCGGCGGTGCGAGCGGGGCGGGGGACTGGCCGCCCTGCGAGACGGTCGCATCGCCCGCGCGGCGCCCCGGCGCGACGGCCGTGTCCGCTCGGGCGACGACCACGCTGGTCGAGTCGACGGGGGCGTCGCGCCGGGATCGGCGCTTGGTGGGCGCGAACAGGTTCCACAGCACCGCGGACATGAAGAACACGGTGAGCCCGGCGATGATGAAGGACAGGCGGCGCTCGATCATATGCGCAATATGTCGGAATGCCGTCGGGGGCCGCTAGCTTTGGCCCGCGGGCGTCTCTATGATTGTGACCTCCCCTATGCCGGAACAGTAGGTGTTCGCGTTACCCGCGGTCCCCCTCGTCCGCTGGCGCGGGTGGGTCATCGCGGCGTGGGCGGCGCTGGCGCTGCTGTTCGCGCCGCGGGCCAGTCACGTGCAGGAGGTGCTCGCCCTGCGCGGCGGCGCGAGCGAGACCACCGAATCTGCCCGCGCCTCCGAGCTCCTCAAGCAGGCCTTCCCCAGCCCCTTCGCCGACTACGTCGCCATCGTCGTTCACGGGCCGGTGCCCTGGACGCACCCGCGCTTCGCAGCGGTGCTCGACACCCTGAGGGCGGCCACCGAGCGGCGGCCGTACGTCAGCCAGGTGATCTCGGTGCGCTCGATCGGCGAATCGAGCTTCGTCAGCAAGGACCGGCGCACCACATTCCTGATCGCCGCCCTGACCCCGGAATTCACGAGCGACATCAACAAGAGCGTCATCCCCGACCTGCGGGAGAAGATCCGGGACGCCCTGGCGCGGGCGCCGGGCTCCGACGGCTTCGACGTGAAGGTGACCGGGTTTCCGGCCCTGGATCACGACGTGCGCACCGTCAGCGCCGAGGACACCGAGCGCGGTGAGGCCCGGGTGCTGCCGCTGACCCTGATCGTGCTGGTGGTGGCGTTCGGCGCGCTGGTGGCAGCGATGCTCCCGGTCGTCGTGGGCCTGCTCGCGATCACCATCGCGCTCGGCCTCGTCACCATCGCGGCCCGCTACCTCCCCATGTCGGTGTTCGTGCTGAACATCACCACCATGGTGGGACTCGGCGTGGGCATCGACTACTCGTTGCTCATCGTCACGCGGTTTCGCGAAGAACTCAATCGCGGGTTGTCGCCGGTCGACGCGGCCGTGCGGACGATCGAGACCGCCGGATCGGCCGTGATCACCTCCGGCATCACCGTCGTGGTGGGCTTCGCCGCGCTCGTGTGGACGCCGCTGTCGGACACACGGTCCGTGGGCGTGGGCGGGCTGCTCGTCGTGCTCGTGGCCGTGCTGCTCGCGACCACGTTCCTCCCGGCCCTGCTGGCGGTCCTGGGGCGCAACATCGACCGCCCACGCTGGCTGGCGCGTCCGCTCGCCCGGTTTCACGCACCGACCGGCTGGGAACGCTGGGCGCGCTGGCTCGGCCACCGCCCCTGGCGCGCGGTCGCGTGCGGCGGCGTCGCGATCACCCTCCTCACGCTGCCGCTCGCCAAAATCCGACTTGGTCTCCCCGCCACCAACTGGTTCCCGCCCGAGTCGGAATCGGGGCAGGGTCTGGCGACCCTGCGCGCGATGGGGGCGAGCGGCGCCATCCAGCCGATCCGCGTCGTGGTGCAGCTCCCGGAAGGAGAGTCGGCCCTGGCGGGACGCCGGCTGCCGGGCCTCAAGGCGCTGACCGACTCGCTGCGCAAGGACCCCCGCGTGCGCGAGGTGCGCGGCGTGGCGAGCATCCGACCGGGCATGTCGACGCTGCAGCTGGCGATCTACTACAGCGACGCCGAGGCGGTGCGCGCCAAGAATGGCAAGTTCTTCGACGCCTACTTGAGCGCCGACCGGCGCATCACGCTGCTGGACGTGATCCCCGCGGACACCGTGTCGCTGGCGGGAATGATGGACGTGGCCCGACACGTCCGCGCCGTCGTGGCCCGGGGCGTGCGAGGACTCGGGGGCGCCGAAGTCGTGGTCGGCGGGTTCGCCGCCTCCAACGTCGATACGCAGCACGAGCTGTTGCGGCGCTTCCCCAAGACGGTCGGGCTCGTGCTCGCCATCACGGCGATCATGCTGTTCATCGCGTTCCGCTCGCTGCTCGTGCCGCTCAAGGCGGTCCTGTTGAACTGTCTGTCGGTGAGCGCGTCGTTCGGGCTCACCGTGCTCGTGTTCCAGGAAGGGTACGCGGGAAAGCTGTTCGGGCTGGAAGGACCGACGGAGGCGATCTGGGTCGTCGTCCCAGTGCTGGTGTTCGCGATCGTATTCGGGTTATCCATGGATTACGAGGTGTTCCTGCTCACGCGCGTGAAGGAAGTGTTCGACAAGACCGGTCGCAACGATCACGCCACCATGGAGGGACTCTCAGCCACCGCGTCGACGATCACCAGCGCCGCACTCATCATGATTCTGGTGTTCGGGACGTTCGCGTTCGCCCGGGTCCTCGCCGTGCAACTCGTGGGATTCGGTCTCGCGGCCGCCGTGCTGCTGGACGCGACGCTCATTCGCATGGTGCTGGTGCCGGCGATCATGCACATCGCGGGAAGATGGAACTGGTGGCCGGGCGTGCGGGCTCCCAAACTCGAGAGCGGAAGGAGTGTCTAAGGAGCGCGCGTATCCAATCGCTCGAGATTCACGCCCCACAGGTCCCAGTGCCACGCCGGGACCCTGATCCCGCTGCGCGGATCCTTCAACGGCTTGTACTGCAGCCACTCCGTTCGCATTCCGAGGTCCTGACCGAGGGCCAGGAGGCGCGCTTTGTCGGCGCTCACCAGGTGCACCATACGCTCGCCGTTGTGGACGTGCCGATGAAGCCAAACGCCGCCGTCGAGGGCGAAGCACATCCCCTCGCGGCGGCGCGTGAATTCCCGGTAGGGCGGGTCTAGGTGCAGGAAATACGGCCCTCGGTCGTGGCGCTGCCAACCGGTGTCGCCGTGCCCGAGAAGAGGTAGCAGCGGCGCGGCGTGTTGGCGCTCGAGGCCGTCGCCGACCACCCCTGCGGCGTGGCCTCATTGACGGTGAGGCTGACGCCGGTCGACGCCTTGAAGTTATTCATGGCGTTCAAGTTCGGCGTATAGGTCGAGCTATCGTAGAAGAAGGCCTCTTCCGCCGTGGCGAGGTTACGCAGGTCGGACTTCATCGCGCCGATGTACGCCTTCTCCTTCGTGTTGGCGAACTTCGGGATCGCGATCGCCGCGAGAATCCCGATGATCACCACCACGATCAACAGCTCGATCAGCGTAAAACCGCGTCGACCCGTCACCGGCCTACCCTCCGGGCGCCAAAGGCGCCGAACCACGAAACGCACGCACGTGGGCCCGGCGCCACCTATAGTGGCAACCGGACGACAATCCTGCAAGAGCCATGCTTAGCTCTTGGCATCGACCCAATTGCTTCCCACACCGATACTTACGACGAGCGGCACCCGCAGATTCGCGGCCCCTTCCATATGGCTTTTTACCAGCTCTGTGGCGCTCCCCTGCTCCCCATCGGGCACCTCGAACACCAGCTCGTCGTGCACCTGCAGCAGCATCCGAGCCCCGAGACCTCGCTCGCGCAACCCGCCCTCGATGCGGATCATGGCGAGCTTGATCAAGTCGGCCGCCGATCCCTGGAGCGGTGAGTTGGTGGCGGTACGCTCCCCGAACGCGCGGATATTGAAGTTCCGGTCCTTGAGCTCCGGAATGTAGCGCCGCCGCCCGAACAGCGTCTCGACGTACCCCCGCTCGCGCGCCTCGGCGACCGTCCGGTCGAGCCAGGTCCGCACGCCCGCGAAGCGCGCGAAATACTCCGCGATAAACCCCTTCGCCTGATCCTGTGTGATCCCGAGCTGGCGCGCCAGGGCGAAGGGCCCCTGCCCGTAGATCGTGGCGAAATTGATCGTTTTCGCGCGGGCGCGCATCTCGGAGGTCACCTGCTCCTGGGGCACACCGAAGATGATCGCCGCCGTCTGGCGGTGAATGTCCCCGCCCTGCTCGAAGGCGCGCACGAACGCCGGATCGCCGGACAGGTGGGCGAGCAGCCGCAGCTCGATCTGCGAGTAGTCGGCGGTGAGGAGCAACCACCCCGGGGCCGCCACGAACGCTCGCCGGATCGCCTCGCCGCGCGGCGTCCGCACGGGGATGTTCTGGAGGTTCGGGTCCGAGGACGAGAGGCGGCCGGTGGCGGCGCCGGCCTGGTTGTAGCTGGTGTGGATCCGCCCGGTCCGCGGATTGATGAACCCCGGGAGCGCGTCCACGTAGGTCGACTTGAGCTTCGCCAGCTCGCGGTACTCGATCAGCAGGCGCGGCACCTCGTGCCCCATCGCGGCGAGCTGCTCCAGCACGTCGTAATCGGTCGACGGTCCGGTCTTCGTCTTCTTGAGCACGGGGAGCTGGTGCTTCTCGAACAGCACGTGGCGCAGCTGCGGGGTGGAGTTGATGTTGAACTCGCTGCCAGCCGTCGCGTAGATCGCCCGCTCGAGCTCGGCCAGCTCCCGGGCGAACTGACGCGAGATGTCCGCCAGTCGCTCGAGATCGACGAGCACGCCGCGCCACTCCATTTCGACGAGCACCGAGATGAGGGGCACCTCGACGGTCTCGAGCAGCGCCAGCAGCTGGTGGTCTTCGAGCTCGGTCTGGAACGCTTCCCGCAGCCGCAACACCATCTCGCTGTCGCCGCAGCAATAGCGCGCCGCGTCCGCCACCGGGACCGACTCGAACGGACGCTCGGCCCGCCCGCGCCCCGCCACGTCCGCGTAGGTCTGGAGCTCGAGCGATAGCCGCTCCCGTGCCAGGTCGTCGATCGCGTGCGAGCGACGGCCGGGGTCGAGCACGAAGCTCGCGAGCATCGTGTCGTAGACCACACCCGCGAGCTCGACGCCGGCGCGACGCAGCACCAGCCAATCGTACTTGATGTTGTGACCCGCCTTGGGCATACGAGCGTCCGCCAGCAGCTCACGCAGCGGGGCGAGCGCTTCGCTCGCCGGGGGCGGGAGGTTGCGTGGCGCTGTCCCACCGGCGAGCGCGCCGTCGGGAGCGACGTGCGCGAACGGGAGATACCACGACCGGCCCGGTGCGACGGCGAGCGACATGCCTACGATCTCCGCCCGCATCGGATCGAGCGACGATGTCTCCGTGTCGAGCGCCACGAGCGGAGCGCGGCGACACTCCGCGACGACCGCGGCGAGCGCTGTCGGGTCGTCGACGATCGTGGGCTCGACCAGCAGCGCCGGAGACATGGGCGGTCCCGCGACGACCGGCACCGGCTGCGCCGCTGGAGCGGGGCTTCTTGTGCCCACGGCGTCGAGGGACCCGAGCTTCGGAATGAGGGAGCGAAACTCGAGCTCCGTGAACAGCTCGCTCAAGCGCGAGACGTCGGGCGGGCGGACCCGCAGCCCCTCGAGGTCGAGCGTGAGCGGCACGTCGCGGCGGATCGTGACGAGGTCACGCGACAGGCGTGCCAGCTCGACATCGCGCGCGATCGCCTCCCGCGCACGCTTCCCGGCGATCCGGTCCGGGTTTGCCAGGATCGCATCGAGATCGCCGAACGTGCGGAGCAGCTCGAGGGCGGTCTTGTCTCCCACGCCCTTGACACCGGGAATGTTGTCCGACGTGTCGCCCACGAGCGCCAGATAGTCGGTGACTCGCTCGGGCGGCACGCCGAGCCGTTCGCTGGCGTTGGTCTCGTCGACCCAGTGCTCCTCGACCGCGGCCGGGCCCCCCCGACCCGGGTTCAAGAGCGCGATGCGGGCCCCGATCAGCTGGTAGAAGTCCTTGTCGCCCGAAACGATGACGACCTGAAGCCCGCGGGCCGCCGCCTGGGTCGCGAGCGTGCCGATGACGTCGTCCGCCTCGTACCCTTCGACCCCGATGATCGGGACGCGGAAGGCGGCGAGAATCTGCTCGATCCGCTCGACCGACCGGTCGAACTCCTGTTGCAGCTCGGCGGTGAGCTTTTCGCGCGTCGCCTTGTACGCCGGGTAGGCCTGGTGGCGAAACGACTCGCCCACATCGTGCACCCACGCGAGGTAGTCGGGCCTGCGCCGATCCAGCAGGCGGATCAGGAAGTTGGTGACTCCCCAGGCGGCCGACGTGTTCTCGCCGCGCCGCGTCGTGAGCGGGCGGGCGATCATCGCGAAGAACGCCCGGTAGATCAGGGCGTAGCCGTCCACGAGATAGAGGGTCGGGTGAGGGTCGGTCATTGCGGGACAAACATACAAAAACCCCGCCCGGTGGTTCTCGGGCGGGGCGACGCGAATGGCGTGGGGTCGCTACACGCGCACGACGTTCATGGCGTGCAGCCCCTTGTCCCCGGTCTTCACTTCGAACTCCACCGCTTGCCCTTCGGCGAGCGTCTTGAAACCGTCCATCTGGATCGCCGAGAAGTGGACGAACACGTCCTCGCCCGCCTCCTGCTCAATGAAGCCGTATCCCTTGGCGTCATTGAACCACTTCACCTTTCCCCTGGACATTCGATCTGCCTCCTGCAAGGTCACACGATGGGGCGTGGCGCCCGCTCGACCCCCTGTCGAGCGCGATAGAAATGACGCGGGCCGGAGGGCTTGTCAAGAAGTCGCTCAATTGCTCGTCGCGCCGTACAGTGCGCGATAAACCTCGCGGTTGCGCAGTACCGAGCGCACGTACCCCCGGGTTTCCTGGTATGGAATCAGCTCGACGAATTGGTCGACGTCGGTCGCACCCTCGCGCGCGAGCCAGCGCGTCACGGGCACGAGGCCCGCGTTGTACGACGCCACGGCGGCGTCGACCCGCCCCCCGAAGCGACGGAGCAGCTCGTCCAGATGGGCCGCCCCGAGGTGGAGGTTCAGGTCGGGGACGGTGATCCAATCGGGATAGAACGTGACGTCGAGCCCGCGGGCGGTGAGGGCGGCGGTCGAGGGCGTGAGCTGCGCCAGCCCGCGCGCGCCGGCGGGCGACAGCGCCTCGGGGTCGAACACACTCTCCTGGCGCACGATCGCGACGAAGAGGAAGGGGTCGACGCCGAACTCCGCCGCCTCCGCCTCGACCGCCGGGCGGTTGGGCCACGGGAAGACGGCGCGCAGCACGCGCGGATCGGCGGGGGCCTTGAGGGCCGCCTGCCAGCCGAGCCGCACCGCCGCAGGGCCGAACCCGCGCAGGGCGAGCCCGTCGCTCCAGGCGAGCAACGCGTCGATGTCCTGCTGCGGCGCTCGGCCCAGGACGGCCCGCACCTCAGCCTCGGCCGCGGTGTCGAGCCCGGCGAGCACGAGAGTGTCGAGGCGGGCGAGCGACGCCGCGACCGCGGGGGATGCCGCCGGCAGCGGCGGCACGGCGAGGCGGAGCGGCGGCAGCGCCACTTCGCGCCGCGCCCGCAGGCCGTAATAGCCGATCGAGTCCTCGTGTGCGAGCGCGACCCACGCCGCCTCCGCGGCAGCCGTGTCCCCGCGCGAGAGCGCGAGCCTGCCGAGCCAGAACCGCGCCGCAGTCCGCTGCGGCGCGGCGGTGGCCACCTCGGCTTGGTACAGCGCCGCCGTGCTGTCGAGCAGGCCATGACGCAGCGTCTCCGCCGCGAGCCGGAAGCGCGCCAGCGACGCCCGCACGTCGGCGGGATACCGCGCCACGAGCTCACCGAACCACTGCGCCGCGCCCGCCCAATCGCCCCGGTCGGCGAACATGTCCCCGAGGACGTAGAGCGCGGTCGGCGCGGCTGAGTCGCCGGGATACGACTGGGCGAATCCCGCAAGCGCTTCGCGGGCACCCGGGTCGTTGAGGCGCACAAGGATGCGCGCGCGGCGATAGATCGCGAGCGGGCCGAGCGCAGCGTCCTTCGTCGCGGCCCGGTAGGCGCGCTCGGCATCGCGCAGGCGTCCCGCCCCGGCGAGCAGCTCCCCGAGCAGCACCAGGGTGGCGGCGCCGGAGTCGCCCTGGCGCACGGCCCGCTCGACCTCCAGGCGGGCGTCTGCGGCGGCGCCGTGGGGCTTCATCGCGCGCGCGAGCGCCACGCGCTCGGGTGCCGTGCGCGGCGGGAGCGACGCGAGCACCACGCCCACGGCCGCCGCGGCATCGTCCGTTTCGGGGGCCCGTGCCATCAGGCCGTACAGGGCGTCGCGCGCCCGACCTGAGTCACCGCGCGCCACGGCGAGCCGGCCGACGTCGAGGGCACGCCCCGCTTGGGCGAAGGCCTCGAGCGCAGCGAGGCTGTCGCCGGCGGCGAGCAGCGCGTGGGCCCGAGCCGCCGGAACTTCGCGCGCGGCCGGCGGCGCCACGTCAGCGAGCAGGCGGAACGCGACGCCGGTGTCACGCGTGACCCGCGCCTGGCGCACCCGCAGCCACGCATCGATCGTGGCGAGGCCCGCGGCGCGCGCCGCCCCGTACGCTACCGCGGCGCTATCGGGCTGCGCGCCCGCCTCCCAGGCGAGGCCGGCCCGTACCGCGAGCAGCGCCGCCCGGGGCCCGTGCGCCCGCGTCCGAGCGGCGGCGTAGTCGGTGGCCGCCTCCACCGCCAGCCCGAGCCGAGCTTCAGCCTCCGCCAGCACGGCCAGCCCCTCGCCATCGGCGTACTCCGCGAGCCACGGCTGGCCGGCGAGCAGCCCCCGGGCCCGGTCGTAGCGGCGGGCGTGGAGCTCGGCCTTCGCGCCGGCGAGCGCGAAGGCCGGATCGAGGTGCAGCTCGCGCCCCGCAGCCGCAAGCAGCATCTCGGCGGCGTGCCAGGGGCGACCGGCGAGCCGCAGCGACTCGGCCCGTTGGGTCGCCATCAGTGAAGGGGTCTGCTGCGCCGGGACCGCGAGCGGCGTCACCACGCCGACCGCGAGCAGGGCCGCGAGCCGCCTCACTGCGCGCGGCGCACCCGTGAGAGGACGCGCTGGTACTCGGCGCGGGACATCGGCGTGAGCCGGAACCGGCCGAACCCGGTCTGATCCTGAAAAAACAGGGTCAGGCGCAACCCACTGTACGTCCAGCGGATCAAGCGCACGCCGCTGCGCGATATGTCGCTCGAGGCGTCGAACACGTCGTCGGGCTCGCCCAGTGTGATGAACACCTCACCCCGGTCGGTGAGCCACCCCGGATCGACGCTTTCCCGGAAGCGTTGGTTCGCGATCTGCACGCGCCGAAAGTACTGGTCGAGCGCTTCGTTCTCGGGCGTCATCGCCACGGGATCGGTGGCCTTGAAAAACCGGCGCCACACGTGAGGACGCTCTTCGGGCGACGCCTTGCGCAGACTGTCGACCCAGTCCTGGCGATCGAAGTAGCGCAGCAGGTTGATCATCTCGTCGAAGTTCGTGATCGCCCACTGATCGGAAAAGCTCACGACGAAGGGGGCCCGCACCGCGGGCGGGGCACCGCCCTGGGGCACGAGCGCAGCGATCTCGACACTCCCTTCGCCCACCGAGAGGTCGCCCGGTCGGAAGGCGAACTGCGTGGACCCGAAGCGGCCGTCGCTCGCCAGCACGACTGTGTCGTGGGCCACCTCGGCGCCGCTCTGGTCGAAGCCGCGCGCGGCGAGCCGGACGCCGGGGGGCAGCCCGTACGCCTCGATGTAGAAGCGCAGCGTGTCGGCCCCGTACGGCAGGGTGGCCCGTGGGTTCACCAACAGCTTCGGCACGTCGTCAATGCGGCTGCGCCCTGCTCCCTGGTAGATGGGGATCGGCGAGCTGAGCGCGCGCCCCGCGAAGCGCGGCACGGTGTCGAGGTGCTCCTGGCGGGTGGTGGCGGGGTTGTTCCGATCCCGCACCGTGACGCTCACGGTGTAGACGCCCGGCCGCAGGACGACGAACTGCTGGTAGATCACGCTCTCGTCCGCACGCATCGTTTCCTGAAACGTGCGGACCCGCACGGTCTCATCGCTCGCGATCTGCCGTGCCGCGGCGGTATCGGCGCGGAAGGCGACTTCCACGTGGTACTGGGCGACGAACGTGTTGCCGTCGCGCTGGAAGCTCAGGGAGTGGTTCGCGAGCGACAACGCGAACACCGCGAGGGTCGAGTCGGGGGTGGCGTCGGCGACGTAGCGGACCGCGGCCACGAAGGGGAGGGGAGCGCCGGCGACGAGGAATCCCAGGCGGCGGTACAAGGACCCGGCATCGGCCAGGGACGGCAGCGCCGCGCCGGGGTGCGGCCGCGGCTCGGTACCGACCCGCTGCCAGGAGCCGCAGCCGGTCGCGGTCAGGCTTGCCAAGAGCGCCACTGCGCCGAGTCTTCTCACTTGCCCGACCTCGAGAGCGGACGTTAGTTTCGCGCGTTCCCATGTCCAGCGAGAACCTCGCCGGCCGGACCATCGCCGGCTACCGCCTCCTCGAGCGCGTCGGTGAGGGAGGCACGGCCGAAGTCTATCGGGCCGAGCACGCGGAGCGCGGCCCCTGCGCGTTCAAGGTATTGCGGCAGCGTCTGCGAGGCGACCCCACGGCGGTGAAACGCTTCCTGCGAGAGGCCGGCTACGGCTCGCGAGTCCGGCATCCCGGCGTGGTACGGACGTACGACTACGGCGAGGCCGACGGGCTGTATTACCTCGCGCTCGAGTGGGCGGACGGGAAATCCCTTGCCGACTACGTACACCGCGCGGGGCGGCTCGCTCCGGCCCAAGTGGGCCGGCTGGTCCGCCAGCTGGCGGATGCCTTAGGCGCAGCCCACCAGGCGGGCATCATCCACCGTGACCTGAAACCCGAGAATATCATCTATGAGCCGACGACCGGGCAGGTCAAGCTGCTCGACTTCGGGATCGCGCGCGATGCGGAACTGCCCGCCGAGGAGCGACTCACCCGGACCGGGTTCTTCGTGGGGACGCTCAAGTACGTGGCCCCCGAGGCGCTGTCCGGGGAGCTGGTCGACGGCCGCGCCGACATCTTCAGCCTGGCGACGATCACGTATTGGCTCCTCGCCGGCGTGCATCCCTTCACCGGGCGCACGCCGCGCGAGCTGTTCCAGCAACTGCTCAGCGGGTCCCCGGTGCCGCTGAACCACGCGGTGCGCGGCGTGGTGTTCCCGGCGGCGCTCGAGACCGCCGTGATGCGTGGCCTGGCGCGCGACCCCGCGAAGCGGCAGCCCACGGTCGCCGCGTTCGCCGCCGACGTCGAGGCCGGAATTGCCGCCGGCCCAGGCGCGAAAGGCGGTGGTCTGCTCGAGGCGCTGAAACGGGCTCTCGGGTGGCAGCGCTGACGCAGCTTAGTAGTAGTATATACTACTACTCACAAACTACATGAGCGCAATCTCGCCCCTCGAGCGGCGGCTGCGCGAGCTTCTGCAGGAGCGCTCCGTCACGCGTGGCGACTTCGTACTGGCCTCGGGGCGTCGCTCGACGTTCTACATCGACGCCCGCCGCACTACCATGGCGGCGGAAGGCCTCGCGGTCATCGGGACCCTCGCCCTGGAGCGCCTGGCGGCCCTCGGGTGGCGGCCCGACGTGGTGGGCGGGCTCACCCTCGGCGCCGACCCGGTCGCATACGCCATCGCCGCCGCCAGTCGGGGCACGGGGCGCGGCCCCGGGGTCGACGCCTTTTCCGTGCGCAAGACGGCCAAGGCTCACGGCACGGGGCAACGGATCGAGGGATGCTTCGCCCCGGGTGCCGCCGTGGTGATCGTGGAAGACGTGATCACCACCGGTCGATCCGCGCTCGAGGCGATCGGCGCGGTCGAGGCGGCAGGCGGCCGCGTGCTGGGCGTCCTCGCGGTGGTGGACCGGGAGGAAGGAGGTCGTGCCGCGCTCGAGCAGGCGGGCTATGCGGTGGCGACCTTGGTCACCGCCACGGAGCTCGGGCTCGGGTGACGGCGGCCGGCGGCGTCGCGCTGCTCGTCGTCCGGCTGAGCGATTCGTTCGCGGACTTCTGGCCCGCCCTCGCCCGCGAGCTCGACGTGCCGCTCACCGAGTGGACGCCGGGCCCGGAAGCGGCGCCGCCCCCCCGCGCGGGAGTCGTGCTCGTCGCAGCGGGCGGACACGAGACGCAAATCGGCGCAGTCCTGCCGCTGCTCGGCATCCCCCCAGGCATCCCGGTGCTGGCGGTCGGGGCGTCCACATCGCATCGCGTGGCCGCGCAGGCGGTGGCGGCCGGCGCGTCCGACTACTTCGCCCTCCCCGACGACCGCGACGGGCTACGCGACGCCCTCGCCGTCGCGGTACAGCGTCGTCGCGCCGCCCTCGGACGAGCCGCGCTGGCGCACCTGGAAGCCCAAGCCCACGCGTTCCGCGAGATCATCGGGGAAAGCCCCGCATTGCGTGCCGCGCTCGAGCGCGCCGCCCGCGTCGTGCCCCACGCGGAGGCCACCGTCCTGATCACGGGCGAGACGGGCACCGGGAAAGAGCTGCTTGCCCGGGCACTACACTACGGCGGGCCGCGGGCCGCGGCGCCCTTCGTAGAGCTGAACTGCGCCGCTCTTCCGGCGCCGCTGCTCGAGAGCGAGCTGTTCGGCCACGAGCGGGGCGCATTCACCGACGCCAGAACCGCGAAGCCCGGCTTGTTCGAAGTCGCCGAGGGCGGCACGCTGTTCCTCGACGAGATCGACCACCTCGCCCCGGAGCTGCAAGGGAAGCTGTTGCGCGCGCTCGAGCAAAAAAGCATGCGTCGCCTCGGTGCGACGGCGAGCCGGACCGTCGACGTGCGCATCGTCGCCGCGACGAACACCGACCTCGCGGCCGCCGTGCAGCAGGGCCTGTTCCGGGAGGACCTGTACTACCGGCTCAACGTGATAACGCTCGAGTTGCCACCGCTGCGGGCGCGAGGGCAGGACGTGCTCCTGCTCGCCGAGTTCTTCCTGAGCAGATTCAGCGCTCGCTACGGCCTGCCCCAGCCGCCGCTCGAGCCCGCGGCACGCCGCGCCCTCCTGGCGCATTCCTGGCCCGGCAACATCCGGGAGCTCCGCAACACGATCGAGCGCGCCATCCTGTTGTCGCCGCCCGGTAGCTTCGCCGTCGCCGAGCTCGAGCCCGGCCGCGTGTCCCCAGCTTCCGCAGCCCCCGTCCCCTTCCCCGCGACGCTGGCGGAAATCCAGCGGGCCGCCGCGCGTGCCATGCTCGCCGCGACCGGCGGCAATCGGTCGGAGGCCGCCCGCCGGCTCGGCATATCCCGGTCCCGGCTGCTGCGCCTCCTGGAAGGAGGCGGCGGTGACGCGAATTGAGCCAGCTGAGTCGAGGTGACCCAGGTGCCGGCATCCATCACGTTGTCCGGGAACGACTTACCGTGGCCTGACGCTTGCCTCTATCAGGGGCCGACCCCGGCGCCTGGAAAGATCGGTATGCGACGACTATTCGTTGGATTCGTGGTGTTGGCCATCGCGCTCGCGTGCAGCGACACGAGCGGCCCCGTGACGACACCCGTTCCTACCTCCCAGCTCCACATCGTGGCGCAGGGTGCCACCGCCCCGCCCTTGTACACCGACAGCGTGAGCTTCTACGCCGTGTCGGGGCAGGACCGGGAAGTGCGGATGTATTACCAGGGGGCGACCCCGGGCGTCCCGGGCGAGGAGATCCTCCGGTTCAAGGTACCCGGCGACGGCTTGCTGCGCCGACCCGATGGTACGGCGTTCCAACCGGGCGACTCGATCCGGATCGTCGTGAAGGCGATCGATCCCACAAAGTTTCTGTTCGACTTCCAACCCAGCGGGCTCGAGTTCAGCCCAGATCACCCCGCCGAGTTGACGCTGCAATACCACAACGACGAGCACGACTACAACGGGGACGGCAGGGTCGACACAACCGATACCCGGATCCAGGGGCAGCTCGATGTCTGGCAGCGCCGTCCGCCGGACACGCTGTGGCACCGCCTCGGGGCGTCGAACTATGAGTCGTACGAGGAGCTCGATGTCAAGATTCCGCACTTCACCGACCACGCGATTGCGTGGTAGGGACCGGACGGGAGCCGTGGGGTGACCTCGCTCGCCGACGAGTCGGCGCTGCTGGCCCAGCTGCGCGAGCTGGCAGATCAGGGCCGGTACCGCGAAGTCCTGGACCGGCTGCGCGGTCTGCCAGTCGAGGCGCTCGAAGGGCGCACGGCGTTCGCGCTGCTCGCCGCTGAGGCCCACGGCCGGCAGGGCGATCACGCGGAAGGGCGACGCTGGGCGGAGCTCGCGCTGGTAGCGGCGCGCGCGCGTGGCGAGCGCCCGACCGAGCTGCGCGCGCTCAACTATCAGGGCGCGATCGCGCTGCGGGGGGGCGACGTGGACGAGGCCGAGCAACGGTTCGGCGACGCGCTGGATCTGGCGCGCGAGGTGCGGGACCATGCCGCGCAGGCCCGGTGCCTCAACAACCTCGGCATCATCGCCTCGCTCAGAGGCGACGCCGAGACGGCGCTCGCCAGCTACCAGTTGGCCCTCGCCGCCTATCAGCAGGCGGGGCTGGTCCGGGGGATGGCCGAAACGCATCACAACATCGGGATCAGCTGGCGGGAGCGACGGGACTACATGCGGGCGCTCCAGGCCGCGGAGCAAGCGGTGCGGCTCGCCACGGTCGCAGGCGACGAGAGCCTGGTCGGGCTGGCGTTCACCGGGCGCGCCGAGATCCACTTGTTGATAGGCGACGACGATCTCGCCGCTGTAGAGCTCGAGCGCGCGGCGGGGGCGTACCGGCGGGTGAACTTCGCGGCGGGGCTGCCTGAGGTCTGGCGCCTCCAGGCGGCGGTAGCCCGCGCCCGCAGCGACCTTCCCGGAGCCCTCCGCCTGTTGCGCCAGGCGGCCGAGCTTGCCACGATGCAGGCCAGCGCGGAGAGCCTCGCCGCCGTCGAGCGCGACCTTGGTGCGGCATTGCAGCTCGCCGGTGACCACTCTGGCGCTAAAGCCGCGCGCCAGCGGGCCCTCACGCTGTACCAGCGGCTCGGCGCGAAGAAGGCCGCTCAAGACCTCGCCGCACTGATCGTCGAGAGCTCCTAACGGACGCAAAGAAAAAGGCGGCGCCGCTGCGCCGCCTTTGACCGAAACCGGGGGGACGGGTCAGGGATGACTGCCGTCCGCACCCTCGTGGTTGTCGTCCCGGCCGTCCTCATTGTTGTCCTTGAAGCTCTCGAACGACTGCACGATGTTGCCTCGCACCAAACTCTCGTTCACGCCGTCCTTGGCGGCCGTGGCCGGATCGACGAGCGTGCCGCTGCTCCGGAACCAGCCGCTCAGGTCCAGACTCAGCGTCAGCTTCGCCGGCGTCCCTGCGGTCACCTCGACCGGTGGGTTGAACCTGAGCTCCTGCTCCACGTCCAAATCGCTCGTGTACGTGAAAGCGGCGCTGTTGAACGTGCCCTTCACCCGGATGCTGATCCCCGCGAAGTCCGGATGCGCCGCGAGAAAGGCTTGATCCGCCGCGTCGCCGCCGTCCGACGGCTTGTGAATCTGAAATCGCAGCTCGTCGAACGTCCCGGCAGGCACGGTGGCCTCGAACATGCGTTCGACGCTGCCGAGCGGTAGGTCGACGAGAATGGGTCCGGCCTGCAACTCGTCGCACCCGTCGCCCGCCTCGTTCATGTCGTTGGCTTCGTTCCCGTCGCTGGCTTCGGTCACGTCGTTGGTCTGGCTCGACTGGTCACCCGATCCGTCGCAACCGGACCGGTCGACGGGCTTCAGCTCCACTTTGCGCAGCACCAGCTCGACGCTGGTGACGGCGAGCGTGTTATGGCTGGCATCGGTGAACGTCTCGGAACCAGCGGCCGCGAGCGAGGCGGAGACGGCTTGACCGGTAGGAGCCGAGGGGGCCGTCGCAGTAGGCACGGTCGAGAGGGCGAGGCTGACCTTACCCGCGCCGCGGGGGCCGGCCCCGTCAGTGCAGGCGACCAGCGCGAACGTGGCCAAGATCACGAGAGCTTGGGCCCTTTGATTTCGCATGGGGTTCCTCCGAAACAGGGTGGACGGCTCGTTGCCATCCCCTAAGGCAGAACCCGTGCCCCGTCGACGACGCCGCCAGCGCTCGGGGAATCGCGTGTCGGCGGCGCGTGAGGTGGCTCAAAACGAGCCACGCTGGAGCATCATGTGACACGCCACGCCGAGCTTGGCGCTTTGCGACTTGTGTCCGACCCGGGGGCGTGTATGATGCTGATCCGATGGCGCAAGCGGTGACAGTCCAGCCGGGCGCGGCCGACCAGCGGTCGCTCGCCTCCCGAATGCGCGGCTGGAAAGACGACGCCTCGGGGCTCGAGCAGCGGCTCAAGGACCTCGAGACGATCGCGCGCAGCCTGCGGCGTCGCTGGTGGCTCGTGGGGCTCGGGCTGGCGCTCGGAATCACCGGGTGGGCATTCGGGGCCGTGCGCACGCGGCCCGGGACGATGGTGCTGGTGGGCGGGGGTGGACTCGTCCTCAACGCCCTACTCGGCATCATCAACGAGCGCGGCTGGTACCGCTGGTGGCTCATCTACGGGCTGGCCCTGTTGGACGTGCTGCTCGTGGGCGTGCTCGTCGTATGGTTCGGCCACGGCGGCTTCGCGGTGGCGTTCCTGATCGCGGTCCTCCCGTATGCGTTCGACCAGGGCCACACCGTCGGCAACTTCCTCGTGCTGACGGCGGCGCTGGCCTACCTCGGGGCGAGCTACCTGCACGACGCACTATACGGCGGTGCCGCCGGTGGCCTCACGGCGACGGGACTCGAGACCGTGGGACTCATCACGGTAGCGTGGGCGCTGAAGCAGATCCCGGCGACGCTGATCCGGCGGATCCGGGAGGCGCGAGACGTGATGGGCGAAGCGGAGCAGGGGCACCTCGCGGTGCGCGCGCCGGCGGAGGAGTCCGATGAGCTGGGGTTCCTCGAGAAGAGCTTCAACCGCATGCTCGGTGAGATCGGTGGGACCATCTCGACCGTGCAGCGCGAGGCGGATGAGGTCGCGGCGTTCGCGGAGCAGCTGGCGGCGTCCGCCGAGGAGCTGCACGCCACGTCGGAGACGGTCACGCACACCGCGCAGCAGCTCGCGCGGGACCTCGCCCAGCAGCGGGAGCTGGCGGAGGGGGCGCGGGGCGAGAGCGCCAAGGCCGCCGACCAGGCGGAGTCGCTGCGGGTGCGGGCCGAGTTGATGCAGGTGGACGCGGCGCGGCTCGTGGCGGCGGCGCAGCGGGGGCGGGAGCGGGTGGCGCGGGCGAGCCAGACGCTCCGTGCCGTGGGTGACGAGGTGCGTGCGACGGCGTCTACGGTGGCCGGGCTGTCGGGGATGTCCGAGCGGATCGGCGGGTTCGCGCAGACCATCGCCCGCATCGCCCGCCAGACGCACCTGCTCGCCCTCAACGCGGCGATCGAGGCCGCCCGCGCCGAGGAGCATGGGGAGGGATTCGCCGTCGTCGCGGACGAAGTCCGCTCGCTCGCGGGGGAGGCGGGGAAGTCGGCGCGGGAGGTCGCGGAGCTCGTCTCCGAGCTCCGCGCCGGGATCGACGCCGCCGCTCGGGCGATGCAGTCGGGGGAAGCGAAGGTGCGCGACATCGGCGCCGTCGCGGCCGAGGCCGACGGCGCCCTGCAGGAGCTGCATCAGGGCATCGAGCTCGTGGGCGACCTCGTGAACGCCACGGCGGAGGTGTCGCGCGGTCAGGCGCAGCGGCTCGCCGAGCTGGCCCAATCGCTGCAACAGGTCGCCGCGATCTCGAGCGGCTCCTCGCAGAGTGCCGACGGCGCGGCGGCAGCCACGCAGGCCCAGATCATCTCCATGGGCGACCTGACTGCGACCTCGCAGCAGCTCGCACAACTGGCGGAGCGCTTGCGTGCAAGCATCGCCCGCTTCTCCGTCCTGCGGCGGGACCCGGCGACGCGGGAGCCCCCGAGCACGCGCGCCGCGGCCGACTGATCACCCCGCCCGGGACACGCGAGCCGCGTCGGGTCCTTGGTCCCACATCCCCGCGTTAAGGGGTTGAAACGCGCGCAGGGTATCCCGGTACGGGGTGACGAGCAGATCGACGTACCGCTCGAGCGAAACGTCGAACGGAAAGCGACGGCGGAACTCGCCAGCGGTCACGCCGAGCATCGCCTTCAAGTGCCGGCCGAAGCTCTGCGGCGACGAGTAGTCGAGCCGGTAGGCCACGTCGGAGACGGACAGACCGGGGTTGAGGAAGAGATAGGCGGCGTGCAGCAGGCGCATGCCGGCGAGGTATGTCTTGGGCGACGGCAGACCGATCCGGTAGAAGCGCGACATCAGCGTGCTGGGGCAGATGCGCAGGTGACGGGCGAGGCCGCGCACGGTGGTGAGGACCGGGGCGAGGCGTGCCAGCGCCTCGAAGAACACGCGCACGTCTTCAGGCGCCTCGTCGAGCGCGGGCACAACGCGCGCCAGGATGCGGGCTGCTACGGGCGACGCGGGGTGGGCGAGCAGGTCGCGCAACCGGCGCCAGCCGGCGGCCTCGGTGCAGTCGACGGCCGTCCGGACCCCCGTCGCGCCGAGCCGCAACAGCGTCTCCGTGACCTCGCGGTCGTGACGCGACACGAGCGCGACGGCGGGGATCGCGGGAAACTCGCGCACGAAGCGGGCCACGCCAGGCAGCTCATCGCCACGGCAGCGGTGCACCGAGAGGACGAGGGCGTCCACCCGCTTGCGACGGGCCGCATGCAACGCGTCCCGCAGCGAGTTGGCGTGCAGCGTCGTGAAGCAGCCGTCGCCCGCGGCGTCCAATCGCGGGCGCTCGGTCGGGGGCAGGACGGTGCACACGGTCACCATACAGCGGAGATGATAGCCTTGCGCCATCAACGCTTGGTCAAGGTGCGTCGCGGCCGCGGCCGGCGGCGGCCGAGGCGAATGGACGGGCCTCAACGTCGCGTCAACGATCGGAGGAGCGGTTCTTGACCCTGCCTGAGACTCCCGACACCGGTGTATCCCGACGGAGGCGACGCGTGGCACTGCCGCTCGCGGCGATCGTTCTGATCCTCACCGTCGCCGGCGCGCTCTGGATCACGCGATTCGCATCCGAGGTGCGTCGGGACCCTGGGCTCGTCTACCGCGACCCCGGGACGTTGGACAGGCTGCTCAAACGCGGACACGACGCCGAGGCAGCGGGCGATCGGGGGACGGCGATCACGACCTATCGATTCGTGGTAGCGGTCGGCGCCGGCGGGGATTCGACCCTCGCTCGGTTCGTCGCGGCGGCGCGGGCGGGTCTGGCGCGGCTGGGGGAGCGGCCGTAGCAATTCTAGCGCAGTAGCCTTCGATACACCTCCAGGTCGCTCGCACTGAAGCACACCAACCGTATCAGCTCGACCGACAGTCGCCTTGCACGGCGTCGATCTTCGGCACGAGTACCCTCAGCCTCGTTTCACCTGCATCTGCCTGGCCTCCCGGCCTCCTAGCACCCCTCCCCAAGGAACCCTATTCTTAAGGCGAAACCAACGGGCGCCGCGTGCGGGGCTGCTCGCGGCCCGCTGGTGGATGGGGAGCGGGAGAGCGAGCGATGCCGAGCCGCGACCTGATCGAACGGGTCCGCAAGGCGCTGGGCGACCGCTACAACGTGATCACGGCGGTCGGCCGGGGTGGCAACGCGTGCATCTTCGGCGCCTACGACCAGGCCGGCCAGAAGGTCGCCATCAAGGTGCTCCACCCGGAGCTCGCGGTATCGGTCGCCGCCGACCGCTTCCTGCGCGAAATCCGCTACGCCTCCCAGCTCAATCATCCGCACATCGCGCGGCTGCTCGACTCGGGCGAGAGCGACTACCTGCTCTGGTTCGCCATGCCGTACCTGCCGGGCGAGACCCTGCGACAGGTGTTGCGGCGCGAAGGACGGCTCGCGGAGGACCGGGCCACGCGCGCCGCGTGCGAGACCCTCGACGCCCTGGACCACGCGCACCAGCACGGCATCGCGCACCGCGACATCAAGCCCGACAACATCGTGTTGTCGCCCGCCGGCGCGGTGCTCGTCGACTTGGGCATCGCCCGCGCCATCGCGACCTCGGGGGACGACCGCGTGACGCGCAGCGGATTCGTGGTGGGGACCGAAGAGTACATGAGCCCGGAGCAGGCGGCGGGGAGCCCGGACGTCGACGGTCGGACGGATCTCTATTCGCTCGGCATCGTGCTGTTCGAATCGCTGGCGGGGCGCCCGCCGTTCTCGTCGGTCAGTGCCGCCGCGGTCCTCGACATGCACCAGCACGAGAAGGCCCCGGATATCCGGAGCCTGCGGCGCGACATCCCCAAGCCGCTGTCGCTCGTGCTCGCGCGCGCGCTCGCCAAGTCGCGCGACGAGCGGTGGCAGACCGCCGCGGCAATGCGCGAGGCGCTGCTGCCGTTCACGCAGGGAGTGGGATGAGACACGGCGGGCGGGCGCTCCTACTCGGCGTGGTGCTGGCCGGGGGCTCGCCGGCGAGCGGGGCGGCGCAATGTGCCGATGGCTCCCCGCCGCCCTGCCACGTCCCACGTCGTGCGCTCGACAGCGCCCGGTACGTGATCCTGCCGTTCGCGCATCGCGAGGGGAGCCAGGCGACCGTGTTGGACGGCGCCGATTGCGCCGAGCTCATGAGCGAGGCGTTCGATCGCTGGCTGGATGTTCGGCTCGCCGACCGGACGCGGGTGCACGATGCACTCGCGCGCTGGGGCGCGCGAGCACCGTTCCGCATCGGGTTCGGCACCGGCCTCGCGATCGCGCGCGAGCTGGGCGCCGGGCGGCTGGTGATGGGACAGCTGTGGAGCTTCGCCGACACGCTGCACCTCACGGTGGGCGTGTACGACGCGGCGCGCGGCGGTCCGCCCCTCAAAGAAGCGAAGCAGCGGGTGCCGGCGGGCAGCGAGCGGGCCAGCGCGGCGTTCAACGCGCTCGCCGACTCGCTCGTCGCCGCGGACTTGGGCGCCGCCGCCGGCATGGGGGCCGACCAGACGCGCTCCACCCGCGCGCTGCACGCTTACATCCTGGGCCAGCGCGCGTTGTGGATCTGGGATCTCGGCGGTGCGGCGCGCCAGTTGCGGGCGGCCGTCGCGGCCGACTCGACCTTCGCGCACGCGTACGTGTCGCTCGGGCAGGCACTCCTCTGGGCCGCCGACTCGAGCGCGGAGGCGATGCGTGACCGCGCCGCCATCGCCCGGCGCGCCGGCGACCTGCTCGAGCGACTCGGGGCGACCGACCGGTCATTGCTGCTCGCGCAGCAGGCGATGTTCGAGCGGCGTTGGCCCGAGGCGTGCGCGCGCTACCAGGAAGCGCTGGCGCGGGATTCGCTGAATTTCGACGCGTGGTATGGGCTCGCGCAGTGCAACGCCGACGATCCGGTCGTGATTCGAGACCCCAGGGACAGCACGCGCTTCGTGTTTCGCGGGAGCTGGCACACGGCGACCGCGGCGTACCGGAAAGCTCTGTTGCTCGCGCCTTCGTTCAATTTCACGTTCGGAAGTCGGGCGCCGGAGCGACTAACGTCGATTCTCCTAGTACATCGCTTCTGGTGGCGCGGCGGCGACCTGGACCACGTCGCCTACTACGGCTTCCCGGAGGTCGAGGCGGAGACCCTGGCGTTCCATGCTTTCCCGGGTTCCGCCCCGCCGCAGCGCCGGCCAGCGACGCAGGAGGCGGCCCTGGCGCGAAACCGCCGCATCCTCAACGAAGTCACCAGCGCCTGGGTCGATGCGTTCCCCCGCGAACCGCGCGCGCACCGGGCGCTCGGAAGCGCCCTCGAAGCTTCCGGCGACATTCTGCCGACGGGATCCGGTCTTCGCTCCGCTCTGAGCGAGGTGCGCACGGCGCAGCGCGCCGACCGCGCCGTGAACGAGCGCGTGCGCGATGCCGTAACCGCCGTCCGGCTGCTCGTCAAGGTCGGGGACTTCGCCGCAGCGCGTCGACTGGCGGACTCTCTGTTACGAGTCGCGCCGCAGCGCGTCGCCGGGATGGCGGGGGTCGCCGTGTTGGTGGGCCGGCCGCACCTCGCAGCACAACTCGTGGCGCCGGAGGACCCCGAGACGATCGTCCATGGCAGTGTGGACAATCAGCCCGTTTCCATCCCTGTGTCGGCGACGAGCGCCGGACTCGCCTTGCTGGCCTACGCTGCCGCGGGCGCACCCCAAGACAGCATCGCGGCCTCCGAGCGCACAGTCGAGGAGCTCGTGGCGAGGCTACCGGCGACCAGCAGGCCTCGCGCGCGCAGCGCCCTGCTCGACGCCCCGGCCGAGCTCGTCTTCGACGAGATGGGGCTGCGGCCGGCGCACCGCACGACGCCTCCCGGACCCGACGGGACGATGGCGATGCAGTGGGCCTTGGCGCATCACGATACCGGATTCGTCCGCACTATGCTGCGGGAAACGCGGGAAGCGCACGCTGGCCTGCCCGCCAGCGAGGACTCACCGCCCGACGGCGTGTACACGGATGCACTACTCTACCTCGCCATCGGCGACACGGCCACGGCTGCGCAGACGCTCGACATCCCGCTCAACAATCTGCTGGGAATGCACAGTGCGCTGTTCGACTATCTGCCCCTCGTCGGGGCTTTCGTGCACATGATGGCGGTTCGGGCCGACCTCGCCGCCGCCCGGGGCGAGCGAGAGGTCGCCCGGCGCTGGTCGACGGCGGTGGTCGCGGTCTGGTCGGGAGCGGAGCCTGGACTGCAGCCGGTGGTGAGCAGAATGCGAGAGATAGCACGCGCGACTAGATGACGGCTGTCCCCCTTACGAGGAGGGCGTATGTGCAACGACACGACGCGGTCCTGGGTAGCCCGCCTCATTCCCCTCGGACCCCTAGCCGCCTTCGCTCTAACCGCGGCTGAGTGTCCATACGAAACACCACGGCCGACGGCGTTCACGAGGGATCAGGTGGGCACCGTCTCTTTCGACAGCATCCGAGCCTACGCCGCGAGGTTGCATTTCGACTCGGTGTTCGGGGCAGCCGACGTAAGGCTCGTGAATTTCACAACGGGCGTGATCGGCCCCGGCGGTGATTCGGCGTGGATCGAGCCGGAGAAGGGAGCTTGGGCCGTGGATTCCAACGAGCTCGCGGAAGGCCGGATCATCGCGCGCATTCGAACAAAAACCGTCCACAAACCGCAAGGCTATGGACCGAACTGGTGGACGTGGTGGTGGGTCTACCAGGACACCGCACGCAAGGCATGGCACGGGGTGCTCCTCTCCGACAGTATGCAAACGCGTGACACCGAACCCGTGTCCCGCGAATTCCACCGACTCGACGAGTGGAAGCAGTCGATCGCTCGCTGGAAGGGGAGCAAGTGGGGCACGTGCGATAACAGGAGTTGCTGCTCCGGCCCGTAGCGTCAGTGTAGCGCCCGGCTTGCCCCCGGGTGACTCAAGTGGCATTGTGCTAGCCACTTAGAGTCACCCATGCCCCCAGATCCGCTGTTCGACCGGCTGGCCCACGCCCTCGCGGGCCGCTACACCGTCGTGCGCGAGCTGGGCCGCGGCGGCATGGCCACCGTGTACCTCGCCACCGACGTGAAGCTCGGCCGGCGGGTGGCCATCAAGGTGCTGCCGCCCACGACACGCGCCTATCTCGGCAGCGGCCGGTTCCAGCGAGAGGTGTTGTTCGCCGCGCAGCTGTCCCACCCCCACATCGTGCCTCTGTTCGAAGCCGACGAAGCCGACGGGCTGCTCTTCTACGTGATGGAATACGTGGAGGGCGAATCGCTGCACGATCGGCTCGCACGCGATGGACCACTCGCCGTGGAGGAGGCAATCCGCATCGCCGCCGAAGTGGGCGACGCCCTGGAATACGCACACGAGACCGGGGTGATTCACCGCGACATCAAGCCCGGCAACATCCTGCTCTCCCGCGGCCACGCGATGGTCAGCGACTTCGGCATCGCCAAGGTCCTCGCCGAGGGCGGGACCACCGCGGACGGGGCTACGATGACTGGTACGGGGATCACAGTGGGCACCGCCGAGTACATGAGCCCGGAACAAGCGAGCGGGGAAAAGCGAATCGACGCGCGCTCGGACGTCTACGGGCTCGCGGCGGTGCTGTACGAGATGCTGGCAGGTGAGCCGCCGTTCACGGGCCCCAGCGCGCAGGCCATCGTCGCCCGGGTGCTGACCGATCCCCCGCGTCCGATCCACACGATCCGGCCCAACCTGCCCCTCCACATCGAACGGACGCTCACGGCGGGGCTCGCCAAGCTCGCGGCCGACCGGCCGCCGACCGCTCGCCGCTTCGTGGACATGTTGACCCATCCCGCGGCGGAGCGGCGGTGGACGGTGCAGCAGCGATGGCAGATCGCCGCGCTGGCGGCAGTGTTGTTGGGTGGCGCCGCCATCGCGCTCGGCGTCGCCCGCCGCCATCCACCGGCGGCGCGGTCGCTGGCCGGCATGGTCCTGGTGCCGGGTGGCGCCTATCGGGTGAGCGGCACCAGACCCGGCGCGACGGCCGTGGAACTCGACTCTTTCTATATCGACTCGACGGAGGTGACGGTCGGCGCGTACGCCCCGTTTCTCCATGCCACACACGCGCCGGCACCGTGGACGCAACCGCCCCCGCCGACGTGGCCCGTGACCGGAGTGCTTTGGGCGGAGGCGCAAGCGTTCTGTCGGTGGCGTGATCCCGCGGCTCACCTCCCGACGGAAGCGGAGTGGGAGGCGGCGGCCGGGGGCTCGAGCGGCACCGCCTACCCGTGGGGGAACGGCTGGGAGCCGGGGCGCGCCAACGCGGCCGGGGCCACCGACAGCCTCAAGCCGGTCGGATCCTTCCCGCTCGGGCGCTCAGGCAACGGTGCGGTGGACCTGATCGGCAACGCCTGGGAGTGGGTGGCGGCCGAGACCGTCGGACCGAACGGCCAACTCATGCATGCGATCAAGGGCGGTGCGTTCGACACCCCGCCCAGGAACGCGGCGATCTCCTACCGGGGCTGGTTTCCGGAAGAGCGCCGCACGGTGTGGAAGACCGGGTTCCGATGCGCGCGGCGCGGTTAGAATTCATGTCACGATGAATCACTCGCCGTCCGCCCGCACGGCCGTCCGCCTGATCACCCCGTTTCTCGTCGCCGCGTGCCAGCCCCAAGCGCGACGCCTGCTGCTGCTCGACCTCGCGCTGTCGGATCCCGTCGTCCTGAACAGCACGGCCCGGCCGTGGGCGGACGCGGGGTACAACGTCCAGTACCGGCGCTTCTATCCGCACTTGACCCGCGCCGACCTCCCGCAGTTCCGCACGCTGGTGTGCCTCCTGGGCCGCGAGCCCGAGGCTGCGTCGGACGCCCTCACCGCCGGTGACGTGGCCCTGCTCGACGAATGGGTACGGCGTGGGGGCGTCGTGGTGCTGGGCTACGACGGTGACGGCGAGGGCTACCTCGACCGCTGGACGGCGAACCGTTGGCTCGCCTACGAAGGGGCGGGAATCTCGATTGGCGACCGCGTGCTGGAGGATACGACGGCCCGCGTCATGATGACCGGGCGGGCGCAGCCGTGGGCCGTTGCCCGTCCGGTGGGAGATGAGCCGCTGGGCTCGGCGTACGACCCGTTCCCGCTCGATCGCAACCACGTCGTCGTGGCGCGCGAGCCGACGCAGCTGCTCGCGCTCACCAGCCATCGGGCGTTCGTGCGCACGTCGCGGGCACCAGCGCCGCGCCCGGATGCCGGGATCGCGGCGGCGGTGCGGATCGGTGAAGGGCTGGTCGTGGTGATCAGCCGCCACGCCCTGGGGACGCTCGGGCCGCAGTACCGGCCATCGACCACGCCGTTCCTGGCCACGGGCCCGCTAGCCGATACGTACGCGTTTCTCAGGGCGGTGGCGCGCTGGACGCGCCGCCCCGCCGAGTGGGCACACGTGCCCCCCGCAACCCACCGCGCGTCGCTGGCGCTGCAGGACGCCCCGCTGCCTGTCGAGCTGCAACCGCCGCGGCTCGCCCCACCTCCCGGCGTGGACGCGATCGAGCTGCCGGCCGTCCCCGACAAGAAGTTCGCGCGCCCCGCGAATGTCCCCGATTGGCTGCGCCAGCAGGGCCTGCGCGTCTTGTGGACGCCCCTCTTGGCGATGCGGGAAGAGCAGCATGTCCCGCGGCCGCACGCCACGCTCGACTCGCTCGTCACCTTCCTCGACGTGGGCGGCTTCAACCTGCTCTCCGGCGACGCCTATCCCGAGGGGGCCGACTCGCTGCATGCCCGCTGGTGGGAGCGCGACGCCGTCCGGCGGGCCTGGAGCGATGCCGTCAGCCGGCTCGGCCCCACGAGCGTCGCCTGGATCCCCGCGTTCGATTACGGGGCGGCCCGGCTGCCGCCCGCCGACTCCTCGCGCGGCCCCCGCGGAGAAGCGCTGCCGGCTCCGTGCGTGCTCGACACGGCGCTATGGGTCGGGGGGTTCGCGCCTGCCGCCACGGCACTCGGGCGGCTCGCCGCGGAGCAACGGACCCTGGTGATCGCGCTCGGGTTCGACCTGGGCGATCCGCTCCGCGACCCGCCCCCGACATCGCCATCCCGTCCGCACGGACGCAGCTACGGCATGGGTCAGGAGTTCTGCGACGCCGCGTGGCGGCGCAGCCTGACGCATCTGGGCCACGGCGGCGCCGAGCTCGACTCGCTGCCGTACGCCGCCCGCTACGCGACGCTGCGAGAGGCGGGCCTGTTGCCACTCTACTACCGGGCCCTGGAGGACGCGGTGGCAGAGCGCGCCGGTACCCTCCGGGACCGTATCCTCCGGCAGCGGCGCGATGTCTATTTCGCGTTCCGCCTTCCCCAGCCCCCGGCGGATTGGTTCTCGCTCGGTCTGCTCAAGGGCTTCGCGTTGCCCGACCGGCCCCTCCTCTTGTTCACACCCGAAGCCCAGACGCGCGACGTGCTCGGGTTGCTGCGGGAGCGGGGCTTGAACGCCGTGCACGCCATCGAGCTCGCGCCGGCGCTGCTGCGGACCCGTGACTGGGCGGGCCTGAAACGCACCGTGTTCGAGGAAAACGACGGCTTCTGGCTCCCCGGGGAAACGGGGGGGACGAAGACGCCGGGCCGACTCCCGGCCGACAGTCTGGTTCGCCTGTTGCGACGGCTGGCGCGCTGAGGCTTGCCCCGACCCTTCCAAGACCGATACCTTTCGCGCTGGGAGGCGGTAGGGCGTGATGGTCGCGGTGCGCCGGTCGGAGTGGCGCGCTGAGGAAAGTCCGAGCTCCAGAGGGCAGACTGCCAGGTAACGCCTGGGCGCCGCAAGGCGACGGAACGGGCCACAGAAAACAGACCGCCCTTTATCCAAGGGTAAGGGTGAAAAGGTGGGGTAAGAGCCCACCGCGCGCCTGGCAACAGGCGCGGCACGGTAACCCCCAGTCGGAGCAAGGCCAAGTAAGCAGCGAGACCCGGCCCGGGTCGTCTGAGCTGCGGGTAGGCCGCGTGAGGTGGCTGGCGACAGCCATCCCAGAGAGATGACCATCTGTCCGCCAACAGCGGATAAACAGAACTCGGCTTATGGCCCTACCGCCCGTCTCTCCATGACGTCGCCGTCCAAACCGTACCCCCCCCAATGGGAACAGGTAGCGGACCTGCGGGTCTTTCGCACGACCGCGCAGGAATGGGAAAAGCTGATCGGGTGGCGCGCCGACATGCGGAAGCGTGGCTGGAAGCTGCTGCGCGTCTCGAGCGAGGGAGCGGAAATGGTCGCCATCTTCGGCCGAACCAAGGCCGAGCGCGCTTCCATATGACACGTGCCTCGCTGGTGCTGGTGACGGCACTCGCCGCCCGGTGCGCGTCGCGTGGCGGGGTCACGGCGGCACCGCCCACGCCGACCTCCCCCGCCACCATGCCGCCCGTCGCAACCGGCCAGCCCGTCCCACCCGCCCCGGCCGCCCCACGACGCTCCGACGCTGTGCGCTACGGGCCGAGCGCCCTCCGCTACCTCGTGCACCGCCAGCTGCACGTCCAGCAGGGCCAGGCCGAGCGGCCCCAGGCGACGGACCTGGCAGCGCGCATCTTTCTGGCGGCCACGATCACAGGGCCGGCGGACTCGATCGGCTATCCCGCCACGTTCACGGTAGACTCGATCGTCCCCGATTCCGGCACCCCGCCGCCACTGGCCGACAACCTCAGCCGGGCCCGCAAGTTGGTCTTCAGCGGCCGCCTGTTGCCGCGCGGCGAGTTCGTCAACGGCGTGGCGTCGGACAGCGTGCTGGCACAATCCCTCGTTCAGTTCCTCGCGAATTTCCGGGACTTCATGCCGCGCCTGCCGCGCGATGGCCTGACGCCCGGTGTCGCCTGGACCGACACGTTGGAGGCGACTCAGAAGGGAGGGAGCTCCGAGGTGTCGCGGCGAGCCATCCTCCGCTCGACCGCCGCCGCGTGGGAGGACCACGCCGGCGCGCGCAGCCTGCGCCTCGAAGCGACCTCAACCTACCAGGTCGCGGGCACCGGCCAGAATGCAGGCCAGCCGTTCGACCTTTCGGGGTCCGGGAGTGCGACCGTGGTGTCCTTCATCGCCGCCGACGGACGCTATCTCGGCGGTGAATCGCGCGACTCGACCAGCCTGACCGTGCATCTGGCCGTGCAAGGCCTCGCCGTCCCCGTGACCCAGGTGACGCACACGACGGTAGCGGTGTTGCCGTAGTGGCAGGCGGTCAGGCGGTCCCGCCGATCGCGCTGCTCCTCCTGTCGCTCGTCAGCGGCGCCGCCGCGCAGGCGGTCCCCAATCGGACGACCCTGTATCTTCACCCGACCGACGTCACCGACGCGCGCGCACTGTGGGTCAATCCCGCGGGCCTCGCGCGGATGAAGGAGGCATCGGTCCACCTCGACCTGACGGTAGGGGATCCCGGTGCCGGCGGTCGGCTGCGTCAGGTGACCGCCGGCGTGAACTCGCGCGGCTTCTCGTTCGGCTACCAACGGGATCTA
Source organism: Gemmatimonadota bacterium (assembly GCA_003222135.1). GTDB lineage: Bacteria > Gemmatimonadota > Gemmatimonadetes > Gemmatimonadales > GWC2-71-9 > 20CM-4-69-16. The sequence goes on along the minus strand of QHUM01000039.1, from coordinate 66,354 downwards.
CTCGACGGCGGGGTGCGCGGCCATATCTATCGCCTCGGCTTCGCGGGCGGCGAGCAGCGTCTCGCCGCCGGGGTCGCGACGGCGCTGTACCGCGGGGCACCGGGGTCGTCCGGGACGGGGTGGGACGTCGGGATCGTCTACGACCTGACCCCGACGCTCACGCTCGGTGCTGTGGCGGCGAACATCGGGCACCCGGTGGTGCGCGACTCCGTCTTGCGTGTGGTTTACACGCCGGGGGCGACGCTGCGACTGTTCAACCGGCGCGCGGCACTCTCGGCCGACGCGGGGATCACGACGAACGGCGTGGCAGGGTACGCCTTCGGCGTTGTGGGCGGGATCAGGGAGGGGACGCCGCTCCCGCTCCGCCTCCTGGCGCGCCTCGATACCGACCGTTCGCTGCGACGCCTGGGGTTCGCGTTCGGTCTTTCGGTGGGCGCGCAGGACCTGCTCGGCATCGTCGCCACCACCCCGGGCAACGTGGCACGGGTCGATGCCGCGAGCCTGTACGCTGTCTCCACGCGGCGCCTGACCCGCTAGCTACTGCCGGCGCAGCGGAGCGGCTGCGCTCGCGGAGTCCTCATTCAGCAGCTTCTCCACCCGCGGTACGATCGTATACAGGTCGCGGAACGAGAGGCGCCGAAACACCGTGTCCCGTCCTCCGTGCGGCAGCCACAGTACCAGACGGAACCGCAGGCCGGCGCGCACGTCGGCACCGAAACCGGCGCGCACCGCCTCCCGCGGGTAGGAGCGTACGCGGTGTGGAGAGACCACCGCCACCCTGCGATGCGACACGAGCAGGAGGGTGGTGTCCTCGGCGCCCGCGGGCGCGAAGACGTATTGCGCCACGTCGCCGGTCGCGAGGGCGCGCCGCCGCCGCAGCACCTGTGCCACGCTGTCGGGGATCGGAGCGGCGACCGAGAGCCGGGGTGGCTTGCCGAGCAGCGTGACCCCGGCCAGCCCTACGCCGGCGAACACCGCGAGCCCCACGAGAGACCGGATCACCACCGCGGGTACGCTGGTGCGCACGGGTACCGTTTCCCCGGCAGCGGCGGGCACCGCTTCGACGAGGGCCCGGCTCACGTCTTCCGCGGTCTGATAGCGCTCGGCGGGATCCTTCGCGAGCATGCGGTCGAGGGCGGCGGTGAGCGGCGCGGGCACGTCGCCCCGGTGGTCCCCGATCGGCGGGGGGTCCGCCGTCGCCTGCTTCATGAGGATCGACTGCGCCGATTCCCCATCGAACGGCGGTTCACCGGCGAGCATCTGGTACAGCAGGATGCCGAGCGAGTAGATGTCCGAGCGCGCGTCGAGCTTGTCTCCCGTGGCTTGCTCGGGGCTCATGTACTGGGGCGTCCCGACCACCATCCCCTCGGTCGTGAGCTGCGAGACGGATGCCTCCTGCGCGGCCTTGGCGATCCCGAAGTCGGTGACGAGCACATGGCCGCCCCGGTCGAGCAGAATGTTGTCGGGCTTCACGTCGCGGTGCACGACCCCGTAGTGATGCGCGTAGCCGAGGGCGTCGGCGACCTGGCGCGCGATCGTGGCGGCCTTCCGCACCGAGAGCCGCTTCTTCTTCTCGAGCAGCTGCCGGAGCGACGCGCCGTCGACGCACCGCATGACGATGTACAGGACTTCGTTCTGGTATCCCCCGACCTTGTAGATCGGCACGATGTGGGGGTGCTCGAGCCGGGCCACGGTGCGCGCTTCGCGCACGAACCGGACGGCGAGCGAGGGGGAGGGGGTGAGCCCCAAGTCCACGACTTTCACGGCGACGTCGCGGTGCTGGCGCTTTTCCCGCACACGGAACACCGCGGCGAACCCACCTTCGCCCAGCAGGGCGGCGACGGTAAATTCCTCTCCGAGGGCCTGTTGCAACCGCTGGCGCAATGTGGAGATATCGAGAGACATGGCGGACGCGAAACCTAGGAAAGCACGTGCCGCGGCGCTAGGGACCGCGGGGCTCGCGCTCGTCTGGGTGTTAGGTGTCTGGCCGCCGCCGCTCTGGTGGCGGGATCACTGGCCGCGGGAAACGGCCATGATGCGAGAGGCGGAACGTTCCAACGTTCCATCCGCCCATCCTACCGCCCTGAAAGACATCTCGCCGGTGCTGCAGCGCATGGTCATCATCGGAGAGGATTCGCGGTTTCGGACCCACCATGGCATCGACCCGGCCGAGATCGCCGACGCGGTCGGTGCGGACCGGGGCAAGGGGCCGGTGGGGACGCTCACGGCGGCGTGGCGGAACCGCGAGCGGCTGCGTGGCGCGAGCACGATCACACAGCAGCTCGCCAAGAACCTGTACCTCTCGTCGTCGCGCAATCCGCTGCGGAAGGTGAAGGAGGCGGTGACCGCGCTGCGCCTCGAGCTCGCGCTACCTAAGGATCGGATCCTCGAGCTCTACCTCGACGTCGCGGAATGGGGACAGGGCGTGTGGGGCGTGGATGCGGCGAGCCGCGCGTACTTCGGCGTGCCCCCCTCGCGACTCGACGAGACACAAGCGGCCGCGCTCGCCGCAACGCTCCCCCATCCTCGCACGTCGACGCCGACGCTGCGGCCCGAGCGCGTGCTGGCGCGACGCGACCTGATTCTCGCCCGGTACCACGGGGTCGAGGTATACATCCCGCCCGCTGAGGAGACGGACACGCTTCAGGGGCCGGCGATCACCTTGCCACCAGTCGACTCGCTGGGGATCGAAATGCCGACGCCGGGGGACACCGTAATCGATACGACGGCGGTGCGGAAAGACAGCCTCTAATCCACCAGTCGTAACGGCATCACGAGCGCCATATAGCTGGCGGGGTCATTCCAGCCGACCGGCTCCACGGTCGAAGCGCGCTCGGGGGCCTTGAAGGTGAGACGGACCTCGTCGGTCGGCATGTACTTGAGGATCTCGAGCAGGTACATCGCGTTGAACCCGATCTCGAGCGGCTCGCCCTCGTAGGTGACGGGGAGCTCGTCCTGTGCCTCGCCCAGGTCGGGTGTCTGGACCGAGAACTTCACCGCGCCGCCCGCGAAGGCCAGCCGAATCCGATGCGTCTGGTCGCTCGCCACCACGCTCATGCGGCGCAGCGCCGCCGCCATGGCGGCTTTGTCCACGGTCGCGGCCTTGTCGTTCTCGCGCGGGATGACCTGCTCGTAGTTGGGGTACGGCCCCTCGATCAGTCGCGAGAACACCAGCGTGCCGCCGGCGCGGAAACCAATGTGATTGTCGCTCTTGGCGACCTCGATGGCGTCCTCGGCCGCGAACAGGCGGCGGATCTGCTCCAGCGCCTTGGGGGGAACGATCAGGTCGGCGGTCGAGCCTCCCTTCGCGGGCACGTCCATCTTGGCGAGCCGGTGGCCGTTTGTCGCCACCATGCGCATCCGGTCGGGGCGCAGCTCCCAGAGCACGCCGTTCAGGATCGGGCGGCTCTCCTCGGTGGACGCCGCGAACGCCACGTGCCCGACGAGCTTGTGTACCACTCCGGCCGCCGCCTTCCAGGCGCCGTCGAACTTGACGGCGGGGAACGAGGGGAACTCTTCGCGGGGAAGGCCGAGCAGCTTGAACTTCGACCGGCCGCATTCGATGCTGACCCGGGCCTCGCCCGCAGCCGCGAACCGCACCGGGCCGGCGGGCAGCTCGCGCGCGATGTCCACCAGCTTCTTGGCCGGGAGGGTCACCGCCCCTTCCGCGTCCACCTCCGCCGGCACCGTGGTGCTCACCGCGATGTCGAGGTCCGTGCCCGACAGGCGGATGCCCTGCTTCGTCGCCTCGAGCAGGACGTTCGCGAGGACCGGCAGCGTCGTCTTGGCGGGGATCGCCGCCGCCACCGCGCCCAGGCCTTCTTGCAGCTGTTCCCGAGTGATCGTGAACTTCATCCGCCGTGCCGCCTCGTCTCTTGGTGGGTAAAGAATCTACTGCTGTACTATTATAGAACTACTAGTAGTAGTAGTAGAGGGCGGGGAAATGTGGGTGAATCGGGTTAACCCCAGGCCCCCCGGCAGGGGTAAGGCCGCTCGGCGCATCTGACCCAAGTGTTGGGACTGTTGGCATCCGGCAGCTTCCCCACGTTTTGCGCGCCTTCCCACACCGGCCAACACGTCGCTTCCCACATGTTGGCTAGAGTGCGGACAACTCCTGGCGGGCCATCTCGACGCGCTCCTTGAACGTGCGGTCGCGCACCATTTGCCGCTCCACCTTGTCGACGGAGTGGATCACGGTGGAATGGTCCCGTCCCCCGAACGCCTGACCGATCTCCACCAGCTGCATACCGAGCATGTCGCGCGCCAGATACATCGCGATCTGACGCGGGATGGTCAGCGTCTTGGTGCGGGCCTTGGAGCGCAGTCCCTCCGGCGTCACCCCCCAGCGACGGGCCACCACTTCCTGGACCCGATCGATGCTGGGCGTCGGCTGCGCGCCGTAGCTTGAGGCGTCCTCCTGACGGATCTTGTCCGAGAGCGCCTCACGCGCGAGCTCGATCGTCACCTCGCGATTCTTCAGGGAGGCGAACAGCAACAGCTTGATGATGCAGCCCTCGAGCTCCCGCACGCTCGTGCGCACGTGCTCGGCGATGAAGCGCAGGACGTCGTCCGGGATCGTGAGCTCGAGATGGTCTTGCTCCGCCTTCTTCCGCAAGATCGCGATGCGGTGCTCCAAGTCCGGGTGCCCGATGTCCGCCACCAGCCCCCACTCGAAGCGCGAGATCAGCCGATCCTCCAGCCCGGGGATCTCCTTGGGTGGGCGGTCGGACGTCAGGACGATCTGTTTGTGCCCTTCGAACAGGGCGTTGAACGTGTGGAAGAACTCTTCCTGCGTCATTTCCTTGCCTTCGAGGAAATGCACGTCGTCCACCAGGAAGAGGTCCACGTCGTTGCGGTAGCGACGTCGGAACTCCGACATCGTGCGCGCGTGGATCGACTCGATGACCTCGTTGATGAACTGCTCGGCGCCGAAATAATGCACGCGCGTCCCGGGGTACTTCTCGAGCACGGCGTGGGCGATCGCCTGCATCAGGTGCGTTTTGCCCAAGCCCGTCGCGCCGTAAATGAACAGCGGGTTGTAGGTCTTCCCGGGCGCTTCCCCCACGGCGTGCGCCGCGGCTGCCGCGAGCTCGTTCGACTTCCCGATGACGAAGCTGTGAAAGGTGTACCGCTCGTTGAGCGGAGTCGTCAGTACGGCGGTCTTGTCGGCGCCGCTCGCCGCGAGCTCGCGCGGGGCGACGAAGAAGTCCATCTGCGGGCGCTGCTGCCGATCCTCCTGCACGCGGAACACGACCGCCGTGGGGCGGCCGAACACGCGCTCGGCGGCGCGCGCCAGCACGCTGGCGTGCTTCTGCTCGTTCCACTCGACTGCGAATTGGTCGGGTGCCCCGACGATCAGGCGATCATCGTCGAGCGCAATCGGCACCGCGGGCTCGAGCCACGTGCGCACGGTCGCGTCGGGAAGTTCGCGCCGCGCCTCGTCAAGCAGCCGCCGCCAGGCTTCTTTAGTAGACTGCTCCATCCACGATGACGAAGAGGTGGGACGTGCTGCAAGGGCGGCCCGAAAGTACGGCTCATATGTGGAAAAGTCAACCTTGACCGGGCGCGCGACGGCGGTGTACGTTTCCCCGCCTCACGAGGGAAATTTATGGGTCCGACATATCGGCCGCGCAATCGGCGGCGCGTCAACAAGCACGGCTTCCGCGCACGGATGAAAACGGTCTGGGGGCGCGCCACGCTGTCCCGCCGGCGGAAGAAGGGACGCAAGCGTCTCGTGGTCCGCCTGCCGTCCAAGCACCGGAGTCGCTAACGGGTGAACCGTTCCCGCGCCGCGTGCGTCTCGCGCGCGGCTCGGATCTCACCGCCTGCTGGGATCAGGGGCGCCGGCTGCGTACTCCGCACCTCGATGTCGCCTGGCGCCCGAATCGAGCGGGCCACCCGCGGACGGGCGTCGTCGTCCCCCGCTTCCAGTTCACCGCAGTGGCCCGCAATCGCTTGCGGCGCCGCGTACGAGAGATTCTCAGACGCGACGCGCTCGCGTCCCTGCCCGCGGTCGATCTCGTGGTGCGCGCGAAGCGGATCGCGTACGCGGCTTCCTTTGCGGACCTGCGCGCCGAATTGACCGGCGTCGTGAGACGCATCACGTGAGCGTGGGGCGTTGGCCGCGGCGCGCCGTCATGACGTTGATTCGTGCATACCAAATGACGCTCTCGCATCTGGTGTTCACGCAGTGTCGTTTCACGCCGTCGTGCTCGCGGTACACGTTTGAAGCCGTCGAGCGCCACGGTGCGCTCAAGGGGAGCTGGCTCGGCCTGAAACGCATCCTGCGCTGCCATCCGCTGCACCGGGGCGGCTTCGATCCGGTGCCGTAAGAGCTAGACGCACAGGCGCACAGGCGCACAGGAGTTCCGTGGAACGACGCGTCATTCTGGCATTCCTTCTGATGCTCATCGTGCTGGTGCTGCCGGGCATCCTGTTCCCGCCGAAAAAGACGCCGGCCAAGCGCCCCGTCGGACGGGACAGCACCGGGACACCCTCACCGACGCCGGCGCCGGCGGCACCAGAGGCAGCCGTGCCGCCGCCGTCGAGCTTCCTGTGCCGCTCTGGTGCATTCGTCGCTCCATCCGAGACCATTTGGGTTGCTACGCCGCATGCCCGCTTCGGGTTCAGCCCCGCCGGGGCGCAGCTCGTGAGCGCGGAACTCCTTGACTACAAGTCGTTTGCACCGAGCGACTCGGAGCGACCGGTGCAGCTCGTGCCGGCGGGCCTGCCGCTCCTCGCCCACTGTCTCGTGGTCGGTCCCGACACGATCTCCCTCACGGACTGGCGCTTCACGCCGAACGTGCCGGCGCTGCGCGTCCAGCGCGACAGTGTGCCGCTGACGCTCACCGCCGAGCGCGGGGGCGCGCGGGTGGCCCTCACGTACGTGTTCTTCGTCGACGAGTACCGCTTCCAGGTGCGGGGTCACGTCACGGGGCTCGGGTCGGCGGGCGCAGTGCTGCTCGTGGGAATGGGCGACGGACTCCGTTCTGTCGAGGCGGACACCATGGATGATTTCCGTCACTTCGCCGTGGTGACCAAGGCCGCCAAGACGCAAAGCCTCGCGTTCCAGTCGCTCAAGCCGGGCGCGGTCAAGGTGCTCGACGGCCCGTTCGAGTGGGCCGGCTTCAAGTCGAAGTACTTCCTCGCGGCGGCGCTCGCGTTCGAGGAGAACCAACCGCGGTTCGGCGGCGGGATAGCGATCGGCGGGCCGGTGACGGTGACGACCTCGTCCTTTTTCAGCGGCCGCGCCGGAGTGGCGACGCGCACGACGCTCGCCCTCACCCTCCCCGTGCCTCCGGGCGGTGACTTCCGCTACGAGCTGTTTACCGGGCCGCTCGAGTACCGGCAGCTCGCTCGCCTCGACCACGACTTGGACGACGCGAACCCGTACGGGGGTGTGCTCCGGCCGCTGATCCAGCCGGTGTCGGTCCTCGTGGTCAACATCCTGATCTGGATGCACGACCGCCTCTCGCTCGCCTACGGGTGGGTGCTGGTCATCTTCGGGATCCTCGTGCGGGCGCTGCTCTGGCCGTTGAACCAGAAGGCGATGGAATCGAGCATCCGGATGCAAGCCGTGGCGCCGCTCATCAAGGAGACGCAGGAGCGCTACAAGAACGACCCGGAGCGGTTGCAACGCGAGATGATGCGGTTGTACAAAGAGCACAACGTTAACCCGGTCGGCGGGTGCCTGCCGATGCTGATTCCCCTGCCGGTGCTGTTCGCGCTGTTCTTCGTGTTCGCGAACACGATCGAGTTCCGCGGCGTCCCGTTCCTGTGGCTTCCCGATCTGTCGCGCGCCGACCCGTACTACATCATCCCCGCCATCATGGGGCTGTCGATGTTCGTCCTCTCCAAGGTGGGCCAGATCGGGGTGCCGCCGAACCCGCAGGCCAAGACGATGCTGTACTTCATGCCGGTGTTCATGACGCTGCTCCTGTTGCGGTTCGCGTCCGGCCTGAACCTCTACTACGCGGTGAGCAACATCTTCAGCATCCCGCAGCAGTATCTCATCGCCCGGCGGCGGCTGCGCGAGCAGGGGAAGCGCACCTAGCCGGAGGCAGGACGCGGGAGGCGGGAAGCATGCTCTCAGATCCCATCGTCGCGCTGGCGACGCCTCCCGGGCGCTCCGCCATCGCGGTCGTCCGCCTGTCGGGGACGCGTGCGTTTGACGTGGCGGCCCGCTGCCTCCGGCCGTTCCACCCTGACCGCCCCCGCGCCGCGCTGCGCGCGCGCCTCGTGCACCCGACCACCGACGAGCATGTCGACGACGTGGTCGCCGCCGCGTTTCCCGCGCCCCGCTCCTATACCGGCGAGGACGTCGTCGAGATCTCGACGCACGGCGGTCTGCTCGTCCCCGGAGAAGCGGTGGCGGCCCTGGTGGCGGCGGGCGCCCGCCCGGCGCAGCCGGGAGAGTTCACGCGTCGGGCAGTGCTCAATGGCAAGCTCGATCTGCTCCAGGCGGAGGCGACGGCGGACCTGATCGACGCCGGCGCGCCGGCCCAGCGCCGGCGCGCGCTGCGCCAGCTCGACCGCGGTCTCTCGGCCCGGCTCGAGGCGCTGCGCGGCGAGCTGCTGGAGCTCGAGGCGCTCATCGCGTACGACATCGATTTTCCGGAGGAGGACGAAGGTCCGGTGAGCCCGGCGCGCGTGACGGCGGCGTGGCGGGCGGTGCGGGATCGGATCGCGGCGCTTCTCGCCACCGCGCCCGAGGGGGAGCGTCTGCGCGAAGGCGCGCTGCTCGTGATCGCCGGGCGCCCCAACGCGGGCAAGTCGTCACTCTTCAACGCCCTGCTCGGCCAGGAGCGCGCGATCGTCACCGAGGTCCCGGGCACGACTCGCGATGCGATCGAGGCCTACGCAGTGATCGCCGGTTTCCCGTTCCGGCTGGTCGATACGGCGGGCCTGCGCGACAGCAACGATCGGGTCGAGAAGATCGGCATTGCAGTGGCTCGGCAGTATCTCGGCGCGGCCGACTTGGTGCTGTTCTGCCGGGATGCGGGATGCCCTAAAGGACTTCCTGACGGTCGCGAGATGGGGGATGCGGAGTCGGAGCGGTTCGTGGCCGCGTGCCACGCGCCTGTCGTGGAGGTGGTGACGAAGGTCGATCTCGCCGCCCATTCGCCTGACGGCCTCGGCGTGTCGGTCGTCACAGGAGACGGACTCCCCGCGCTGCGGGCACGCCTCGCCGAGGCGGCCTTCGGCCGCCTGCTCGCGCTGGGCGACGTCGAGCCGGTGGTCACGCGGGCGCGCCACCGCACCGCGCTCGAGCGGGCCCTCGCCGAGGCGGAGGCGTTCTACGCCGCGCGCGAGCGTGGCGTGGACGCGGCGGCGGCGGCGACGCACCTGCGCGCCGCGGTCGGTGCGCTCGACGACCTGATCGGTGTGGTCACGCCCGACGACGTGCTGGATCGACTGTTCGCGAGTTTCTGCGTGGGGAAGTAGCGGTGCGCGCCGCTTGCCGACCGTCGGGGCGGGGCGCATGTTTTCAAGTCCCCCTCTCGCGGAGCGTCACGTGAATCGCCTCAGACTGTCCGCCGGCACCCTCGTGTTGGCGGCCCTCGCCGCTTCCTGCACGCATGACGCCCGACGCCTCGCAGGCCCAACCCGCGGCCCGACCTTCTCGAGCATCGCGTCGAGCAGCCAGGGCTCGCTCTGGACTGACGCCGACGACTATGTCGTCGAGTACGCCGGCTCGGGCGCGCAGCTCGCCGCGGCTGTCACGGCCGCCGGTGGTCACCTCGTGCGCATCCACCCGGAGATCGGCGTCGCGACCGTGGACCAGCTCACAGCGGACGGGGCGACGCGGCTGGCCAGCGCCGCCGCCGTTCGCAGCGTGACGCGGGACGTGCTGATGCAGCTCGTGCCACCGGTCGAGCAGGCGGGCTTCCAGCTGGCGGGCGACCCCGGAGTCGCCGACGCCTCCCCTGCGACCACCCTCGACCCTTCGCAGGCCATCCGGTTCGCGCAGTGGCAGTGGAACATGCGCGCCATCCATGCGGACCAGGCGTGGCCCACGGGGATCCAGGGACAGGGCGCGCGCGTCGCGATTCTCGATACCGGTATCGACGACACCCATCCCGAGCTCACGGGCTGCGTGGATCGGACCTTGAGCACGGCATTCGTGCCGAACCAGAACACCACCGGCGGATTTCCCGCGTGGGGCGACGACAACTTGCACGGCACCTGGGTCGCATCGCAGATCTGCACCAACGCCTTCGTGATCGCCAGCATCGCGCCGCAGGCCAGGCTGATCGCCGTCAAGGTGCTGTCGCGCACCGGCGGCGGCACGTTTGCCGGCATCATCGCGGGCGTCGTATATGCCGCCAACGTGGGCGTGAACGTGATCAACATGAGTCTCGGTGCCTACATTCCCCGCAACGTAGGCCGCCTCGGCCGGCTGAACGCGCTGCTCGCGAAGGTGGATAACTACGCCGCCTCCAAGGGCGCGCTGGTCGTGGCGGCGGCCGGCAACGATGGCGTGAACCTCGATTCGGATCGCGAGTCGATCGAGATCCCGGCCCAGAGCGGCTCGACGATGGGAATCAGCGCTACCGGACCGATCGGGCAGACGAACTTCGACCAGCTCGCCGTATACTCGAACTTCGGCCGATCGGCAGTGTCCGTGGCGGCACCGGGCGGCGGCGTGCGGCCGGACGGCAGCTTGGCGAGCGTACTCGATTTGGTCTCCGGGGCGTGCAGTCGCCAGACGCTCGACCCGAGGTTTGCAGGGTGCCGCAGCGGGATCGGTTACGTCTTTGCTGCCGGCACGAGCGGCGCCACTCCCCATGCCGCAGGCGTGGCGGCCCTGGTGAGCAGCCGGTTCGGGAATGCCCTGACCTCCGGCCAGCTGCGGACCCGGCTCGAGCAGTCAGCCGATGATCTCGGCAAGCCGGGTGTCGATCTCTTCTACAGCCATGGGCGGATCAACGCGTTCCGCGCCGTCACGCAATGACGGGGACCCCGCCGATGCGCGCTCCGGAGCGTTGGCTCGCCGCGCTTCGGATCGCGGTCGGCGTGTGGTTCGCAAAGGCTGTGTTCACGAAGCTCTCCGTCACGTTGCTGTGGGGCTTCCTCCCGGTCCCCATCGCGGCCGAGCGCTGGCAGCACGTGATGCCGATTTTGGTGGGGAAGTACGCCGAGGGGAACCCGGTGGGATTCTTCCGAAATTTCATGCAGCAGATTGTCATCGCGCACAGCGGTCTATTCGCTCAGCTGACCGCGTTCGGTGAGACGGCGGTCGGACTCGGGCTCGTGTTCGGCTGCCTCACGCTACTCGCCTCGGGGATCGGGCTCTTCCTGGTGGTGAACTACGGCCTCGCGGTAGCGTGGCAAGGCTCGGCCCAACAGGGATTCCACTACCTGCTGATCAGTACCCTGATCGTCATTTTCGCGACCCGCGCGGGACGGGTGTGGGGCGTAGACGGCTGGGTGCGTGCGCGGCACCCCGGCTCCTGGTTGGCGCGCCTGCCGCTCGGCTAGGGGATGTAGAGCAGGTCGTTAGGCCGCTCACCCACCGGAATGGTGCCCACGACCTTCCGCGAATCCGTATCGATCACCGACACTTGGTTGGAGCGTCCGTCGGCGGTGTAGAGCCGGTGCGCATCGGGCGACAGCGCGATGCCCCAGGGCCGTTTCCCGACCGAAATCGTGTCGATCACGTGCTGGGACATCAGATCGACGATGCTCACGGTTCCCGCGGCTCCTTCGGTGACGTAGGCGAGACGCCCGTCGGGCGTGAACACGATCCGCACCGGCTTGGTCTTGCCATCCCGGATGGAGAACTGTCCCAGCACCGAGTCGGTCGCGACCTCGAGGATCGTGACGTTGCCGCCGGCCTCGGCCGTCACGTAGGCCCGGCGCCCGTCCGGGGCGACGGCCACCGTCCGGGGGTTCTCGCCCACCGGGATCGTCTTGCGCAGCCGTCCAGTCGCCGCGTCGAGCGCGCTCACTGTGTTGCTCGTTTCCGCGGTCACGTACACCTTGGACCCGTCGGGCGAGACGGCGATTCCCTCCGGCTCCACGCCCACCGCGGTCGAGAACTTGATGCGGCCGGTCTTCACGTCCACACCCGAGGCGTGGGCGATCTCCTCGTTCGAGACGAAAAACGTCGCGCCGTCGGGGCTCAGGGCGACGAGCTCGGGATCCCGCCCGGCGGGGATGGTCCGGGTCATAGTCGCCCGGGTTACGTCGATCACCCCGACGGCATCGTCCTGGCCGAGGGCGACATAGACGGTGCGCCCGTCGGGGCTCAACGCCATGCCCCGTGGGCGCTTTCCGACTGGGATGGTGGCGGTCACCGTGTTCGTCCGGGGGGCGATGACGCTGATCGTGTTGCCCACCTCGTTCGAGACCCACAGCTGCGGGTCGCGCGCCGGCGCGAGTGATGCGCTCGCGAAGCAGAGCGGCGCCAGCACAGCGGCGCGGAGCAGCACAGTCCGGTCAATCATGGAAGATGGCCTGGTCGGCGTGAACCGCCCGGTCGAGCCCGCGGATCGAGTCCCGGCCGCGGATGTTGCGCAGGATTGCGCCCAGCAGGTCCGCGCCCGTCAGGTCCGCGTCCGTCAAGTCCGCGCCGGTCAGGTCGGCCCGCACCAGCAGCACCTTGCGCAGATTTGCCCCCGAGAGGTTGGCGCCGGTGAAATCGGCCCCGCTCGCGTCCGTGCGCATGACCCCCATTGACTGGTTGCCGGGGTCCGCGCCCAGGTTCGCGTTGCTGAGCGTGGCGCGGGCGAACCTGGCGTGGCTCATCGGCGAGATGATGCGGGCGCGGGTCAAGTCGGCGTCCGAGAAATCCGCGTCGTACGCAATGACGGCGAACAGGCTGGCGTCGCGCAGGATCGCGTGCCGCATGTCCACGCGGTACATCACGGAGGCGTCGAGCTGCGCGCCGCTGAAGTCCGCCTCTGTGGCGATCGCGTCGGAGAGCGTGACGGAGAAGAGCTGCGCCTTGGCGAGGCTGGTCTTCACGAGCCGGCAGCGGGACAGATTGGCGCGCTTGAAGTCGATGCCGCTCAAGTCGAGGCCCGAGAGGTCCTTGCCGCTGAAGTCGGCTGGGCCTTGCGCCGTGGCCGCCGCGAGGGCCGCGACGACCTGGTCGCGGGTGAGGTGTTCCTGAGCGGGAGCGGGCCCCGCCCCGGCGATCCCCGCGGCGAGGCTCGCTAGCGCCGCCCCCACCACCGCGCCGGTCACTGGCTCTTCTTGAGGTCTGACTCGCGGTGCGGCCGCCCCGGCTTCAGCCAACCGTCGCTCCGCGCCTTGACGTACTGGTACAGCTCCTTCACGGCCGCGGTGTCGAGCAGCACCTTCCACGACGGCATCCCCTTGTCGGGGCGCCCGTTCAGCACCGTGTACTCGAAGGAGTCCCGCGGATACGCCATCCCGCTCGTGCTCAACACCCACCGCAGATCGGGAGCGGTGGCGATCACGGGGTGCGCCGCATCCTCGCCGTGACAGCGGAAGCAATACACGTGGAACCACTTCCACCCCTGATAGATCGAATCCGACACCAGCAGGCTGTCACGCACCGTGTCCCGCGTCGGGGCAGCGGCGCCCGATGGCGTACCGTGCGGCGCGGACGGGGTGGGCGTCGCCGTCGCCCCCAGCTCGAGCAGCGGAACGCTGTACTCCTGCAGAATTGCGGTGATCTCACTCTTGCGGCGGTCGATCACGGAATCGAGCCGCGCCTTGAGCTCCTTGTCGCGGTGCCGCACCGCCATCGCCATGCTGAACGCGAACGGCATGCCCGACACGGGATCGGAGTCTGGGAGCGCCACCATCGTGAGCGCCGCCGGAGCGCGCTTGACCCAGTAGCCCGCCAGGGGTCCCCACACGATGGCCACGTCGATCGAGTCCTGCGCCACCGCGCGGATGATGTCTTCGGGGTGGTCGGCCTTGGGATCGGGGTTCAAGAAGTTGCCGAACCCGACGAGCCCGACGATGCCGCGTGAGCCCAGCGCGTGCGCCGGCGGCGTGTTGGTATAGTCGTAGCCGATGATGTTCACGCCGATCTTCAGGTGCTTCAAGATCGTGTCATCGAGCGAGCGCAACTTGAGACCGCGGTCGGCGCGGAACACGAAGTAGTAGGTCGAGCGGTAGTAGGGCTTCGTGGTCGCCACCGGGTCGAGACCCACCGGCGCCTGGATCATCACGTCGCAGAAGCCGCCCAGGATCGAGTTTCGCAGGACTCCGCGCCGGCTGGGCCACCAGTAGTTGATCACCCGAGCGTTCAAGTCTTGCGCGACGACGTGTGCGATCTTGTTCTCGAATCCCTGTTCCTGGTCGTTCGAAAAGGGGAGGTCGAACGGGTCGGCGCAGACCCTGAGCTCCTGGTCGGGGTGCGGCGCGCTTGCCATGAGGGCGACTGCGGCGGCACCGAGGAGCAGGGCGCTCGCGAGTTTGGCCCGAGTGGGAATCATCGTTCTCCTTGTTGGTCCGGCGAATGCAGCGTCGTTGTCGTGCAGATGCTACACCCGGTGCCGGAGCACGTTCGCTCCAGCACCGGGTGTCGAACTACGCCTTCACTGCCTTGCGACTAGAGCCCGAACACCAACAGCGTACCGCCGGCGTTCGAGATGTTGATGTAGTCGCCGAACGCACCGATCGCGCCCAGCGCCGCCGTAGGATCTTCCGTCCCGATCCCCAGCGCCACACCCGCACCTGCCCAACCGCCCACCCCCGACAGCACGGCGACGTACTGCTTGCCGTCCGGCCCGAGGTAGGTCATCGGGTTGCCGATGATGCCCGACGGACACTTGAAGCGCCACAGCTCGGTCCCGGTCGTGGCATCCACGGCCTTGAGCCAGCCTTCCATCGTGCCGTAGAACACGATCCCCGAGGCCGTGGCTAGTGCACCGCCATAGGCCGCGAGGTTTTCCTTGATCGACCACTTGATCTTCCCGACGGTCGGATCCCAGGCGATGAACGCGCCACGGTTGCCGCCCGGGCCCGGGAACATCCGCACGATCGCGCCCACGTAGGGCTGACCGGCCGAGTACTTCACCTCGACGCCCTCATAATCCATGCAGATGTTGTTGGTTGGGACGTAGAAGAGGTGAGTCTGCGGCGAGTACGCGGAGGGCTGTTGATCCTTGAAGCCGATGGCAGCCGGACAAATCCCCTCGGTATTCTTCTTCGAGGTGGTCCCGAACTGCGCGTTGCGAACCGGGACGCCCGTCGCGAGGTCGATCTTCGAGGCCCAGTTGACCGGCCCGAACGGCTCGGCGACAAGCACCTTGCCGGTGGTCCGATCGAGCGTGTAGCCGAAGCCGTTGCGGTCGAAGTGCACCAGCGCCTTCACCGGTTTCCCGCCGATCGTCAGGTCGACCAGGACGTTCTCGTTGACGCCGTCATAGTCCCACTCGTCGTGCGGCGTCATCTGGTACGCCCACTTCGCCTCCCCGTTGTCCGGGTTGCGGGCGAAGATCGTCATCGACCACTTGTTGTCACCGGGCCGCTGATCGGGGTTCCACGTGCCCGGGTTGCCCGAGCTGTAGTAGAACAGGTTCAGCTGCGGATCGTAGGAATACCAGCCCCACGTGGTTCCGCCGCCGTGCTGCCACTCGTCCCCCTGCCACGTCGACACACCCAGGTCCTTGCCCTTCATCGACGCGTAGTTGGAGTTCGGCTCGCCCACGATCTTTACGTCGGCGTCGGGACCGGTGGAGTAGGCACGCCATACTTCCTTCCCGGTGTTGACGTCGTACGCCGTCACCCGGCCGCGCACGCCGAACTCACCGCCCGAAATCCCCGCGATCACGATGTCCTTGATCACGATTGGAGCGTTGGTCATCGTGGAGCCGGTCTTGTAGTCGGCGTTCGGGACGCGCCACAGCTGCTTGCCGGTCTTCGCATCGAGTGCCAGCAGGTCGCCCGCCAGCAGCTCGATGAACAGCTTGCCGCTCGGATGGTAGGCGAGACCGCGGTTCACCAGGTCGCAGCACGCGATCGGCTTCGCCTCGGGCGGCTGGGGCGGCACATGCTTCCAGATCATCGGCGCGCCCGGCTTCGTCAGGTCGAGGGCGTACACGATGTTCGGGAACGCGCTGTGCACGTACATCACGTTGTTGAACACCAGCGGATTTCCCTCGTGGCCGTTCAGAACGCCGGTCGAGAACGTCCATGCGGCCTTGAGGCCCTTCACATTCGCCTTGTTGACCTGGGTGAGCGGACTGTAGCGCTGCAGGTCGTACGTCCGACCCGTCATGGTCCACTCGCCCGGACCTTGGGCGACGGCGGATGCTGCGAGCACCATCATGCTCGCCGCGATTCCGCCGGACAGCAGTTTGAAGCGGTTCATAGCTGACCTCATGTTGAGGATGAGGGTGGTGAGAAACGGTACATGCAACTTGCCTGTCAGTGTTGCTAACCCTCGTGGGCAAGGTCCGGGGGGGCCGCTTTCCCGACAGGCCACAGCAATCGTCGGAAAACCTCCAGCTAAGGATACTGCTAGAGATATGGGTTATATCCCCGGGTCCAGCGACTGTCAATCAGGCTGGAAAAGGCCTGCGTTTTCAGGGTGAAACAAGTGTCGCCCCGCGCCACACGCGCGCCCCGACCTGGCTGAAGCCCCCCTCATATACGGCGCCGCCGGGGCGGAGGATCGCCCGCACCCGCCCCGCCAGAGCCGCGGCCGTCCCCGCGTCCGCCACGATCCCGTAGACGGCGGGGCCCCAGGAGCTTTGGCCCACACCGATCGCCCCCCATCGGCGCAACTGTTCGACCAGCTCACCGGTCTCACCCGGGGCGAACACGCCCCCTTGGGCCGGCGCGAACCACCCCCCGGTGATGCGTTGCACCGCCGTCAGCGCCGCCCCGAACGCCGCGAGGTCGGCCACGGCCAGCGCGGGCAGCAGCTGCATCAGCACGAGGTGTGCGACGTGCGCCACCTCGGTCGCCGGGGGCGGCGGCAGCCGCCCGAACGCCGCCGCCTCTTCGTCACCTGCGAGCCCGGACTTCCCGGCGGGGGTAACCACCACGCAGCGCCATGCCGCGGGCATCGGCAGCCGGGCGAGCAGTGGGGCCGGCGCCTCGTCGCCCGGTCTGCGGCCGCCTTCGAGCACAAACCCGCCCAACGCGAACGTCCAGGTCCCCACCGCCGACCGCCTGCCGCGGTCCACGGCGTGTGCCAGCGTCGTCACGTCGGTCGGCAGCCCGTACAGCTCGGCCGTGGCGCGCGCCACGGCAAGGGCGAGCTGCGTGCCCGAGCCGAGCCCCGCGTGGGGTGGGATGGTGCGGTGCAGGCAGAGATGGACGCGGGGTGGGATGCCGTGATGCGCGGCGAACCGCTGCGCGAAGGCCAGGGCCCGCGTCGCGTCCGGACCCTCTGCCCGGAGCTCGGGGGAGGGGCGCGCCTCGAGCAACAGCGACGGTGCTGGGACGGCGGCGCCGATGCCACCGAAGCGGCGCCCGAGATCGCCCCGCAGGTCGAGCACCCCGAAATGGAGGCGGGCCGGCGCCTCGACGAATACGGGAAGGCCGTCTTCGCTCACCGCGGTGCGGGCGCCGTCCGGACCGTCGGCGCGGTGCGCACATAGTCCGAGAGCAGCGCCATCGCCTCGCGCTCGCGCGGGCCCGCCGTCTTGTCCACGATCACCTGCAGCCGCGCGAGCTCGTCGCGGATCTGCTCGGCCGGCAGCAGATGGGTACGCGTGGCCAGGATCGCGGCCTCGAGCACCGCGTGGCGTGCCCGGTTGAAGCCCAGGAACTCACGCCGAAACCCCCGATGCACCACCGCGGTCACCACGCGGGCTCGCGGCGGTGTGGCGTCGAGCGAGCGCACCTCCACCTCCCGCCACGAGCACACGGCCTCGAGCACGACGCCGCGCACGGCCGTCGCCGGCGCTGCCGGAAACTGCACCGTGGCGATCGCGCCTTGCGCGAACAGCATGACGTCGTCCGTCAGGTTCACGACGGCGGCCCGGGTATCGCGCAGATTCTGGAAGGTGGTGGTCTCGAGAAACGGTTTGATGACGATCTCCTGCTCGCCCCACTCGACGCCCATCGGCGCGAAGTTGGGCGTCCCGGCGACGTCGAGCGTCGTGAGGATCGACTCGATGATCACCGGACAACTGCGGCGGGCGGCGGCACGAACTCCCGTGGCGGCGCGGGCGCGCGCGCGCTCCCGCCGTCGGCCCCGTCGGCTCGATTCGGGAGCGGGTGCGCCGGGGTGGCGGCCCCGTGCAGGAAGCGATCGAGCAGGCGATAGCCGTGCTCGGTCAGCACCGATTCCGGATGAAACTGCAGGCCGATCACTGGGTGCCGCACGTGCGCGACCGCCATGATCTCCCCGTCGTCGGCGGTGGCCGTGACGGCGAGCACCGGCGGCACGCCGTTGCGGGCGATGGCGAGCGAGTGGTAGCGGGCCGCCTGGAACGGGTTCGGCAGCCCGGCGAAGATGCCGCGGCCGTCGTGCTGGATGCGGGACGCCTTGCCGTGCACCGGCCGCCCCGCCCGCACGATGGCGGCGCCGTAGGCGGCGCCGATACACTGATGGCCCAGGCACACGCCGAGGATGGGCGTCGTAGCCCCGAAGCGGCGCACCACATCCGTCGAGATTCCGGCCTCGCCGGGCGAGCACGGGCCCGGGGAGATGATGATGTGCGAGGGTCGGAGCTGCTCGATCTCCTCGTACGACGTCGCGTCATGGCGTCGTATCACCGTCTCCTCTCCCAGCTCCCTTACATAGCGCGCCAGGTTGTGCACGAACGAGTCGTAGTTGTCGATGAGCAGTATCATGGCTCGAGGGCGGCGATCAGGCCGCGGGCCTTGTCGAGCGTCTCCCGGTACTCCTGCGCGGGGTCGGAATCGGCGACGATGCCGCCGCCGGCCTGAAAATACACGTCGCGGCCGACCACCAGACAGGTGCGGATGACGATGCTCGTGTCCAGCGCCCCGGTGACGCTCACGTAGCCGATCGAGCCGCAGTACACGGCACGCTGCGTCGGCTCGAGCTCGGCGATGATCTGCATCGCCCGTACCTTGGGCGCGCCGGTGATGGAGCCGCCGGGAAACGCCGCGCGCAACAGGTCGAGCCCGTCGTGCTCGGGCGCGAGCTCGCCCACGACGGTCGACACGAGGTGGTGGACGGTCTGGTAGTGCTCGAGCGCGAACAATTCGGGTACGCGCACGGTGCCGGGCTGGCATACCCGCGACAGGTCGTTCCGCAGCAGGTCCACGATCATCACGTTCTCTGCCATGTCCTTGTCGCTCTCGGCGAGCGCGAGGGCGAGTGCCGCGTCGTGCTCCGGGCCGACCCCGCGCGGCCGCGTGCCCTTGATGGGGCGCGTCTCCACTCGGCGGCCGTCGTCGACCCGCAGGAACCGCTCGGGGGATGAGCTCGCCATGACGACGTCGCCGAAATCAAGGAATCCGGCGAAGGGGGCCGGGTTGCGCTGCCGCAGGCGGCGGTACAGCTCGAACGGGGTCCCCGCGAGCGGCGCCTGGAGTCGCTGCGACAGGTTCGCCTGAAAGATGTCGCCGGCGTATACGTACTCGATGACCCGCGCGACGGCGTCGAGGTAGCCCTCGGGGGTGAAGTTGGAGCGGACGCCGGGCAAATCGGGGACGGGGTACGAGGGCGCAGCTGGGCGGTCCGGACGGCGGGGGGCTCCCTGCGCGACAAGAATACGCAGTCGCTCCGGGAGCCCCCCGCCGTCCGGACCGCGGAGCCCGAGCCGCTGCTTCACGAATTCCAGTCGCCGCGCCGCCCGCTCGCGCCGCGCCGTCCCCTGCTCGGGGATCCCCGTCGAAATCACCCACGCCCGCTCCGTCTGGTGGTCCCAGGCGATGACCCAGTCGTACAGGCCCAGCATCACGTCCGGGATCGCGAGGTCGTCATAGCGGGTCCGTGGCACGCGCTCGAGCTGAGCGCCCCAATCGTAGCCCACGTAGCCCGCCGCCCCGCCCTGAAACGGCGGGATGCCGGGCACCGGCTCCGCGGCGAACGGCTCGAGGATCGCGCCGACGCGGGCTACGGGGTCCGCGGCAACCCGGGTCCAGCGGCCGCCGCCGAGCTGCTGGGTGAGCGCGCCCTTCGAGCGCACCACCGTTGCCGGGTCCGCCGCGAGGAACGAGTGGCGGCCGACCTGCTCCGGATGCGTGGCGCTGTCGAGAAACACGACGAACGGTAGGTCGGCCAACTGGGCGCACGTCTCGACGGGATCGGGGACCGGGACCAGCTCTTCCACGAGCGGCGCCGTCTCGCTCACGCGCCGCCCTTCGCCTTGCGACGCTCGCGGGAGCGTCTGGACCGCTGCGTGAGGCGCACGTGCTCGGGGCCACGGTCGTCCGGCGGCGTGAGGTAGCCCCACTCGAGCGCCCCCTCCTGGCGGTAGTTCTTGCCGAGTGCGAGAGCGAGCCGCGCTTTCATCAGCTCGCGGCCGAGGTAGAACGCGTGGGTCGCCTCGTCGACGCCGAGCTGCGCGAAGATCTCCTGGATGTCCGTGCCCCGGACGAAGACCTCGTCGTTGAAAACGGTGATGACCTCGCGATCCGCGAAGATGCGGAAGTTTGGGTCGGTCACGCGGGCCTGCAGCTCGCGCAGCTCGGCTTCCGGGTACGCGCGGATCGTGGGATCCTTGAGGGTGACGAGCCGGTCGTCCACCCCTTTGGGGAGCGTCTGGCGGGCGACGGCGTGGTGCATGAGGCGCCGCGCGATGTCCACTTCACGCACGACGCCCCGGGCCCAGGGGATCACCTCGGTCGTGAGAACGGCGCGCACTCCCAGTTCCTCGCACATCGCGATCAGCAGGGCGTTCACGCCGGTCGTGTCTGCGGCGGTGAGCTCGGTGATGTTGCCGATGCCCATGAACAGCGGTGCCAGCGGGTGTCGGCGGCGCACCTCGGCGAAGCGTCCGAGCGAGGCGAAGAATCCGAAGCCGATCGGCTCGATCACCGGGTCGATCAGGTACGACACACCCCAGCGCTCGAGCGCGGCGATGGTCGGCTCGAGCGTCTCGAGACCCTGGCCGAAGTCGGGGATCACGACCACGCGCGTGGCCGTGCCCGTGAAGTCCCGCGCGACGTCGAGATTGGATCGATTGATGGACAGCACGAGCTCGGCGCCCGCCGCCACGGCCGTGCGGATCTCGCCTGCGTCGAAGGAGTCGACGCTCACCCGCATCCCCGCGTCGACCAGCTCCCGCACCGTGTCCGCAAGTCCCGGGAACTCGCGTCCCGGGGTGCAGCCGATGTCGATCACGTCGGCGCCGCTCGCCCGATAGTGGTCGGCCTCCCGGCGCAGCGCCGCGCGCTCCAGGCGCGGTGCGTTGTTCACCTCCGCCACGATCTCGATGGCGTACGCGCCGTAGTCCCGCGCCGCCGCCGCGCGGCCGAAATACTCGGGGATCTGGTGCAGGTCCTTCGGCCCCTTTTCGACGCGCACGCCCCCCCCCGCCCGCTCCGCGATCACCGCGGCGTCTCCCTCGCACAGGCCCGGGATCAGCACGAGGTCCGTGCCGGCGGGCACCACCAGGAAGCGCGCGATCCACGGCGTCGTCATCAGCGCGGCCACGGTGATCTTCATGACCGCGACGTCGTACGCGAATGCCGGCGCCATCTCGCCGAGCGTGCGACGCAGCGCCGGCTCGGCAAGCTTGCCCGTGACGAACAGCACGCGGCGCGGTGCGGCTTCCTCCGGGGCAGCCGTCACCGCGGGTCGCCCGACCGCACGAACTTGTTCGGCGTTCCTTCGAGGGCCCCGCCCGTGGGGCGCCACAGCACGACCTCCTCGAGCTTGCGCGCCAGCTCGAAGTCCTTGTCGGTGATCCCGCCCGCCGCGTGGTTCTGGAGCTTCACGATCACCCTGCCCCACGTGACCGACAGGTCCGGATGATGGTAGGCCGCCTCGGAGAAGTAGCCGATCGCGTTCACCAGCATCAGCGTGGTCGGCCAGCCGTCCGTCTTGTAGGTCCGCCGGATCCAGCCGTCTTCATACCACCACCCCGGTAACTCCTTCAGCTTCTGCTCGATCTGCGCCTCGTTGTACGTCGGGTCTTTCTGCGCCATACACATCTCCTTGTTCGGGGGCTAGACCACGCCCCCGCCGTTGATCATCAGCATCTGACCGGTGACGTAGGAAGCCGCATCCGAAGCGAGATAGACCGCTGCGTATGCCACGTCCTGCGCGCTGCCCCAGCGGCCCAGCGGTATCGATCGCGTGATCCGCTCCTTCACCGTCGGGTCGAGGGATTCACCGTACGCGGTCTCGATCCAGCCGGGCCCGAGTACGTTCACGCGGATGTGCGGCGCCACCGAGCGGGCCAGGGCGCGGCTGAACGAATACACTCCGCCTTTGGCGGCGCAGAACACCTCGGCGTATCCGCCCTTCGCACCGCCCCCGAGCACGTGGTCCCACGACACGTTCAGGATCACGCCGCCCGCCGGCTGCGCCCGCATCAGGGCGACCGCCTTCCAAGAGGCGACCACCGTGCCGCGGAGATCCACGGCGAGTAGCCGGTCGAGCTTTTCGACCCAGGTGAGCCGCGACGCTTCCCCTGTAAGGATGTCGGCGCCGGCGTTGTTCACCCACACGTCCACCCGGCCGAACGCGTCGCGGGCGCGGGTGGCCAGCGTTTCGAGGGCTGGCTCGTCCGCCACGTCGACGGAGTAGAGCTCGACCCGGCGGCCGTGCCCGCGCACCCGCTCGGCGGTGTCGTCGGCGCCGCGGCGGTTGGCGCGATAGGTGAGAGCCAGGTCGGCACCGGCCTCGGCGCACGCGAGCGCGATGGCACGGCCGATGCCGCTCGAGGCCCCGGTGATGAGCACCACTTTTCCGGCGAGCGTCGGGCCGGCCGCGCCGTGCGCCGCCCCCGCCCCCTCCTGCGGCGCCGCCTGCACCGCTCCCTCCGGCTGTCGTTTTGACATCAGGTCTCCGGAAGCCTAACCTATCGGCGAGTTTGGGACCCCCACAAGGGAGCCGCCGCACATGCAGTTGCTGGTCAGCGTTGCCGATGCGTCCGAAGCGCGAGCCGCGCTGCTCGGCGGCGCGGACGTGATCGATGCGAAAGATCCGCGGGACGGCGCCCTGGGCGCGGTGCGGGTCGAGCTGCTGGGCGCGCTGCGCAGCGCCATCGGCGCGGGTCGTCCCTTGAGCGCGGCGCTCGGGGACCGGGGCCCGGCCGTGTCGGTGGAGCGCCGCGCCCGCGCCGCCGCGCGCGTCGGAGCGGCGTTCGTGAAGCTGGGATTTCGCGGTGCCGCTGCCGTGTCACAGGCGCCGCGGCGTGCAGCGGCCGCACGGCGCGGCGCGGGCGCGCGCACCGGCCTGGTCCTGGTCGGCTATGCCGACTGGCGGCGCGCGCGCGCCATCGAACCCGCTGCGCTGCTCGCGCTGGCGGTGGAGACCGACGCGGTGGGTGTGCTGCTCGACACCATGGTGAAAGATGCGGGTCTATTCACGCTGCTCGAGCCCGAGGTGGTCGGGGCGTGGGTCGGCGCGGCGCACGGCGCCGGCTTATTCGCCTGTCTGGCGGGGAGCCTCCGCGGAGCGGACTTCGCCACGGCGTGCGCGCTCGGCGCCGACGTGGTCGGGGTACGGGGCGCGGCGTGCGTCGGCGGCAGGACAGGGCGTGTGTCCCGCGCGCGTGTGACGGCGCTGTCAGCCCTGGCGCGCTCGGCGCCCCTGGCGGCCGCGGCCCTCGTCTAGCGCGACATCGAGCTGCCCGAGGTCGTCGGCCGTGACGATGAAATGCTCCACTGCCGGCGGCAGGGTGCGGAGAAACAGGGAATCGACGAGCTTGCGCGGGTCGCCCCCCGCCGGCTTGATCAGGACGATGCGGCGGGCCCCCAGCATCCCGGCGAGCCAGGCGGCGATCGAGTCGCTCGTGATCTCCCAGGTGTGGGGGAGCGGGTCGGCGGCGCGGACCCAGCGGTACGGCGCGAGGACCGGGAGGCGCCCGGCCTGCCGTGCCGCGACGATCTCCGCCTGCTGCTCGACGAGCACGGCACCCGGCAGGCGAGCGGTCAGGACGTGCGCATACTGATCCATCCCGAGCACGGCCATCCAGTGCGCCGCGTCTTCGCCGATCTTGATGCGGCGGAACATGGTGCGGACGGCATCGGCGAACGGTCCGCCCCCCGGCACGATGACGAGCCGGCGCCGCGGGCTGAATGCGGTAAGGGCCTCCGTGACGAGATCGAACGCCCCGGCTTTGCTGAGCAGTCCGCCTCCGACCTTGACGACGGTGTGGATGACCTGTGTTTCGTCCGTCACGAGGTCACCGTCTCTCGAGCGAGCTCTGCGGCGAGCAGGAGCGCGACCGCCGCCGCGGGCGCGTGACGGGCGGCGGGGCCGAGCGCGGCCGAAAGATGGGTGACCCGCAGGGCGGCGCGCCGGGCCGCTTCCGCGGCGAGGAAATCTCCCAGGCCCGTGACGACTGCGAGCTCGAGGGCGGGGTGGCGCCGCCGGGCGCGGCCGACGGCCTCGGCGATACGGGTGACCTGGGCGTCCCACAACGCCTCCGCAATGGCGTCGATCGCGGCCTCATCGAGGATCTCACGATCGCCGCACACCACGCGCGCGAGGCGCTCTCCGGCGAGCTCTCGCGCCGCCGCTCGCCCGTCCGGCGTGGCCACGGTGTAGTCAGCCGGCGCGAGCTGCCGCCGCCACACGTGGACGTCGCCCGCGAGCGCGAACCCCTCCGCCGACACGCCGGTGGCCCTGCCCCCGAGCGGGACGTGGGCAGCGATGGCCTCGGCCGGCGTCCGCAGCGCTCCGGTGTATACGAGCTCCCCTTCGCGCAGCCGCTCAGGGTCCGTGCGGCCGAGGGCGGCCGGTACGCCGCCCGCGATCGGGATGATATCGGTGGTCGTGGAGCCGACGTCGATCAGAATGCAATCGGGGAAGCTCCGGGCCACGAGGCGCGCCGCGGCCGCCCAGTTGGCGGCGGCTACCGCGAGCGGCTCGCGGCGTGCGTCGTCCGCCGTGAGCCAGCGCCCCTGGACCGCGTACACTCGCACCAGCCCGTCGGGAAACGCGCGGGTGGCAGCGTCGACGACGAACGCCACGCCGTCGCGCTTGGTCCGAAAGATCTGCGACAGCTCCGCGGTCATGGTGACCGCGTGAGCGTCCGCCGGCGTCCCGCCCACCTCCCCGGCGAGGCGGGCGAGCAGCGGCGCGAGCGCGGCGGGATCGCGCTGGATTTCGTACGGCACCGCTCGAACGGCCACGACGCGGGTCCCGGCGACGCGCACCGCCTTCGTGTTCACGCCGCCGATATCCCACCCGAGCACCCCCTTCATACGCGGGGACTCCGGAGGACGCTGCCGTGCGCGTAATCCCCGTGCTCGATCTCCAGGCGGGTCGCGCGGTGCTGGCGCGGGGCGGCGTGCGGGGGGGCTACGAGCCCGTCGAGTCGGTGCTGGTGGCTGCGATGGCCGTGGGAGACGCGGTCGCGCTCGCGCGCGCGTTCCGCGAGCGGCTCGGCTGCGACGAGTGCTACGTCGCGGATCTCGACGCAATCACGGGCGGCCAGCCGCACCGCGCCCTGGTGCGGACCCTCGTCGACGGTGGCTGTCGGTTGCTCGTCGACTGGGGCGTCGCCGGTCCGGCGAGTGCGGCGGCACTCCTCGCAGAGGGCGCTGCGCGGGTCGTCGTGGGGCTGGAGACGCTGCCCACCCTCGGTGCCCTGGAAGCGATCGCCGGCGCGATCGGCCCTGAGCGGATCGTGTTCAGCCTCGACCTGCGCGACGGGCAGCCCGTGCTCGCGCCGGGGGCGCCCCATCGCGGCTCGCCGCTCGAGCTGGCGCACGCGGCCGTGGCCGCCGGCGCGGCGGCGCTGCTCGTGCTCGATCTCGCTCGCGTCGGGGCACGGCACGGCCCGGATCTGGGGTTGGTGGACGCCGTGCGCGGTGCCGTGCCGGAGGTCGAGCTCCTGGTCGGCGGCGGCGTGCGGGGGCGCGAGGATCTCGAACGGCTCGTGGACGCGGGGTGCGACGCGGCGTTGCTCGCCACGGCGCTGCACGACGGCCGAGTGGGACGCGGGGATCTCGACGCCGTACGGCGTCGCGGGCCGGCATCGCTCGAGGACAGGCGTCACTCGAGCGACTCGCGGTAGGTCGCGGACTGGCCGAAGTTCTCTTCGACCTCGACTTCGATGGCCCGCAGCTCCACTCCGGGGGAGGGCGTGAGCTCCCGGCTCACGCGCCCCGCGAGATACTGTGCCAGCATTTCGACCGTCGTGTTCGGGATGGGGAGCAGAGCGCAATCGCCCTTGGGGAAGACGTAGCGGGGCCTGCCGTTGACGGCGACCGCCACGCTGTCGCCGTCTTCCCGGACCTGGATCTTCGGATTCTGGAGCGGCAGCAGCACCTTGTGATCGATCTCGTCGGTGAGGCGCTTCATCAGTTGTTTCAGCTCGGAGAAATCCACGACGTAGTGCGCCTCGGGATCGAGGCCGCCTTCGACCACGACGTGCGTGCGGTAGTTGTGACCGTGCAGCGTCTCGCAGCGGTGCCCCGGGAACGTGATGAAGTGCGCGGAGGCGAAGACGTGGTTGTCCTTCGTCACGGCGACCCGGAACACCTTACGCGCGGCCATCACGCCTCCCCCAACCGCCCTCGAGCAGGACCACGCAGATCGCGGCGCCGGTGAGATCGGCGGTGGCGCCGGGGTTCCTCGCATTGCGTTTGTCGCGCAGCGCGCCATCGAGGGCGGCGATCGCCGCGCGCCCCGCGGGTGTGCGCACGCCCCCGGCATCGATCACCTCCCGCGCCCGCTGCTGCACGCGGACCGCTTCCTCGGGGCCGAGCTTGCGCGCGATGTGGGTGTCGGGCCAGCCCGCGAGCAGCGTGAGATACGTCTCGACGACCGCATCGCTCCAGGAAAGGCCGGCGGCGAGCCCGCGTCGCAGGACCGGCGCAGCGGCGTCGAACGTCGTCTGGAAATCGGTGGCGTACTCGCGCGCGATCGCATCCCGCGGGGCCGCGAGGGCCATCGCGTCACGCAGCGTCACGGTTGGCGGACCGGCGACGTCCTGCTCCGGCGAGCGGCCCAGGCCGGCGGGCCGTGCCTGGCGGATGGCGGCGTATGCCTCCCGCGCGTCTGCCACCGTGGTCTCGCCCAGCGTCGTGGCGACGCTCGCCCGCAGCGCGGCATCGTCGGGGGACGACAGCAGGGCGGCCCGGGCGAGCGGGGCGAGCAGCAGGATCAGACCGAGGTTCGTGTTGGACGGCACCCAGCGGGCGGTGGCTTCCACCGCGGCGCGGATCGTGGCGCCGAGCGGGCGCTCTCCCGCGGCGGCGAGTGCCGGGCCGATCGCCACCGCGCTCGCGAGGAAGTCCTCGTACGTCGCATCGTGGAAGCGGGCGAGCGGGGACACGTTGCCGGGTTTCGGGGCGCTCGCCTCGAGCAGGCAGGCGAGCTGCGCCGCGGCGGCGACTTCGGCCGCGCGGGCGGTCGGGCTCACGCGGACGTCAGGCGTCCGAGGAGATGCTCGACGATCGTTGCCGCGACGTCGACGGACGTCGCTTCCTGCAGGCCGCGCCATCCGGGGATTCCGTTTACCTCGACGACATAGTCCGTGCCGTCCCGCGCCGGGAGCAGGTCGACGCCTGCGTAATCGGCGCCGACGGCCCGGGCGGCGCGGAGCGCCAGATCCGTGCGCTCCACCGAGAGCGTGGTCGCCTGCGCCCGCCCGCCGCGCGCCAGGTTCGTCTTCCAGCCGGCCGCGCTGCGCTCGATCGCGCCGACCACGCGGCCGCCCACCACGAAGGCCCGCACGTCGCACCCGTCGTGATCGACGGCACGCTGCACATAATATACCCCCCGGATCGTCTCCAGCGTGCGAAACACCCGGAACGCCATCTCTTCAGTCGTCACGCGCACCATCCCGAGCCCCATCGAGCCGAACAGCGGTTTCACGATCACGTCCTGCAGCTGGCGGAACGCCGCCAACCCTGCGTCCGGGCTTTCGCACACGATGGTTTCGGGAACCGCGAGCCCCGCCTGCGCGAGGAGGGCGGTGGTCCACAGCTTGTCCACCGTGCGCTCGATCGCGCGTGGGGAGTTGATGACGGGGACGCCCTGCTCCTCGAGCGCGTGCAGCGTGTCCACCCGGAAGATGATCTGCTCGAGGGAGCCTGCAGGGATGATGCGCGCCAGCACAGCGTCGCAGGCGCCCAGGTCGGTCTCGCCGGCGGCAAACCCCGGTGCCGCACCGCCGAGCCGCGCCACCAGCGCCTCGTAGGGAAGGACCCGCCCCTCATGGCCCCGCGCGGCGAGCGCGCGGCAGAGCTCGTCGGTGTGCCAGCCCTGCCGCGCGGCGAGAATCGCGATGCGCACGCCGGCTAATTCGTCTTCTGGCCGATCAGGACGGTCACACCGCCCGTGGCGAAGTTGGCTAGGTCCGCCGCCGCCGCCTTGAATCCGGCCGTCGCGATCCCTTTCTCGAGCGCCGCGCGGGACTCGAACCGCAGATCGGCCATGCGATACAGCGCCGGTCGCTGACCGTCGATGGTCGCCGGGAACTTCACCAATTCCACGCGCGTGACCCCGATCTCCTGCGCATGCGATGCGAACAGCGGCACGTGCTTCTCGGCGTAGTACTTTTCGAACGCCGTCGTGTCCTTCGGCTGGTTGTACAGCACGACCACCGCCCACTGTACGACCGGCGCTTGCTGCGGTTGCTGCGACGCCGGCTTGGAGCAGGCGGCCGCGAGGGCGAGGGCGGCGAGGCTCAGCAACGGACGCTGCTGCATGGAAATCTCTCCTTGGTGGGGAGTGGGTGAGGGCGCGACGCGTCAGCTCTCAACGAGCGACGCGCGCAGCACCTCGGGGTTGAGGTGACCCGCGTGGTACGTCTTTCCGCTCTGGACGCTCGTCAGCCACACCTCCGCGGGGCTGAAGAGCAGCGGGTCGATCTTGTAGAAGTCTCCGCCGTACCGCTGGAAGATGTCGGAGAACGGCGTGCCGTAGTCCTTCGAGGCCGAGGCGGGAATTTTCGGCACGAGCTCGGCGAGCTCCGCGTCCTCGGCGTTCACGGTGTAGCGCGCCCGCCCGCCGTACAGGATGCAGTCATTGGTGCGGCCGATGCCGCGCAGGTCGTTCTTCGCCACCGGCGGGACCGGCGCCGTACCGATCCCGCTCACGATCTTCGTTAAGTCGAATCCCAGCGTGTCCATCTTGTGCAGGCCGGTCTCCAGGATGCGGGCCGTGATCTGTACGCCGCCGGCGAGGCTCGCCGTCGGCGCCACGACGAAGGTGAGCTGTGCCGGGGCCAGCCCCGCCTTCGCGCCCACCCAGGCGGCTACGGCCTCCGTTGGGGCGCTCCGCGTCTCGAGCACCAGCACCCCGCGCCGCGCGGTTTCGGCGTAGCCGAGCCTGGCGAACAACTCGCGCTCCACTCGGGCGTGCGCGCGCAGCGGCCCCGAGCCCATCGCGAAATACTTGTCCACCTGGATCGCCCACCCCGCGTACTGCGACGCCATGCAGCTCACCGCCGGATGATCGGTCCAGACGTGCACGCCGGGCCACGCCTCGCCACCGATCAGCACCGGTGTGTAATCGACGTGCCCGAGGCCGCCCATACAGATCTCCGCGAGCGCGAGCCCCGCCGCGTAGCCTCCCGGCGCCGCGATGCCGGCGTCGATGACGCGCGCCCCGCCAGGCAGCGTTCGCGCCACGACGCGCATCGCCTCGGCGTGCGTCGCCATCCGGTCCGCGATCTCCCAGGCGCGCTCGTTCAGGCCCAGCGGCTCCGCGCTCATTCCGCCACCCATTGCAGGATCTCGCCCTTGCCGAGCTCGGCCAGGTCGCCCGAATAGCGTTCGTACCGACCCGTGATCTGCGGGTCTCCCATCGCGAGCCCGTAGCGGGTGCGCAGGTAGCGGAACAGCAGCGGGAGGTGCGGCGGACGGTAGGTGCAAGCGTAGCGGAACGTCGCCGGGCGGTCGATCGCGCCGAGCGCGACGATCGAGCCGCGCTTGAGGAAGCGGCCCGCGCCCGCGGCGGCCCGGCCGAACACCAGCACCGTCCCGGCGATCATCCCTCTCCCCGCCTGCGGTCCCGCGTCACCCGTCACCACGATCAGCCCGCGCCGCGCAGCGGCGCCCGCCTGGGCGCCCGCGCCGCCCCGAATGACGATCTCTCCACCCGTCATGCCGCGGGCGGCTCCCGGGAGCGCACCGCCCGCATTCTCCCCGGCGCTCCCATGCACGTCGATGCGGCCGCCCGCCATCGCGCGGCCGAGGTCGCGCCCCACGCTGCCGTCGACGACCAGATCGCCCCCGGCCATGCCGGCACCGATGCCCTCGACCTTCGTCAGGTCGCCGGCGATGCGCAGCGTGGCCGAGCGCTCGCCCGTCACCGTGAAGAAGTCACCCAATCGCGCGCGCCGCCCCCCGTGCGTCACGGGCAACTGCCCGATGTCGCGGGCGCCGAGTGATGTGAAACGGTCGGCCGCGATGCAGTCCGCGACGAGCGGGCGCGTCGGGGCGGTGGCGAGCGTCAGCACCACGGCGTCGCTCATGCCAGAATCTTCCGGAGATGAAAGTGATGCGGCCCCAGCTTGCCGCCGTAGTTCCCCGCCGTGATCGCCACGACGCCGGGTCGGCACGCGGCGCGGATCCCGACGCGCATCGCCGCCTCGATCGCTGGGGCGTCGGTGCCGTCGAGCACGATCTCGAGCACGCTGTTGACCCCCACTGGGACCTGTGACGCGGTGATCGCGCGCAGCGTGGGGTCGAAGGGGTCGTTCGTCGTGGCAATCATGTTCTTGTAGCGCTTCGAGCCGACCTTGCTCCCACTCCGCACCACGCCGCCGGGGAACGGGAGGATCACCCCCGGCAAGTTCGTCATGGCGACGACGGCGGCCTCGGCTGCGGCGAGCGCCGCGTCGGCGTTTTCCGCCAGGATCAGAAAATTCCCGCCCCCGACCCCCTTCTGCATGCCGAACGTCTCCTCGACCAGGAACTCTCCCTCCATGACGGGCAGACGCCAGTAGCGCTTGCCCCCGATCACCTTGCTCGCCTGGAATCCGTCGCCGAACACCCGAAGCGCCTTGCCCACCGCCAGCCGGTCGGGCGCCAGCGTGAGGCCGTCGAAGCAGGCCGTGGTGGGGCAGGTGAGCACCGTCTGGCCGATCCGGACGATCAGCTGCTCTGGGAGGCTTTCCTTGTCCAGCGTCAGAAACAGTACGCTCACGCCCGGCCGCCCGTCGGGGGTCTCGTCCCCGGTGAGCTCACGCTCGATCCCCGCCTCGCACTTGCAGCCGATCACCGATGTGGCGAAGCCCGTGAGCTTGACGGCGGCCTCTCTCGCCCACTTCGCGTTCCGCCCGGTGATGATCAGCCGCGCGACCCGCATCGTGAACGCTTCGGCGAATGTGTCCTCGATGGTCACGCCCTCGATCTTCACGCCACCGGCTCCGCGCCGTAGTTCGCGAACGCCACGCAGGCGTAGTCGTCGAAGAAGCGTTGCAGGTCGCGCGTGACGGCGGGATCGTATTCGGGTCGCACCACGAGCCGCCGCCCCGCGGGCGCCCGCCGCAGCTGGCCGTCCTCCACCACGACGGCGCCCCCTTTGATCACGTGCCGCGGCGTCGCGAACATCTGCGCGCGGTCCGGGTCGTTGGCGTAGATGCTCACGTCGGCGTCCGCGCCCGTGCCCAGGTGCCCTTTGTTCTTCAGGCCGAGCAGGCGCGCCGGGCCCGCGCGCGTGACGACCGCGATCTCGGAGAGCGTGTATTCGCGCGCCAGCCCGTCGCGCAGGGCGCTCCCCGCGAGCATTTTTTGGTTCACCCGCTTCAGCTGCTCGTCGCGATACGCCCGGTCCATCAGCAGCCGGATGAGCCGCGGGTACGAGAGAAACGAGCCGCCATTCGGGTGATCGGTCGAGAGCACGACCCGCCAGGGATCGCGCGCCAGCAGGAACAACTCCAACCCGACCGCCCACTGCAGCGCCGCCACCGCGGCCGTCTCCTTGTACGAGTACGGGACGATCCCGCATCCGGTCTCGAGCTCGATATCCAGGTTCACCCACTTGCGTCCCGTGCTCGCGTGCAGCAGGTACTCGACGGGACTGTCGGCGGTGACCGTCGTCGCAGGACCGAACATCACCTGGCCGACGTCCACGCTCACTTCCGGATGCGCGTTCACGTGCTCGATCACGTGTCGCGCGGCCGACGTCCACCCTTTCCCCCGCTCCCCGCCATAGCTGTGGAACTGGAGATGCGTGAAGTGCGCGCGCTGCCCGGCCAGCGCGCGCATGGTCGCGAGCGTGGTCGCAACGTTCCCCGGCTGGCCCAGGTTGTTGCAGTGGATGTGCACCGGGTGCGGCAGCCCGAGGGTGTTGGCGGCGCCGGCCAGCGCCTCGAGGATCTTGCGCGGCGTCACGCTGCTCGACCCGACCGGATCATCGATCCCGCTCACGTTGCGCTCGGCGCCCCCGGTCTTCCAGCGCGCGACGCCTCCCGGGTTCACGAGCTTGATCGCATAGGCCCGCGTCACGCCGAGGAGCCATGCGGCGTACTCGCGCGCGCGTGTCGACTCGCCCGCCGCGAGCTGGCGCAGCAGGTAGTCGTCGTTGCCGAGCAGCACGAAACAGCCCGCATCGATGATCGGCGTGTCGTCCAGCTCGGCGTGGGCTTGCCGGGCCGCGAGCGGGGCGACCGCCGCCTCCATCACGGTGGTGTAACCGAGCCCGGCGTAGCGGTACCCGGTGGTGAACGTGCTCGGAATCGTGCCGCCCGTCCCTGAGCGAGCCGTGGCCCCGTCGGCGAGACGCGGCGCGGGCACGGGATCCGCGACGTGCTCTTCCGGAAGCAGCCGGCGGCCCTGGTTGACGCTCGAACCGGCGATGTGCGCGTGGATATCGACGCCGCCCGGCATCACGATCATGCCCCGGGCGTCCAGTCGTGGGGCGCTGGCGGGAAGGTCGGCGACGATGCGGTCACCCTCGATGCACACGTCGCGCACCTGGCCGTCCACGCCGTTCGCGGGATCGTACACCGTGCCGCCGCTGACGCGGAGCTGCGGAGCAGCGCTCAAGCGCCGAGCCGCTCGCGCAACGAGCGCAGCGCGCCAGCCGCCGTGGGTGGGCCGGCGAGCGGGGGTCGCAGCGGCAGGGGGACGTCGTCCATCCGGAACGCCATGCCCCCCTCGTGGATTCCGGCGACGCCCGTGTCCACGGCCACGGCGGGCTGGAACGTCGCGGTGCTCGCCCGCGGCCCGATGGCGACGCTCGGCAACCCCGCCAGCCCTCTGACCAGCGGCTCGGGGATGCTCGCCGGCGAGCCGATCACGAGTGCGGCGTCGATCTCACCGGTCGCGAGCAGCGCCGCCGCGCCGGCATGGGGCCGGTAGGTCGGAAACCCGGGTGCAAAGTCCACCGCGAACGGAAACCCCGTCTGCCAGGTGACCACCGCGTCCGCGCCCGAGCGGTTTCCTCCGCCGCGCAGCA
Source organism: Gemmatimonadota bacterium (assembly GCA_003222135.1). Classification (GTDB taxonomy): domain Bacteria; phylum Gemmatimonadota; class Gemmatimonadetes; order Gemmatimonadales; family GWC2-71-9; genus 20CM-4-69-16. The sequence goes on along the minus strand of QHUM01000039.1, from coordinate 32,963 downwards.
CGACCAGCGCGCAGCGGGTAGGTCCGTTGAGGGCCTGCGCGAGGGTCACGAGCGCCTCGGCGCGGTCCGGGTCGCCCGGGGCGGTGCCCGGCTCTCCGTCCGCGACGAGCGTCACGTAGCGGCCCTCGCTCATCCGGCGAGCGAGCTCGGGCGAGCCACGAAACCGGGCTTCGTCGCTCGCCACCCGGCCCTGCACCGTCGCGCGCATGACGCCGAGCGCGTCGACTTCGTCGCCCACGGCGATCGCGACGCGCGCGTCGGCGTCGGCGGGCCCGCGGCCGGCGCCCACGTCCACGGCGATCACCGTACGGCTGGCGCGGCCTCGCGGCGTCGCGAGACCCCGGGGCTCGACCGCGTAGCGGGCGGCGAAGCGCGGGTAGCGTTCGGCCGGGTCGACTCCCCAAAACACGATCACATCGGCCCGCTGACGGATCTCGCCCAGTGTGGCTCCGGCGCGGCCGCGCCGTTGGGCTGCGAGCACCCCGGCGGCGGCCGCGCCGGTCAGGCTGTCGAGCATGGCGCTCAGACGATCGCTCAGCGCCACGGCCTCGCGCTGCGCTTCGCACGACAGGTCGGCGGCGAGATAGACGAGCGGGCGTTTCGCGGCCTCCAGGGTCCGCGCTGCTTCGCCGAGCGCCTGCTCGAGCGACGTCGTGCGGCCGTTCACGCGGGCGTCCTGCGGGATCCGTCCGTCGCCGAACCAGGCGGTGCCCAGCGCGCATGCGTTCCGAGTTTCGGCGATGCGATCCTGCTTCACGACGACGGCGATGTCGTCGCAGGCGCACCCGCAGCCGAGGCAGGTGACGTGCTCCACGGTTCTGGCGGCGGGGCTCATGCGATCCGCCGCTCGCGCGCTTCGATCTCGTGGTACACCGAGCGAGCCCGGCGCACGAGCGCCGTGTGACAGGCGGCTGGGTTCGGGGCGTGAGCGAAGACGGTGCATACCGGGTGCCCCCGGCCGATCCGTTGACCGGGCGAGGGGATGTCGCGTACGCTCTCGTCCTCGAGCCAGCCGCTCGTGTCGCCGATCACGACGTTGCGCCGCGCATAGACAATCGCCTTGCCGATCACGGCTGTCCGCCGGTGCAGCGGAGCGTCCGGCAACTCGCCGGCGCAGGCGCGCGCGTGAGTCTCGAAGATCCCAAGACCGTGCGCTCGCTCGACCAGCTCGAGGGCGGCCGTGTATCGCGGATTCACCTCGAGCGGGTACGGCACGCCACCGCGCACCACGAAGTCGATCCCGTTGACTCCCACGAGGCGGAACTCGCGGGTCACCGCAGCGGCGATCCGGCCGGCGATGTCGACCAGGCGGGCGTCCGCCCCGCCCAGGATGTTCCCGCAATACCGGAAGGAGCCGGCGCCGAACGCCCGCTCGCCTGCCAGGAGGCCCGAGACACCGAGCGGCACCGCGCGCCGCCCGTCGGCCGCGAATACGATCGAGCCGGGCACGCCCGCGATCCACTGTTGCAGATAGTTCCCGACCGGGACCCGCCGGCCCCGCCACCGCGTAATCCCGCTGCCGCCGCCCGAGGCACGCGGTTTCAAGAGCCAGCGAGTCCTTGCCGGCGTGCGGGGAGCGCTGAGGCGGACCGCCGGCGCCGGGAGCCCCTGGGCGGTGAGCGCGCGGGCGAGTCGCACGGGGTCTCGCACGCGCCGCAGCACGGCGGGCGGGTTGCCCCACAATGCGCCGCGGCGCGCCAGCGCGCCCACCGCGTCGGGATGGTTCTCGAAGCTCGCCACGTAGCAGACCGCCTCGCAGGCGACGCCGCGCGCGGCCCGCAGCGCGGCGGGCACGCTGAAGCGATCGCCCCCTTGGTCCACCGTTCGCGCGACCAGCACCGCCCGGGCGCACGCGCGCAGATCGAGATCCCCGAACCCATCCACCGCGATCACCTCATATCCCGCCCGCGCGGCCGATTCGGCGAAGCCGCGGGTCGACACGCCCGCGATGAGCACGCGCGTCGGCATCATTCGAGCCCGAGGCGCCGCCGCGCTTGCTCGCGGGAAATCACGTAGAGATGATCCAGCACCGTCCCCCGCGCCTCGCGCAGGCCGAGTGCCGTGACGAGCTCGCGGTGCCGACCGCCCGACAGCCCGTCAGCGATGAGCGCGGCGCCCTGCGCGCCTTGCTTGGCCTGCGCCGCGAATCCCTCGAGCAGCCGCACGGGGGAGATACCTTCGAGTCGTTGGGTGATGGCCCGGCGCACTCCCTCCACCCGCGCCAGCCGTCCCGACAGCACGATCTCGCGCGGTGCCGGCACACTGGCGCGCAGGAACCGCGCCGCTTTCACGGCGCCCTCGACGAAGGCGTCTAGCGCGATCTGCTCGCGGGCCGTGCGGGGGTTGCCGAGCGCGTCGGGGGACGCGGGCCCGCCGTCCCACCCGGCGACCGCTGCCGCGCCGCCGCCGAACAGCAGCGACTTGGATACGGAGCCGGCGAGAAAGGCGACTTCCCCGTCGAGCGCGCCGGGCGCGCGAAAGCCGAGCGGACCGGCCGATCCTCCGACGCCGTCCACGATCTGTCCCTCGGCCACGGCGAGCGCCGCCGTGAACGCGCCCCCGAGCTCGAGCAGCAGCAGCGACACGTCGCGCAGCGACCGGCCGCTGCGGCGCGACTGCTCCTCGATGGCCAGTGCCGCCGCGCAGACCTTGTCGGCCGTGCCCATGTCCACGCGATTCACCTTGCGATGCGCCGGCACCGAGGGCAGGTGGATCACGCCCGGCGTGAAGAAGACGGGCAGCCCCGAGTTGCCGAGCGCCCGGGCCAGGGCCCGCAGACCGCCGATCCCCCCGGGCTCCCCCTCCGCGGCGAGGAAGGCGAGCCGCAGGTCCTCCTCGGTCGCCTGTCGCGCGGGGGTGAGCGGGAGACCGTAGCCGGACGGACCGGCGATGCAGTCGAGGGGCCCCGCCGCCGCCAACAGACCCACAAACCCGGCGGGGTCCGCGAGGGCCTCGGCGGTGGGGATGGAGCGGTCCAGGAACACGCTGCCATGCTCGAGCCCGCACAGGTCGATGGTGAGCGTCCCCGGGTCGATCCCGATCACGCGGGGCATGCGCCCTACTTGGGCTTCGCGCTCAACTCCCGCGCGACGTCGGCGATCGTCTCGGCGTCCAGCACGAGGTCGTTGCGCTCGAACAGGCGCGCGATGCACGCCTTGTGCAGTTTCATCTTCAGGTTGCCGATGGCGAGCGCCCCGAAACACCGCACGCCGTCCTTGGTGACGCCGTCGTCCATCACGTCGAGGCCTTCGATCCCGAGCGGGGGGACGGCGTTCACGTCGGCGACCACCTTGAGGCCGGGCCGGTTGGCCCACGCCTGCTTCGGCACGAGCATGACGCCGGCCGGACCGGCGTTGAGGAGCAACGAGGCGCGTTCGCAGGCGCGGATCGCCTCGCTCGCGTCCGGCATCGTAATCGCCCGCACCGTCCCGCCGAACCGCTTCACCACCAGATCACGCGCCCGCTCACCCGCCTCGGGCTTGCGGGACGTGATGACCACTTCCGCTCCCGCTCGCGCGAACAGACCCGCCGCCCGGATCCCCACGGGTCCGGTCCCCGCGATGATCAGGACGCGCTGGCCGCGCACGTCGCCCACGGCCTGGACCATCTTTTCCACCGCGGCCACGGCGGTCGTGTTGGAGCCGTTCGAGTCCAGCATCAGCGAGACGCGGAACGGGCCGAAGAACGCCTGCTGCGCCGCGGCGAGGAGCCGCTCCCCCGCCGCCATGTCGGCCCCGCCGATGAACCCGGCCGTATTTTTCAGGTCTTTCGGTCCACGCGTGAAGATGCAGCCGTGCACCAGGTCGCGGACGTCCGCCTCGACGATGCCGCCGTAGCTCATCACCTCGTCGGCGCCGCCGTCGTACGCCACCACCCGGTCGAACACGCTCGGCAGCCGCGAGGTGTCGAGCTGCAGCAGAAGCTTGCGCATCAGGGGTCGGGCTCCAAGGCTCGGACAGGGAGACAACAGTCGAGGGGCGGCAACGCCACCGCCCCCCGGACTACCGCTTCCGACGACCGCCGGGGCGTCAGCTCTTGTCGGCCCCGCCCGCGAACGGGTGGGTGGCCGTCTTGGCCCCCGAGATGACCGCGTCGATCCGAGGCTGGCCCTTCAGCGCCCGCTCGATCGATTCCTTCACCGCGCGGTAGTTGAAGTCGAAGATCTTCTTGTCGTTCTTCGCCTGCCAGTGGATGAAGACGCCCACCAGGATGCAGTAGTCGTCCACCTTGTCGCGCGGGATCACACCCGACGACACGCTGTCGACCACCGCGCGCGCGACCGCGGCCTGCGCCGGGCCGAACATCTGGACGGCCTGCGTGGCATTCTTCATCGTCACCTTGTTGAAGAGCAGCGTATCCGGCTTGGCCGGCAGGTTGGGCGTGACGACGGCAAGCAGCTTGGTGAACCCGTCGGTGTTGTTCGACAACGTGTTGACGAATGCCTGCCCCGCATGGCCCGCCTTCGACCCGATGATCAGGTCGATGTGGGCGACCTCGTTTCCGTCCCCTACCAGCGACTCGCCGATGAAGAAATCTGCTGCCATAACGACCTCCCGATCCGGATGGGGTGCACGAAATTCTGCTGCCGGTGTCACGAATGCGGTATTGAGAGCGGCGTGGCTGAGGGGGTCAGAGGAACCACGCGGTCCCGACTTTGCGGGTAGCTCCTTACGGAACCGTATCGATGGGGAGCTAACCTGCCCGCAGGGTAGACCGGTGTCAAGAGCGTGCCGGAAGCCGGGAATTGGAACGTTTCCGGGTGTTAGTGGGGTGCCGCCCCCCCTGTCGCCACGCGCCACACCTCGTCGGCGAGCCATTCGAGCCGCTGCTGGGAATAGTCGAGCTCCGTCGCGGTCATCTGTCTGGCGCGCCGCGCGATCTCCCGCGAGTGGACGAGCAGCTCGTCCAGCAACTCGCGCAGCGGCTGGTTGCTGCGCCGCTCCGCCTTGGGGCGTGGACTCACGCGGTCTGGATCCCGAGCGCGCGGTCGTCCGCCTTGCGGAACTCATCCGCCGCGGCGCGCAGCGTCGAGGCGATGCCCCGCTCGGCGAGGTAGTTCTCCACTAGCCGCAAGCCGAGGTAGTAACCGGCACGCTCCGGCAGCACCTTGCCCCCCATCAACCGGGCGGCCGGCGTCATCCCGCCCGACAGAAAACGCAGCCGCAACCCCAACCCAGTCTGGTCGAGCATGGGGGCGGTGACACGGCGGAGGAAGGCGTCGAGCTCGCGGATACGCCGGTACTGGCGGCGCGTATAGCCAAAGTACTCCCACGGCTCGAGCCCGGGGGCCACCGCCTGCGCCGCCGCGACCGCCGCGCCTTCGTTGACCAGCAGCTCGCGCAAGCTGGCTCGGCTCCCCGTGTCCCAGTAGTCGTAGTGGCCGCGCAAGTCGACGACGAGCCGCCGCAGGTCGGCCCGGCTGGTGGGCGACGTGTATCGCACGGCGTGCGCCGTCTCGTGCGCGACCCACAGCGGCAGGAGATGCGGGGCGAGCCCCATGCCGTACGTCTGCGGGTTCGCCCGGCCCGTGAAATGCTCGAGACAAAGGAACGCGATGCCGCGTCCGCCCACCACCAGCTCGCCGGCGTTCGCCGCGCCCACGCCGACCATCAGGTAGAGGTCCACGGGACAGTCCGCCTCGAGCCGCTCGAGGGCACGCTGCAGCGCGTCCTCCGTGATCGACACGACGTCGACGTCTGCGAGCAGCCGTTTCAGATCCGCGCGGTCCGCCCGCAGCGCCGCCGCGATTACCTGCTCGGCGTGCGGCGACGCCGGGTCGAGCACGTAGTTGTGCCAGTAGCTGGCGAGCACGGGCCCGTGCCGATCGAGGTACTCGTGGTATGCCGCGGTGGGATCGGGCGCGGCTAAGACCGCCAGGAATTCGGGGACGAGATTGACGAGCATGGAGCGGCCGGCCCCAATTTGGGAAACCGCCCCGCGGGAAACAAGCGTGCCTCAGCGGACTGTGATCTCGACCGTTACCGACTCCGACTTGACATTTCGCACCACGTCGGTCACGCCCAGCGTCACGCGGTAGCGCCCCGGGGGCAGCCGCCCCGGGTCGACTACGAGCCGCTCGAGTGTGACGTCCGCCGCTGGCGCCTCCCGCGTGAACTCGAAAACGACGGGATGACGCGTGCCGAGTACGCGGGCGAAAAATGACCGCACCGGGGCGAAGCTGTAGCGTGCCACGTACCGGGACGCGCCACGCTCGTCCGCCGCGAGGCCGTAGAGCTCGGCGTACGCCGCGAGCGCCGCCCCCGCGCGGTACACCAGATCCGCGGGACTGGCGGCGAGCACCGCTTCGCGGTCGCCGGCGCTGTCGGTCGCTCCCAGGATCAGACTCGAGAGCATCGGCGCCCGCGCGCGCACGAAATGAGGGACCGTCACGGCGCCGCGGATCCGGCCCCGCATCCCGGCCGAATCGACGTCGAGCCCGAAGGCGTAGCGCCCCGGCGGAACGCTCAGGCGCAACAGCCCCGGCCCGCCGGCCAGCGCCGCCGCCACGCCGCGCTCGTCCCACAGGGCGACGCCCGCCGTGTCGGGCGCGCTCCGGTAGTAAACCGCCGTGCGACCCGGCGTGCGGCCACGAAAGAACGCCGCCCACATTCGGGGGCGGAGCGACGCGGCCAGCGTCGTGCGGTCGGTTTCGAGTAAACGCCGCGTGTCTGCGACCTGGCGCGCGGTCGTCGGCGTGAAGATGTAATCGCCGCCGAGCTGGAGCCCGGCGCTCGCGGTGGCGCGAGTGAATGCGACGCTCGCCGGCCCATCCGCTGCGTCGTCCACCGTCTCATAGCGCCAGGCCTCTGCATCGAGCGCGCTCACCCCCGGGAGGTCGAGCGAGCGGAGCGGATCACGCGCCTTGGCGAGGCGCGCATCGGGGGCTCCATGGCGCAGCCACACCAGCCCGCGGGCGTCGAGCCCGGTCAGCCCGTAGATCGACCGCTCCCCCGGCGCGTCGGCGGCGTCGTGCGGCTCGGGCCCGACTCCGGCCGCGAGGGCGAGCCGCTCGCTCGCCAGCGGCACGAGCTGTGGCTCGACCGCGATGAACTGTCGTTGGAGGCTGCGGATCCCCGCCGCCGTCAGGGCGCGGGCCGTGGCGGAGCGGTGATACAGGCTTAGCGGGTGCAGGAGGTGGAAGTGGCGCCGCACGTACGCGAGCCGCTGGAAGTGCTCGGCGATCCGCTCGTTCCACGGCGTGACGAGGTTCGGATCGCGCTTGCCCCAGAACCACAGGAAGAACCGCCGCGCGTCACCCGGTCCCGTCGCGGCGAAGCGTGCCCCCTCGTCCGGCGTGGCGATCAGCCGGACGTTGTCCCACAAGGCACCGGTCGAGTCGACGTCGGCGTGCGCGAGCGCGCTGTCGTACCAGGCGTACCCGGTCGTGTCCCGGCCCAGCTGAAAGCTCGCCTCGGCACGGAGCAGCCAGGCGACGACATCCGGCCCGCGCCCTCGGAGGACGCGCGCGGCCAGCGAGTCGGCACGCTCCGGCTCGCCGAGCGCGACTGCGATCAGCGCGCATCGTTCCACGGCGGCGGGATCGTCTGGATGGAGGGCGAGCGCCCGGTCGGCGCGCCGCCAGATGGCGTCGTCGTGATAGAGCTCGAGGAAGCGTCCCCACACGTCGCGATCGCCGGGGCGAAGCTCGAGCAGGCGGACCAGCGCCTCGCGGGCGATCGCTTCGCCCTCGTCGCTCCCCAGCCGATACCCTACCTCGACCTGTCCCCACAGCGGCGCCGGGTCGTCGGGAGCCAGTCGCTCCGCGGCGCGGAACTCCGCGAGCGCGTGGTAGCGGCCGACCGCCGGCCACGCCTGCCAAACGCGCCCCAGCGCGAGGTGGGCGTGCGGGTCCTCCGGATGTTGGGCGATCAGGCGCTCGGCGGCCCGTCGCGCGTCAGGGAGCCGCCGGATGGCGAGCAGGGAGTCGGGATCGGCGGCGGCAGGATCCTGCAGCAGGACGACCAGCAGCGCGAACACCGGGCCCTCAGGCCTTGTCGCGCATCTTCCGGCTCATGTCGGCGAGGAATTTCCGTTCGGCGGGGGTGAGGCTCTCGATGCCGCGCGCCGAGATCTTGTCGAGCACGCGGTCGATCTCCGCCTGTGCGGCATCGCGCGGCGGGCGGCGCGACTTGGGGCTCGCGTCGCCGGCCCGGGCGACCCGGCCCGGGTGCACCAGCACGCTCGGTTGCGCCGCACGCCGCAGTTGCCGCTCGGCCCGCGCGAGCCGCCAATCGGCGACCTTGAGATAGAGGAACCCGGCTCCGAAGCCGCCGAGATGGGCGAGATGCGACACCTTGTCGATCGGCGGAAAGATGGCGAGCGCCAACGAGACCGCGACCGCGAACGTCACGAGCCATTTGGCGGGGATGGGTTCGGGGAGCGGGAACACGTAGATCGGCCGGTCCGGCGCCGCCCACGCGAACGCCAACAGCACGCCGTAGACGGCGGCCGACGCACCGATCACCAGCTCGACCGGCCGGAACTGGATCAGCACGAACGACAAGACGGCGCCGCCGAGGCCGCACAACAGGTAGTAGCCGAGGAAGGGCCCGCCTCCCATCCGCTCCTCCACCTCCGGGCCGAACACGAACAGCGCGAGCAGGTTGAACGCCAGGTGCAGCGGCCCGGCGTGCAGGAACATGTACGTGAGGAACGTCCAGGGCTGCGCCAGGGCGCGCAGCGGTACGAACCCGAACGTCGTGAGGAAGCGCGGGTCGACGAAGATCGTCATTTGGAAGAGAAAGACGACCAGGTTGGCGACGAACAGGCGTCGCACCCAGGGGGTCATGCCGAACATTCGCTGCGGGCCCATCTACCCTCGGCGCCTCCGCGCCTGTCGCGTCTAGCTTGTTATTCCCCCGCGCCCACTTCCCGGGTTCCCCGCCAACCGGCAGATGCGCTCGCACAACTCGGAAAATTCGATCCCGGCGGCCCGCGCAGCCTGCGGGAGCAGGCTCGTCCCGGTCATCCCGGGGAGGGTGTTCGCCTCCAGGCAAAAGATGTCCCCCTCGGCCGTCAACCGGAAGTCGACCCGCGAGTACCCCCCGAGCTTGAGCGCGCGGTGCGCCGCCAGCGCCAGCTCCTGCAGCTGGCGCGCCGGCTTAGGGTCGAGCTTCGCCGGGAAAACCTCCTCCGACATGCCCGGCGTGTACTTGCACTCGTAGTCGAACAACTCGTGCTTGGGGATGATCTCCCCTACCGGCAGGGGCACGTCGCCGAGCACCCCCACCGTGAGCTCCCGTCCCGCGATGAACTGCTCGACCAGCACCTCGGCGTCGTAGCTCCGCGCCGCGTCTACGGCGGCGTCCAGGCTCTTGGCGTTCCTGACGAGCGTCATCCCCACGGACGAGCCCATCCGGGAGGGCTTGACGATGACGGGCCAACCCAAGGCCGTCGACACGTCCTCGGCCGCAACCGGGGTCATGAACCAGGCGGGCACCGGCACGCCGGCCGCCCGGAACAACCGCTTGGACAGGTCTTTATCCATCGCCAGGGCGCTCGCGAGCGCCCCGCTCCCGGTGTACGGCACGCCGATTACGTCGAGGATCGCCTGGAGCGTGCCCCCCTCACCCCGACCCGCGTGGAGGCAGAGGAACAGCACGTCCGCCCCGGTCACCTCTGGCAGCGCGGCGAGGCCGGTGGACAGGAACGCGCGCTCCCGCTCATCGAGCTCGGCGACCGGAGGCGGCTCCCGGCCTACGGCGCTGGTCAACAGGCGCGCCTCGTCGGCGGACGTGAGCGGCCCCGAGGCGGTGTCCACCGCGGAGACCGAGTGGCCGCGCTGCCGCAGGGCCGCGACGATCTGGGCGGCGCCCGCGAACGCGACGGCGCGCTCCGCGGTCGCGCCGCCCGTGAGCACGGTGATCCGCATCAGTGGATCCCGGCCAGTTGGTGGAGCACGTCGTAGCGCGTCACGATGCCGGCGATGCGGCCGTCGCGCCGCACCAGGGCCGCCGGTGTCTCGCGCGACAGGAGCGCGGTGAGGCGCTCCAGTGGCAGATCGGCGTCCACCACGGGGAACGGCCCGTCCATCACCTCCTGGACGGCCTGGTCGAGCGTGGCGGGCTGTTCCAGCGCCTTGGCCATGAGCGCCGGCTCGGACACGGCACCCACGCCGTCACCGCCGTCGAGCACCGGGAGCTGGGATACGTTGTAGGTGCTCATGAGATTGAGCGCCTGACGCACCGTGGCGGTCGGCGCGACCGAAATGAGGGGCGGCGCGCCCGAGTTCTTTGCTTCGAGCACGCGCGCCACCGTCACGCGCTCGGTCTCGAGTATCTGGTTCTCGCGCAGCCATTCGTCGTTGTAAACCTTGGAGAGGTAGCGCTCACCGGTGTCGCACAACACCGTGACGACGAGGCCCTGTGGATCATCCACGCGGCGCGCCACCTCGAGCGCCGCCACGAGGTTCACCCCGGTTGACCCCCCGCAGAATAGGCCTTCTTCCTTGGCGAGCCGTCGGACCGAGAGGATGGCGTCCTTATCCGGTACCGCAATCCACTCGTCGATCACGTCCCAGTGCAGCGACGTCGGGATCTTGTCGCCGCCGATCCCCTCGACCTTGTAGGGGTGCCCCTCGGTCTTCTGGCGCGTGCGCGCGTACTCCGTGTAGATCGAGCCCAGCGGGTCGCCCGCGACGACCCGGACCTTCGGATTCCGCTCCTTGAGGAAGCGGCCTGCCCCGCTCACGGTCCCACCGGTCCCCGGCGCGCAGACGAAGTGGGTGACCTTGCCGGTGGTCTGCTCCCAGATCTCCGGTCCCGTAGTGCGGTAATGGACCTCTGGGTTGACGGGGTTGTAGTGCTGATCGGCGAAGATGGCGTTGGGATGGGCGGCGGCGATGGCGCGGCCCTTCAGGATGTAGTTCTCGGGATGATCGGGCGGTACGGCCGTCGGCGTGATGATGACCTCGGCCCCGAGCGCTCGCAGCAGCCGGGCTTTCTCCTGCGACATCTTGTCGGGCATGGTGAAGATGCAGCGGTAGCCCTTTACGGCGGCGGCGAGCGCGAGCCCCACGCCCGTGTTGCCCGAGGTCGCCTCGACGATCAACCCGCCGGGTCGGAGCCGCCCCTCGCGCTCCGCCGCCTCAATCATAGCGACGCCGATGCGATCCTTCACCGAGCCCCCAGGATTGAAGAACTCCGCCTTGGCGTAGACCGGTGTACGGATCCCCTGCGTCAGCTTGTTGATTCGGATCAGCGGCGTCCAGCCGATCGTCTCGAGGACGTTCGCGTACGGCTCAGTGTGCGCCGGCACCGCTATCCGCTTTCGCCTTGCTCGTGTCCCGTCGCACGCCGCCGGTATCGCGCGGCGCGGCGGTGGTGTCGCGCAGCGCGCCGGCGCTATCCGGTCGGGGTCGGGGAGGAAGCGGCGGAAACATGACCGGCGGGGGGCGCGGGGCCGGGCGCCGGGCGCTGCTCGTATCCGGTTTCGCCTTCGCCGCGGTGCCGCCGCCCGCGGGGCGGTGAAACTCGATCGGCTGCAGGAACGCCGTCGCGACGGCGAGCCCACGGCGGCGGGCCGGGGCGAACCGCAGCTTCCGGGCGCCCGCGAGCGCCGCCGAGTCGAGCCCGGAATAGCCGCTCGACTCGGCGACCTTGCTCGACTCCGGTAAGAGCCGGCCCCCTGAGTCGACGAACAGGCGGAGCACCACGTCGCCTTCGACTCGCTGGTCGTACAACCGCGGCGGATACTGGATCGGCGAATCCGCGTTGAGCGGCACCGGCGGCTCCTGGTCGGGCGGCGTGGCGGCCGCTCCGCCGCCGGTCGCGGCCTCCTCCGGCGGGGGCGCCGGCTTGCCACAGCCAGCGGCGGCGAGCCCGACCGCCCCGACGAGCGCGAACCAGCGTCTCATGACGCCTCCTCGAGTCGCTTCTTCCACGCCGCGAGGCGATTGAGCGCTTCGAGCGGCGACAGGGCATTCACGTCCAACCGGTCGAGCTCGGCGACCAGCGGGTGCGTCCCGGGCGCGAACAGGCCGAGCTGCTGCGCGTCCGGAGCGGGGGGCGGAAGTTGGCGCGCCACGTGGTGGCCAGCCTCGAGCAGCTTGAGCACCTCCCAGGCGCGTCCCACGACGGCGCCGGGCAGCCCCGCCAGCTGCCCCACATGGATGCCGTAGGAGCGATCGGCTCCGCCCGGCTCAAGCCGGTGCAGGAACACGATCTCGTCCGCGGCCTCCCGCACGGCCACGTTGAAGTTGCGCGCGTGCGCGAGCTCTTCCGTGAGCTGGGTGAGCTCGTGATAATGCGTCGCGAAGATGGTCTTGCAGCCGATCACGTTGTGCAAGTGCTCGGTCACCGCCCACGCGATCGCCACGCCGTCGTAGGTCGACGTCCCCCGGCCGATCTCATCAAGCAGCACGAGGCTCCGGGCGGTCGCGCCATGGAGGATCGCGCTCGTCTCGCTCATCTCCACCATGAACGTGGACTGGCCGCGCACCAGGTTGTCGGACGCGCCGACCCGGGTGAACAGCCGGTCCACCACGCCGATCACCGCCCGGCGGGCTGGCACGAAGGAGCCCGTTTGCGCGAGCAGCACGCACAAGCCGACCTGACGCAGCAAGGTGGATTTGCCCGCCATGTTCGGCCCGGTGAGGAGGATCACCCGCCCCTCCTCGTCGAGCCGGACGTCGTTCGGGATGAACGCTTCGCGCGCCATCATCCGCTCCACCACGGGGTGCCGGCTCGCTTCCAGCTCGATCGTGAAATCGGCGGTCACCTGAGGCCGCACGTACCCTTCCCGGTGCGCGAGATCGGCGAGCCCGCTCCACACGTCCAGCTCGGCGACGATCCCGGCGGTCATCTGCACCCGGGCGACCGCGTCCGCGACGCGCGTCCGCAGCGCGTCGACCAGCTCCGCTTCGCGGACGGCGATCCGTTCCTCGGCGCCGAGCACTTTGGCTTCGTATTGCTTGAGCTCCGGGGTCACGAATCGCTCGGCGCCGGAGAGCGTCTGGCGCCGCTCGTAGTCGGGCGGCACACGATCCTTGTGAGGGTTCGTGACCTCGATGTAGTAGCCGAAGACCTTGTTGAAGCCGACCTTGAGGGAAGGGATGGCGGTGCGCTCCCGCTCGCGCGCCTGGAGCGAGGCGATGTACTGCTTCCCCCCGTCGCGCGCGTCCTTGAGCTCGTCCAGCTCGCGATCGTAGCCGGAGCGGATGGCGTCGCCGTCCGTCGTTTGCGCGGGCGGCCGCTCGACCAGGGCTCGGGCCAGCTCGTCCCCCAGATCGACCAGCAGGTCGAAACGCTCGGCCGCCTGCTCGAGCGACGCGGCGCGGTCCCGCGCCTCGAGCCCGTCCAGCGCCGAGCGCACATCGGGCAGGCGCGCGATCGAGTCGCGCAGGGCGCCCAGCTCGCGGGGCGTCGCGCGACCGAGCGCCGCCCGCCCCGCCAGTCGTTCCAGGTCCCGCACGCCGTCCAGCGCCTCCCGGACCCGGTCGCGGCCGCGCGGGTCGTGCACCAGCACGTCCACCGCATCGAGCCGGGCGATGATCGCCGCGGGGTCGACGAGCGGCGCCAGCAGCCACCGGCGCAGCAGGCGCGCGCCCATCGGCGTCATCGTCCGGTCGAGCACCTCCAGCACGGTCGCTCCTGTGGCCCCGGGACGCAGCGGCTCCACCAGCTCGAGATTGCGGCGCGTCATGTCGTCGAGTGACAGGACGGCGCCGCGGCGCAGCACGCGGGGGCGCGCCAGGTGCGGGAGCCCGCCCGGCTTGAGCTCCCGCGCATATCGGAGCAGCGCCCCCGCGGCGCCGACGGCGGCCCGGTCCCCGGGCTCGACGCCCAGTCCGTCGAGCGACGCGAGTCGGAACGTGCGTACGAGATCTTCGCGCGCCAGCTCGGGATCGAATTCCCACGCTTCCCGCTCGGTGACCGAGCAGGCACCGGGTCCGGGCGGCGGGGCGAGCGCACATCCTGTGGGAAGCACGACTTCTGGCGCCTCGTAGCGGGCGAGCGCGCTCGCCAGGTCCTCGACCGCCACGGTTTCGAGCGCCAGCTCCCCCGTGCTCAAGTCCAGCGCGGCGAGTCCCGGCGCGGCGCCGCGGGGGTCGAGTGCCAGCAGAAAGTTGTTGCGCTTGCGCTCGAGCCAGTCCTCGGCGAGCACCGTCCCGGGGGTGATCGTCTCCACCACTTCGCGCCGCACCAGTCCCTTGGCGAGCTTGGGGTCCTCGACCTGCTCGCAGATCGCGACCCGGTACCCCTTCGCGATCAAGCGCCGCAGGTACTCGGTCCCTGCCTTGACCGGTACCCCGGCGAGCGGCACCTCCGCCGCTCCCCCGTTGTTGCGCGACGTGAGCGTGAGACCGAGCTCGCGGGCGGCGAGGCGGGCGTCGTCTTCGAACATCTCGTAAAAGTCGCCCATCCGGAAGAACAGGATGGTCTGCGGGTACCGCGCCTTGATCTCCCGATACTGCTGCATGAGTGGCGTGTCGGCCTCGACTCGCGGGGTCACTGCTCCTCCACTACGAACGGCTGTCCGCCGACTCGGGTCTTGAGCCGACGCTGCACCTGCTGCGCCTCGTCTCGCGTGGGGTAGCGTCCCACACGCACTTTGAAAAGCCCGCTCGTATCACGCACGACCCGAGCGTCGAACCCCATCACCTTGAGGCGGGTCAACATGTCGTCTACCTGGGCCGCGCTTTTGACGGCGAGTACCTGGACGGAGTACGCGGCGGCGCTGGACACGGCCTTCGGTTGACTGTCGACCGCAGCCGGGGGGGTGGCCGTGGACGCAGCGGTCGTCGTGACGTTCGTGCAGCGCGCCGCGTAGAAGGTCACCTGGTTCGTGAACTCGACATCGCTCCCGGGACCGGCCAGCGCTTCACGGATCAAGCTGCAGCCGTGCGCGTCGTCTTTCAGGTCGAAATATGCCCGGGCTCCCCAGAAGTCGGCGCGTGGCTTGAGCGGCGAATCGGGGTAGTCGCGGCGCAGCCGCTCCGCCGCCTGCACGGTCGCCGCCGGATCGCCCTGCGCGAAGTAGAGCTGCGTGAGGAGCACCAGCGCCGAGTCCGCCCACACCGAGCGGCCGTACTCCACGACCACGCGCTGCAGATTGGTGGCCGCGCCCACGGCGTCGTGGGCGATGCGCGCCGCGGTGAACAGCGCCCCTGGGTAGAGCGAATCCTGCGGTGACAGACTCGCGAGCAGCCGACGCATCATCGCGCGGCCGGAGTCCGGGCGGGTCTGCGCGACGCGGAGCGCCGCGGCTCGCACGGAGTCGGTGTGCGCGGACCCTGAAGGACTCGCTTGCGCTCGCAGGCGGATCGCCGGATAGCCGGACAGCAGCAGCGCTGCCGCAAGACCGGCCACCGGTCCGCCGATCCGCCGATCTACGATCACGCAGCCTCCTGCTGGAGCACGCCCAACGCGAGCACCAGCTGCACCAGAATTCCCCGCTCGTCGGTGAGCGTGGTCGACTTGAGGGCACGATCAGCGTCGAGAGCGAGACGCAAGGCCGCGCGGAGCGACCCCGCGCTCCAATGCGCGGCCCAGCTGGCCCACCGCGACGCCGTCTGCTCCCAGCTCCCCAGGCCGAACGGCCGCGCGGCGCGGAGCTGGCCGAGCAAGGCGCCCGCCAAGCGGGCCGGTGGGGTGCCCCGGTCGAGCTCGGCGCGGGCGAGGGCCGTGCCGATCAGGGCGGTGCCGAGCGCCATGAGAATCCGCACGCCCGTCATCCCCGCTTGCTCGAGCACGGGCTCGATGAGCCGTGCCGCGGCGGCGGCCCGCCGCTCGAGCGCGGCGTCAACCAGGTCTTGGAGCGTCTCGCCCGGTCGCGCGCCCACGAGCGCCGCGACATCGTCCCGCGTCGCCCGCCCGTCACCCGTCCGCCCCGCTGCGACCGCAGCCAGCTTCTCGAGCTCCCCGGCGAGCGCTCCGAGGTCGTTGCCGACCGTCTGGACCAGCAGCTCCGCGGCGTCCGGCTCGAGCGTGAGCTGGAGCTGTCTCGCCCGGTGCGCCACCCATTTGTGCACGCGCGGAGCCGGCAGCGGTTCGATCGCCACGGTCGTGGCCGATCGCGCCAGCTCGGCATCGGGAGGCTCGCCCGCCCCCTGCACGAGGATCAGCAGCGTCGTAGGGTTGGGGGTCTGGAGATAGCGCACCAACGCCTGGCGGACCTTGGAGGTTTTCCGGACCTCTTCGACTCCACGAAGCACCACGACCCGGGCGGCGGCGAGCAGCGGTGGGGTGTTCACCAGGCTGTCGAGCACTTCGGGGTCGAGATCGCTCGCGCTGCGTTGGTCGAAGTTGAAGTCCCGCGCGCCCGGGTCGAGCACGCGGTCAACGAGCGCCCGGATGGCTTCGTCCTTGAGGACGTCCTCGTCGCCGTGGACATAGTACACCGCGTCGGGCGCCCCTTTGCCCTCCCCCGCCCCCCCCTGCTTGAGGCTGCGGAGCAGCGCATCGAAGGTGAGAGCCCCCATATCGGGCGGAAGTTACCGTGGGCAGGGGCCAGGAGAAAGGTCGGGGCACGGCGTGCCGTGCCCCGAATGCAGCAGATCGAAAAAACGCCTAACGGCCCGCGCTGGCTGGCTCGACGAGCGCGGTGCCGTACGGGCTCGGATTGCCCGTAACCACGCTCGCGCGCGGGTCCTGGAACGACACGAACGGTACGCCCGCATGGGCGACCGGCTTGGGGAACGGAACCGGGGGCAGGACCGGCGCCCGTGCGATCGGCGGCCGTTGCACCCCTTCTAGCGCCAGCAACGCCAGAGCGGCCGCGACGAACAGTGCGGCGGCGATCCCAGCGCTCGCCGGAACCTGGACCAGCGCGCGGCGCTCCTGCGCCAGACGCGCGTCGAGCCGGCGCCGGAACTCCGGCGACGGCTCGATCGTCTCCACCGTCTGGAGGGCGCGCACGCCCCGGCGCACCGCAGCGTCGTAGCGGCGACAGGCCGGGCAACATGCGAGATGGCGCTCGAAACGCCGCACCTCTCGCGGGGCGGTGATCAACCCGTCGCGAAAGTCGGTGTAACGCTCGAGCAATTCAGCGCACGTCATGGCGGCTATGTTGTACCGTGGCAGGCACCGGCGGGTTCCGCCGGACTATTCCAGCAGCGGCTCGATCAGCTGTGCGAAGCTGTTGCGTGCCCGGTTGAGCCGGCTCTTCACCGTGCCCAGGTTGCAACCGGTGATGTCGGCGATCTCGGCGTAGCTCTTCCCTTCAAGCTCGCGCAACACGAACACGGCGCGGTGGTGGGTGGGGAGCTGCCCCACGCACTGATCTACCGCTTCCTTAAGGTAGCGCTTGCGGTACAGATCGTCCGGCCGGGCGGTCGCGTCCTCGAACTGGAGCGGCCGGTGGTCGGCTTCCCAGTGCTTCTTGATCGTCTGGAACAGGACGAGCGGGTTACGACTGCGGTTGCGGAGCTCGTTTTTGGCCAGGTTCGAGGCGATCGTATAGATCCAGGTCGAGAACTTCTTCGTCTGGTCGAACCGGTGCAGATGCCGGAAAACGCGGATGAACACTTCCTGCACCAGGTCCTCGGCCCGCTCCCGGTCCCCGATCGTGCGGTTGATAAAGTTGAGCAGTCGGGTCTGGTAGCGGTCGACGAGCGCGCCGAATGCCTGGGCATCGCCCGCCAGGTGCTCGAGCACCAGCCGGCCGTCGTCCAGCTCGTGGAGCGCCTGGCGCTCCCGCGCGCGTGGGGTGGTGGAGGCTGGGGCCTGCTGTTTGATGGCTACTCGCATGACACTGGCTCCGTTGTTTCAACTGGAAACGTCCCGGACCTGCGCGAGGATGGCTCGGTTGTTCTCGGGTTTACGGCACGAACCGTACCCGTTCCAGCAACATTACATCAACCCTCAGGGCGGCAAGGCCTTCGCGCTCGACGTCGGCCCGGCGCCACGTGGTGAATATCGTCCACCTGAGGTGACATCGCAACGTGACGATTCTGCGTCACGCGTTCAACCGAAACCGCGCCATATAAAGGATAGCCACCATCGTCTTAGCGTCACGGATTTCGCCATCGCGAATTCCTGCAAGGACTTCGGAGAGGGGCCTGGGCACCACCTCGATGAACTCGTCGCGCTCCGGCGCTGCCGTGCCCCTGCCCAAGCCGCTGGCCATGAAGAGGTGGATGACCTCATCGGTGAACCCCGGGGTCGTCAGGATCGCGCTGAGCGGCTCGAGTCGCTCGGCTGTGACGCCGGTTTCCTCGAGCAGCTCGCGCCGCGCACAGGCTTCGGGCGCTTCGCCCGAGTCGAGGGTTCCGGCCGGGACCTCCCACAAGAGACCGCCTGCGGCGTAGCGGTACTGCTTGATCATCAGGATCGTGGGATCGGAGCCCTTCGGGTCCGTGAGACATGGGACCACCGCCGCGGCACCGGGATGGCGAATCAGCTCGAGTTCGCCCGTGGAACCGTCGGGAAAGCGTACGGTGTCCACGTCGAGTCGCACGACCCTACCTGCGTAAACCCGGCGGGTAGCGAGTTGCATGGAACACCCTCAGCGGTTGAAGAGCCAGGTGACGGGAACCTTGAATCCCTCGGCGAAGAAGTACGCCGCGTTGCGCCGCGGGTTCGCGCGGATCGGCGAATTAGGCGCGGGGGACGTGAATGGCACGAGCCCGAGCCGGGTCGCGATGATCTGGAGGCGGAGCATGTGAAACCCGTCCGAGACGAGCAGCACGCGACGGCTGTCCCGGCCACTGAACCAATGCGCCACGCCGTCGAGCGAGCTGGACGTGCTCGTGCCCGCGGAGAGGGCCAGCACCGCCGCGTCGGGGAGGCCCGCTTTGACCAGATACCGGCGACCCACCTCGGATTCGCTCACCGTGTCGCCGGTCCCGACGCCCCCCGTCACGAGCACCACGGGCGCGAGTCCACGTTGGTACAAGGCGGCGGCGTGATCCAGCCGCGCCCGGAACACCGGCGAGGGCCGACCGTTGTACTGCGCGGCCCCGAGCACGACGATCGCGTCGGAGGTCGTCGCCTGGTCGTGGGACGCGGTCAGGGCGGCGGCCACGACGACGGCGGCCCAGCCCAGGGCCAGCGCGATCGCCAGCATGAGGGCCCCCGCGAGCTTCCGGGGCAGGGTCCAGAAGGGCATGCGGGGAAAGACAACAGGGGAAGGGGAAAGAGGGAAGGGCCGCGGCCCCCCGACGCTCGTTACGGCTTGGTCAGCAGCTCCTCAAACAGCGCGAGGGCGCGCGGATCGTCGGACTGGCCCAGCCAGAACAAGGCCTTCTTGCGCACTCCCGGGCTGGGGTGGGTGCGTGCGACGCGGATCAGCGCCGGGACGCCTTCGTCACGCGGCTGTTGGGACAACGCGAATACGGCGCTTTCCTTTACGTCCAGCGCCACGGTCGTGTCGTCCAACAGCTCCGTGAGCCCGCGCGTCGCCGCCTCCCCGGCCGCCTGGCCGAGCCAGAAGACCGCCGAGCGCCGCGTCTCGCGCGCCACAATGGCCGTGCGAGCGAGGCGCAGCAGATCGGGCCATACCGTAACGCTGTCCGCCACGACAGCGGGGAAGACGGCGTCGTGTCCGGCGTCGCCGGGGGCGCGCGCCGCGAGGTCGAGGAAGTACCGGGCGGCGGCGGGTGCAGAGACCGTTCCCAGGTCCGTGACGCCGTCGGCGGCGGACCGCCAGGCGCCCCCCACGTACACCCGCAGCCGTGTGACCTGGCCACCGCGCTTTCGGAGGGCGACCCGCGCGGGCCCTGGCTCGCACGGGCAGCCCGCGTCGTCGTCGTCGTTTCTGCCGAACGACATCCGATGCCGGCCGCACCAGCCGTCCTCGCAATCGAACGAGATAGTGTTGCGGCCGTTGCCGCACACGCCGGGCCGGGTGGCATAGGAGAGCCGGACTTCGCCGTCGGGCGCGGCCGCGACGCGGTCCGGCAGGCCGCCCTGCAGGGCGAGTGCCAGGGCCACCGCGGCGATCATTGGTTGATGATCTCCAGGAGGACCTGCGCGGCGCGCGGGTCGTGCGACTGGCCGAGCCAGAAGATCGCCTTTTTGCGCAGCTCCTTGTCCTGCTCGGTCTTGGCGATCTTGATCAGCGCGTCCAACGCCGCCGCTTCGTGGCGCTGCGAGTATACGAAAATCAGCTGGTCTTTCATGTCGTGGTTCTGCATCCGGTCGTACAGCCCCGCCAGCTGGGCCAGGTCGGCCCCGCTCTGACCGGCCCAGAAGAGCGCCTTCTTGCGCTGCTCGACCGGCTCGCGCTCGTTCACGGCGATGTCCATCATCCAGCGCATGTTCTCCGCATCTCTCATCTGGGCGAGCGAGAAGATCACTCTTTCCTTCAAGTCGTCCTCGGTGAGCTTCGCGTACAGGCCGCGCAGGAAGGCGGCGTTCTCGGCCGAGTGCCGCTGCCCCAGCCAGAAGATGGCCTTCTCCCGCACTTCGGAGGGAGCGCCCGAGCGCTGGGCGTAGGCGCGGAGGATTTCGGCGGCCTTGGGGCTGTGCTGTTGTGACAGCGCGAAGATCGCCTTCTCCTGCAGCTCCTGATCGTCGGACGTCTTGAGAATCGAGTCGAGCATCCCTACGGCGCGCTCGGTGGGCACCTGCGAGAGCCAGGACACGGCCTGCTGGCGCACCTCCGAGTCCGGGTCGTGCTGGGCGGCGTCGAGCAGGATGTCCTCGGTCTCGGGGCTTCGCTTCTGCGACACGATGAACACCGCCTTGCGGCGCAGCACCGTGGAGCAGGCGTCGCGGCGGGCCAGCACCTGGCGCAGGATCGGCACCGCCTTGGTGGCGTCCATCTGCAGCAGGCCGTTGAGCGCCGCGATGCGCATATCGTCGTCATCGTCGTCGCTCAAGCAGCCCTTGGCGTGCGTGGTATCCGTCTCCGGTCGGGGTTGCGCGTGCTGGCTGAGCCACCGGCCCGCTTCCTCGTCGCCCTGTTTGGCGAGCGCCGTCTGGATGCGCGCGAGCAGCGCGTCTCCATCCCGCAGCGTGGCCGCCTTGGGATAGCGCCGCTGCTGGGTAACGAGCAGGCTGCGCGCGCGGCTCAAGTCGTCGTTCTTGTACAGTGCGAACGCCGCCCAGTAGAGGGCGTCACCCGCGCGGGTCGAGTTGGGGTAACGGCGGGTGAGATCGCCGTACAGATTCGCGGCGCTGGAGTAGTCTCCGCGGTTAAACGCTTGCCGCGCAGCCCGCCACAGCGAGTCGGCGGGATCCTGCGGGTCGTCTTGTCCGGCGCTCACGCCGTCGAGCGCGTCGAGCCCGGTGATCCCCGCGATCCCCTTCAGCGCATCGAATCCTTGCAACGCTTCGAAGCCTTGCAGGGCATCGAAGCCTGGTAGCGCATCGATACTCTCGAGCGCGGCGAGCCCCTGGAGTCCTGCGAGCCCCGCGAGCCCTTCAAGCCCCTGCAGGGCCTCCAGCCCGTCGAATTGAGCGGCAACCGGAGGCCGGACGAGAACCGGCGGCACGGGCACCACCGGCTGCTGCATTCCCATGACGGCCGCCACCACGAGCTGCATCGCGTGCATCACAGTGCTCCTTGCGTGCGCACGGGGCCGGGGCCGGCGGGGTTCGCCGTCCGCAGCCGCAGCAACACGCTGCGTTGTTCGAGTCCCTGGTTGATCGACTGCACGTCGTCCCTATCACTGCTCGCTGGGAGCTGAGCGATCTGCGCCAGCACCAGCTCCAGGTCCTCGAGCAGGCCCTTCAACCGCGCGTCCTGCGCTGCCGGCGAGTCGAGCATCAATCGCGTGGTGCCCAGGAGGTCGCGGGCTTGCCGCGCGAACTGCGCGTCCGACATGCCCGAGCGAGCTTCCGAGCGGAACCCCGTCAGCAGGGCTTCGGTGCGCGTCAAGTACTGCGCCGCCGCGACGCGGTACGCGAGCGCGCCCTCGTCGCCACCGGCCGCCGCCACGGCCGGCTGGCTCACACTGGGCGGCCGCGCCGTCCAGCGCCCGATCCCGACGCCCAGCGCGAGCACGGCGGCGATGCCGACGCCCCAGCGGAGCCAGGGACTGGTGATGAACACCAGGCGGCGTCGCCGTACCTCGCGCACCGCCGCGATCCGCCGCCACAGCTCCTCGCGCGGCGTCTCCGGAGGCCGGTGATAGTCCTGCGCCGCCTCCCGCAACAGCCGTTCGAACCGGTCTTCAGTCATGACACCCATTCTCCTGCGAAGTCCGCCAGCGCCTCGCGCAACCTGGCGCGGGCACGCGACAACTGCGCCTTCGAAGTTCCCGTCTCGATGCCGAGTGCCGCCCCGATCTCCTCGTGCGTAAAGCCCTCGACGTCGTGCATCACGAACACGGTGCGGTACCCATCCGGCAAGCCGTCGATCGCCCCCGCCAGCCGCCGCTTCAGGTCCGGTTCCGCCTGCCGTCCGGGGCGCGACACCTCGTTCGCCTCCGTGAGGTCCGCCTCGCGCCGTCGGAACCGCTTCACCTTGCGGAGCCCGTTGAGCACCACCGAGGTGGTGATCGCGTGCAGCCAGGTGGAGAGCCGCGCCTCACCCCGGAAAGAGCCGAGCCGCTCGAACGCACGCACGAACGTGTCCTGCGTGAATTCCCGAGCCAGCTCGTCGTCACCCGCGAGCCGATACGCCAGTCGGTACACGCGATCGACGTGCGAGTCGTACAGTGCCCGTTCTGCGGCGCCGTCCCCGGCGCGGACTCTGGCAATCAGTTCGCGTTCGTCCACCGGGCTCCGCAGCGGGGGTGACGGTTAACCCTGTGACACAGGGGGGCTTGAAAGGGTTGCGCGGGGGGAGGGGGCAGCGGGGGGGGGCGGGCGCTCGCTTTCCGTTACCGCATCAGGATCCGCATGCCGATGCCGGCCCCGAGAGCGAGCAACAGCGAAGCGAGCGTGCCGATCAGGAAGTACTCGGCGAACTCCCGGTCCTCCAGCGCTCTAAAACGGGCGAGCGACTTGGCGGCGATGATCCAGCCGATGGCGGTGTACTCGCCGAGCAGCACGAGGGTGAGCGCCAAGGCGCGCTCGAGTGCACCGATGGCTCGACCGCGGGAGATCTCGATCGCCCCTGCCGTGCGGTCCTCGTCGCGGCGCATCTGCAGCGTGGGCAGCTCGAGCACCGCCCGGATGAGGATCATCCCCCGCCCGCACACGTACAGGTAGCCGGTGGCGAGGAGCCCGATGCGTCCCCAGAACAACCCTTTCGGCAACGGCACGGCGAGCGGTGCGAGGAACGTTCCGATGGTGAGGGCGACGATCACGATCGCCACTTCGACGAGCAGCACGGACGCTCCGCGGCGACGACCGTCCACCTGCGCCGGCCACAGCGCCGCGGCGAGCGTGTACACAAGCAGCGGGACGACAAACAGCGGGTTCACAGCGCCTCCAGCAAGGCAGCCTGGAACATCTTATCCCCGGCCGCGACGAGGGGCCAGGCCATGCGGCGCGCGAGATGGGAAATCGCGCTGCGATCGACCTTGAGCGCGCTGGCGGCGAAGGCGGGGGGCCCGAGCCGCAGCAGGGTGGCGGCGCGGCGCTGCCGGGGCGTCCAGCTCCAGTACAGGGCGGAGTAGTAGCTCGCGAGCGGATCGAGGCCGCGTGGAAATCCGCCGAACGCGATGAGCTGGCGGCGGCGCTTGGCGTGCTCCAGCGCCGCCCGCGCGGCGTGGAAGCAGGGTCCGTCCACCTCGGGGGCGGCGACGCGCGGCTCGAGGCGGGTGGCGATGCCCCCGAGCCCGCAGGCGACGACCCATGCGACCTCGGGAAAGCGGAAGTGCACCTCGTGCAGGATTTCCCACACGGGCCGAGCGGTGGTGAGGAGGGCCTGGAACTCGTCGCCCAGTGTGACGGCGAAGCGCGCGGCGAGGGCCGTGCGCCAGCGCCGGTTGAACTGGGGGATCGCGCTGCGGAGCGCGTGCTGCAGGCGCGCCCGGCGGGGCGGCGGCAGGGTGCGGGACGCGGCGGCGTCCCCGATGAGGGCGATATAGGTGGTGGACATTTTACGTCACATTTTGTTTATGTGACGAATTACGTCATAATATATCGAAGTGACGATAAGTGTCAATCGGGCGGCTGGGCTAGCGGGTGCCGAACAGCCGGTCTCCCGCGTCCCCCAGCCCCGGCAGGATGTAGCCGTGCGCGTTCAACTCGCGGTCGAGCGCCGCGGCAAAGACCGGGACGTCGGGGTGAGCCTGGAGCATGTGGCGCACGCCCTCGGGGGCGGCGACGAGGCAGAGGAACCGGATGCGCTGGGCACCGGCGTGCTTGAGCGCTCCCACGGCATCCACGGCGGACCCGCCGGTCGCGAGCATCGGATCGAGCACGAAGAAGTCGCGCGCGTCGCGCCCTTCGGGAATCTTGAAGTAGTAGTCGACGGGCTGGAGCGTGTCGTGCTCGCGGTAGATCCCGATGTGGCCCACGCGCGCGGAGGGGATGAGCTGGGCGATCCCTTCCACCATCCCGAGGCCGGCCCGGAGGATCGGCACCAGCGCGAGCTTCTTCCCCGCCACCCGCACGCCGCGCATCGACTCGAGCGG
Organism: Gemmatimonadota bacterium; assembly: GCA_003222135.1. Classification (GTDB taxonomy): domain Bacteria; phylum Gemmatimonadota; class Gemmatimonadetes; order Gemmatimonadales; family GWC2-71-9; genus 20CM-4-69-16. Next base: position 8,551 of record QHUM01000039.1, on the reverse strand, counting down.
GGTCTCGACCTCGACCGGCTCGAGCGGCAGGTCTTTCGTCACCTCGTACGCCATCAGCATCGCGATTTCATTGACGAGCTGCTTGAAATCGCGGGTCGTGGTGTGCTTGTCCCGCAGAATCGTAAGCTTGTGCCGGATCAGGGGATGATCGAGCACGGTGAGGTTGGGGAACTCAGGGTTCGGCATGGCCGGGAAGGTATGTCGCACTCCGCGACGCCGCCACGTGGCACGCGGGCGGACGCGGTGGGGATCGGGACGGCCTTGCGCGTCTCACTAGATGATGAGGAGGTGCTCACCATCACGGAGGGCGCATGCCATGACACGTCGTGCACTCGGACTCGGGCTGATCGGTGTGCTATGTGGGGCGGCTGGGTTGAGCGCCCAGACCGCGATCGGCACTATCACGGGGCACGTCACCGACTCGGCGTCCGGTCGCCCGGTCGTGGCGGTGCGGCTGAGCGTCGTAGGCACGGACCGGGCCGCGGTCACCGCCGAGGACGGCGGCTTCGTGCTGTCCGCCGTGCCGGAGGGGGTGCAGCGGGTGCGCGCCGGCCGCATCGGCTTTTCCGCCCGGGAAGAGACCGTCGCCGTGACGGCGGGGCAGATCGTCACGCTGAACTTCGCGATCCAGGCGATCGCCGTCACGCTGTCGGACGTCGTGGTGGTGGGGTACGGCACCCAACGGCGAGCCGACGTGACCGGCGCCGTGGCGTCGGTGCCACCGGACCAGCTGCAGAGGACGGCGGTGGTCAGCCTGCAGCAGGCGCTCCAGGGAAGCGTACCCGGCGCGACCGTGACGCAGGGTGACGCCGCTCCGGGCGGCGCCATCGCGGTGCAGATCCGCGGCGTCACGTCCCCCACGGGCGACAACCAGCCCCTGTACGTGATCGACGGCGTGCCGGTGGGGACCGCCGGGGTTTCCAAGTTCACGCTCGGACCGTCGGAGCCGAGCTTCACGACCATGACCACGACCAATCCGCTCTCGACGCTCGCGCCCTCCGACATCGAGTCGATCGACGTCCTCAAGGATGCCTCGGCGACGGCGATCTACGGCAGCCGCGGCGCCAACGGCGTGGTGATCGTCACGACCAAGCGGGGGCGCCGCAGCCAGCCGGGGCAGGTCAGCTTCAACTACGCCACGGGGATGTCGCAGGTGGTACGCGAGCTCGACGTGCTCGCCGCGCGCGACTACGCCCTGTACGTGAACCAGGCCAGCTGGAACGTGTACGCCGATTCCTCGGCCCTCCCGTACAACGGCCGGCTCGGGCGCCTCACCCCGGACAGCGTCCGGGCGCTGTACGGCGCGGGCATCGACTGGCAGAACTCGATCTTCCGGAGCGCCGCCACGCGCGATCTCCAGCTCGCCTTCACGGGCGGAGACGGTGACGGTAGCTACGCGGTGAGCGGCAACTATTTCGACCAGAACGGCGTGATCCGCGGCTCGGGGTTCGGACGCGGCGGCGTCCGCGCGAACCTGGACCGCAAGCTCAACGGGATCGTCCGTCTCGCGACGAACCTGGCCGTCACCCGCTCGAAGGATCACCTGGTGCGGTCCTCCGGCACGGAAGGGACGACCGCCGCCGGGATCGTGCGGAGCGCGATCCGCTACAGCCCGCTTCCGAGCGAGGCGTTCGACACGACGCGGCTGGCGAACGACCCGCGTGCCGAGAACCAGGCGTACCGCCAGCAGTTCGGCGCCAATCCGTTGCGCTACACCGACGAGGTACAGGAGAGCGAGACGGTCACCCGCGGGATCGGAGGCGTCCGGGTCATCGCGCAGATCGGGTCGTCGTGGTCGCTCGAGAGCAGCCTCGGCGGGAACTACGAGCGCAAAGGGGTCGATTCCTACTTCCCGCGCACCGTCTACGAGGGGAACAACACGGGAGGCCTGGCGATCGTGAGCGCCTCCGAGTACGTGAACCTGCTCAACGAGAATCTGCTGCGGTTCGGGAGCGGGTTCGGCAGCGATCACCGCCTCGACGCGGTGGCCGGGTTCACCTACGACTGGAACCGCAGCAACTGGATCAATAATCAGGTCAGCAAGTTCCCCGACGACGTGCTCGGCTCGAACCGGTTGCAGAACGGCCTCGCCTGGGCGGCCCCGCAAAGCGGCGTCGACGTCTGGAAGACAGCGTCGTGGCTCGCGCGCGTGAATTACAGTTTCCGCGACCGCTACCTCGCTACCGGCACCGTGCGCTCGGATGGCTCGTCCAAGTTCGCCGCCAACAACAAGTGGGCCACCTTCTCCTCGCTGGGCCTTGCCTGGCGGGCGAAGCAGGAGCCCTTCCTCCGCGACGTGGGCTTCCTCTCCGATCTGAAGCTGCGCGGCAGTTACGGACAGTCGGGGAACCAGGCGATCGGGACGTATCAGTCGCTCGCCACCGTCGAAGGCACCACCACGGTGATCGGCGAGCAGCTCGTCTCGGCCGTGTATTTCGGGCGGCTGGCGAACCCGAACCTGCGGTGGGAGACGACGACGCAGTACGACGTGGGGCTCGACCTCTCCGCATGGGGCGAGCGCCTGATGATGACTGGCGACGTGTACCGCAAGCGCACCGACGGCCTGCTGCAGAGCGTGAACCTCGCGCCGAACACGGGTTATCCCAGCGCCACGTTCAACTCCGGGGAGGTGACGAACACGGGGTTCGAGCTGCAGGGAGACTTGCGCGTGCTGACCGGGAGCGCCGGTGGCCCGTCGTGGCAGATCTCGGCGAACGTGGCGCGGAACGTGAACAAGATCGTGAGCCTCGGCGCCACCGAGCAGCAGTTCGCCAACCGGCTCGGCGCGGGCGGCGGGCTCGAGGTCAATCCCTTCATCGAGAAGGCAGGGCTTCCGATCGGGGCGATCTGGGGCTACCGCACCGACGGGATCTTCCGGTCGCAGGGCGAGGTTGACGCCTACAAGAGCGTCCAGCCCGATGCCAAGCTCGGCGACTATCGCTACAGCGACTTGAACGGCGACGGCAAACTCACCGCCGCCGACGAGACGATGATCGGCGACGTGAATCCCCGCTACACCTGGGGCATCACCAATCGCGTGACGCTCGGACGATTCGACCTGAGCGCCCTCGTTACGGGCGTGATCGGCAATACGATCGTCAACAGCAGCCGGCTCGTCTACCTGCGGCTCAACGGGAGCGGGAACCTGCCACGCGCGTACGTGGAAAACGCGTTCGACCCGGTGACGAACCCCACTGGGACGTACCCGCGGATCGATGGCACCCGCCAGGGGTTCGGACGGTTTTCCGACGCCTTCCTCGAGGACGGCTCGTACATCCGCTTGAAGAACGTGCAGCTCGGCTACGAGCTGCCATCCGCGCTCGTCCGGGGGGTGCGGTCGGCGCGCTTCTACGTCAATGCCATCAACCTCCTCACGTTCACCGACTATACCGGATACGACCCCGAGGTGAGCGCGTTCAGCAACACCGATATGCGCGGTGTGGACCTCGGGAGCTATCCGCAAGCGCGGCTGTTCACCGTCGGCATGAGCGTCACTTTCTGAGGATGCGAGCCATGAACCAAGCCCAACGAATCGTGACCCGCCTCATCGGGCCGCTGTGCCTCGCGGCCGGCGTCGCCGCGTGCCACGACCTCGTGAATCTCGCCGAGCAGCCGCAGACGTTCGTCGACCCCGCGAGCTATTTCAAGACCGGAGCCCAGGCGATCGACGCCGTGAACGGCATCTACAATGCGCTCATGACGTGGGACGACTGGATCGACCCGGCCTGGCAGGAGCTGACGTGCGAGGGGCCCGATATCTACTGCCCCAGCTGGTGGGCGTTCGGCTACCGGGGCGCGAGCGCCGGCACCTGGTTTGCCGGCCGCACCTGGTCCGCCAACTATCTGGTGATTCGGCGGGCCAACGACGTCCTGGGCCAGCTCGACAAGGTGAGTCTCGATCCAGCCTTGGAGGAGCGGCTGCGGGGCGAAGCGCACTTCCTGCGCGGCTACGCTTACTTCGAGCTGGCGCGTCGCTACGGCGCGGTACCGCTCCGGGTGGAGCCGTACGTGTCGGACGGTACCTACGGTGACGCGCCGCGCGCCCCGTTCGAGGCAGTGTACGCGACCATCGTGAACGACCTGAAGGCGGCGGCCCAGGAGCTTCCGGCGGACTTCGCGTCGAAGACCTACAGCAGCGCCGACCGCGGCCGGCCCACGGCGCCGTCGGCGTGGGGGCTGCTCTCCAAGGTGTACCTCACCATGGCGGGCGCGGAGCTGGCGGGCACTCCGCTCGCCGCCGCCAAGCAGCAGTACAACGATTCGGCCCGGGTGGCCGCGCAACACGTCACGCAGAGCGGCTGGGTTACCCTCGAGACCGACTACATGCGCCTGTTCGATTGGCAGCAGCAGGTCAACAGCAACGAGGTCCTGTTCCAGATCGGGGCCACGCACCAGGAGAACACCGGCCCGGAGCTGGTGACGTTCTTCAACCCGCCGGACTATTCGACTGGGGGGGGCGGGGGCGCGGGATTCCTCAGCATGCGCCGGGTCTTCTATGAGACGTTCGAGCCCGCCGACCGACGCATCGCGCCGGGCTACGCGGTGTTTGCCGCGTGGAAACGGTCGGGCTCGGCGTCCGATCCGGGCACGCCCACCTGGTACGAGGGCTCCGTCCCGGACAGCATCAAGACCCAGATCGCGACGGCAACGCAGGTCGGCTGGGCCTGGATGGGCGACAACGCCTGCGATACGGTGGGGTGGTCCCGGTATAATCTGGGCGGCGGCCGCTTCGTGGAGGTATCGCCCCAGATCTTCACCATGAAGTACGTCGACCGCACGGCCCTGACCAAGAGCCAGAACTCGAACAACCCGATCATCCTGCGGTACGCGGACGTGCTGCTGGTGCTCGCCGAAGCGGAGAACGAGGTCAACGGGCCCACGGCGGCGGCGTATGACGCGATCGATCAGGTGCGTACCCGCGCCGGCTTGGCGAACCTGACGGCCGGGCTGACGCAGGCCCAGTTCCGCGATGCTGTGTGGCTGGAGCGTCGCCACGAGCTCTACGCCGAGTTTCAGGAGTGGTTCGACTTGAAGCGCCAGGGCCGCTGGCTGGGCATCATGAACAACCAGATCGCGGGGTACCCCGGCTCGAGCAGGCCGAGCGCGTCGATTTGCCAGCAGGGGCGGCAGCCGTATCAGCTGCTCCTGCCGATCCCCGCGGCGGAGATCGGGGCGAACCGGCTGATCACCCAGAATCCGGGGTACTGAGTGCTGCGCCTGATTTTCGCGGCGCTGTTCGTCGCCGCGTGCCGGGGGGCGGCACCCCGGGTGGAGCCCGCCGGTCCGGCGCCGATCGATCACGACGCGACGGCCGAGACGCGCGCCCTGTTCGTGAACCTGCGACGCCTCGCGCGCGAGCACGTCCTGTTCGGCCACCAAGACGATCTGGCGTACGGCGTGCTGTGGTCCGGCGAGCCGGGACGATCCGATGTGAAGGAGACCGCGGGCTCCTACCCCGCCGTGTACGGCTGGGACGCGGGCGGCCTGGAGCGGGACGCGAGCGCGAACCTGGACGGCGTCGCGTTCGAGCGGCAGCGCGCCTGGATCGCGGAGGGCTTTGCGCGCGGGGGCGTTGTCACCTTGAGCTGGCACATGCGCAATCCGGTGACGGGCGGCAACGCCTGGGATACGACCGCCGCGGCGGGTGCGATCTTGCCGGGTGGCCCCCAGCACGAGCGCTACACGCAGTGGCTCGACCGGTTCGCCGATTACGTGAAAAGCCTGCGGGCCCCGATGCGGCAGCGCGCCGGGGGCGACGTGTTGGTGCCGGTGGTGTTCCGGCCGTTCCACGAGACGAGCGGCGGCTGGTTCTGGTGGGGGGCGCGGCACGCGACGCCGGACGAGTACCGCCGGCTGTGGCGCTTTACGGTGGAATACCTGCGCGACCGCAAAGGCGTGCACAACCTGCTGTGGGCGTATTCCACCGACGTGTTCGACTCAACGGCGCAGTATCTCGCGCGCTACCCCGGTGACGCGTGGGTTGATGTGCTCGGTTTCGACGACTACCAGAGCGTTCGCACTCCCGCAACGCGAGCCGTGTTCGCGCGGCGGCTGCGCGACGTGGTGGAGCTGGCGGAGGCGCGCGGGAAGATTCCGGCGCTGACGGAAACCGGGGTGGAGGCGGTCCCCGACTCGACCTGGTGGACCCGGACCTTGCTGGCCGGCATCACGGCCGACGCGGTGGGGCGGCGCATCGCCTGGGCGCTGGTGTGGCGCAACGCGACCTTCGGGCGCGAGCATCGCTACCACTTCTTTGCGCCCTACCCGGGTCAGGTGAGCGTGGCGGACTTCGTGCGCTTCCGCCGGGACTCCCTCATCTTTTTCGAGGACGAGCTTCCCGACCTGTATCACGTCGCGCCATAGCATCGGCTCTCACAGGCCTAACGCCCCTACCACCAGCACCAGGCTCAAGCGGTCGATCGTGGTGCCGTCGCCCAACTCGCCGTAGAAGTTGAATCCCCAGCAGTAAGCGGCCCCGTCGCTGGTGAGCCCGCAGGTGTGATCGCCGCCGGCAGCGAGCGCCGCAAGTGGCACCGTTCCCGTCACCGCCGTCGGGGTCGAACGATCGACGCCGGTCCCGTCGCCCAGTTGGCCCGAGGCGTTTCGTCCCCAGCAGTACGCCGCGCCGCTGCCTGCTAGGCCACAGGTGTGATCTCCGCCGCCGCTGAGCGCGACGAACGCGACGCCGCTCTTCACGGCGGCGGGGCTCGAGCGGTTGGTGGCTGTTGCGTCACCCAGCTGACCGGAGCCGTTCAGCCCCCAGCAATACGCGGCGCCGCCCCCAGTGAGCCCGCAGGTGTGGTCGCGACCCGCGGTCAGCGCGACGAACGCGAGACCACCGGTCACGGCCACCGGGGTCGGGCGGTTGGACGTCGTCCCGTCGCCCAGCTGGCCCAGCACGTTCGCTCCCCAGCAGTAGGCCGCGCCGTCCCGGGCGAGCGCACAGGTGTGATCGCCGCTCGCGGCAAGCGCGACGAAGCCGGGGCCCCCGCTCACGGACACGGGGGTCAAGCGGTCGATCGTCGTTCCGTCTCCCAACTGACCGGAGCCGTTCGCTCCCCAACAATACGCCGTCCCGTCGCTTGCGAGCCCGCACGAGTGCTGGCCACCGGAGGCGAGCGCGACGAACGCCAGGCCCCCGGACACCGCCGTCGGGCTGACGCGGGAGGTGGTCGAGCCGTCGCCCACTTGTCCCGCGCTGTTGAATCCCCAGCAGTACGCCGCGCCGCTGGTCGTGAGTCCGCAGGTGTGATCGCTGGTCGCCGTGAGTGCCGCAAACGTCAGCCCGCCCGTCACTGCCACCGGGTTCAGGCGCTCGAACGCCGCCGTGCCATCCCCGAGCTCGCCGACGCTGTTCAAGCCCCAGCACGACGCCACGCCCCCGGTCGTGAGCCGACAGGTGTGGGCGCGTCCGGCGCTGAGCGCGCCGGGCCGGAGCGCCGAGCGCACCGTCACACCGGCGGTCGCCGAGAGGCCGGCGCTCGTGGCGGTCACCGTGGCCACGCCGGCGGACGTCCCCGCTCTGAACGTGGTCGCGGTGATGCCGCTGGCGTCGGTCTGCCCCATTGCCGGGTTGAGCGGTTGATTGGGGTCGGCGACGCCGTCAGCCGGTGTCGTGATCACGCTCCACGCGACCGCGACGCCCGGGAGCGGGAGCCCGTGCAGATCGCTCAGCCTGGCGGTGATGACGTCCGTGCTGGCGGGCGCGACCGTCGCCATCGCCGCGCTCACCGCCAGACCGCCCGGGATGGCGTTCTCGATGCGCAGGTGGATGGGGATGGTGCGGCCGTCGTTCATCACGATGAGGTCGCCCGTCTCCTCGTGTCTCGCCTGCCCGGGAATGTCCGTGAGCAGCACATCGGCGAATCCCAGCTCGCGTCGGGCCGCTCGGGCGCCGGCCGTGACGTGCGCGCGATAGACGTGACCCGTCACGAATCCCGTGGCCTTGGTATCCCAGTTGACCTGGTACTGCGGGGCGGAGAGATCGAGCGTAATCGCCGGCGCACTCGTCGTGGTGAACACGACGACCGCGGCGGTCGCTCCGACGCTCGCGCCACCGCAGTCGGTGTCCGGCCGGTCGGTGACGTCGCAGATGGCGATTGCTGGAGCGAGGGTAGCGATGTCGACGTCGAACGTGCCGCTCGGGCTGACGTGGGTGACCAGCGGCGGCAGGAAAAAGAAGCCGGGTGTGCCGCCGTCGTGGCCCGCATCGCTGATCAGCGCGGCCGGTGCAGCGGGCCCGCCGGCGTCGCGGTGCTCTGAACAGGCGATGAAGGCGAGGGTCGCGGACAGGAGCAGCGCACGGCGGAAGCTCGGCGAGGCAGGCATCGGACACCCCCTGTGAAAACGGCCGTCCCGGGATGATTGCGTCCGTACACCAAAGGAGAGGTTGGGCAGCACATGCTGTGCCGCGCGAGGGGCATCGCGGGAGGCAACCGGTTTCGCGGGTCTTTCGCCCACAGGTGGGGTGGGCGTGCGACATCGGGGAGCGGGGCGCCGCTACATGACTAATGCCTCGCGAGCGGGAAGGGCGCGTCGGGGAGCGGCGCCG
>QHUM01000013.1 GCA_003222135.1 Gemmatimonadota bacterium | reverse complement strand
TGCTCGAGGGCGCGGAAGACGAAATTGACAAACTCTTCGGGTAAGGGGACGCGCCCATGTCGATGATCAACTACGCGTCCCGCGAGATCAACTGCAAGCTCGTCTACTACGGTCCCGGCCTGGGCGGCAAGACGACCAACCTGGAGCACATCTACGGCAAGGTCTCCCCCAACACCCGGGGCAAGATGATCTCGCTCGCCACCGAAACCGAGCGCACGCTGTTCTTCGACTTCCTCCCCGTCGATCTCGGCACGATCCGCGGGTTCAAGACGCGGTTTCACCTCTACACCGTGCCGGGCCAGGTGTATTACAACGCGAGCCGCAAGCTGATCCTCAAAGGCGTGGACGGAATCGTGTTCGTCGGCGACAGCCAGATCGAGCGCATGGAGGCGAACGTCGAGTCGATGCAGAACCTGTACGACAACATGTCCGAGTACGGCTACGACCTGACCAGGATTCCGTTCGTGATCCAGTACAACAAGCGCGATCTCCCCAACGCAGCGCCGGTCAAGGATCTCCAGGCGTCGCTCAACCCGGGCTGGCCGGTCGAGGACGGAGCCCAGCAGAAAGTCGTCCCCGATCCCCTGCACCCCGGGGAGAACCTGATCGAGAAGGCGGGCCACGAGTGGGTCGGCCGCGCGCCGTACCTCGAGGCCGTGGCGGTGCGCGGCGACGGCGTGTTCGACACCCTCAAGACGGTCAGCAAGATGGTATTGAAGACGCTGAGCTAGGGGGACGGTCCCATGCGGTGGACCCTGCCCAACATCCTCACCCTCGCGCGCATCTGCCTCACACCGGTCATCGCGCTGCTGCCGTTCATTCAGGGCTACTGGCCCAAGGTCATCGCGTTCCTGATCTTCCTGGCCGCAAGTGCCTCGGACGTGGTGGACGGCTACCTCGCCCGCCGGCGCAACGAGGTGAGCGAGCTGGGGCAGCTGCTCGATCCGATCGCTGACAAGCTGCTCTTGTTCGCCACGTTGATCCCGATCTTCTGGCTCACGCGCCACCCCACGATCCTGGTCGACTACCGCATCCCCTGGTGGGGCAGCTTCCCGGTGTGGGTGGCGTTGCTGCTCGTCGGCCGCGAGCTCCTCATGACGGCCTTCCGCTTCTTCGCGAGGCGGCGCGGCGTGGTCATCCCGGCGATGGGGGCGGGCAAGCTGAAGGCCGTGGTCCAGAACGTGTTCATCGGGGCCACGCTGTTCTGGTTCGCCTGGAAGGACGCGCTGGCCGCCCATCCCTTTGCGGGCTGGTTCCGCAACTTCTGGGACAAGTTCCACGGAGCGGTGGTGGCCGTGACGCTGGCGGGAGCCATCCTGCTCACGGTCTACTCGCTCGGTGTCTATCTCTATCGCTATCGCGCGCTGCTCAAAGGCCGCGGGTGAAGCTCGAAATCGTCACCATCGGCACGGAGCTGTTGCTCGGGTACACCGTGGACTCGAACGCCGCTGAGCTGGGTCGCGCTCTGGCCGCGGCGGGCGCCGAGATCACCCGCCGCGTCACCGTCGGCGATCGGCCGGAGGCGATCCGCGCGGCTGTGACCGAAGCCCTCGAACGTACCGGTTTCGTGTTGACCACCGGCGGCCTGGGCCCCACCCGCGACGACATGACGAAGACCGTCGTCGCCGAGCTGTTCGGCAAACGCCTGGTGCTGGACGAGGGGCTGCTGGCGGGGATCGAAGCCCGGTTCCAGCGGCTCGGGCGACCGATGCCCGCCGTCAACCGCACCCAGGCGGAAGTGCCCGAGGGAGCGACCATCCTACCCAACCCGCGCGGCACCGCGCCGGGGCTGTGGATCGAGGACGCGCGCGGCCGGGTCGCCGTACTGCTCCCGGGTGTGCCGCGCGAGATGCGGGGGTTGCTGGTGGAGGAAGTACTGCCGCGACTGGTCCGCCGCGACTCGACGGGAGCGCGGCCGCGGGTCGTGTTGTCGCGTACGGTGCGCACCACCGGCGTGCCCGAGTCGGCGCTGGCGGAGCGATTGGGGTCGATCGAAGTCGAGATCGCGCCCCTCACGCTCGCGTACTTGCCGTCGACCGACGGGGTGGACCTGCGGGTCACGGCGTGGAGCCTCGAGCAGGGCGATGCCGAGATGCGGCTCGCCACCGCGGCCGCGCGGTTGCAACAGCTCGCCGGTGAGCACTGGTACGGCGACGACGGGGCCGATCTCGCCGCCGTGGTCCTGCAGGCGTTGCGGCGGAAACGCCACCGCCTGGGCATCGCCGAATCCTGCACGGGAGGCATGGTCGCCGAGCGCATCACCAACATTCCAGGCGCGTCCGACACGTTCATCGGTGGCGTGGTCGCATACGCCGACGTCATCAAGACGGCCGCCCTCAAAGTGCCGCTCGATACGCTGCAAGCGCACGGCTCCGTTTCGGAGGAGACCGTGCGCGCGATGGCGGAAGGCGCCCAGCGGCTCTTTTCGACGGAGGCGAGCATCGCCGTGACCGGGATCGCGGGACCGGGGGGCGGGACGCCGGAGAAACCGGTGGGGACGGTCTGGCTCGCCGCGCGCGTCCAGACCGACACGCGCACGGTGAAGCGCGTGCTCCCGGGTGACCGCGAGGAGGTGCGTCGCCGCGGCGCTCAGGCGGCGCTCGACCTGCTGCGCCGGCTCCTGGCCCGCGCCTGATGCCGACCCTCGCCGCCCCCGACGGCACCCAGCTCGTGTACGACGCGTACGAACCGCCGCAGCCGCGCGCCGCCGTGCTGCTGCTGCACGACTGGTCGGACCACGCGGGCCGCTGGCGTGAGGTGGGCGAACGCCTGCGGGACGCTCGCGTCGCCGCGTATCTGCTCGACCAGCGCGGCCACGGGCGCTCCGGCGGTCGCCGCGGCTACCTGTCGCGCTTCAGCCAACTGCTCGGCGACCTGCAAGCGTTCCGGCGCGCCGTGCGGCTCCGCACTGAGGGGCGCCAGCTGTTGCTGGGGCTGGGATTCGGCGGGCTCGTGACGCTGCGCTACCTCGAGACCCAGCCGAGCGATCCCATCGCCGCGGCGGTGGTGTGCTGCCCCTGGCTCGGACCCGCGCTCAAGGCGCCCGCCTGGACGCGCCTCGCGGGGCGCGTGTTGCAGGACTTGTGGCCGACGCTCTCCGTGCCCCTGCACCTCGATCCCGAGCAACTCAGCCGCGATCCGGCGGTGAACAAGGCCTACGGCGAGGATCCGGCCGTCCACGACGTGATGTCGCCGGGCGCGTGGCGCGAGATCAGGTGGGCGCAAGGGGCCGTCGTGGCCGACGCCCAGCGGATCGAAAGCCCCCTGCTGTTCCTGCTCGCCGGTGAGGACCGCGTCGTCGACGCGCACCTCGGGCGCGCCTTCGCCGATGGCCTCAAGGGCTCGGCCGATGTGCGCTGGTACCCGGAGATGTATCACGAAATCCTGCACGACCCGCAGCGGGAGCGGGTCATCGGAGACCTCCTGGGGTTCGTCGACACGCAGCTCGCTGGTGTGTAACGCAGAGCGTGCTGCTCCGGTGAACGCGCGGCAACCGCGCTGATCGGCGAGTTTACCCGTGCCGTTCTGACAGCTAGCTTCTTGGGCAATGGGGAATATCCACCGGTTGCAGGGACCGTATCCGCCAGAACGACGCGGGTTGATCGGCACGCCGATTGCTTGGTGAAACGGAAACCTATGAAGCACTACGACGAACCACGGCAGCCGGTCGACCCACCGGATCCGGGCGTGCCAGACCCACCATCCGGGGGCGGGGAGGGGGCGGGCGGGGGAGCGCTGCTCGAACCGCCAGAAGAGGCGGTGGCGCGCCTCGAATCTCAGCTCGCTGAGCTGAAGGACCGTCATCTTCGGCTGGCGGCCGAGTACGACAACTTCCGCAAGCGCACCCAGAAGGAGCGGACCGACCTGTGGGCCAAGGCGCAGGCGGACTTGCTGCATCGCCTGGTGGACGCGCTCGACGATCTCGCCCGCTTCGCGCACGTCGATCCCGGCCAAACCGATGCCAAGACGATCCATGACGGCGTCGAGATGGTGGAGCGCAAGCTCTGGAAGGAGCTCGAGGCGATCGGCGTGACCCGGATCGACCAGATCGGGGTGCCGTTCGATCCCAACTTACACGAGGCGGTGACGACCGGTCCCGCAGACCATGCGGCGAAGGACCACACCGTGGGTGCCGTGCTCCAGCCCGGCTATCTGCTGGGCGGCGCGCTGATCCGACCGGCGCGGGTGACGGTGCTGACCTGGCAGGAAGGACGACCGCAGGACGGCGGTGCGGGGTCGCCGCGCCCGCGCGGTGAGAGCGGCTGATGGCCGCGTCGAAGGACTATTACCAGGTCCTCGGGGTCTCTGAGACGGCGACGGTGGATGAGATCAAGAAGGCGTTTCGCCGGCTTGCCAAGCAATACCATCCCGATCGCAATCCCAACAAGGCTCAGGCGTCCGACCGCTTCAAGGAGATCAACGAAGCGCACGACGTGCTGAGCGACCCCGAGAAGCGGAAGAAGTACGACCAGTTGCGCCGCTACGGTGCGTTCGCAGGCGCGGACCGCGGCCCGGGCCCGGGGGCGGGCGGCGCGTACGGGACCGCGGGGGTCGATTTCGACCTGTCGGATCTCAGCTCGTTGGGCGGACTGGGAGACCTGTTCTCGTCGATCTTCGGCCGGCGTGGCTCGGGCCGGGTGGAGGATGAAGACGAGATCGAGGTAGCGGTCACGATTCCATTCCGCGTGGCCGCGTTGGGCGGGCGGGTCCCCATCGTGCTTCCCATGACGGAGGTGTGCCCGACCTGCAGCGGCAGCGGCGCCGCGCCGGGCGCCACCTTGTCGACGTGCCCCGAGTGCAAGGGCAAAGGGACGATCTCGTTCGGGCAGGGTGGCTTCGCCGTGCAGCGGCCGTGCCCCGTGTGCCGCGGCAAGGGCAAGGTGCCGTCCCAGCGCTGTCCTACCTGCAGCGGCAGCGGCGAGGTCACGGTCCAGAAGCGACTGGTGATCACCGTGCCGCCGGGCACCGATGACGGCACCAGGCTGCGGCTCAAGGGACAGGGCACGAAAGGGAAGGGCGACGTCGTCGTGGTCACCCAGGTCGAGCCCGATCGCTTCTTCCGGCGCGACGGGGCGCTAGATCTGGTGGGCGTCGTGCCGATCAACCTGGCCCAGGCGCTGCTCGGCTCGAAGGTCAGGGTGAAAACGTTGGACGGCCGACGGGTGGTGCTGAAGATTCCACCCGGCACTCAGCACGGTCAGAAGTTCCGCATTCCGGGGCAGGGGATCGAGCGGAACGGGCGGCGCGGCGACATGTTCGTGGAAGTGCATATCGCCATGCCGGAGCGTCTCACTCCGGAGCAGGAGGCCGCACTCAAGTCATTCGCGGAGAAGGCCGGACTGAAATACTAGGGAGGTCAGCGATGAAGGCGATCAAAGGGCCGGCGGTCTTCCTGGCGCAGTTCGCCGGCGACGCGCCGCCGTTCAACAGCCTGCCGACCATCGCCGATTGGGCGGCCCAGCTTGGCTTCAAGGGAGTGCAGATCCCCACTTGGGACCGACGGCTGTTCGACCTCGAGAAGGCGGCCGAGAGCCAGACGTACTGCGACGAGGTGCGGGGCGTCCTGGCCGGGCGCGGCCTGCAGGTGACGGAGCTGTCGACGCACCTGCAGGGCCAGTTGGTCGCCGTACATCCCGCCTACGACACCGCGTTCGACGGGTTCGCGGCGCCGCAGGTGCGCGGCAAGCCGCAGGCGCGTGCCGCCTGGGCGGTGGAGCAGCTCAAGTTGGCGGCGCGGGCGTCGCGCCGGCTCGGCGTCACCGAGCATGCAACGTTCTCCGGCGCGCTGGCATGGCCTTATCTCTATCCGTGGCCGCAGCGGCCGGCGGGTCTGGTCGAGACGGCGTTCGACGAGCTGGCGCGGCGCTGGCGACCGATTCTCGACGCGTTCGAGGAGGCGGGCGTCAACCTGTGTTACGAAATCCATCCCGGCGAGGATCTGCATGACGGCGTGACGTTCGAGATGTTTCTCGATCGCGTCGGCGGTCACAAGCGTTGCAATATCCTCTACGATCCCAGCCATTTCGTGCTGCAGCAGCTCGACTATCTCGAGTATATCGATCTCTATCACGAGCGGATCCGCATGTTCCACGTCAAGGATGCCGAATTCAACCCGACCGGCCGCCAGGGCGTGTATGGCGGGTTCCAGTCGTGGATCGATCGGGCCGGACGCTTCCGCTCGCTGGGCGACGGCCAGGTGAACTTCAAAGCGATCTTCTCCAAGCTCACCCAATACGATTATCCCGGCTGGGCAGTGCTCGAGTGGGAATGCTGTCTCAAGCACCCCGAGGACGGCGCCCGCGAAGGGGCGACGTTCATCGCCGACCACATCATCCGTGTTACCGACAAGGCATTCGACGATTTCGCCGGCGCCGGCGCTGACGTGGCGGCCAATCGCCGCATGCTCGGCGTCGCCTGACAGGGGAGCCGAGCATGGTCGACGCGACTTCGGACGCGCGCACGTCTCGCCCGCTGCGGCTCGGCATGGTCGGCGGCGGGCGCGGCGCGTTCATCGGCGCCGTGCATCGCCTGTGCGCCCGTATGGACGGGCAGTTCGAGCTGGTCGCGGGCGCCCTGTCGTCCGACGCCCAGCGCGCCAGGGACTCAGGGCGGGATCTCGGTCTCGCGCCTGACCGAGTGTACACGACCTTCGCCGAGATGGCGGCGGCCGAAGCGAAGCGGGCCGACGGCATCGAGGTCGTCAGCATCGTCACGCCGAACGACAGTCATCACGCCGTCGCCCGCGCCTTTCTCGACCGGGGCATAGACGTGGTCTGTGACAAGCCGATGACCACGACCGTGGGGGACGCGCTCGACCTCGTGCAGGCCGTGCGGCGCAGCGGTCTCGTGTTCGGCCTCACGCACAACTACACGGGTTACCCGCTGGTGCGGCAGGCGCGCGAGATGGTTGCGGTCGGCGAGTTGGGGCCTATCCGCGTTGTCCAGATAGAGTACGTCCAGGACTGGCTGACGACCAAGCTGGAAGACACGGGGCACAAGCAGGCCGGCTGGCGGGTCGATCCGCAGCGGGCGGGCGCCGGCGGCTGCCTCGGCGATATCGGCACCCACGCCTACCACCTCGCCGACTTCGTCACCGGGCTCCACGCGCGCGAGCTGGCGGCGGACCTCGGGCGGTTCGTCGCAGGCCGCAGGCTCGATGACAACGCCCATATCCTGCTCCGCTACGAGAATGGCGCGCGCGGCATGCTGTGGGCCAGTCAGGTGGCGCCGGGCAACGAGAATGGGCTGCGGCTGCGGGTGTACGGCGAAAAAGCCGGCCTGGAATGGAGCCAGGAGCACCCCAACCAGCTGCGCTTCTCCCTGGTGGGCCGGCCGCCGCAGATCTTATCGCGCGGCGGGCCCAGCCTCGGTGCGGCTGCGGCGCGTGCCACGCGCATCCCGGCGGGCCATCCCGAGGGCTATCTCGAAGGCTTTGCCAATCTGTATCGCGATCTCGCCGAGCAGATCCGGGCGCGGCGGGCCAAGCGGGCTCCGGATCCAGGGGCGCTGCTGGTGCCGACGGTCGCAGACGGCGCTCGCGGCGTCCAATTCATCGCTGCGGCCGTGGACTCGAACGCCCACAACGGCGCCTGGGTCGATGCGAGCGTGAGTTTCTGACGCCGGGGGCCACGCGCCCTCTTGCAACGTGCCGTCGTGCACGTGCAACTAGCCCTTGGCGATATTCGCCTGGGTCATCGCCGTCCGCTGCCAGAAATGCCAGAATGCGCGGTTCAGGCGGCTCGCAAGCGCCGGGTCACCGCTCACGCGGATTCGCCGGAACGCGAGGGCCCAGCCGAGGCTCACCGCGCCGGTGATCGCCGCGGCGACGTCTTCGGCGCGACCCGGGCCGCGCACCCAATCGACCATGCGGGCGATTCGGCCCACCCACGGTGCGGCGCGCGCCTGCGCGGCCACGACCAGCTCCTCGGCGTCGGCCTCGAGGGTAACATCGGGCCGGGCCGTCCCGCCCTCGCCGCGGTCCACTCGGCAGGTCCCGTCGGCCACGGTGAGGCACCACTCCCCTCCCGCGGGGCCCGCGAGTCGGTAGCGCATCGTGGCGCGCAGGCCATCCGAGCGGTCGGGGCGAAAGGTCGCGGGCCGGTACTCGCGCAGGAACCAGTCGATCAGCGGCGCGGCGTACTCTGGGTCGAGCCTGCGCCAGGCACCGTGCGCCGCCAACAAGTCGCGCTCGTGGAACACGTTGTCCGCGAACTGCACGAGAAACAGCGTCCGCACGCGGACGCGTCCCACGAAAAACCAGGCCGGTTTCTCCCACTCGACGGCGCTCATCCTGCGGTAGGGTGCCATGAGCGCGTCGAGCTCGCGGTGAAATTCGTCCAGCAGGGTACGGATCGGCGCGGTGCGGCGACGCCGGACCTCGCGGGCGTTCCGGGTGAACGTGTCGAACTCCGGCGGGGCCGCGGGGTTGTCGGCGAGCGCGCGGTCGAGCACCTCGCGGAAATTCACGGGCATCGCGCTCGTCATGTGGGCGAGCACGTCGCGCGCGCGCCAGCCGAGGTAGGAGGTCGGGCGGTCCCAAGCCGCCGGCGAGAGCTGCGCGAAGGTCGCATCGAGGTGCCGGTAGAAGGCGTCGGCCAGCCCGAGCCAGTCCGCGCGGGTGAAGCGGGTGAAGTCGGTCACGGCAGTAAGCGCGTCATCACCAGGGCGCTCGGGGCGGGTGCGTTGACCGGCGGCATGGGGTCCCTTGCTTGCGGCACGGGCCGATAGTACTCTTGGCCCATGTTGACGTTCGCCGTTCTCGGCTCGAACCGCAACCGGAGTCCGAATGCCACCCGGGCGGCGTAGCGTCACAGCAGGTTCGTGAAGGCGCCCCCGGGTCCGGGGGCGCAAGTTTTCCTGCCCTCTTCATCTCTGTTCACCGCCGTGCGTCTGTGCGTCTGACGCCTAGCGACTGTGCACGGTGCGGGGGGTCGTTGTGGTGGCATTGGGGTGTAGGTCAACTGGCAGACCGCCCGGCTGTTAACCGGGAAGTTGGAGGTTCGAGTCCTCCCGCCCCAGTTTGTGTTTGCGCGTCGGTTGGGTTCATGCCCGATGCCCGCCAGTCGCTCCGTGCGGAGTCCTCGAGGTAATTGCCCGTGACCTTCTGGGAAGAACGCATCGCCCGTCCGCTCAATGCGCTGCATCTCGACACGGCCAGGAGCAAGGTCTGGGCGTTCGCTGTGCTGGCGCTGCTGCTTCCGGCGGTCGTGACCTTGGCCTCCTACAGGCGGAATCCGCAGCCGCTCGACGACACTATCGCTCCGGAGCTGCGCAGCGTGAGCTCCGAGACAGCCCGACAGCTCAACGACTGGCTCACCGAACGGCTGTCGGATCAGCGAACGGCCGCGAGCTCGTATGTCGTAGCGGAGAACCTGGCCAGGATGCGGCCGGGAAGCGCAGGCGCCCAGGCGGTCGGCCGCCTGCGCGACTACCTCAACACGGTGCGCGAACGGTGCACCGGCTGCGAGGCGCTGTCGGTCGTCGACGCGCGCGGGCGTGCGGTCGCGAGCAGCGCCGGTCACACCAGCGGCATGCAGCCGACCCTGGAAAAGCTGAACGGTCTCCAGACGGGCGACGCACTCCTGGGCGAGGCGTATTGGGATGCCGGCATAGGCAAGCCCGCCATCGTCCTCACCGTGCCGATCCGCCAGACGGATGGGCGGTTCCTCGGCGCGTTCGCCGCCAAGGTCAACCTGCGCTCCGTCGCGGACATGTTGCAGCGGCTCGCTCCGAGCGAGCCGGGCGACGTCTATCTGGTGACGGACGAGGGTAAGCTGGTCATGAGGGCCCGGGTCAGCTCCGCGGAGGTGATGCGGACGAGGCTGGCGAAGACCACCACACAGGCGCTGTTCGACAAAGAAGGCACCAGCGTGGTGTACAAGCGCGCCGACGGGCGGGAGGTCGTCGGCACGCTGCGGCGCGTGCCCCAGCTTCACCTGGCGGCGGTCGCCGAGCTGCCGCGGGAGCAGGCTCAGCGCCAGGTGGTCCGGCCGGCCGGCAGCCCCGGCGCGATCCTCGCCGCACTGCTCGCGGGCGTGGGGCTGATGGCCGCCGGCCTGGGCCTCTTCATCGTCCGGCCGCTCGGGCGGCTCACGAAAGCCGCGGCGCGCGTGGCCGCCGGAGATCTCTCGGTGGACCTCCCGGTGGTCGCTACCGGAGAGCTGGGTTTTTTGACGCAGGTGTTCAACACCCTGGTCTCCCGCCTGCGGGAACGCGAGAGCCAGGCAGAGCTGGAGCGGCTCTCCGTCACCGACGCTCTCACCGGTCTCTACAATCGGCGGCACCTCATGGAGACGCTGTCGAGCGAGGCGCAGCGGTCGCGCCGGCTCAGGCGCCCGTTCTCGGTGCTGCTGGCGGACGTGGATCACTTCAAGCAGTACAACGACACCAACGGGCATATCGCGGGCGACGCGGCCCTGACGAAGGTTGCGGACATCCTGCGCAAGACGACGCGCGCGGTGGACTGCGTGGCCCGCTACGGCGGGGAGGAGTTCCTGGTCGTGCTGCTCGAGACGACGGTTACGACGGCCGTGCTGGTGGCGGAGCGTATTCGAGCCCGCGTGGCGGCTGAGGCGTTCGGTGCGGGGCGGATGTCGCTGAGCATCGGCGTGGCGGAGTGTCCGGCGCACGGCGACACGCCGGAGACGCTGATCGCCAGCGCCGACGCGGCGATGTACCAGGCGAAGGCGGGGGGGCGTGACCGCGTGGTCGCCGTAGACGGACAGCCCGAGAAGGCGAAGCAGCGGAGGGGAGACGCTTGAGCCGGTCGGCGGGAAGGGCGGTCGCTGTGGTGATCCTGCTCGCGAGCCTCGCATGCCACGGCGCCGCGCCGGCGGGTCCGACGCCGGCGCCGGCCGGGTTCGTCGTGCGGACTACGACCGTGGACGGCGCGACGTACCGCTACCAGGTGTTCGTGCCGCGCCGGGCCGAACGCGGCGGACGCCCGCCCGTCATCCTCTATCTCCACGGAGCCGGCGAGCGCGGGGCGGATGGTGACCTCCAGACCATGGTCGGGCTTGGGCCGGTCGTGAAGGGCCGGGCCGAGTCGTTCCCCGCGGTCGTGGTGCTGCCCCAGGCGCCTCGAGACAGCGTCTGGAGCGGCGCGCCGGCGCGTGCCGCGATGCAGGCCCTGGACGCCGCGCTGCGCGAGTTCCGCGGGGACTCCACGCGCGTCTATCTCACCGGCCTCTCGATGGGCGGCTACGGCACGTGGCAGCTGGCCCTCGAACACCCCGGTCGCTTCGCCGCGCTGGTGCCGATCTGCGGGGGCATCCGGGCCCCGGGTGCTCTCGCCACGATCCGTGTGGCCGGCGTTCCCGCCGACGCGGCAGACCCATATGCTTACGTCGCCACGCGCCTCGCCGCCACGCCCGCGTGGCTGTTCCACGGTGACGCGGACGGTGCGGTGCCGGTCAGCGAGTCACGCAGCATGGCCGAGGCACTGCGCCGGGCCGGTGGCGACGTGCGGTACACCGAATACGCCGGAGTGGGACACAACTCCTGGGAATCGGCGTACAACGAGCCTGAGCTGTGGCGCTGGTTGTTCGCGCAGCGGCTCGGCCGGCGGTCCTCCCCAACACCCTGAAGGCCGTGCATGGGCGCGCAGGCGGCGCTTGGATTCCGCGTCAAGTCCGGCTGGGCCACGGCGATTCTGCTGGTGGGCCCGGCGCAAGCGCCGCGCGTGGCCGACCGGCGCGTAATCGAGCTGAGCGACCCCGCGGTTCCGAGCTCGCGCCAACCGTACCACGCGGTGATGGGTGCGACGCCGGCGCAGGGGGCGCAGCTCGAGCGTCGGTTACGAAGCGTGGTGGCGCGGGTCACGCGCCGGTCGGTCCGGCAGCTGTTGCAGGAGTACCGGAGCACGGGCCACGCAGTGCGTCGCGCCGCCCTCGTCGTCGGAAGCGACATTGATCCCGCGCGGATCGCCAACGATCACATTCGCGCGCATGCGCTCGAGGGCCGGCTGTTCCGCACGGTGCTCGAACGGGCATGTCGATCGTTCGGCCTCCAGGCATCGGTGCTGGTCGAGCGCCGGGCCTATCCGGAAGGGGCGATGGCGCTCCGCCGCTCGGAATCCCAGGTCAAGCGCGCGGTGACGCAGCTGGGTCGCGCGCTCGACGGCCCATGGCGTGCCGACGAGAAGACGGCGGCGCTCGCGGCGTGGATGACGCTGCGCTGAGCTGACGCGCTATCCCCGCAGCGCCGGCGCCCCTTGGAGGAACTTCTCGACCTGCGCCGTGCCGATCGTGGGCCGCAGGTGCTCGAGCACGAGTCGGCCGAGCTGGGGGATATCGTCCTTCTGGTAGCCGGCGGCCGCGAGCGCCGCCATCAACCCGGTCGGCCCGATCAGCGCCGCCATTTCACCGGTGCGCGCGCCGCTCATCAGGGCGCGGCCCATCAGGCTTTCACAGTTGGGCAGGGCGAGCCGCACCTGCGCGAACCCGGCAGGGTCGAGACTCATGCGCAGCGCCATGAGCACCGCGCCGATGCCCTTTTCCGCCTTGCCCTGGTCGATCTCGAGGTTGGCGGCGACCTGCTGGACCAAGTCCATGAACGACAAGAATACGTAAGACCACGCTACGGCGGTTTACTGTCCGACGGTGAAGTCGATCCGCTTCAGCACGGTCCCGGCCGCGTCCCTCACCTCCACGTGCCAGGCACCGGTCCAGTCCGCGGGAACGGTCTTGCGACTCCATGTGCGCCAGGGTGAGCCGCCGACGTGCAGCTCGACGTCTCCCACCTGGGTGTCGCCGTGGAACCACACGTGGTGAATGGTCGTCTCCTGGCCCGCCGGAGCGCCGCTCACCTTGTTCCAGAACACGAGCTGGCCCACGTCCACGGGAAACACGGAGCCCGTGTCCTGCGGCACGCGATCGACCACGTTCTTCGCGACCGTTGCTTCATCGACGCTGACGCTGGCGGCCGCCGGTTGAGCGGGCGCTGCTGCCTTGGTCGTGTCCTGCGCCGCGAGACCTCCGCCAGCGAGCAGGGACAACGCTACGATCGCCCCAATGCGCTTCATGACGGCTCTCCTTCAAGAGTTGTTCGTGGTACGTCAGAAGGTGTCCGTTCTACGACGCGCCGCCGGCGATGTTCCAGCCACGTGCCCAGAGTGGCGGCGAGCACGATACCGAAGCCCGCCCCGGCCAGCTGGAACTTCGCGTAGTACTGGCGCTGCCGCCCGGCGCACTTGGCGGCGAACAGCGCGCCCACCATGGCGCCGCAGGACCCTTGGATCGTCGTGAAGCCATAGCCCGCCCCGATACCAAAGAGGAGGGGGAGCGCGCACAGCACGAGATTACGGAAGAAGAGCTTCATGTGAGCCCGTCACGCTAGAGAAGTCACAAGGAAGAGAAGCGACCGATGGCCGCGGGCTCGATGACGACGCTCACACGGGTTAGGGTCACATGCCGCTACCGGCCCCGTTCGACCTTCCACCGGTCCACCACCCGCTTGTCGCGCACCACCTGGTACTCGTCGAACTGCGCCACGGCGAGGCATGAATGGTTGGGGATGATCTCGAGTCGCTCGCCCACATTGAAACGGCCGTCCAAGACCGCCGCCGACTCGGCACGAATCAGGCCGTGCTCCTGCGACAGCGTGGCCACGGTCAGCTCCGGGGCCCCGCGCACCGCGCCCATCGCCGCCGGTCCCACGTGCCCGGGCCCCGCGTCCTTCGACAGCTCGAGCGCGCCGGCGTTCACGATGAAATGCGCGGCCCCGGGTTGATGCGACACCACGGAGGCCAGCACGCTCACCCCGACGTCCTCCGGTGTGCAGCAGCCGATCAGCACCATCGTCCGGTCGTAAAACACATAGTTGCCGGGCCGCGCCTCCGTCACGCCGTCGAGCTGCTCCGCCGCCGCCATGGCGGGCGTCGATCCCACGCTGACCTCACGCACCGGAATCCCCTCCTGCCGTAGCCGCTCGGCGAACGCGACCATCACGCTGCGCTCCTGTTCGGCGACCTGCGCGGCCTCCCGCTGGTTCTTTGTGCGGTAGGCGTGGCCTGAGTGGCTGAGGATCCCGTCGAACGTGAGCTCCTGCTCGCGCCCCAGCTCGCGCGCGACCGCGAGCGCGTATGATCCAGACGGGTCGACGCCGGCGCGGTGATACCCGCAGTCGACTTTGAGCCACACGTGCAGCCCCGACCCCGCCAGCGCCCGCGCCGTGGCGAGGTCGTCCACCACGACCCGCAATGTCGCTCCGGTCTCGAGCGCCACACGACGCACGTGCGCGATGTGGTCCGGATCGATCGGAAACGCCCAGGTGAGGTCGCGCACGCCGGCGCGGGCGAACACTTCGGCCTCGACCGTCGTGGCGACGGTGAGCCCGCGCGCCCCGTGCTCGAGCTGGAGCCGGCCGACCTGCACGCACTTGTGCGTCTTGGCGTGGGGTCGCAGCGTCACGCCCAGCCGCCGGGCGCGGTCGGCCATGTGTTTCACGTTTCGCTCCACCGCGTCGAGGTGGAGGAGCAGAGCCGGCGTTTCGATGTCGTACATGGTCAGTCCCTTCGCCGGTCGATCACCAGGGCCGCGAGCAGCGCGAGGCCGCCCCAGGTGTAGTTGGCGGCAGCCATGGCGCTCAAGGCCCGTGGGTAGAGGTCGAAGGTCAGCACGCCCGACGTCAACGCTCCGGCGATGAGCAGCAGCCCCCGGAGCCAGGGCGGGCGGCGCGTGGGGCGTGCCAGCGTCGCGACCCATGCCGGAAAAGCGAGCGTGTAGTAATACAGCCAGGCGATCGGCGACAGCAGCACCGCCAGCACCGTCACCAGCCCCACATCGGCGAGCGCGCCGGGCGACGCCGTCGGGCGCCGCAGCGCGGCGATCGCGATCGCGAGACAGGCGAGCCCGATGGCCAGCACCGCTCCGGTGGGCCAGCGGTAGAAGACGCCGAGACCCTGGAGCGACTGGGTCCCCCAGCGCGTCACCACCGCGCCCTGGTTGGAGAGCCGCACCCAGTCATGCACCGCGGCGACCGAGGCGGCGGGTCCGAGCGGCAGCATCGCCCCAACGGTGAGCCCCCCGGCGACCGCCAGACCGGTTCCGCAGGCGCGCCAGCGCCCCCGATACGCGACGTACACGAGCAACAGCGCCGGAAACCCCTTGATCGCCGTGGCCAGGCCGATCCACCAGCCGGCGCGCCCGTCGCGGCGGGCGTCAAGGTCGGCCGCCGCGGCCACGATGAGTGCCAGCAGAATCGGCGTGAGGTTCAAGTGCTCGTAATTGCTCTGCAGCGGCTTGCCGACGGCGGCGAGCGCGAGCACGACCGGCGTCCAGCCCGTGGTCCACGCTCGCGTCCGGGCCACGGTCCAACCCAGCGCAAACACGTTGAGCGCGGCCCAGGCCGCTTTCGCGAGCGCCAGGCTCCAGCGTGCCATCAGTGCGAACGGCACCAGCCCCAGCGCCGTGAACGGCGGCCACCAGATGCCGCCCTCGGGGTTCGCGGCGTAGAGCGGCAGGCCGCGCAGCAACCGCTCGCTCTGAGTGAGCTCCTGGGTGAAGTCGCCGCCCTTCCGGATCCCGATGGGGATCACCACGGCGGCATAGACGACGGCGATACCGATCAGCCAACGACGCTCGCGCGGCGTCAGCCGGCCGGCGTCGCTGGGCGGATCCATCAATCGAGTCGGCGGCCCGTCACTTCGATGTGGCGGATGTGCTCGATCCGGCCCGAGCCGCCGACGAACGTCGATGCGAACCAGCCCGTGAGTCCGACGACGATGGACGCCAGCACTGCGGGCACGAGCCCGGCGATGGCGAATCCCGGCAGTACCCAGGCCACGAGCGCGAGCGATATGCCGTTCACCACCAGGATGAACAGGCCAAGGGTGAGCACGGTGAGCGGCAGGGTGAGGATCAGGATGATCGGGCGGATGATGGCGTTGACGATCCCGAGCAGGAGCGCCGCGAGCAGCAGCGTGCCCACCCCGACGATCTGCACTCCCGGCACGATCGCGGCCGCGGCCCAGAGTCCGAGCGCCGTGATGACGAGGCGATAGAGAAACCCTTTCATCGACTCTTCCACTCGGCGAGGTTGCGTTCGATCTGGCGCGAGTGCTTCTCGAGGTGCTCCGCGTAAATGGCGAGCCAGTCCTCCGTCGCGTAGCGCCCGGACTCGGTATGCCGGCCCGTCTTCTGCCAATCACGGTCGGTCATGCGCTTGAGCAGGGGGAGCGTGTTTGCCCGTACCGCTTCCACGGTCGCGAGCGCCGGCTCGAGTGGGTGCGCGTGGTAGTCGAAGGCCAGGGCCCACTGATCCTGATCGTACCCCACGATGACGGGGTCCGGGTCGGCGATGAGGTAGCGCAGTCGCATGTGCGCGTTCGTCTCGCTATCCGAGCAGTGAATGACGATCTCGTGCACCGACCACTTGCCGGCGGCGGGCTTCCACTTGAGCGCGTCGGCCGGGACCTTGGCGAGGGCCCGCTTGAGCAGCGTCGGGCCGTGGGCGTAGCGTTCGATCATGGCCGCGCGCTCGGCGGTGGTGAAGGGCATCGGAGTCTCCTGTGACGTAAATATGTAGGGGCGTTGCATGCTGCGCCCCTACTTAGCGTGCTCGACCCGCGACGAAGCGGGCCGTGACGCCGGGGGGCACCCGCACGCCGAGACGCTCGTCGAACAAGATCGCCCCCGCGAGCGAATCGCCGACCCGGACGGCGCCGATGCCGGCGAACGGGCCCAGCTCGGCCGGCCAGCCGTAGATGAGTGCCTGCTCCGGCTGGCCCAGCCACGTCACGGCCAGCGTCTCCGCCCGGGGTGCCTGGAACACGAGCTGGCCTCTGAACCGGCAGGTGTGCCCCACCGCGACACGCGTGGTATCGAGCTCCACGGTGCTCAGCTTGAACCGGTCGCCCATCTGGGGCAGGGTGAGCGTGTCCCCGCGCGCCACCACCCAATGACCGGCGTAGCGCGTCGCGTAGCGGCTGCGCAGGTGCATCTCGGAGGACCGGCAGGGATCCGACGGCCCGCAGGCGACGAGAGCGAGCAGGGCCACCGCGGACTTGACCGCGGACGTCACGGCGAGATGCTGTCGGCCGCCCGAATCCCGGCGCTCGTCGAGTCCGCGACGCGCATCGCCTTGCCCACGGCGCGGGCGCCCGGAATCTTTGACTGGGCGAGGATACTGTCGCGCTGGCGCTCGGTGAGCGAATCCCCCGCGGCCGTACGGGACTTGCCGGACTGGCCGCCGCCGCAGGCTGCCATGAAGACGAGCATAACGAGACTTGCAGGCACCGGGACGCGAATCATGTGGGAAGTCCCTTCCGGAGGACGTCTTCCATCACCTCCCCAAACCGGTCGATCTCCAAGGTCGTCGTGTACACGTTCGGCGTCACGCGCATGCAGCTGAACTCCTTGTGCACGATCGGCGTGACGATGATGCGATGGGTGTCCCACAGGTACGCGACCAGCTTGTTCGGGTCCATCCCGTCGATCGCCACGCTCGCGAGCCCGCACGACTGCGCCGGATCGTAGGGGGTGAGGATCCGGACGCGCGGCAGATGCTCGAGCCGCTTGGCCCACCGCTGGAACAGGTAGCGCAACCGCGCCGCCTTACGCTCGGCGCCGATCCCCTCGTGAAAGCTCAACGCCTCGGCGATGGCGTTGTGGTTGGCCGCCGGGTGCGTGCCGATCTCTTCGAACTTGCGGATGTTGCCATTCATCTCGGGTGGCGCGGCCATGAGCGGCCAGACGTTGGCGATCTTCGCCTTCCGGACGTACAGGAACCCGGTCCCGTGAGGGGCGAGCAGCCATTTGTGGAGGCTGGTGCCGTAGTAATCGCAGTCCAGGTCGTCGCGCGTGAAGGGGAAATGTGCGTACGCGTGCGCGCCGTCCACGATCACCTCGATCCCGCGCGCCCGCGCGCGTTGCACGATGCGCTTGATCGGGAAGATCTGCCCGGTGAGGTTGGTGATGTGACAGACGTGGATGACCTTCGTCTTCGGCGTGATGGCCCGCTCGATCCGCTCGGCCAGGTCCTCCTGGGACGGCGGGGGGACCGGAAAGGTGATCTCCCGGAGCACGATCCCCTCGCGCCGCTCCCGCTGGTGCCACGTCGTGAGCATGCGCGGATAGTCCTGCGTCGTCGTGAGCACCTCGTCCCCGCGCTCGAGCGGGATCCCGAGCTGCACGGCCTCGAGTGCCTCGCTCGCATTGCGCGTAATGGCCATCTCCTCGGGATCGCACCCAAAGCTCGCCGCGAGGCGGCGCCGTACGGCCTCGATCTCGGGCTCGAGGATCTGCCACATGGTGTACGCGGGCGCCGTGTTGGAGTAGTCGAGGTAGCGCCGCATCGCGTCCTGCACCACGCGCGGGCTCGGGCTCACGCCGCCGTTGTTCAGGTTGATGAGCGTGCGGTCGAGCGTGAACGCCTGCTGGACTTGGAGCCAGAAGTCTTCGTCGCGTGCGACGTCGGCGGGCGCGCGCCCGGTCACGCCGGATGCCAGCCGGCGCAGCTGGTCGAGCCCGTCATTCGTGAGGGCCGGAACCGTAGCCCCCACCCTGACCAGCGACTCGATGAAATGCCGGCGTGTCGGCATCGGTTTCACCCTCCCCGGAGCGCGCGGCGCAGCAGCACTCCGTAGGCGATTAGGTTGACGGTCACCACCACGCTTCCCAGCAGCGCCTGTGTCGGCCGCGTCAAGCCGGCCGGATACAGTGCCGGGAGGACGTAGTGCTCGACGAACCCGCCGGCGTACCCTGCGAGCCCGGCCCGGCGCCGCAAGTCGTTCTCGAGCGGGGTGAGCGGGCAGACCCAGCCCTGGTACTCGATCACGGCGCCCCACACGGCGCACGGGACGTGGAGCCAGGCGAGCCGACGCCAGCGCCAGGCGAGGAACCCGCCCAATACCACGAAGCCCACGAACGCGGTGTGCGCCAGCACGACCGCGTCGGCGAGGAAGCGGTAGCGCATCTGACGCTTCCCTTATACAGCGAAATCCCCCGCCGGGCCAGAGCCCGACGGGGGATGTGTGTCGCGTGCGTGAGCGACTCAGATGCCCATGAAATGTTCGGCAGGATGGAACAGGTGCTCCAGCGATTCCTCCAGCTGGTCGGGCAGCTCGTACAGCTGGGCGAGCGCCTCCCACTCGGCCGCTGTGAGCTGGCTGCCGTCCTGATGCGTGATCGTGATGCCGTTGTGGTTGGCATCGTTCGTACCGCGGACGACGGCAAACGGTGTGCTGTTCCCATCGATGTACACCGCGAGGTCCGCGGTGACCGACGGCGGGGACGTGACGACCGTCACCGTGCCCTTCAGCTGCACCGTGGCGGTGCCCTGCGTGTAGCTGAAGTCGATCGTGATCGTGGCGTTATTCGCGTCCGGCGTCTCCAACTTCTCGTGCAGATCGACGGTGAGCGCCGGATTGTCGAGGGCCCAGTGTACGTCGGCCTGCGCATCCGGATTGTCGGTCGTCAGGTTCGTCGCCGAGAACGTGGCGTTAAAGTCGATGCGCCGCGTGCCGTCGGTGAGGAAGCCCAGGGCCGTCGCGCTGAAGGCGGACGGCGGAGTGCCGGTCGCCGTACCGCTCACCGTGTAGTCGACGTACGTGGTGCCGCCGGGCGGCGTCCCGTCCTTCACGATCACGTGCAACTGGTTCGTGTTGCCGGCGCTCTCGTCGAGCAGATCGGCGTAGCCCACGGGGGTCAGCGGGCTCTCGAGGATGTGATGCGTGATCGGGTCGACGGCATACAGGATGAGCCGCACGCCGTGTCGGTTCGCGTCGAACTGGCTAACGTCTTCGGCGTAGTGATGCGTGGCCACATCCCAGACGTAGACCTTGCCCCAGACGGTCGAGGGGATCACCTGCGCCGAAAGGGGGGAGCTCAGGGCCGACGCAGCTGTCCGGAACGCCTGCAGCCGGGCCGGCGCGTCGGCGTAGGCCAGCCGCGCCGTCTGCGGCACGGCCACGCGGGTTGCGCCGAGCAACGCGCCTGCCGGAGCCGACGCCACCGGCGAACCGGGTGCGCTGTCCAGCGCGCCGAAACTCTGGAACGTCGGCGAGGCGAAAACACTGGAAACGGTCTGTAAGTTCGAGCTGAGCTGCTGCGGATTGGAGAGCTGCGGGGCGGTGCTGTCCTTGC
>QHUM01000012.1 GCA_003222135.1 Gemmatimonadota bacterium | reverse complement strand
GTCCACCAGCCGCACCAACGGTCGACCGTCGAGCGTGAGTCGCGTCACTTCCCACCGCCGTGTCACCGGCCCGCCCGAGCGCCTCCTGGCCCAGGCCCGTTCCAACCCCTTGGCGAACCGCCCGGCCGCGGCGGTGTTATCCCAGGCGGAATACCACACCAGCGCATCGAACCCCGGTCCCAGCACCCGGAAGCGGTCGCCGCCCCAGCCGCTCGCGAGCCAGGCCGACTGCTCCTCCGTGCTGTCGTCGAGCAGCTGCGCGAACAGCAGCCGAATCTCGAACTCTCCCAGGTCGTCCTCGTAGCGCACGGTGTCGGGGGATGGGGGCACGAACGCCAGCTCGAGCGGCACGTCGCCCACCGCGTAGCGGTCGGGATGCAGGATTTGCTCGGTGGACACCGGCATCGCCGCCCCGTAGGGCTGCCGGCCGGGGTGCGTCGTGGCGTACCAGCGCACGAAGTCCGCTCCCGCCAGGTACGGGAAGATCAGCGTCTCGCGCAACCAGCGGGACGCGTGCGCGAACGCGGGCATGCGGCGCTGTTGCGCCATCGTGGCGAGCCGCGCTTCCCAGAAGCTGGGCAGCTGCTCGAGGCGCTGCTCGGGCATCATCACGAGCGTCTGCACCAGCGTGGCCTGGCCTTCGAGCACCGCCTGCCCGGCGCTGCGGCGATCGTTCGCATGCTTCAGTCCGAGGATCGAATCGAGGTTCACGTACTGGCCCTGCAGGGCGTGCACCAGCTCGTGGGTGACGCTCGTCCGGACGATGAACGAGTCGATGTCCGTCGGTACGTAGAGGGTGTTCGAGTCGGGATCGAAGTAGCCGCCGATCTGCTCGGTAAGGACGTCCGCAAACGATTCCCGCAGGTCGAGGGACTCCGGCACGAAGCCGAAGAGGCGCAGCGTCTGCTCCAGCCCGGCGAGCTCCGCCGGCGGGAGATCTTCGTCGAACTTGTGGATGATGTAGTCGCGCACCTGTGAGCGGGAGCGCGGCGCGACCGCCGGGTCCCGTTTGAACTTGAGCCCGGTCACCTGCTCGAGCGCGGGCATGCGCTGGTGCACCAGCTCACGCAAGGCGCCTTGACGCTGCACCGCTTCGGCCCGGTCGCGACACCCCTGGAAGGCGGCGGCGCCGGCGGCGAGCGCCAGGCCGGCGCTCGCGAGCCGTCTCATCCCTGCCACTCGATGCTCTTCCCGACCGACGCCCCAACCGCGCGGGCGATATCCTGACCCCGCACGACGATCCCCTGATGCTCCAACTCGTCGCGCAGCAGCTGGTCGAGCTCGGCGCGGCGGTCGGCGAGGGACGGGCGAGGACGGTCCACCACGGTCGACGGCGGTCGAGGTTGTGCGGTACCGCCTTGACCGCCTTCGCCCGCCGTCGACCGTCCTGGACCGCCCAGCATCTTCTCGATCTCCGCCCCGATCCGCTCCAGCATCGGGAAGATCTCCGCCACCAGGTCTTCCGCCGGCTCCGCCGCAGCGGACTCGTGGGTGAGTCCCCGCCGGATCATCGCCTCCACTTTGCGTCGCTCGCGAATGAGGCGATCGAGCTCGGGCGACACCCGCGCAGCCGCCTGCGCGTGGGCGCAGGCTTCGTCCAGCACGTCGATCGCTTTGTCGGGGCGGGCACGCTCGGGGACGAACCGGTCGGTGAGCACGATCGCCGCCTTGAGGGCATCGTCGGTGATGGCGACCGCGTGATGCCGCTCGAGACGCGACCGCCGCGCCACCAGCACCTCCCACGTCTGGATCGCGTCGAGCTCCTCCACCACGACCGGCTGGAACCGCCGCTCGAGCGCCGGGTCGCCCCGGATCCACTTGTCGTACTCGCCGCCGGTGGTCGCGCCGATGATGCGGATGTCGCCGCGCACCAGCGCGGGCTTCAGCATGTTGGCCGCGTCCATCGCGGCCCCGAGCGCGGTGCCCTGGCCGATCAGGTTGTGCAGCTCGTCCACGAACAGGATCAGGTCGGGGTCAGCCGACAGCTCGCGCACCAGCTTGCGGATGCGCTCTTCGTACTGCCCGCGGAACGCCGTCCCCGCCAGCAGCGCCACGTGGTCCAAGGCGACGAGGCGGGCGTCCTTCAGCGCGGGGGGGACGTCGCCGCCCGCGATGCGCTGCGCCAGCCCTTCCACGATCGCGGTCTTCCCTACGCCCGCCTTGCCGATCAGGGCCGGGTTGTTCTTGCTGTGGCGCAGCAGGATGTCGACCACGCGGGAGATCTCGGCGTCCCGGCAGCGCACCGGTTCCAGGTCGCCGCGCCGCGCCTGCACCGTGAGGTCGACGCCCACTCGCTCGAGCACCGCGCCAGAGTCGAACAGCCCTTCGAACGGATCGCCCATCGCCTTACCCCGCCCGCACGAACCGCAGATACCAGTCGATGATGGCGTCGCGGAACACGAACACGACGGCCGCCCCCATGGCGAGGAATACCCCGAACGGGACGTGACGCTTCTTGCCCCGCAGCAGCAGCGGGACGTACACCAGGCTGCCGAACACCGACGCCGCGAAGACGGTCAACAGCACACCCTTCCAGCCGACGAACGCGCCCACCATCGCCATCATCTTGATATCGCCGCCTCCCATCGCCTCCTCCTTGAACACCCAGCGCCCCACGACGCCGACCGCGTACAGCAGCGCGAATCCCGTCGCGGCGCCGAGCACGGCATCCTTGAACCCGGGCACTCCCGCCGTGAGCGACGCGCTGAGCCCGATGATCAGACCGGCCCAGTTGTACTCGTCGGGGATCAGATAGTGGCGGGCGTCGGTGATGGCGATCCCCAGGAGGATCGTCCCGAACAGCGCGGCGGCGAGGAAGTGCACGGTCGGCCCGTAGACGACCATGGCCGCGATCCACAGCACGCCCACCACCGCTTCGATGATCGGGTATTGCAGCGAGATCGGGTGGCCGCAGCGCCGACATCGACCGCGCAGCAGCAGCCAGGAGACGACCGGGATGTTGTCCCGCCAGGCGATCGGCTGTCCGCAGCTCGGGCAGGTGGAGGGCGGGTGAAACAACGACCGCTGCTTCTTGTCTTCCTTCGCCAGGCGCAGGATGCAGACGTTCAGAAAGCTCCCGAAGCACAGGCCGAGGATGGCTGCCCCGATGAGCAGGATCGGATCAGCGACCACGCGTCACCTCGAAGAGGAGGATGCCCGCCGCGACGGCGACGTTGAGCGATTCGGCGCCCTGGGCCAGCGGGATCGCCACGCGCTTGGCGGACACGGCGTTGAGTTGTGGCCGGATGCCCGCGCCTTCGTTCCCGACGATGACGGCGATGGGGCCGGCGCCGCCCGCTCGGACGGCCCGCTGGAGGGGCTCGCCGTCCGCCGCAGTGGCCCACAGCGTCACGTCGTGGCGGCGCGCCCACGCGATGAACGCCGCGTCGTCGAACGGCACGACCGGGTGCCGGAACGTCGCGCCCATCGCAGCGCGCAACGCTTTGGGGTTGAGCGTGTCGGCGGTGCCGCGCAGCACGATCGTGCCGGCCGCGCCGAGGGCGTGGGCGGTGCGAATCAACGTGCCCACGTTCCCCGGATCCTGAACGCCGTCGATGACGAGCGCGGCGATGCGCTCCCCGCCGAGCGGGATGTCGTCGGGCACCCAGGTGCGGGGCTCAACCACGGCGACGATGCCCTGCGGCGCCTCGGTGTCCGCGGCCTGCGCGAGCGAGCGGGCCGAGCCTTCTTCCACCGCCACGGCGTGCCGCTCGAGCTCCACCACGAGCTCCCGGCCGCGCGTGGTACGGGCCAGGTCCGGAGCGACCAGCGCACCCCGGAACGTCAGACCCGCCGCGAGCGCCTCCTCCACCAGGCGCACGCCCTCGATCAGCGCCAGCCCGCGGCGGCCGCGCGCCTTGCGCCGTTGTAGATCGCGGATCGTCGACTGCAGATTACTGGCAATGGGTTTTCTCACACGTTCGGGGCCCGCCATGAGGAATCAATATGCGAAGAAGCGACGCCGGAGTCTGCCCCTCCTCGCCGGCGCGCTGGGGCTCGTCGGGGCCGCCGCTTGCGCCGTCGGCGTCCAGGAGGAGCGGCAGCTCGGCGACCAGTACGCGGCGGCCGTGGACACCGGTATGCCGGTGGTCCACGACCCGGCCGTCCAGGCGCCGCTCGACGCGGCCGTCCGTCCCCTCGTCGCCGTGGCCGCGCGCCGCGACCTCCCCTGGACCTTCCGGGTCGTGAACACGACGGACGTGAACGCGTTCGCGATCCCGGGTGGCCACATCTACGTGACCCGCGGCCTGATCGAGCATGCCACCAGCTACAATCAGCTCGCCGGCGTGCTGGGCCACGAGATCGGTCACGTGGACCTGCGCCACACCGCCCGCCAGATCGAGAAGCAGCGCGCGGCGGCGCTCGGCGTGGGGCTCGGCTACATCGTGCTGGGGCGAGAGCCGGGCGCAGCCGAAGGCCAGGCGCTGAACGTCGTGGCCGCAGCCGTGTTCGCGCGGTTCAGCCGGGAGGACGAGCGGGCGGCGGACCACGCCGGCGTGCGATACACCACCGCCGCCGGGATCGACCCCCACGGGCTCGCCGACATGTTCCACATCCTGCAACAGGTGCAGGGAACAGACCCCGGCGCCATCGAGCAGTTCTTCGCGTCCCACCCCATGACCGCCGATCGCATCGCCGACGTCGAGCGGACGATTGCGGCGGACCCGGCCGCCCGCGCCGCCGCGCAAACCGGCCGCAAGGACGCAACCGTGTTTCACGAGCTGCAGCGCGCCGTGCACGCGCTGCCGGCCCCGCGGCCCAAGCCTCGGAGCGGCCCGTGACCGGGACGGGGCCGGGGTGAAGGTCGCCCTCACCATCGCCGGCTCCGATTCGGGCGGGGGCGCCGGCATCCAGGCCGACCTGAAGACGTTTCACCAGTTCGGCGTGTTCGGTACCAGTGTCGTCACCGCGGTCACCGCGCAAAACACCGTGGGCGTGCGCGCCTGGCAGGCGATACCGGCCGACCTCGTCACGCGCCAGATCGACGCCCTCGCCGACGACCTCCCGCCCGCCGCGGTGAAAAGCGGCATGCTCGGCTCGGCGGAGCTCGTCGAGACGGTGGCGGCGGGGATCGCGCGCCGCCGGCTGCCGAGCTACGTGCTCGATCCGGTCATGGTCGCGACCTCGGGAGATCGGCTGCTCGAGCGCGATGCCGAGCACCTGATCACCCGGCGTCTCGTGCCGCTCGCACGGCTCGTGACACCGAACCTGGACGAGGCCGCGATTCTCACGGGCGGCGAGGTGCGCACGCCCGTCGACATGGAGCGCGCGGGCCGCGCACTCCTCGAGCTCGGCGCCCAGGCAGCGCTCGTGAAAGGTGGCCACCTCGCGGGGGACTCCGTCGTCGACGTCCTCGTGACCGACGGCACGGTGCGACGCTTCAGCCGACCGCGACTCGACACCACCTCCACGCACGGCACGGGTTGTACGCTCTCCGCGGCGATCACCGCGGGGCTCGCCCACGGCAGGCCGCTCGAGCGCGCCGTGGAGGACGCGCTCGACTTCGTCCACCGGGCCATCGCGGCCGCGCCGGGGCTGGGACACGGACACGGACCGCTGAACCATTTCGTGCCCGCGCCGCCGCGGCCGCCCACCGATGGGTTGTAAAACACGACGACGCCAATCGAATGTGGGGGCACGGCAATGCCGTGCCGAACACGGCCGTGCCGTGCCCTACGACTGATCCAGGTACCGGCCCGGGCGCAGCGCGAAGAGGACGACGATCGCGGCCGCGGCTGCCGCGAGCGGCGTGCGCTCGCGCGTGAGGAACCAGATCACGGCATTAAAGAGGGCGGCGCCATCCACCACGGCCCACATGACGATCAAGCGTCCCTGACTCGCCACCCACCACTGGTCCGGGCTCTGCCCCGGTGCCGGCGCGGGATCGGGCGATGGGAGAATGCGCAGCAAGACGAGCGCGGTACCGAGCAGCGCCAGACCGGCGTACGTCAGGGGGCGCGTGAGGCTGTCGACGCCTGCAGGCGCAGTGGTCCGCTGCACCCGCGTCGTCACCAGCAGGAACATGAGCGAGCCCGCGATCAGGGCGCCGTGAATGATCTTTGCCGCCCGCAGTCGCGCTTCCGGGGTCGGTGGGCTCGTCATCGGTGCCTCGAGGGTGGGGACGACATATTAGTAGCAATCCCGACCACCATCTCAAGTACCGTGAATGGGTGAATGGATGATGGGCGCGTCACAATGATGCCCCGCTAGCCCGCCGATCCCCTAGGTTCGGCTCGTGGATGCGGCACGAGCGTCCCTTCGAGTCTCCCACGCACGGCGGTCGATCAGACTGCCGGGCTACGATTACTCACGGCCCGGGACCTATTTTCGTCACGATCTGCACGCGAGATAGCGAGTCCTTGTTCGGAACAGTGATCGCCAAGCACGTGCACTTGAGTGTTCCCGGTCAAGCAGCGAGAATGTGCTGGCTCGAGATCCCGGAACACTTTGTCAATGTGACGTTGGACGCCTTCATCATCATGCCCGATCACCTTCACGGGATCGTGATTATCACCGACACCCTGGACCGCACCAGTGTAGGGGCGCAGCATGCTGCGCCCCTACAACACATAGGACGGTCACGGCTGCCGGTGGGATCGGCAGGCCCTGCACAGGGCTCGCTCGGAGCCATCGTGCGAGGGTTCAAATCCGCCGCCACAAAGCGCATAAACGAAATGCGCCACATGCCAGGAAAGCCGGTTTGGCAACGCAATTACTATGACCGCATCATTCGAGACGATCGGGAAATGCAACGAGCACGACAGTACGTGCTCCTGAATCCGGCTCGCTGGAAAGGCGCAGCGGAGCATTGACCACCCGCCCCTTCCTCACGGCCCGCTGGTCGAACGTCGTCCTGCTCACCTTCGACGCTCCCGAGGATCTCGTGCGGGCGCAGCTCGCGCCCGGTGTCGAACCCGATCGCTGGAACGGGAAGACGCACGCGAGCCTGGTGGCGCTCGAGATGCGCGACGTGCGCGTGCACGGCTGGCGCGTGCCCGGGTTCGCCGGTCACCCTCAGGTGAACTTCCGGGTGTACGCCCGGCACGGAGGGCAACCGGCCGTGACGTTCGTGCGCGAGCTCGTCCCCAGCCGCCTCATCGCGGCGGTCGGGCGGCTGCGCTACGGAGAGCCGTTCCGGGCCGCCCGGATCGCCGCCCACGTCGTCGCCGGCACGGACGGCGTGCGCGCGGAGTACCGCTTCGGGCTCGAGGCGCCGCGCTATCGCGTGGGCGTCGCGGCGGCACGCGACGGCGCCGTTCCGCCTCCGACGACGTTCGAGCACTATCTCAAGGAGCGTACCTACGGCTGCCGTGCCGACCGGCGGGGGCGGGTGCGCGCGTTCCGCGTGGCGCACCCGCCGTGGGCCGTCAGGAAGGTCGCGAACGTAGACTACGCGGTGGACTTCGCAGCGCTGTACGGGGTTGAGTGGGAATTCTTGAACCGCGCCACTCCCGTCTCCACAATCTTTGCGGAGGGATCGGACGTCGCGGTGTACCCGTCCCGCCTCACGGATTCCACCAGTAGCTGACTTTCACCAGGAAGATGTTGTCCGCCTTGGCGTGCAGCAGCCGATCCATCGATTGCCGGAACTGGAAGTCCCCGGTGTTCTCGTCGTCCGACCGGCTCTGCGTCCACACGAAGAAGATCGTCGAGCCGGGGAGGTACTCCCACCGCAGCACGGCGTTGCCGCGCAGCGAGACGAAGTTGAAGTTGGGATCGCTGAACGTGAGGGAGTCGCCGGCGTTGCCGGTGATCGGGTGCACGACGTAGGTCCCACCCGAGGTCCGGGCGATCGTCCCCCCGTCCCGGCCGTACACGTTGAAATCGAAGCTGCGCGGCCGCGCGACTTCCTTGAAGGCACCGTACCGCCCCGCGGAGATGAGCGGCTGGGCGTACGCCTGGAGCGACAGCGTCGGGCTGTAGGTCCAGTTCAAACGGATGCCCGCCGAGAGCTCGGTCTGATGCAGCGTTCCGAACACGTAGCGGTTGCCGAATGTCGTCGCCGCCGCCGGATCCGCGAACGTGCCGACATACTGTACCGGCGTCAGCTCGCGGAACAGATTCGGGCCCACGCTCAAGAGGACGTTGGACGCAGGCCGGAAATCGACGCTGGGCGACACATACCAGTTCCGATCGCTCTCCGCCTGGTACGTCCCGGACTGGACGTTGATCACCCATGCCTTCCGCGTGTCCGATTGCCAACCGAGGTCCACCTGGTAGCCGGGGGGATTCAAGGTCAGCGGGCCCCCGCGGGTGCGCCGGTTGTTCACGGTCCACGGGTTATACGCCAGGTCCCAGTTGAACTGATGGTAGTTGAGCAGCTGCAGGGTCCCGAATTGGTAGGCCCCGGACCAGTTGATGTTGCCGTCCCAGTCGTAGTTGCGGAACAGCGCCCCGCCCAGCTCCGCGTAGCGAAACACCTTGCCGGGCTTCGTCCAGTCATGGCCGGCGCCGACGTGCATGTTGATCACGCCGGTCCGCCACAGGAAGCCGAGGTCGTGCACGTCGAACCCGGGGGCGATCACCCCGATCGCCGAATTCGAGAACCAGTTCCCCTTCTGCTTGTTCAGGTAGACCCGGGCCGCCCACCCGGTCAGCGACGTGGCGGTCGAGTCCACGCGCACGTGACCGGCGTCCGGCTGCTGGAAATAGTGCCGGGGATTTTCCTGCACCGCGGTGATGCGGGCGGCGCTCCCATCGATGCGGGACGCGCCGACCCACCCGGTGACCACCCAGCGTTTGTCGTGGTCCAGGAACGTCCACCCGTCGGCGCCCCAGGCCAACGAGTGCGCGTTGACGTCGTCGCGCAGCGTGGGGTCGCGGAACCCGCGCGCGGCCACCGTGCTCATGACGCCCAGCCCCTGGCGGCCGTCCGGAAATTCCTTCTGCACCCGGAACACTCCGTAATAGGTGAGCGGCTCGACTTCCTTCTTGAACAGCGTCCCGGCCGTGTCGAGCCGGGCCGTCTCCCGACCCGTCACCGCCGACAGCGCGCCGACGTTCCAGCTCCCCGCCGCTTTCCCGGTCATCTTCAACGCCCCGAGGATGTGCGCCCCCACCGGCATGTCACTGAAGTCGGCGCTCGGCACGCTTCCCTGCGGGGCGCGGCCGA
The DNA here is from genome assembly GCA_003222135.1 of Gemmatimonadota bacterium. Classification (GTDB taxonomy): domain Bacteria; phylum Gemmatimonadota; class Gemmatimonadetes; order Gemmatimonadales; family GWC2-71-9; genus 20CM-4-69-16. The sequence goes on along the minus strand of QHUM01000012.1, from coordinate 11,141 downwards.
TGCGGCGACTGTAGAAGAACTGCGGCTCGGCCCAGTTGAATCCCCAGTAGTTGCGCGCGCCGCCCCGACCGAAGTTGAAGATCGACGCGCCCTCGATGAAGAACGGCCGCTTCTCCTGGAAAAACGTCTCGGCGTCGCTCAGGTTCACCACCGCCGGATCCACCTCCACCTGGCCGAAGTCGGGGTTCACTGTGGCGTTGAGCGTGAGGTTGGGCCCTAACCCGATGCGCGCGTCGGCGCCGAGCCCCGGCGTCAGCCTGGATCCATCGTTGAACGGATTGCCCGGCACGCGAGACGAGAGCTCCGCTTTGCCGATCGTGTAGGGCAAGATCTCGAGCCGCGGCGGCGGGGTGACCTGCTCGATCCCCACCAGGTCCACGAATCGCGACACGAAGCCGCTGCCGTTCTTGGGCGTGTACACGAGGTAATCCCGCTCGTTCTTGCGCGCGATGTCGCGCCGGAAGTTGATCCCCCAGACGTACTGCGGCTTCTGGATGAAGCGGAGCTGGGAGTACGGGATGCGGAGCTCCGCCGTCCAGCCGAGCGAATCCCGGCTGACCTTTCCCTCCCATACGCCGTCCCACGAGTTGTCGTCCCATTCATCGTTGTACAGCGTACCATCGGAGAGCGTCCCCGCCGCGTTGATGGCGAAGTAGTAGCCGCTGCGACGGTCGTGATAGGGATCGATGTAGACGGTGAAGGCGTCCGAGTTGGTCTGCGCGTCGCGCCGCCCCAGCCGGGCGACGATCGAGTCCGGATGAGCGTCGAACAACCGCGCGCCGACGTACAGCGCCGCGTCGTCGTAGGCGACGTACACCACCGTGCTTTCCGTGGGGGCCGTCCCTTCATTGGGATCCCGCTGCAGGAAGCCCGTCACCCGCTCGGCCCCCTCCCACATGGCGTCGTGCAGCACGCCGTCGACCACGATCGGTCGAACCAGTCGCGTGGCGCGCACCTGCAGCGGCGCCATGGCGGGTGAGTCGGCGGCGATGGCGTACCTGAGAGCCGCTGGTCGGGCGGGGAGAGCGGCGTGCGTCGGCGCGAGGGCGGCGGCAGAGCCGGCCAGCCAGAGGACTGCCAGAGACATGGGCACCTCGAGACGGAGGTCGGTGCGACATCCCCGGCGACGGTGTCCGAGGCAGGCTGATTACTGCCAACTATGACAGCGCTCGGTACGAAATGGTTGCAATGAAGCTGTCAGAAGACGGTCAACTAAAGCTTCACGAGCACGCCTCTTATCAGGGTCGCAAGCTGGCCAGCGACCTGCGTCCCGGCCGCCAGTACCTCCTCGTGGGACAGCGGGGCGGCCGACAGCCCGGCCGCTACGTTCGTGATGCTGGAGAAGCCGAGACAGCGGATCCCCCGCGCCCGGGCGACGATCACCTCCGGCACGGTCGACATCCCGACGGCGTCGGCGCCGAGGCGCTGCAGCATGCGGATTTCCGCAGGGGTTTCGTACGACGGGCCGAGCAGCGCGGCGTACACCCCCTCCTCGAGGGCGATCTTCTCCTGGAGCGCCACCTCCCGGGCGAGGGCGCGGAGATCGCGGTCATAGGGATCACTCATGTCGGGGAAGCGTTGCTCTCCCTCTTCGATCGGGCCCTCCAACGGGTTCCGAAACATCAAGTTGATGTGATCCGCGATGAGCATAAGGTTAGGCGGGCGGAACATGAGACGGATCCCGCCGGCGGCGTTGGTGACGACGAGGGTGCGGATGCCCAGACGGGCGAACACCCGTACCGGCAGCGCCGCCACCTGGGGCGAGTGGCCCTCATAGAGATGAAAGCGGCCGCTCAGGACGAGTACGGGCACACCCTCGAGGGTGCCGGCGACGAGCTCGCCCTTGTGGCCCGGCGCGGCGGGCTTGGGAAAGCCCGGAATGGCGGATTGCGGAATGCGGATGGCGGATTGAACCGCATCGGCCACCGATCCCAGACCCGATCCGAGGACGATTGCGACGCGCGGCTGGAGCGAGCCGATCCGGCGCGCGACGACGTCGGCAGCCGCGCCGATGGCACCGCTCCCCGCTCCCTGCTCCCGGTCGGTCACAGCAGGATCCCCGCCAGCGTCGCCGACAGGAAGTTGGCGAGCGTTCCCGCGATCATCGCGCGAAAACCGAGTCGGGCGAGATCGTGCTTGCGGTCGGGGACCAGGGCGCCGATGCCGCCGATCTGAATCCCCACCGAACTGATGTTGGCGAACCCGCACAACGCGAACGTCGCGATCGTGAAAGAGACGGGGTCGAGCGCCGGCCGCATGGGCCCGAGCTGCGCATACGCGATGAACTCGTTCAGCACCATGCGCGTGCCCAGCAGGCTCCCGATCGTGCCGCTGTCGTGCCACGGCACTCCCATCACCCACGCGATGGGACTGAAGACCCAGCCGAGCACGGTCTGGATGTTCTCCGGGAACCACGCCGCGTACCCGTGGACCCAGCCGAAGGCCCCGTTGGCGAGGGCGACGAGCGCGATGAAGGAGACCAGCATCGCGATCACGTTGAGCATGAGGTGCAACCCGTCGGTCGTGCCGCGGGCCGCCGCGTCGACGAGGTTCACATCGGTGCGCGGGATGTCGACCCGTACACCGCCCAGCGTCTGCGGCGTGTCCGTCTCGGGCTCGAGGATCTTGGCCATCATGATGGTGCCCGGCGCCGTCATGATCACCGCCGTCAGGAGGTGGCGCGCCTCGATCCCGAACGCGATGTAGGCCGCCATGATGGACCCGGAGACGTGGGCCATGCCGGCCGTCATCACGGTCATGAGCTCGGAGCGCGTCATCCCGGGGAGGAACGGGCGGATCGTGAGGGGCGCTTCCGTCTGCCCCATAAAGATCGAGGCAGCGACGTTCAGGCTCTCGGCGCCGCTCGCCCCCATCACCTTGTTCATCACGAGGGCGAACGCCTTCACCACGAGCTGCATGACCCCGACGTAGTACAGGATGGCGAACAGCGCCGACACGAAGATGATGGCGGGGAGCACCTGAAACGCGAAGATCACGCCCAGGCTCGAGTGCTGCTTGCCGATCTCCCCGAACACGAACTCCGAGCCGACGTAGGAAAAGCTCAAGATCTGCTTCACCACGTCTCCCAAGGCGCTGAACAGCGTCTGACCCAGGGGCACGCGCAGCACGAAGATCGCGAAGGCGAGCTGCAGCCCCACTCCCCAGGCCACGATGCGCCAGCTGATCGCGCGGCGGTTGCGCGACAGGGCAATGCCGATTCCCAGGATCAGAACGATTCCGAATAGGCCGGTGAGCCGCTGGCCCACCGAGCGCGGCGCCGCCTGGGTCTCGGGGGCAGAGACCGTGGACGGCGACACCCACGAGTCGGAGGCCGCCTGCGGACGAACCGCCCCCTGCAGGCTGTTCCAGGCGAACCGGGGAAGCGTGAACACGGCCAGCGCGCACACGAACGTGACGACGCACGCCAGCACCGTCCGGCGGAAGGACATTTAGAGAGCCTCCAGTTCGCTCTGGACCCGCGCCACCAGCGCGACTTTCTCGTACTCCGGAAGAAACGCGCTCTCGCACGCGTTGAGCGTCACACGCGCAAGATCCTGTCGCGTGAGCCCGAGGGCGCCGTGCGCCAGGAAATACTCATCGGTGAGCGAGATGCCGTCCACCAGCCGGCCGTCGGTATTGAGCGTGACCACGACCCCGCGGTCGAGATAGCGTTTGAGGGGATGCTCGGCGATCGCCGCCACGGTGTGCGTGTGGAGGTTGCTGGTGAGGCACATTTCCAGCGGGATGCCGCGCGCCACGACCTCGTCGAGCAGGGCCGGCTCTTCCCCCAGCCGGGTGCCGTGCCCGATGCGCCGCGCGCCGCAGGCGTGCAGCGCCTCGTGGATCGAGTGCGGCCCGTCCCCTTCCCCGGCGTGGCACGTGCACGCCAGACCGTGCGCCGCCGCGTACGCGAACGCCGGCGCGTGCTCCCGGGCGGGATGCCCCCGCTCGGCGCCCGCCAGATCGAACGCGACCACCCCGGCGCCGCGATACTCCGCCGCGGCGCGCGCCAGCTCGAGCGACTCGTCCGGCGGCCGCGTGCGAATGGCGCAGACGATCAGTCCGACCTTGGTGCCGGTCTCCGCCTCGGCGCGCTTGATCCCGGCGAGCGGCGCCTCGATCGCCTGCGCCAGCGTGAGCGCCGGCCGATGCAGCAGCGGCGAGTAGCGCACCTCCACGTAGCGCACGCCGTCGGCGGCCGCATCCAGTACGAACTCGTAAGCGATCCGCTCGAGCGCCGCCCGTGTCTGCATGACGGACAAGGTGATTTCGTACTTGGTGAGATACTCTTCGAGGCTCTTCGCGTGCTTGACCGACAGCGCCTGGGCGAGCCCGTCGGGCGTGTCGGCGGGGAGCCGCACCCCTTGGGCCCGCGCCAGCTCGAGCATCGTCTGAGGACGCAACGATCCGTCCAGGTGCACGTGCAGCTCGGCCTTGGGCCAGCGCCGCAACAGCTCCTTGGAGAGACGGGGCGGTCCCTGCCGCGCCGTCACCACCACGCGCAGGATCGCGCCGCCTTCGGCGATCGGGTCCGCGGCGTCGACCGGACGTCCCACGCCGTCGGTCGCGTACGCCGCCCCGCTCGCCAGCAGCCCCGCCAAGTCGCCGTCGAGCGCCGCCACCGCGTCGCGCACCGTGGCGCCGCGAGCCACCGTCACCGGCTGCTCGTTCACGAAGACGCGCAGGCTCACCGGCCGGCCCCGACCCGGTGGACCCGCCCGTCGCCCGGGGCCTCGACCGGCGGCCGCAGCACCGCGAGGTACTGAATCAGCGCGTCCAGATCGACCAACCCCAGGTCCTCGACGGGCAGCCCCCGGAACATCGTGTAGCCACTCCCGCCCGCGGCGAGGAAATCGCTCACCGCCACGGTGTAGGTGCGTCCGTTGTCGAGCCCGTGTCCGTTCGCCAGCCTGACCTTGGTGACCCGTTGCCCGACGCGCTTGCGCGGATCGTACCACACCTCCAGCCCCGAGACATGCGCGTCCGCGCGGTCACCGGCCACCGCGTGCTCGAGCGCCGCCATGAGGACCTTGCCAGAGACGAAGAGCCGCACGAGCCGGTTCTGAAACGGCTGCACCTGGTACAGGTCGCCATACGTGGCCGTGCCGGCCGCGAGGTCCGCGCGGATGCCGCCGCTGTTGACGACCGCGACGTCCGTCTTGGTCATGTTCCGCTGCGCATCGGCGATGAGCCGCCCAAGCGGGTGGTCCTCGCCACCGCGGCGCAGCTCGGTCTTGATACGCGCCACGAAGCGGCCGGTCACCGCCTCGATGGCCCGTTGGTAGGGACGCAGCGTGTCGGCGAGCGCAGCGTCGGGCCGGACCTGGTCGGCGTAGGGCGTCTCGATGCGCGCGCGCACTTGGCGCTCCGTGCCGCGCACCCGCACGAAGTCCACGACCGCGATGCCGGCGCCGCTCGAGCGCGCCTGGACGATCGGGATCCCGTTCACCACGGTGTTGACGAGCGAGTGCGTGTGCCCGCTCACGATCAGGTCCACGACGCCCGAGTCGAGGCCGCGCGCGATGTCCATGATCTCGCCGTGACAGACGGGCGCCGGCACGGGGTCCGGCCCCGGGGCACCGTCGCAGAACGCCCCCTCGTGCGCCAGGACGATCACGAAGTCGGCAGCCGCCCGGGCCCGGGGCAGCACACGGCGCACTGCCGCCGCGCCCTCGCCGAACGCGAGCCCCCGCACGTTCCGCGGCGCCGTGTTCGTCGGCGTGGCGTGCAACGCCAACCCGATCACGGCAATCTTCAGCCCGCCGCGCTGGATCAGAGTCCACGGCTCAGCCCACTCGGGCCGCGCCGTGCCGCTCGAATCGGTGATGTTGGCGGCGAGAAAGCGGTACTTCGCCCCCGCCATCCGGGCCCGCAGCGTGTCGACCGACCAGTCGAACTCGTGGTTGCCGATCGCCGCGGCGTCGATGCCGAACGCGTTCAGCGCGGCGATGGCCGGCAGCCCGAAACTGAAGTTGGAGAGCAGCGTCCCCTGCATCTCGTCGCCGGCGTCGAGCCGGACCGTGGTGCAGCCGCACGCCCGCGCGAGCGAGTCGAGCCACGGCTTGAGCGCGGCGGCGCCGCCCACAGGTTTCCCGCCGGACCACGGCCAGGAGCGCGCCTCGAGCGCACCGTGGAAGTCGTTGATCGCGAGTACCCGGAGTACTGTGCTGTCCCGCTGATTCACGGGCGGCGCGGCGGGCGCAAACGCGAGGCGCACGGCTTCCCGCGCGGGCGGCAGGATCGACCAGCTCGGCGTGTAGTACGCCTGCGCGGTCACCGTGCCCGCCTTGCCGATCTCCTGGGCCAAGAGGTCGCGGATCGATTCGCGGTGGTCGTACACGACGGGCGCCCCCTGGAGCATCGTGTACCCTCCGCCGCCCTCCTGGCGATAGCTCGCTAGGGCGAGCGTGAAGCTGTCGGTGGGCTGCACCGGCCGACCTCGGAGGGTGAGTCCCCAGACGCGCTGTCCGGGTGGCTGGGACAGATCCACGTCGTAATTGGCTCCGCTGACGACGTCGTAGTTCGAGCCCGGGACGCTGTCGTCGACGACGGGCGCGCCCGGCTGATAGGTGCGGAAATAGCGCGCCGCATGCTCGAGGTATTGCCGCAGCTGGCGCCCCGTGATGCGGACCGCGCGCAGCGTGTTCTCATACGGGTAGATGCCCGCGACGTCGCGCACGCGGACCTCGCCTTCCGGAAGCCCGGCATCCACGTCGAAGTCGGCGGCGGCGGACAGGTCGGCGCCCGCACGGCGGCGCTGCACCTCGTTGATGAAGTCGAGCAACGGCGTGTCCTCCGCCCGAGCGAACCGACCGGAGAACCCGGGGCCGGCGCTGCCGAGCGGCGTCGCCGCCCACGCCCTGACCCGCTCGTGCGCCGCCGCGAACCGCCGCACGAACCGCGGCAGCTCGGGGGTCGAGGCCAGGGAAACGAGATCGGCCCGAACGGACGCCACCCGGTACGCCCCCGGCCCCCGGTCCCCGGCCCTCGGTTCTCGCGTTAGCCAAACGTGTACGACCGTGAGGCTCAGGGCCCCGTTCTTCGGCTGCACAAAATGGGCGCCGTTGACGACGTAATCGCGCACCTCGCGATGCGTGTGCCCCACGATCACGACGTCCGGACGCGGCACGGTGCTCGCCAGGCTGAGCGCCGCATTCTCGGCCCCGACGCCGGTCGTGTCGTACGACGACGGCTCGCCCAATCCGCTGTGGATGAGGACCACCTTCACCTCGGCGCCCGCCTGTTCCAGGCGCCGCAACGCGCCGGGCGCCGTCTCCTCGATCCGCCGCACCCGGACGCGCCCGCCGAGCGGCCCCCGATCCCACACCATGACGCCGGGGGTCGTGAAGCCGGTAATGCCGACCTTCACGCCGGCACGCTCGACCACGCTGTACGGCGCGTACAACAGCGTGTCGGTCCCCTCTTTGAAGATGTTGGCGGAGACGTACCGGAACGTGGCATCCTGGAGGGCGCGCGCGAGCACGCTCGGGCCGAAGTCGAAGTCGTGGTTCCCCGGCGTCGCCGCGTCGTATTGCATCGCGTTGAGCGCATCGATCAGCGGATGCGGACGTTCCTGGTCCCGCCCGGCGAAGTAGGCGGCGAACACGTTCCCCTCGATCAGATCGCCGGCGTCGACCAGGACGACCTGATCGGGGTATTGGGCGCGCAGGGTTTCGAGGATCGTGGCCGCGCGCGCCAGCCCCCCCGGCGCCGCGACATCGTGCACATAGTCCCATCCTACGACGCGACCGTGCACGTCCGTGGTGGCGACGATCACGAGGTGGGCGGTATCGGCAGTGGACGGCGGGGGGGGCGGGGGGGGCGGGGCGGGCACGACGGGGTTCTGCGCCGCGACGAGCAGCGCGAGGAGCACGCGCATAGTGCGCTGTAAATTGCGGAGGCCAGTCCGAATGCGCTACCTTCCGCACCGCGCTGCTCCCCGCGACGGATAATCGAAGGAGGTCCCGTCCATGCCAGAGTCCCACCGCCTCATCGTCGATCGTGAACCCGAGCCCGCGCGCGTCGCCGCGCGACAGGCGGTGGATCGCCTCCATAGCCGCGACACCGGCGGAGACGTGACCCTGTGACCCCGGAGCCGGCCCATCGCATCCTAGTGGTGGATGACGAGCCGGACATCACCGCGCTGGTCGCCTATCATCTTGCTAAGGTCGGCTACCGCGTCACGACCGCGGCGAGCGGTCGCGACGCGCTCGCGGCCGCGCGCGAGGAGCGACCCGACCTCGTGGTCCTCGACCTCATGCTCCCCGGCGTGTCCGGCTACGACGTCCTCGCCGAGCTACGGCGCCGCGAGGAGACCAAGGACATCGGCGTCATCCTGCTGACCGCCCGTAAGGAGGAGCCGGACCGGATCAAAGGCCTGTCGCTCGGCGCCGACGACTACCTCCCGAAGCCATTTTCGCCGCAGGAACTCGTGCTACGCGTGAGCGCGGTGCTGCGCCGCCTCGCGGCCCCGGCGGTCGCCGTCGGCGGCGTCATGACCGCCGGCCAGCTCGTGCTCGACAAGACCGCGCATCGCGTCACGGTGGCGGGCGCCGAGGTGGAGCTCACCGCCACCGAATTCAAGCTGCTGCGCACGTTGATCGAGCGGGAAGGGCGGGTGCAGAGCCGGGCGCAGCTGTTGGAAACGGTGTGGCGCGCGCAGCCCGACATTCAGACGCGCACGGTCGACATGCACGTCCAGCGGCTGCGGCAGAAGCTCGGCAAAGCGGGCGAGTGTATCGAAACCGTGCGCGGCGCCGGCTACCGCTTCCGCCGTCCCGAGGCCCGCGGCGCTGGAGGGGGGGGCCGCAAGCGCGCGTGAAGCTCGTTACCCGGCTGTTCATCACGACCAGCCTGCTCCTCGCCGTCGCCGTCGGCGGGTCGATCGTCGCCGCCGATCGTCTGCTGCGTCGCTACCTCCAAGAGGAGATTGCTCACGGCCTGGAGCGTGAGGCACGGCTCGTGGCGATGCTACTCCCGGGCGACTCGCTCGCCTGGCCCGAGGCCGCCCGCGCCTTGGGCCAGCAGATCGGTCACCGCGTCACGCTGATCGATCCCACCGGGAAGGTCCGGGGCGACACCGAATTCGACCGCGCCGCACTGCCGCAGTTGGAGAACCACCTGATGCGTCCCGAGGTCCAGCGAGCGATCGGCGGTGGGGGCGGAGCGGGCGGGGCGGGCATCGGAAGGGATGAGCGGCTGAGCGCGTCGACCAACGAGCGGCGGCTGTACGTGGCCGTGCGCGGTGGGCCGCCGGGACTCGCCGTCGTCCGCGTGTCCACGACCCTGGCGGCCGTGGACGACCAGGTGGGCCGGGTCCAGCGGGCGGTCGCCCTGGCGGGGCTCGCCGCGCTGCTCGCGGCCGCCTTGGTCGGCTGGCTCCTCTCTCGAGAGGTAGCGCGGCCGCTCCTCCAGCTGGCCGGCGCCGCCCGGGCCATCGCCGCGGGCGAACCACCCAGCTTCCCGCAGTCGCGCGCCCCCGAGGTCGCCCAGCACATCCTGGCGTTGCGCGCCATGCATGAGGAGCTGGACCAGCGGTTTACGGAGCTGCGCCGCGAGCGCGCGGAGACGGCCACGCTCATTGAGACGATGGCGGACGGCGTGCTCGCGGCGGACGCGCGCGGGGGGATCGTCACCCTCAATACCGCGGCGCGGCGCCTGCTCGGCTACGGTCCCGCCGACCACCTGCCGCCCCTGGCAGAGCTGTTTCACGACAAGCCCGCGCGGGAGCTGGTGGACGCGATTCTGTCGGGCCGGGAAGCGGAGCCCGTCGATCTCGCGCTCGACAACCGGGCGCTGCTCATCGCGGGCCGTGCGCTCCCCAACGGCGGCGCCCTGCTCGTGATCCGCGACGTCACCGAGCTGCGCCGGCTCGAAACGGTGCGGCGAGACTTCGTCGCCAACGTCTCGCACGAGCTGAAGACGCCGTTGACCTCGATCGCGGGATACGCCGAGACGCTCGCGACGGAGGTGGGGACGGGAACGCAGAGCGAGCGGTTTGCGCAGACCATCCTGAGCAACGCGCGCCGTATGCAGCGTCTCGTGGACGATCTCCTCGACCTCTCGCGCATCGAGTCGGGCGGCTGGCAACCCGTCCCCGAGCCGGTGGACATCGCCACCGTCGCGCGCGAAACGTGGGCGCCATTTGCGGATCGGGCGCGGGACCGCCGGATCGACTTCACGGTCACCGTCGCGCCACCGCGCAATGGTACCACGCTCGCCGCCGACCCGGATGCCCTGCGGCAGATCCTGACGAACCTGTTCGACAATGCCCTGCGCTACACACCACCGGGCGGTCGCATCGTCGTTGCCGCCGGCCCCGCCACCGGAGGCACGCTCCTCTCGGTCTCGGACAACGGCTCGGGCATCACGGGCCAGCATCTGCCGCGGGTGTTCGAGCGGTTCTACCGGGCCGACCCCGCCCGCTCCCGCGATCAGGGGGGGACCGGTCTGGGTCTCGCCATCGTGAAGCACCTGGTGGAGGCCCATGGCGGGTGGGTGGAGGCCCACAGCGCCCCCGGTCAGGGTACTACGATCCGGATGGTGTTCCCCCAACCCGGCGGTTTGCTGTAATTCGCTGCCCCGCCGCCACTTAGGCGGACCAACCCGGCGTTACGGATCCGTAACACCGCCGTCGCCTCGGTTTGACTCGCCCGCCGCATGCTTCACCCGTGCGAATCGGGATCGCAACAGACACCTACCTCCCCCAGGTGAACGGGGTGACGACGGTGGTCCGGCGCATCGTCACGCTACTGCGCGCGCGGGGCCACGAGGCGGCGGTCGTCGCGCCGCGTTATCCCGACTTCCCGACGCCGGACGACGAGCAGGAGCGGCGCATCGTGTCAATCCCGTTCCCGCTGTACCCGGCGATCCGGCTCTCCCTCCCGAACGCGCGGCCGGTCACTCAGTTCTTCGACGCGTTTCAACCGGAACTGATCCACGTCCATACCGAGGGGCCCTTGGGGCTGGCGGGCCGCGGCTACGCCCTGCGGCGGGGGCTCCCGCTGGTGACATCGTTCCATACGAACTTCCCCCAATACAGCCGTCACTACGGGGTCGGCGTGCTCGCACCCGCGGTGTGGCGCTGGCTCACTTGGTTCCACCACCCCGCACAGCAGACGCTGACGCCGGGTGACGCCGTT
>QHUM01000011.1 GCA_003222135.1 Gemmatimonadota bacterium | reverse complement strand
TGACCTTCGACTTCGACGTGCGGTCCGATCTGACCGGGAGATTCACGGGCACCGATTACGCCGATGTGCGACCGGATGGGAGGGCCGCGACGCTGACCGTGGACCCGACGGCGGATCCCGCGACGTCGATCACCGCGTACCGCAACAGCTCGACCAAGTGCAGCGACCCCAGTCGCGGGGTGGAAGTGGACGCCAACGGGCGTGAGGACACGGGCGGCGTAGTGAGCTTCACCCTGAGCGTGTGTGACAACGGACCGGCCGGGAGCGGCTCCGACTTCTTCGACGTCTTCATTCCGTCAGAGGGATTCCGCGTCTCCGGCACCGTGACGAGTGGAGACATCGTCAAGCAGTGAGCATGAACGGCGGGACGCCGGAGCTGTTTTCGACCGGTCCGGCTGCGAGCAACACCCCGCGAGAGCAGTACCTCGACCGGGTGGCCGACGTGGCGCGCTGGAGCGAGCGCCACGGCTGTCGCGGCATGCTGGTGTACAGCGACAATCGTCAGGTGGATCCATGGCTCGTGGCGCAGTACGTCATCCATCACACGACCGAACTGTGCCCGCTGGTGGCCGTGCAGCCGGTGTACATGCATCCCTACACCGTCGCCAAGCTCGTGACGAGCCTGGCATGGCTGCACGAGCGCCGCGTGTGCCTGAATCTCGTGGCGGGCGGCTTCAAGAACGACCTCGAGGCGCTGAACGATTCCACGGAACACGATCGGCGCTACGAACGCCTGACCGACTACGCCACGCTGATCGGGCGGTTGCTCTCAGGCGCGGCGGTCACACACCAGGGCGCGTTCTATGGCGCCACCCGCCTCAAGCTGACGCCGCCGGTGCCGCCGGATCTGGCGCCTGGACTGTTCGTGTCGGGCTCGTCCGCGGCGGGCCTGGCCGCCGCGCGGGTGATCGGCGCGACGGCGGTGAAATACCCTCCGCCGCCCGAGGAGGAAGAGGCGGCGGAGGAGGGGGTGCGTACGGGAGCGCGCATCGGGATCGTGGCCCGTGAGGACTCAGAGGAGGCGTGGCGGGTCGCGCGGCTGCGTTTCCCACCCGACCGGCGGGGTCAGCTCGCGCGGGAAATGGCGACGAGAATCTCGGACTCGTTCTGGCATCGGCAGATCACCGATGCGGCCCAGGCGGCAGCGGGCATGGGGGCGGCCAACGCCGGGCCATACTGGCTCGAGCCGTTCGAGCACTATCAGACGATGTGTCCGTATCTGGTGGGGAGCTACGACGAGGTCGCGGGGCTGCTGGCTCGATATCTCGAGCTCGGCCACGAGGCGTTCATCCTGGACATCCCGACCGCCGAAGACGACCTGTACCACGCGCGCACCGCGTTCGAGCGCGCGGCCGCTCTGGTGAGGCCATGACGCGGCTGCTGCACCAATGGCCGGCGGCGCAGGCGGAGCGGCGCCCAGACGCAGGCGCGCTGGTGTTGGGCGAGACGCGCGTCAGCTACGGCGAGCTCGAGGCGGCGAGCAATCGGCTGGCGCGGCTGCTCGGCGCGGTCGGGTGCCGGCCGGGCGAGCGCGTCGCGCTGCTCCTCCCGAAATCGCCGACCGCCGTGATCTCCCTGCTCGGTGTTCTCAAAGCGGGCGGGATCTATGTGCCGGTGGATCCCGCCAACCCCGCGGCGCGCGTGGCCGCGATCTTCGCGTCGTGCGAGCCCCGCATCGTGCTCGTCGCGGGCGCCGCGGCGCGCTCCCTGGCTGAACTGAGCGTGGCCGGGCGTCCGGCACCGCGCTACCGCATCGGCTGCATGGACGAGAGGAGCGCCTGCGACCTCCCGGTTCGCCCCGACTTCGTGCTCTCGGACCTCGCGGCGTTCCCGGCCAGGCCGCGGGACCCGCCGCCCGCGGCGTGCGCTGCCGCCCACATCCTCTTCACGTCGGGGTCCACCGGTGTTCCCAAGGGCGTGGTCATCCGCCACTCCGGCGTGATCCGTTTCGTGGAGTGGGCGAACGGCTACTTCGGGCCGACCCCCGGGGACCGCCACTCGGGGCATTCGCCGCTGCATTTCGATCTCTCGACGTACGACGTGTTCGGGACGCTGGCCGCCGGCGCCGAGCTGCACCTCGTGCCGCCGGAGGTCAACCTGCTGCCGCATAAGCTGGCGCAGTTCGTGCGCGCGAGCCGCCTGACTCAGTGGTTCTCGGTGCCGTCGGTGTTGACCCACATGGCCAAGTCCGGCGCGGTGGGCCACGGGGACTTCGCGACGCTGCGGCGCGTGCTGTGGTGCGGCGAGGCGTTCCCGACGCCCGCCCTGCGCCATTGGATGCAGCGGGTACCCCACGCGTCGTTCACCAACCTCTACGGGCCGACCGAGACGACGATTGCGAGCAGCTACTACACGATGCCCGCGTGTCCGGTCGACGACGGCGCGTCCGTCCCCATCGGACATCCCTGCGCGGGCGAGGTGCTGCGCGTGTTGGACGAGGCCGGAGAACCCGTCCCGCCGGGCGAGATCGGCGAGTTGTACATCGGTGGGGAGGGTGTGAGCGCCGGCTACTGGCGAGATCCCGAGCGTACGCGTGCCGCCTTCGGGCGCGCGCCCGGCGGGAAGCCGGGGGGGCGACTGTACCGCACCGGGGATCTCGCGAGCGTGAGCCCCGATGGATTGACCTTCTTTCACGGGCGCGCGGACACCCAGATCAAGGCCCGCGGGTATCGCATCGAGCTGGGCGAGATCGAAGGAGCGCTGCTGGCGCTGGACGGGATCGCGGAGGGGGCCGTGGTCGGCGTGCCGACGGACGGGTTCGCGGGCACGACGATCTGCTGCGCCTACGTGCCGGCCGGCCGGGCCCGAGGCGCTGTCACGCCCGGGGAGTTGCGGCGGCGCCTGGCGGCGCGCCTGCCCCCCTACATGCTGCCCGCACGCTGGCTCGCGCTGGACCGCCTGCCGCGCAACGCCAACGGCAAGATCGGACTGCGCGAGCTGCGAGACGCCTTCCTGGGCCATGAAGCTGTTGCCCATTGATTCGCCTGCGCTGATCGAGACGGTCGCCGGCTGGCTCGGTCAGAAAGAGAACTACCAGTGGCTCGACTTCGGCCAGGGAGTGCAGCGGCTCACTCCCTTGTCCCTGAAGCTGATGACGCAGCGGGACATCCATTTCTTGCGCGTGTTCACCGGAGACGACGACACGACGCTCGCCGGCGTGGTCGGTCTGACCAACGTGGATCGCACGTTCCGGACGGCGAGTGTCTGGACCGTACTGGGAAACAAGCGCCAGGGCGGCTGCGGCCGGCGCGCGACGGCCCGGCTGCTCGACTTGGCCTTCAGGGAGTTGGGGCTGTGCGCGATCAACGCGTGGACCGTCGAGACGAACGCGGCGGCGCAGCGCGGCCTCGAGCAGCTGGGGTTTCGCTACGCCGGGCGGCTCCGCAAATGCCACTACATCGACGGGCGTGCGCTCGACCGCCTGTTGTACGATGTGCTGGCCGACGAGTACCGGGAGCGCTCGGGTGACGACTGAAGCACGGCTCAAGGCGCTGTTCCGCGCGCGCCTTCATCTGGAGGTCCCGTCTCCCGACACGGATCTCCTGGAGACCGGGCTGCTCGACTCGCTGTTGATCGTCGAGCTGCTCCTGCACATCGAGCGCGAGCTAGGACGGACGCTCCCGATGGAGGAGCTCGAGCTGGAGGATTTCCGCACGCTTGCTACGATCGCCCGCCGCATCGAGCGAAGCGGGCCGCCGACGCGTCTACGCGCCTAGCTTCGGATAGACGCTGACTTTGTAGCGTTTCTTGTTTTTGTGCTCGAACTTGACCAGACCGTCGATCACCGTGAACAGGGTGTCGTCAGTCGCCCGGCGCACGTTCAGGCCGGGGTGGAACTTCGTACCGCGCTGTTTGACGAGGATGGTCCCCGCGGTGACGAACTCCCCGGCGAAGCGTTTCACGCCGAGGTACTTGGGGCCAGAATCGCGGCCGTTGCGGGAGGAGCCGACACCCTTCTTGTGAGCCATGCGTCCCTCAGTCCTTGAGCTTCACGTCGGCGATCTTGACCTCGGTGAACGGCTGGCGGTGTCCGGCGTGACGCCGATACCCGGTCCGGCGGGCGAAGCGAAAGATCCGGATCTTCTTGCCCTTGCCGTGGCGCACCACCTCGGCCGTGACCTTGGCGCCTTTCAGGACGGGCTTGCCGGTGTGCACTTGCTTGCCGTCGCTCGCGAGCAGCACCCGATCGAACGTCACCTTGGTCCCGGGCTCGCCTGCGAGCAGCGGGACCTTGATGGTGACGCCGGGCTCGGCCTTGAACTGAAGGCTCCCGATCGAAAAAATCGCGTAGGTCATGAGGGCCGGAACGTAAATGCGGGCAATCGGTTGGTCAAGGTTGCCCCTACGCCACCGCGTATTGCTCCGTCACGTCCCGACCCGCCGGCTGCGCCATCATCCGGAACTCGTCCAGGCGCATCATCGGGTCGTCGCGCACCTCGAGCTCGAGCCCGGTCTGTTTCTCGAGTTGCCGCAAGAAGTTAGGCTCCTGCTCCACGAGATACAGCGCCACTTCGGGGTGCAGCCGCACCGCCAGCTGGCGCTCCTTGTGCTCGGCGCCGGCGCGCTTGAGCGAGCGCTCCATGCGGCGCACGACCACCTCGGGTCGAAAGACCCGTCCCGTACCGTTGCAGGTGGGGCACTCGGCGGTCATCGACTGCCACAACGACGGGCGCACCCGCTGGCGCGTCATCTCGATCAGGCCCAGCTCCGAGACGGCGAACGCCTTGGTGCGCGCGCGGTCGCGACCTAAATGGGTGCGCAGCTCCTGCAACACTTTTTCGCGGTTGCCGCGCGATTCCATGTCGATGAAGTCCACCACGATGATCCCGCCGATGTCCCGCAGCCGCAGCTGGCGCGCCACTTCGCGGGCCGCCTCGATGTTCGTCTTGAGGATCGTGCTCTCGGGGTCCTTCTTGCCGGTGTAGCGGCCCGTGTTCACGTCGATCGAGGTCAACGCTTCGGTCGGCTGGATGATGAGATACCCGCCGGTCGGCAGCTCCACGCGCGGGATGAAGAGCTTGCGGACCTCCGCTTCGATGTCGTACTCGTCGAACAGCGAGGCCTCGGCGGCGTGCAGCTTCACCCGCTCGATCAGGTCGGGATCGATCGGCTTCAGATACTGGACGACCTCGTTGTGCAGCATCTTCGAGTCGACGAGCAGCGAGTCGACCTTGTCGCTGAAGAGATCGCGGATGATGCCGCGGGTGAGGCTGGTCTCGCGCTGCAGCAGCGCGGGCGGGCGCACCGAGCCGGCCTTGCGCTTGATCTTCTTCCACAGCTCGTACAGGTGGTCGATCTCGTGCTTGCAGCTCTGCTCGGTCAGGTCTTCGGCCACCGTCCGGATGATCCAGCCGCCCGAGTCTTTGGGGACGAGCTTCGCGACCATGTCGCGGAGCTTGGTGCGCTGCTCGCGGTTCTCGATCTTGCGGGAGACGCCGACCTTCGAGGCGAACGGCATGTAGACCAGGAACCGGCCCGCCAGCGACACCTGCGCCGTGACCCGCGGTCCCTTCGTACCGATCGGTTCTTTGATGACCTGAACGAGCTTGGCCTGACCCTTCTTCAGCTCGTCGGCAATGTTCGGCAGACGGCGTCGCGACCGCCCGCCCCCCCCGCCCCCGCCGCCCGCGCCGCCCGCGCCGCTGGCTCCCACTGCCTCGCCGTTCGAGCCGCCGTTCCCGCTGTCGTTCTCGTCATCCGGATCGCGGGGCTCGTCCTCGTCCTCCGATTCGATCAGATCGGAGGCATGGAGGAAGGCGCTCTTTTCAGCGCCGATATTGACGAAGGCCGCCTGTATCCCCGGCAAGACCGCGTCCACGGTGCCGAGGTAGATGTCACCCACCATGCGGCGGGTGTCGGGACGATCCACCAGGAGCTCAACAAGGCGGTCGTCCTCCAGGATGGCCACGCGGGTCTCCCGCGGGCTCCCGCTGATTAGTATTTCCCGTTTCAAAGCATGTGCCCTCGACCCCGACCGGCCAGCAGCCGGTGGGGATCCGATGGTTGTCCCAGCAAGCACTCATTCCGAGGAGATTGACGGAGGAGGATCTGACCCGATTGGAAGGACGGCCCGATCGCGGCGCACCGAAGGTGCTCGACGCGGCGAGCAGTCCGGAAGTCCAATGCATACTCTAAATCTAAGTGGGCTTGCGACTTACGTCAACTAGCCCGAGATTTCATGCCCTATGATGCACGCACACAACGGCTTTCTGCGTTCGGGGGTGCTCCTGACAGGCATCTTGCTCGGCGGGGCGGCCGCCCACGCGGCGCCCGGCCAAACGATCCAGTACCCATCCGCCCGTCGAAGCGGCGTGGTGGACGACTACCACGGCACGCGCGTGCCGGATCCCTATCGCTGGCTCGAGGATCCCGACGCGCCGGAAACGCGCGCGTGGATCGAGGCAGAGAATCGGGTCACGGAATCGTACCTGGCCCAGATCCCGGAGCGCGCCACGATCCGCCAGCGGCTCACACAGCTTTGGAACTATCCGAGATACGGTGCGCCGTTCCATAAGGCTGGGCGGTACTTCTTCTTCAAGAACGACGGCCTACAAAACCAGGCGGTGCTGTACAAGCAGGCCTCCCTCGTGGCCGATGCGGCGGTGCTGCTCGACCCGAACGTGCTGTCCCAGGACGGGACCGTCGCGCTCTCCACGCTGGCGGTGTCGGAGGACGGGAAGCTGCTCGCCTACGGCACCTCGGCGAGCGGGTCGGACTGGGAGGAGTTCCACGTCCGCGATATCGCGAGCGGGCGCGACCGATCGGACCACCTGCGCTGGATCAAGTTCTCCGGTGCGTCGTGGACCTACGACGGCCGCGGGTTCTTCTACAGTCGCTACCCGGAGGCGGCGGAGAAGGCGCTGACGAGCGTGAACCGCTTCCAGAAAGTCTACTATCACCGCCTCGGCACGGAGCAGGCGCAGGACGTGCTCGTCTACGAGCGTCCCGATCAGCCGGACTGGGGGTTCGGCGCCCAGGTGACCGACGATGGCCGGTACGTCGTCATGAACGTGTGGCTCGGCACCGACCGGCGGAACCGCGTGTACTACCTCGACCTGCGGAGCGCCACCCGTCCCACGGTCAGGGGCGCGGTGGCTCGCCTGCTCGACGATTTCGACGCGAGCTACGGGTTCATCGGCAACCACGGCCCGGTGTTCTACTTCCTCACCGACCTCGATGCCCCGAGGAAGCGCGTGATCGCGATCGACACGCGGCAGCCGGAGCGCGCCCACTGGCGCGAGGTCATCCCGCAGGGCGAGGACGTGCTCGAGGGCGTGCAGATCATCCACGATGCGTTCGTCGCGCACTACATGCACGACGCCCATTCGCGGCTGCGGCTGTTCGCGCTGGGCGGGCAGTTTCTCAAGGATGTCGCGCTCCCGACGCTCGGTGCCGTGGCATCGATCTCGGGCGAGCGCAAGGACGACGAGATGTTCTACGCGTTTACGTCGTTCCTGTACCCCACGACGATTTTCCGTTACGACTTCAAGGAAGGCACGTCGAGTGTCTTCAAGGCGCCGGCCATCGACTTCGATCCGTCGGGCTACGAGACGAACCAGGTGTTCTACACCAGCAAGGATGGCACGCGGGTGCCGATGTTCGTCACGCACAAGAAAGGCATGAAGCTCGACGGCTCGAATCCGACCTATCTCTACGGCTACGGCGGGTTCGACATCAGTCTCACGCCCAGTTTCTCGGTGAGCCTGCTCGCGTGGCTCGAGCGGGGCGGGGTCTATGCGATACCGAATCTGCGCGGCGGCGGTGAGTACGGCGAAGAGTGGCATCAGGCGGGGATGCACGAGAAGAAGCAGAACGTGTTCGACGATTTTCTGGCCGCGGCGGAGTATCTCATCGCGCAGGGTTATACGAGGCCGGCGAAACTCGCGATCGGCGGCGGCTCGAACGGGGGCCTGCTCGTGGGGGCGGCGATCACGCAACGACCGGAGCTGTTCGGGGCGGCCCTGCCGGCAGTCGGCGTCATGGACATGCTGCGGTTCCACAAATTCACGATTGGGTGGGCCTGGGTCACCGAGTACGGCTCGGCGGACAGCGCGGCGCAGTTCCCGTATCTCTACCAGTACTCGCCGTTGCACAATCTCAAGGCGGGGACGCGCTACCCGGCGACATTGATCACGACCGCCGACCACGACGATCGGGTCGTGCCGGGGCATTCCTTCAAGTTCGCGGCGGCGTTGCAGGCCGCGCAGGCGGGCCCCTCACCCGTGCTGATCGAGATCGAGACCAAGGCCGGACACGGCGCCGGCAAGCCGACCAGCAAGGTGATCGAGGAGCAGGCGGACCGGTGGGCGTTCCTGGTGAAGAATCTGGGTATCGTGCCCTAGTCGACCAGGTCTCCCAGCAGCTGCCGCGCGATGACGATGCGCTGGATCTCGCTCGTGCCTTCGCCGATCTCGCAGATCTTCGCGTCGCGCATCATCCGCTCCACGGGGTAGTCCGTGGTGTAGCCGTAGCCGCCGTGCAGCTGGACGGCCTTGGTGGTCGCGCGCATGGCCAGCTCCGACGCGTACAGCTTCGCCATCGCGGCTTCTTTCTTGAAGGGCTGACCGGTCTGCTTCAGCCACGCCGCGTGGTAGACCAGGTGGGTGGCGGCCTCGATCTCGGTCGCCATGTCCGCCAGCGCGAAGTGCACGCCCTGAAAGCTCGCGATCGCCCGGCCGAATTGCTTGCGGGTGGACGTGTAGTTGAGGCACTCCTCGAGCGCCCCCTCGGCGATGCCCAGGGCGAGCGCGCCGAGGCCGATGCGCCCACCGTCCAGCGTGTGCAGGAACTGCCGGAAGCCGTTGTTCA
This sequence comes from Gemmatimonadota bacterium, assembly GCA_003222135.1. GTDB lineage: Bacteria > Gemmatimonadota > Gemmatimonadetes > Gemmatimonadales > GWC2-71-9 > 20CM-4-69-16. The sequence continues at coordinate 11,752 of QHUM01000011.1, read as the reverse complement.
CCGACCCCAGCACATTCTCGCGCGGCACGATCGCATCCTGGAAGACGAGCTCCCGTGTGTCGGAGGCGCGCCAGCCCAGTTTGTCCTCCTTCTTGGCCGCCGCGACGCCGGGACACTTCGGCAGCGACGCGTCGTGGCCGATTCCGACGCGCCTCGCTTCGTCGAGGTCGCTCGTATCCTTGGTGACGATAAAGGCGGTGATGCCGTGGGTCTTCTTGGCGGCCGGATCGGTGCGGGCGGTGACGACGAAGATCTCGCCCACCCCGGCGTGGGTGATGAAGATCTTGGAGCCGTTCAGGACGTAGTGGTCGCCCCGGGCGACCGCCGTGGTCTTCGTGCCCCCGGCGTCCGAGCCGGCGCCCGGCTCCGTCAGCCCGAAGCCGCCCAGCACCTTGCCGGTCGCCAGGAGCGGGACGTACCGCCGCTTCTGCTGGTCCGTCCCGAAGTCCATGATTGGAGAGGTGCCGAGCGTGGTGTGCGCGCTGACCGTGATCGCATGGCTCGCATCGACCTTGGCGAGCTCGTGGATCACGATGATGTAGGAGAGATAGTCCATCCCCGAGCCGCCCAGTTCCTCCGGCCAGGGGATGCCGAACAGACCGAGCTCGGCCATCCGGTTCACGTTGTCCCAGGGGAAGCTGCTCTCGAGATCGTGCTCGCGGGCGCTCGGGCGGATGACCTGGTTCGCGAAGTCGCGCACCATATCGCGCACGTGGTGGTGCTGGTCCGTGAAGTAGAGGGCGGGGTGCATGGGGAGAATATAGCGGTCACCCCGTGGTCCCAAACCCCGCCGCGATGCAGTTGATGGACAAGAGCAGCGCCGGCAGCGCGTCGTCGTGCCCTCCGCGGTAGCGCCGCAACAGCTCGATCTGCTGGTGATTCACCTGATTCAGGGTCGGCAGGCGGCGGGCGAGCCGCGCCCGGAACTGCGGAAACCGCTCTGCGAGCGCGCCGGCGCCCGTGAGGCGCCGCACCGCTTCGACGGTCCGGTGGTATTCGTCGGCGACCAGAGAAACCAGCTCGTTGCGTACCCAGGGGTCGGCGACCAGATCGGCATAGGCGCGGGCGATGTCGAGATCGACGTACGCGAGCGTCTTCTCCGCCTCGTCCACGATCAAGCGGAACAGGCGGCAGTCGGCGAACATCCTGCCGAGCAACGCCGCGCCGCGCGCGCCGCGCACGTCGCGGAAGGTCGCGAGCCCGGTGCCCACCCCGTACCACCCGGGGATGCCGTGACGGTTCTGCGTCCACGCGAACACCCATGGGATCGCGCGCAGGTCGCCGAGCGTGCGCGCGCCGAACCGGCGCGCGGGGCGCGACCCGATGTTGAGCAGCGCGATCTCTTCGAGGGGGCTCGCCGCCTGGAAGTAGCTGACCAGATGGGGATGCTCGATCAGCCGGCGATAGGCGGCGTGGGCCGCGCCGGACAGCGCTTCCATGGCCTCGTCGAACTCGGCGGTGGGGACCAGTGCGTCTTCCCGCTCGGACTTGAGGGAGTGCTCGAGCACGCTCGCGGCGAGCAGCTCCGTCTGGTAGGCGGCCGTGCCGCGGTTGGCGTACTTGAACGAGACGACCTCTCCCTGCTCGGTGATGCGCAGGCGTCCCGCGATCGAGCCGGCCGGCTGCGCGGCGATGGCGCGCCCGGTCGGCGCGCCGCCCCGGCTCACCGATCCACCGCGCCCGTGGAAGAATGCAATGGGGACGCCGCATTCTCGTCCGAGCCGCGTCAGCCTGAGCTGCGCCTTCGCCAGCTCCCAGTTCGACGTGAGGAAGCCCCCGTCCTTGTTCGAATCGGAGTACCCGATCATGACCTCGTACACACCGCCTTGCGCGCGGACACTGCGTCGGATCAGGGGCACCTGCAACAAGTCGCGCACGATCTCCGGAGCGCGCCGCAGGTCATCGACCGATTCGAACAGCGGCACGACCGGCAAGGTGCAGCTCTCGGTGCCTGGGGCGTCGGCGAACAGGCCGGCTTCTTTGGCGAGCAGGTGCGCGCCCAGCACGTCGGCCGCGTCGTGGGTCATACTGAGGATGAAGCTGCCGATCGCCTCGCGGTCGAGCTCGTCCCGCAGCTCGCGGATCAGCCGGAACATGCCGAGCGTCTCGGCCGCCTCGGGCGGGAGGCTGGGCGGCGGGCAATTCGGTTGGAGCGGCCGGGCGAGCTCGCCCTGCAGCCACATCACCCACTCGGGCGACTCGGGCGAGGGGGCTGGGGAGTCGCCCGGGTGCCGCGCGCGCCACAGGGCGGTGAGGGCGGCATCGAGGCGCGTCGTGTTGTCCCGCAGGTCGAGCCGGAACGTGCTGAAGCGAAATGCCTCGACCTCGCGCCGCACGGGGCGTACGAGCAGCTCGGCCGCGCCCGAGGCGCGCGCGTCGGCGAGGCCCGATTCGAGCGACTGCAAGTCGGCGATGAGCTCGTCCGCCGTGCGGTAGCCCGCCGCCTCCGGGGCCGTCTTGCCCTGCTCCGCGGACGTGAGCGTGGCGTCCAGGCGCCGCAGCATGCACGCGACGTACTGCCGGAACACCTCGCCGGGGTTGCGGGCGGCGATCGGCTCGCCGACCGCGCTCCGGTCGATCTGGCGAGCGAGGGCCTCCCGGAACTCCGGCGTGATCCCGGCCGCGCGCTCGGTGGCGGAGAGCGCCCGCAACAGCTCGGCGAGCCGCTGCCGGTAGCGACGCAGGCTGGCGACGCGATTGTCGTACACGCTCCGCCGCGTCACCTCGTTCGTGACGAAGGGATTGCCGTCGCGGTCGCCGCCGATCCACGAGCCGAACTGGAAAAACGGCGGCACTCCGAACCGTCCGTCGGGATAGGCCTGCCGCAGCGCGCGGTCGAGCTTGTCCACCAAGTCGGGGACGACGTCGAACAGGTTCTCCGTCACGAAGTACAGTCCCCAGGCGAGCTCCTGGGCGACGGTGGGCTTCTCCAGTCGCAGCTCGCCGGTGAGCCAGAGCAGCTCGATCTCCGTTCGCACGGCGTCGATCAGACCGCTCCGCTCGCGCGGGGTCCAGCGCGGCGCCTCGAGATCGACGAGCCGGCGGTAAATGCGGCGGTGCTTCTCCAGCACGGTGACGCGCTTGGCCTCGGTGGGATGGGCGGTGATCACCGGCCGCACGCGCAGGCGCGCCACGAGGGACCGCATCTCTTCGACCGCGACGCCGTGCGCGGCGGCGGCGCTCACCACCTGGGCGAACGTGCCGCGCAGCTGCTGGTGGCCGCGCTGCACCTCGGCCTGGCGGCGCTGGCGCATCGCGGCGTTCTGCTCCGCGACGGAGAGCAGCTGGAACCATGTGCCCTGCGCCTGAATGGCTCGCGCGATCAGCTCGGGGGACGCGCCGGCGACCGCGGGCTCGCCGCGCAGCACGGGCTCGAGCTCAGGCTGGTGGACGCGAATCACCTGTACGAACTGCTCGAAGAGGAGGCCGGCTACCTGCTCCAAGTACTGAGCGGCGGCAGGATCGGTCGGCGCTCGAGGGGCGTCGCTCACGCCACGCGGTCGCGCGGGGTCGCTCCGGCGAAGAACGCCGTGAGGTTGTCCAACGCCCGCATGCCCATCGCCACCCGCGTCTCCTCTGTGGCGCTGCCCAAGTGCGGCAGCAGCACCACGTTCTCCATGGTCAGGAGATCGGGCGTCACGTGCGGCTCCTTCTCATACACGTCGAGCGCCGCCCCCGCGAGCTGCCCGCGCCGGAGCGCCGCGACCAGCGCCGCTTCGTCCACGATGTCGCCGCGGGCGGTGTTGATCAGGAAGGCGGTGGGACGCATGCAGGCGAGCCGCTCGGCGTTCATCAGGTGGCGCGTTTCGGGCGTGGCCGGTGAATGCAGCGACACGAAATCGGCTTCGCGCAGCACGTCCTCCACGGTGGCCCGGGGCTCGGCGGCGAGGTCGGCGACGACGTCCGCCGGAGGCGGGTATGGGTCGTGAAACAGCACGCGCATGCCGAAGCCGTGATGGGCGCGGCGCGCCACCGCCCGACCGATCCGACCCAATCCGATCAAGCCCAACGTCTTGCCGGTCACCTTGGTGCCGAGCATGTGCGTGGGTCGCCACCCGGTCCAGGCGCCGCTCCGCACGTGCCGCTCGCCTTCGCCGGCGCGACGTGCCACCATGAGCAGGAGCATGACGGCGTCGTCCGCGGTGTCGTCGGTGAGCACCTCCGGCGTATTCGTGACCACGACTCCGCGGGCGTTCGCGGCGGCCACGTCGATGTGGTTGAACCCGACGCCGTAGTTGGCGAGGATCCGGGCGCGGAGCGGCTCGACCGCGAGCGTGTCGCCGGTGATGCGGTCGCTCACGGTGGGCACGAGCGCGTCGGCGCCGCGCAGTGCGTCCTTCAGCTGGGCCGGCGTGAGCGGATGGTCGTCCCGGCTCAAGCGGGCGTCGAACGCCCGCTCGAGCTCGGCTTCGACGGGCGCGGGGAGCCGCCGCGTCACCACGACGGTCGGCCGACCCGGCGCACTCACCGCGCGACCATGACCAGCCGGGGCGGCATGCGGGCCAGCACCTGGGCCACCGTGGACCCGAGCTCGGCCGGGCTCGGAGCGACGATGAGACCCGCCGAACGCATGATCTCGGCCTTCTCGGCCGCGGTGTCGCCGAACGCCGAGATGATCGCGCCGGCGTGCCCCATGCGCCGGCCCTTCGGCGCGGTGAGGCCGGCGACGTATCCGATTACCGGCTTCGTCATATGCTCCTTGACGAAGCGTGCGGCGTCCGCCTCCTGCGGACCGCCGATCTCACCGATCATCATGACGGCCTCGGTCTCCGGATCCTCCTCGAACAGGGCCAGCATGTCGACAAACGAGCTCCCGTTGATGGGATCGCCGCCGATTCCCACGCTCGTGGTAATGCCGATGCCGAGCGCCTGCATCTGCGCTGCGGCTTCGTAGCCGAGCGTGCCGGAGCGCGTGACGACGCCGACGGCGCCGCGCGTGTAGATGTGGCCCGGCATGATTCCCAACATCGCCCTGCCGGGGCTGATCACCCCGGCGCAGTTGGGTCCGATCAGGCGGGTACGCCGCTCCTTGGCGTAGCGCCACAGGTACCGCTTGACGCGCATCATATCCTGGGCGGGGACGCCGTCGGTGATGGTCACGACGAGCCGGATACCTGCGTCGGCCGCCTCCATGACGGCATCGGCGCAGAACGGGGCCGGCACCAGCACCAGTGAGGCGACGGCATCGGTGGCGGCAACCGCTTCCTTCACGGTATTGAACACCGGCCGCTCGAGGTGCCTCGCCCCGCCCTTTCCCGGGGTCACGCCGCCCACCACGTTCGTGCCGTAGGCGATCATCTGCTTCGCGTGGAACGTTCCCTTGTCCCCCGTGAACCCCTGGACGATGACGGCGCTCCGCTCGTCGAGTAGGATGCTCATGCGGAGCCCTCGCTGCGTCGACCAGCCTGACGCGCCGCTACCACGCGCTGCGCCGCGTCCGCGAGTGTGTCGGCGGTGATGATCGGGAGCCCGCTCTCCTGCAGGATGCGGCGGCCCTCCTCCACGTTGGTCCCCGCGAGCCGCACCACCAGAGGAACGGGGACGCGCACCGCGCGCACCGCCTGCACCACACCGGTGGCGACCCAGTCGCAGCGGTTGATGCCGGCGAACACGTTCACGAGGATGGCCCGGACCTTCTTGTCGGAGAGCACCAGGCGGAACGCTGCGGCGACGCGCTCGGGCGACGCGCCGCCACCGATGTCCAGGAAGTTGGCCGGCTCGCCGCCGGCGTGCTTGATCATGTCCATGGTCGCCATGGCGAGGCCGGCGCCGTTGATGATGCAACCGATGTCGCCGTCCAGAGCCACGTAGTTCAGCCCGTGCTCGGCCGCTTCGGCCTCGCGCGGATCTTCCTGCGCGTGGTCGCGCAGCTCGGCCACATTGGGCCGGCGGAACATCGCGTTGTCGTCGAAGCTCATCTTCACGTCGAGCGCCAGTACCTGAGCGTCTCCGGTGACGACGAGCGGATTGATCTCGACCATGGTCGCGTCCAGCTCGCGGAACGCGCGATACGCCCCGAGGATCACGGCGACGGCCTGGTTCACCTGCGACGGTGCGAGCCCCAGCCCGAACGCGAGCTCTCGCGCCTGAAACGCCTGCATCCCGACGGCGGGCTCCACGACCTCGCGCAGGATGGCCTCGGGCTCGCGCTGTGCGATCTCCTCGATCTCCATGCCGCCGTGCGGGTGCGCGACGACGACGATGCGCTCCCGCCCGCGGTCGAGCACCAGGCCGATGTACAGCTCGCGCGCGATCGGCAGCGCCTCTTCGACCAGCACGCGATGCACCGGCAGGCCGTCGGGCCCCGTCTGGATCGTCGCGAGCGTCGTGCCGAGCAGCTGCTTCGCCGCCTGGCGGACGTCGACCTCGCTCGCGCAAGGCTTGATGCCGCCTGCCTTGCCGCGCGCGCCCGAATGGATCTGCGCCTTCACGACCCAGCGGCTGCCGCCGATCTCGGTGGCGCGATACACCGCCTGATCGGCGCTGTACGCCACGCCGCCCTTGGGGACGCGGACGCCGAACCCCGAGAGCAGCTCTTTCGCCTGATACTCGTGGATATCCACGGGCTACGCTCGCGTGGTGACGAAAGCGCGCGACGCGGCGGCGCGCGTCGCGATGGCGGCCGCGGTCTGCACCACGTTCTGCGCCATGCGCGCGGAGGCGGCGTCGATCATCCGGCCATCGAGCTGCGCCGCGCCGCGGCCGTCCCGGGCCGCCTGGTCCAGGGCATCCAGGATGCGGCGGGCGCGCTCCACTTCGGCGGGAGGCGGGGTGAACACGGCGTTCGCGAGGGCGATCTGCGAGGGATGAATCGCCCACTTCCCTTCATAGCCGAGCGCGGCGGCGCGCCGGGCGGCGGCGCGATAGCCCTCGGGATCCTTGAAGTCGCCGTACGGCCCGTCGATCGCCCGCAACCCGTACGCGCGGCACGCCGTGACCATGCGCGACAGCGCCGCGTGCCACTGATCGCCGGGATAGTCCGGGTTCGGCCCGCCGATGCTCACAGTCCGAGCGCGCAAGCTCGCCGCCAGGTCCGCCACGCCGAAGTGCATCGCCTCGAGGCGCGGGCTCGCCTGCGCGATCGCCTCCACGTTGGCCATGCCGAGGGCCGTCTCGATCAGGACCTCGATGCCGATGCGGTGGGGGAGGCGGCGCGCGGCCTCGATCTGAGTGAGCAAAGCGTCCACGAGGTAGACGTCGGCCGGGACGCCGACCTTCGGCACCAGCACGACGTCCAGCCGGTGTCCCGCCTGCTCCACCACGTCGACCACATCGCGATACATGTAGGAGGTATCGATGCCGTTGACGCGAACGCACACGGTCGTGCCGCGCGCCCGCCAGTCGTGCTCCAGCAGCCCCGCGATGACGTTGTGTCGCGCCTGCTCCTTGTCGGCCGGCGCAACGGCATCCTCGAGGTCGAGGAACACGCAGTCCGCCTCGCTCTCGAGCGCCTTCGGAAACAGCGTGGGTTGCGAGCCGGGCACCGCGAGCTCGCTGCGCTGCAGCCGGGAGGTCGCCGGCTCGTAGCGCGTCAGACTCATGCCCGCACGGCGGCGCGCGCGGCCTGAGGCCCGGGCTTGCTCCCCGCGGGCTGTTGCGCGGCATCGGGGGTGGGCGCCGCGGCGGCGCGCGGCGGCAGCGGGGTCGCGCTGCTGCGGTAGTGCTCGGCGGCGGCCGCCACGCCGGCCCCGGGGGTGATCTTGAGACCGACGTCGCGCATTGCCATCTCCGCCCCGGCGATAGCGCCGAGCAGCATCAGCTCGTTCAGGTCGCCCAGGTGGCCGATCCGGTACAGCTTGCCGGCCAAGCGGCCGAGCCCGGCGCCCAGCGCGAGGTTGTAGCGCCGGAAGGCGACGTCGATGACGTCGGCCGCATTGCACCCTTCGGGCACCAGGATCGCGCTCACGGTGTCCGAGTGCCACTTCGGCGCCCGGGCACACAGCTTCAAGCCCCAGGCGCGCACGGCGGCGCGCACGCCGTCGGCGAGGCGGTGATGACGCGCGAACACCTGATCCAGTCCTTCCTCGAACAGCATGGCGAGGGACTCGCGCAAGCCGTACAACAGGGGAATCGAGGGCGTGTAGGGGAAGTATCCGGTCGCGTTCGCCTTGATCATGTCGCCGAAGTCGAAGAACACCCGCGGGCACTTCGCATGCTCGCGGGCGGCGAGCGCTTTGGGACTGGCGCACACGAGGCCGAGGCCAGCGGGCAGCATCAGCCCCTTTTGCGACCCGGTGACCGCGAGGTCGACCTGCCACTCGTCCATCTGGAAGTCGATTGCGGCGATCGAGCTCACGCCGTCCACGTACAAGAGCGCCGGGTGTCGGGCGCCGTCCAGCGCCCGCCGCACGGCGGCGATGTCGCTCGTCACCCCGGTCGCGGTCTCGTTGTGGACGATGAGCACGCCCTTCACCTCATGCGTCGTGTCGGCGGTGAGAATCTCCTCGATGCGCTCGACCGGTGCGCCCTCGCCCCATTCCACGTCGATGATGTCCACGCGCAGGCCGTGCCGCTGGGCGAGGTCGATCCACAGATGGCTGAACTGCCCGTAGCGCGGGGCGAGGACGCGGTCTCCCGGCGACAAGGTGTTGACGAGCGCCGCCTCCCAGCCGCCGGTGCCCGTGGCCGGGAAGATGAACGCCTGACCGGTGGTGGTCTTGAAGACCTGCTTCAGGTCTCGCAACAGCGCGGTGGCCAGGGCGGGAAAAGCGGAGGACCGGTGGTCTTCCATGGCGCGGTCCATCGCACGGAGGATCCGGTCGGGCACGTTCGTCGGACCGGGAACGAACAGGAAATTGCGGCCGGCCATGGCGGTCGTCCTCGAGGAGAGGGAGTACGGCAACGCGAGAACCGAGGGCTCTCGCCCAAAGCTATCCCGGCAAAGCTATTTCGACCTCCTCACCCCGCAACTGGACCAACGGGTAGGGCGTTGCCCTGCCTGCCTGGCGGGGAGCCCGGGCAGCGGTCGCAGCCGCTGCAGTGTCGCAACGCCTCCCCGAAATAGGCGAGCAGCATGCGGCGCCGGCAGACGGGGCGGGAGACGTACGATCGCGTCTCCGGTGCGCACTCCGTCCACGCGAAGTCCGCCGGGCGCCACAGGATCCGGCAGTGCGCCGGCCCGCCATCCCGCCCCGCCCTGCCGGCCTCCTGGTAATAGCCTTCGAGCGTGCGCGGCGGCCCCCAGTGCAGCACCTGGCGCACGTCCGCCTTGTCGATCCCCATGCCAAACGCGCTCGTCGCGACGACCACCGGCACCCGGTCACGCAGGAACTCGATCAACACCTCCCGCCGCGTCTCGGCGCAGAGCCCGGCGTGGTAGGGGGCGGCCCGCACACCCATGCGGAGCAGCGCCCGGGTTACGAGCTCGGTGAGGCGGCGGGTCGGCGTGTACACGATGGTATGTCCGGGGACGTCGCGGATCAGGCGGCGGATGCGGGCGAACCGCGTGCGCTCGTCAGCCACGCGCTCGACCGCGAACGCGAGGTTCGGCCGATCGAACGAGGTCATCACCACCTCCGCCTGCTGCAAGCGGAGCACCCGCAGAATCTCGGCGCGCGTGGCGGGTGTCGCGCTTCCCGTGAGCGCCAAGGTCGGAGGGTGCTTCAGGAGATAGCGGTACTTTCCGAGCTGGCGGTACACCGGCCGAAACTCGTTCCCCCACTCGACGATGCAGTGCGCCTCGTCGACCGCGAACAGCGAGACCGAGGTGCCCGACTGCCCCAGGTTTCGCACGAGCGAGCCGAGCCGCTCGGGCGCACAGTACAGCAGCCGTACGCGCCCGCCGAGCGCCGCATCGAGGATCGTGCGTCGCTCGGCGGCGGTGAGCAGGCTGTTGAGATACGCCGCGGCGACTCCGCGGCGGCGCAGCGTGCCCACTTGGTCTTGCATCAGCGAGATGAGGGGCGAGACGACGAGCGTCAGGCTGTCGGCCAGCAGCGCGGGTAACTGGTAACACAGGGACTTGCCGGCGCCCGTGGGGAGTACCGCGAGCACGCTCCGGCCCGCGAGCAAGGGGCCCAGCACGCGGATCTGATGGACGCGGAACGCGGCGTGGCCGAATCGCTCGCCGAGCACCGCGCGGGCGCGAGGGAGCCCACCCGTGAAGGGGGACATGGTCCCAAAGAAAACGAGCCCCGGCGTCTCGACCGGGGCCCGAATCGCGCGACCTGGATCCGAATTAGGCGATCGCCCTATGCCCGATCGGCCCAATCCACTGTGAAGCTGTTGCCGCACTCGTGGCACTTCACGTCCTTGGGCTGTCCCGCCACGTGCTGGCGCTTGTGGCACCCGGGACAGACGAGGTGCGGCTCGTGCACCACGCTCCAGGCCTTCGGCCGGTCCTTGCGGACGTCGACATTGTCCCTGGGCACGCGTACTTCGACCTGGTGCACATCCAGCACGACCCATTCCTTGCCGTGGTCTTCCACGACCCGGTACCACGCGCCCCGCCGCAGGCCTTCCTTTTCCGAGCGGTTGCCGCGGCTCCGAGCCCATCCCATGTCGGCCATGCGCTACTCCTCTACTTCCTCAGGGGTTCCTTCCCGCACGAGCACGAGGATCGCCGCCTGCGGTACGACCAGGTACTTCTTACCTTCGAACGTGATCTCGACAGCCGCTTTCCGGAAAAACAGCCCGTAGTCGCCGACCTCAGCTTGCATGGGGAGGTATTTGACGTCCGGGCCGTGGATCTTCCACGGCTCGTCGTCCATGCTGGCGGGCTCGGTCATGGGGGTCCCCGGCCCGGTCGCGACGATGCGACCGCCTTGCACCTGGCGGCTCTCGAGCGCCGTGGGGGGCAGATACAGCCCGACGTTGGTGCGTTCCTCCCCCTCTTCCGGGGAGATCAGCACACGGTCGCCCACGACGATCAGGCGTTTGGGAGTTTCGTCGTCGCGCATGGGCAACAGTATACGTCTGACGAGCAAAGCTGTCAGCCCTGATTGTGACGCAGATCACCGGCGCCGCTTGACAGGGCGGAGACGGTCACTATCAATGTGTCCCGGCCGCTCGGGCGCCCGGCCGCGCGATCGGTTCCCACGACCGTCGATCCCGGTTCCCACCCCATGAGGGAGCACAGACATGCAACAGCCGCTAGGCACTGCCCAGACCGAGCAGTGGAGCTGGATTCTGCAGACGGTGTGGGGCTGGATCTGGGGCGGCCTGTCCTGGATCCTCGATTGGCAGGCGCTCGTGTTCCGAACGGTGCTCTCCGGTGATTCCTTCTGGCAGATGGTCGGGAAGTTCTTGTTGCTCTTCTTTCCGGCGACGGTGCTGGTGGCGGGCGTCTGGGGCACGATGGTCTCGCTTTACACCATTCCGTTCCGCTCGGGCCGCGGACGCTTTCTGGCGGCGCTGCTCATGTCCTGGTGGGACGCGGTCCGCATGGCGTGGTTTTACTGGTTCGGCCTGGCGCGCTTCCTCCTGGTGTTCGTGGGCTGGATCTGGGGTCTGCTCCGGCTTGGCGTCGGGCTATTGTGGCGGACCGTGAAGAACATGGTTACGTCGCCCTTCGCCATGCTGGATTCGAGCTCGCGCCAGCCGGGGGTGCCGTGGATCGCGTTCGTCCTGCTGCTGTTCTGGTCCGCGATCGAGGCCACGATCTTCACCTTCACGCTGCGTCCGACGATGAGCGAGCTGCTCTCGGACTTGACGGGCTACCAGGTGAACGCGCTAGCCCTCATCGTGCTGCTGTGGTTCTTTCTGTTCATCATCATCGGCGGCAGCTTCGCCTGCATCCAGGTGTTGAACGATG